>JBEBJQ010000161.1:0-3695 GCA_040079795.1 Methylococcales bacterium
CGAAGCGTTGCGGCCTGCGCTGAGAAAAGCAGGTTACGTAACACGCGACTCTCGTATTGTTGAACGTAAGAAAATCGGCTTGCACAAAGCTAGAAAACGTCCACAGTACTCAAAACGCTAAGCGTTTACTGTTCAAAAAAAGGCCTGTGTTCTTACGAACACAGGCCTTTTTTTTGTCGTATACGATATTGATTTCGTTCGTGGTGAGCTTATCGAACCATGAACAAATCAACATTCTATTCCCTCTCCCTTGTGGGTGAGGGGAATAAGGTATCGCTACCGCGACGATTGATTAAATGCCAGTTCCCGCACCGGCAGGCGGGATACTTTCTTTTGCTTCGCCAAGCCACATGGATGTGGTGAATGTGGAAAATGCAGGAGCATTTTTCCACAAAAGAAAGTATCCAAAGAAAGGGTAACCCGGATGCCGCTTGCTTCCTGCATTCGTCAGTTTTGACGGGGCGCCAGAAGGGATTTCCTGCCCCTGCCGCACCCCTCTCCGGGCAATTCCCGCCAAAACTTTCGGTACTCGGCGGGATTCGGGAGATGCGGGTATTTATAGCTATGTAGCCGTATGTAGCAACACGAAATACGGGGACTCAAAACCTTGGATTTCACTACGTTTCATTCAGGCTACCTTGCTACCGCTAGTGGTAATAATTCACATAATAAATGTAAAAAACCTGCTAGCCTTAATGTCGATAATTCTAAATTTTAATTCATCAACTTATAAGTAAAACAAGGCTGTAGCTGTTAAGTATTTGACTAATAAGTATATATAAACAATGTACTAACCAGCTAGATGCCATCAAAAAAAACGTATTTCATGGTGAATTGCCCAAAACGGCTAATCCACATTACGAGTTGAAACATGGGGAGTGTAATGAAAAATAATAAATTTGTAGTGTTTCTGTTTGCCATTGGTTTGGCAAGCTGCGCCAATACCAATGAAGGTAAGATTGATTTCCGTCGAACTAACAATACTCAAGTAGATATACCTAATATTCCTCAAAAAAATAAAGTCACTTTAGATACACAACAAAGCAAAGACATAACTGAAATTACTCAAAATACCGAAGATAAAAAATGTGATTTTAAATATCAATTGATTGCCAAAAATGCTTCCCTTGGTACAAATTCAATCTTTGATAAAGGTGATTCATTATCTGTCCATTTACGCTCAGCCTTTATAGCAGATTTTGCAGAATTCCCTCCATTGTCCATTACAAACTTTAATAGGTAAATTGCTAAATCTATTGGTGAAATTGCAATTGTTGCTAATGCCTTTGAAGAGAGAACAGGTAAAGAACTTAGCTTCGAAAACATGAACGAAGGTAGGGTAGTGTTTTATTCAAATAAGGTACACAAAGGTCAATTGTTAAATTTTGACAACATGCCTATTTATGGCCCCATAGAATATAAGGGTGCGCCTTTTGCGTTTCGAATTTCAATATTTGAATTAGATGTAACCTCAGAGAGAACCAAAGCATTGTTAAACACTTTAGCATCAGCGGGTGGCAAAGCTTACCCGCCCTCAGCGCCAGTTCTAAATCTACTAAATAATATTGGCAAATCATTTTTGGATGGTGAGCAAAATGATACTGAATTCAGGTATGCGATGATTTTAGACCCTAAAGGAGGTGTTGAAGAAATACAGCATCTAACATTAGAAACTGGTAATTATGTGTTGATACGTGTCGAGGACAGGGACACTGAAATTCCTTGGAAGGAACTGGTGCTTAATGAAAACACAGGTCAGTTATTGAAAGGCGGAACACCTTATACTGACAATACTTATGTCATTGTAGAAATAAACAAAAATGTTAGCGACGTTAATATCGAGCTAGCCGAAAATAATTACAGTAGCCTACTAAAAATACTCCAAGATGAAGACATACAAAAGGCAAAATCGTGGAAAAATACTAGAGATGCTTTACAAAGTATAGCCATTCAAAGATCGCAAATTATTAAATTTTCTAGAGCAAAAGAAATACTAGGCAATTTAAAATCAGAAACAAATTTATATGAAAGAAGAGTTCTTGCAAAAGAATTAATGATTATGATTGCAAACTCTGTTGATAGCGATGGAAATACACTGCCAATAAACCCCAAATCAGATTATCAACCTAGTTTATCAAATGAACAAATCGAATATATTTTAAAAAACTTAAGGAAAATGATTACTCTTAGTAAGGATCAGGATCTTGAGAAACTTGAAGTCAACAAAATAGCTGTAGCTTTCAAAAAGGTGGGAGACAAAGACACAACGGCTATTCTTGACTTAATAGCTAAACATATCAAAAAATGATTCTGTGTGTTGTTGGACAAACTCACCCCAGCTTACAATTGCCCGCCTTCTCCCGTATGCCGCGCATCGGAGTATTAATCGGAAATAGCCCGTGGTGCGGCATTGATCGCACGTTGTCAAAGCCCTTTGACAACGTGCGATCAATGCGAGAAGCGCAGGACACCTTAAAATACTACCCTAGTCCTCTCCTCCCACAAGGGGAGAGGGGACATTATGGGATTGGTATAACTAAACCCCCGCCACAAACCCGGCAGCCTCTATACCCGCAATCGCACAACGCTCATCCTGCTCAGATGAATCGCCGCTAATACCAACTGAACCGATAATATTATTGCCTTTATCCCGAATCAATACCCCGCCAGGAACTGGCATGATTTTTCCGTCGGCAATGCCAATCAAAGCATTCATAAAATCCGGGCGATGCTCGGCTACTGCCGCAAGGCTTCGTGAAGAAATGCCCATGTTAACGGCCCCCCATGCTTTAGCCGTGGCTATTTGCTGCCTGATCATTGTTGCCCCATCCTCTCGTTGCAAAGCCTTCAGATGACCTGCTTCGTCAAGCACCACCACAGTCAGCGGCGCCATATTCAAAGATCTTGCTTTTTGGGTAGCCGCATTGATGATTTTATTCGCTTTTTCAAGGGTAAGTGGTGTCATTAATCGAACTCTTGTTTGTTAATGTTATGGTCAATAAAATTCCGAACCAACTATGTGCTCTTGGTATATGGAAATATGAAAAATTTCAGGATGTCATGCACATATCAGCCAAAGGTTGCATCAATAAAAAGTAATCATTTTTATCGTTAACACAATTTGCCCTTTCCGGCGGAACCCCTGAATTAAATAATGAGTTTATCATAACCTTCAATAATGTGAATCCATTCAAAACCACGCCGTCTGGAAGTCGGTTAGATACTTAATTGTATCAACGCGGATCTATTTAGCAATGACACATCCTATATCAAAATAGCTGCAAACCTCGCCCATTTACGCTGTCGATAATTCTTTCAGCCACTAGCAGCATTACTCAACCTTTACTGGTAGGTAGTTTTTAGACAAAACCGAAAATCGTTTCACTCATCATCGGAAAGGAATTTTTTATACACATGCAATAAGTATTTTTAACAAGCCACTTTTATTAGGTAAACCCGTGGTGCATTTAGGATGATAAAAAATAACAACAATTTGTCAAAACACCTAGCCTACCTAAAACAAGACGTATTTATTGTGCCATGGCTATATCGATGCAAAATTCTCAACTAATTTCCCACTGCATTGACTTTAAACTTGCCTGTTAAACAATTTAACCAAATGTTGCATTTTTCCGGTTCGCTCAGGGGTGAGCTGATCCCAGTTAAATCGCCACGTCCAATTACCTGAGGTCGTA
>JBEBJQ010000072.1:0-20874 GCA_040079795.1 Methylococcales bacterium
TTCTTTTGCAGCCTCGAGCTTTTCGGCTTTCTCAGCTTCGGCAGCTTTTTGCTTGGCTTCTTTTGCAGCCTCGAGCTTTTCGGCTTTCTCAGCTTCGGCAGCTTTTTGCTTGGCTTCTTTTGCAGCCTCGAGCTTTTCGGCTTTCTCAGCTTCGGCGGCTTTTTGCTTGGCTTCTTTTACAGCTTCGAGCTTTTCTGCCTTCTCGGCTTCAGCGGCCTTTTGCTTGACGTCGGCTTTTTTTTGCTCAATTAACGCATTAGCCTTAGGTTTCTCAACAACAGGCTCTTCTTTATCTTTAACCGGTTTTTTTGCTGGTGCTTTGGATGCTTTGGTTTCTGGCGCAATCGGTAGCTCTTCAATTAATGTCGCTTGAATGATTTCCGGTTGGGGTTCCGCTTCGTTGGTAGGGTCAAAATGTAAGCCGATTGCAAAAATAAGCATCAGCAACAAATGTAAACTCAGGGATAAAACAAACGGCCATAAGGGTTTGCGATTTTTTTGCATAGCAACTATTGCTTGGGTTTGGTCATTAAGCCAACGTTGGGCACTCCCGCATTTTTTAAAGCGGCCATGATGGTAACGACTTTACCGTAATCAACAGCTTCATCACCGCGAATAAATACCGGTGTCTCCGGTTTATTTCTCATTACCGCAGAAACTTTGTTGAGTATCTCGTCTTCTTGCACGGGTTTTTCTTTTTGATCACCAAGGTCTATAAAGAATTCACCTTGTTTATTAACGGAAATGATGATCGGCGGATCATTTTTGGGTTCGACAGTTTTTGCTTCAGCATTGGGTAAATTAACATCAACGCCGGTTTGCAATAACGGTGTAGTAATCATAAAGATGATGAGCAATACCAAGGTTACGTCAATGTAGGGCACAACATTGATTTCTGCCATCGGTTTTCTGCGTTTACCTTTCCTGCTCATCGTTTATGTGCCTGTCTTTGTAATAACACGACAAATTCGTCGGTGAACAATTCATAGCGTCCCGATAAACGGTCTAAACGGGTACTAAAGCGGTTGTAGGCAACAACTGCTGGAATAGCGGCGAATAAGCCAATAGCCGTAGCAATTAAAGCCTCTGCAATACCTGGCGCAACGGATGCTAGGGTGGCTTGTTGTACATTACCTAAAGATCGAAAAGAATTCATAATCCCCCAAACCGTTCCAAATAAGCCAATATAGGGACTGGTTGAGCCTACTGTAGCTAAAAACGGCAAGGACTCATCCAGACTGTCGAGTTCACGCTGTTGTTCAATACGCATGGCGCGATGGGCGTTTTCAACCTGTACGGCAGGATCAATGCCACCGGCTTGTTGCATCCGGGAAAATTCTTTATAACCGGCCACAAAAATTTTTTCGATACCTTCAGGCTCAAAATCCTTGGTCATCATGTTGCGGTACAGTTGAGATAAATCAACACCTGACCAAAACTCAGCCTCGAACTCCTCTGTAATTTCAATGGCTTTATTTAATTGTTTACGTTTGCTGAATATAAATGCCCAGGAAACAATCGATGCGATTAATAAGATCAGCATGACGAATTGAACAACAATACTGGCTGAGGTAATTAAATGGAATATGGATAAATCAGTTTTCATTTTGTAACTGTTCTAATAACGGTTGTGGAATCGCTGTAGGGCGCATGGATGTAGCATTTAAACAGGCTATACTGATAACAGCATGGCACAGGGTCAGGGCATCTTTGGTTATTATTTGGTCAAATAGTATTCGGGTGCGCTTGGTTTCTGTTATCGAGGTAGTGGTGGCCAGTAAGTCATTAAAATGCGCGGGGCTTAGGTAATCAATTTGTAAGGCGCGAACGACAAACAGGATATTATCTCTGACCCGCAATTCATCTTGCTCATACCCAGCCGCGCGCAGCATCTCGGTTCTGGCCCGTTCAAAAAATTTGAGGTAATTGGCATAATAAACCACACCGCCTGCATCTGTGTCTTCATAATAAACACGAATCGGCCACTTAAAGGGTTGCATTCCTAATCCTTTTTCAGCAAGCCGACAATTATAAGTTAAATTCAGGGCACATAAAAACAATAACCTAACTGTTTTAAATACTGATTCTTAAATAAGGCGCTGAATTATGATTATAAAGATAACGGATTCAAGCTTAACCTTGCCTTAATTCCATTAATTTATGCCGCATTGTTTTTAAAGCTTAGGGCGCATGTGGGGGAACAGTAAGACATCCCGAATTGATGGCGCGTCGGTAAACAACATCACTAACCGGTCAATACCAATACCTTCACCTGCTGTTGGCGGCATACCATGCTCTAAAGCCACGATATAATCCGCATCGAAGTGCATGGCTTCCAAATCACCCGCGTCTTTTTCATCGACCTGTTTCTGGAAGCGTTCTGCTTGGTCTTCCGCATCGTTTAATTCGGTAAAGCCATTGGCAATTTCCCGACCACCGACAAAAAACTCAAAACGGTCAGTAACGTGTGGATCATTATCATTACGTCGCGCTAAAGGGGACACTTCCACCGGATAAGCGGTGATAAAAGTAGGGTTCATTAAACGGCTTTCAACCGTCTTTTCAAAAATTTCGATTTGGATTTTACCTAAGCCATAACTGTTTTTAAGCGGAATTTTTAAATCTTGTGCTACTTTTTCCGCCGCTTCCCGGGTATTCAAATCAGCTAAGCTTAAGTTAGGATTAAAATGCAAAATAGACTCAACCACGGTCATACGATCAAACGGCTTACCAAAATCATAGGTTTCCCCTTGGTAAGTAATCAGGGTTTGTCCTACTACTTCTTCTGCCAAGCCTTTGAGCATCGCTTCCGTTAAATCCATCAAGTCTCCATATTCTGCATAGGCTTGGTAAAACTCCAGCATGGTAAATTCAGGATTATGCCGTGTGGATAAACCTTCGTTACGGAAGTTACGGTTGATTTCAAATACCCGCTCAAAGCCACCAACTACCAGACGCTTTAAATAGAGTTCCGGCGCAATCCTTAAATACATATCCATATCCAAGGCGTTATGATGGGTCATGAACGGGCGGGCGGTTGCGCCGCCGGGAATGACTTGCATCATGGGTGTTTCAACCTCTAAGAATTGGCGGTCATTTAAAAATTGCCGAATAAAACTCACAATTTTGGAGCGCATTAAAAAAGTCTGCCGGGACTCATCGCTCATGATCAAGTCCAAATACCGCTGGCGATATTTGATTTCCTGATCGGCAATGCCGTGAAACTTTTCCGGCAAGGGGCGCAAAGCTTTGGTCAATAGACGAATATCGTCCACTTTAAGGCTGAGTTCGCCGGTTTGGGTTTTAAACAAAACCCCTTCAGCACCGATAATGTCGCCAATATCCCATTTTTTAAACTGATCGTTATAAAAGTTCTCCGGCAAATTATCACGGGCAACGTACAGTTGAATTTGCCCTGACATATCCTGGATATGCGCAAAACTGGCTTTACCCATGATGCGCCTGGTCATCATCCGTCCAGCCAGTTTAACTCGAAACGGCTCAGCTTCTAGCTGTTCTTTACTGTGGTTGCCATATTCTGCGAGTAATTCTCCGGCAATGACATTGCGGCGAAAGTCAGTAGGAAAAGCGATGCCGCTTTCACGCAATTCACTGAGTTTACTACGGCGTTGCTTAATTTGTTCTTGTTCGTCTATTTGGGTTTCTGACATTGGGGTTAGGTTTTTAAATTTGAAATAAAGGCACTTATGCTTAACTGCATTAAAATTGTTTTAGAGGCTAAGAAGGCGTTTTTGATGGAAAATTACTATAGACCACTCTTCAAACTCGCCTCAATAAACTGATCCAAATCGCCATCCAGCACAGCTTGGGTATTTCCTGTCTCCACGCCAGTGCGCAAATCTTTGATGCGCGACTGATCCAACACATAAGAGCGAATCTGGCTACCCCAGCCTATATCGGATTTAGTATCCTCCAGTGCTTGCGCTGACTCACTGCGCTTGCGCATTTCCAGCTCGTAGAGCTTCGCTTTCAACTGCTTCATCGCAGTGTCGCGGTTTTTATGCTGAGAACGGTCGCTTTGACACTGCACCACGATCCCACTTGGGCCGTGCGTCATCCGCACCGCTGATTCAGTTTTGTTGATATGTTGGCCTCCTGCGCCGCTGGCACGGTAGACATCTATGCGAATGTCGGCGGGATTAATGTCTATATCAATATCATCATCAATTTCCGGTGATACGAACACTGATGCAAATGAAGTATGGCGGCGGTTTCCAGAATCAAACGGCGATTTGCGTACTAACCGGTGTACGCCGGTTTCTGTGCGTAACCAGCCAAAAGCATACTCACCTTCAAATTTAATCGTGGCGCTTTTAATGCCCGCGACATCACCATCCGATTCTTCAATCAATTCAGTCTTAAAACCTTTTTTCTCCCCCCAGCGTAGATACATCCGTTCAATCATGGATGCCCAATCTTGTGCTTCGGTGCCGCCGGAGCCGGATTGAATATCCAAAAAGGCATTATTGGCATCCATTTCGCCAGAGAACATGCGCCTAAATTCCAGATTGGCGACTTTATTTTCCAGATAGTCCAAGTCTTTGATGACGGTCTCTACTGTATCTTCATCCGCTTCTTCTACTGCCATTAACAGGAGTTCTTCAGCATCATCCAAACCACGATCCAGCTCTGTAATGGTGTTGACTACGGCTTCTAATTGTCCGCGCTCTTTGCCTAAAGCTTGAGCTTTTTCGGGTTTATTCCAAATGGTAGGGCTTTCCAGCTCCCTTAAAACTTCAACCAAGCGCTCGCTTTTATGATCAAAGTCAAAGATACCCCCGAAGAGAATCGCCACGGCTTTTTAAGTCAGTTATTTTGTTTTTTATCGGATTTATTTCTTGCATGTTAAGGTGTTTAATTACTGTCAGTCGCTAACAAAATAGAGGGTAGCAGTGAAAATTTTAAAAAAGACCATTATAAACTATAACGGCTGAGTCTTTCTATTGAACTGATCACTAATAATCAGGATATAAGGCTTTTTCTTGGCCTATTTGCCAAAAAAATGAAATAAAATTCTTGCAAAGCACTTTTATTCTTGAAACTATGGTCTATATTAACTAATAGAATTAACAAAATTTAAGATTAGCATGGGCGACATAATCATTGGGCGACAACAAATTTTAGATCATGAGCTTAAAATTTTTGCGTATGAATTGTTATTTAGAGGCTCAGACTTTGATATTTCTGATCCGGCGAATGGCACACAAGCCACCAATCAAATTATCACGGATACGCTGCTAGAAGTTGGATTGAACAACATTGTTGGCCCCCATAAAGCGTTTATTAATTTTACGACTCAGAACATTCTTGAAAAAACCCCGCTACATCTTCCTAAAGACCGTATTGTCATTGAGATTTTAGAAGATATTCATATTAACCAAGACGTTATTAATGCTGTTAAAGAGTTTTCGCATAATGGCTATACCATTGCTTTGGACGATTTTATTTTTTCTAAGGCTTGGCAACCCTTAGTCGAAATCGCTAATATCATCAAAATTGATGTAATGGCGATGAGCATGAGTGAGATTCAAACCCTCATTGCTAAGCTTAAACCTTTTAATGTTAAAATCTTAGCTGAAAAAGTAGAAACCCATGCGGAATTTTTGGAACTTCAGCAATTAGGCTGCGATTTTTTTCAAGGTTACTTTTTTAGCAAGCCGAACTTGGTAGAGGGGACGCGGATAGGCGTAAACCAATTAGCTGCCATTAAATTGTTGACCGTCATTACCAAAGTGGACGTTGAGTTTAACGAAATTACCCCGATTATTGCCCAAGATGTGGGCTTAAGTTACAAGTTACTGCACTACATTAATTCATCTTTTTACGGCTTGCCCAGAGAAATAAAATCTATTCAGCATGCCATTACCTGTTTGGGTTTGAAAGAAATTAGACGCTGGATTAGCATTGTTACTTTGGCATCGCTCTCGAATAAACCCGTGGTTATTCTTGAAAATGCGCTTATATGCGCCAGAATGTGCGAACAAATTGCGGTATTACTTAATCAAAATGCCGAACAGTTTTTTATGATTGGGATGCTTTCCCATATCGATAGCCTTTTAGATATGGCTTTACCGGATGCCATAAAACAACTGCCGCTGGAAACCACTATTGTTGATGCTTTGCTGCATAAACAAGGTATTGCTGGTGAAACGCTGCAATGCGTGATTGATTTTGAAAACTGGAAAACTCCCGGTGAACCTTTTAAAACCATCAGCCAGCAACAAATCGGCGCGATTTATTTGGAAGCCATAGCTTGGACGGAAGGTGTTCTGAATAATATCAATTAACAGCAATGTGAAGCGCTTGCCTATCTGCGCTTACAAAGTGTTATGATTATGTCTGAAAGTTGGATCAAACCGTTTTTTTCTTTAACGCCTATGCAACTCAATACCCTGACTAACCAAACCATTGCCCTTGCGGGTATCGCTCAGGCTGCGGCATTAGCGCAACAATTGGCCACTACAGGAAATGCAGACCAAGCTGCTTTACAGGCAAGCGTGGAGAGTATTCTTAAAGTCAATACGGACAGTGTAACCGATGTCTCCGGCGGGTTATCCGGTATTAGATTTGGTTTAACAGAGTTTGCCAATCAATTGACGGGCACTAAAATAGCTAATCCAGATCAAGCACGCTATGCGGCGCAACTGGTCTTTCTTGAAAAAAAGCTCAGCAAGAATCCTTCTTTACTCAAAACTATCAGTATCGGTATAGAAAAAGCGCAGTTTCAGAGCGAACATTTCGGCTTATTGCACGAAAATACCTTAGCCAATCTGGGCGACTTATACCACAGCACCCTCAGCACTTTGCAGCCGCGTATCATGATAAATGGTGATGAAGCGTATTTAAGCCGTCCTGATATTGTCAATAAAATCCGTTCGGTACTGTTAGCCGGAATTCGATCAACCTTGCTTTGGAGGCAGTGTGGGGGTAGTCGCTGGAAGTTTCTGGTTTACCGCAAAAAATATCAGGACGAATTACAACGGTTACTAGCAGAACTCAACGCGGCATGACTGACCTGATTAATGCTGAAAATTTGTACCGTTATTACGGTCAACACTGTGCGGTTCATGATGTCAGCTTTAGCTTAACCAAAGGTGAGGTGCTCGGATTTTTAGGCCCTAATGGTGCAGGTAAGACCACCACCATGCAGCTACTTTGCGGTAATCTCGCCCCCAGTTCTGGGAATATCCATATTAAGGGTATTAACCTGCTTACCGATCCCAATGCGGCTAAATTGAATTTAGGGTATTTACCGGATACACCGCCGTTATATAAAGATCTGACCGTCAATGAATTTTTGGCGTATTGCGCGCAGTTACACCACATTCCTAAAACACACATTACGAAAGCCATACAAACTGCCCGGGCACGCTGCGGTTTAACCGATGTTGCTAATCGGCTCATTGGCATGCTATCGAAGGGTTATCAACAGCGGGTTGGTATTGCGCAAGCCATCTTACACAATCCGGCGGTTATTGTTTTGGATGAGCCTACTGTTGGCCTTGACCCTTCACAAATCAGAGCCATTCGGCTATTGATACGGGAACTCGGGCAGGATCACGGCATCATCTTATCCACGCATATTTTGTCAGAAGTGCAGGAGTCCTGTACGCATGTGCAGATTATACAGCAAGGCCGATTAATTTTAAAAACCAGTATCAGTGACTTGAACCGTCAGTTGCAATCTTCCAGCCTGCATATTCTGACGCGACTGCCGGTTGACGTTAATCGCTTGTCGATGATTCCAGGGGTGAACGCAATTGAGGTTATTAGCCCTCAACAAATTCGGGTGCAACATACCTCGACTACGGATATAAGCGTACCTGAGGCAATTGCCGCAACTATTATCAACAGTGGTTGGGGATTACAGGAGCTTACACCCCTGCAACCGTCACTGGAAGATGAATATATTCGTTTAACGCAGCCTGAATCGCTTCAATGATTTTAACTATAGCCCGCCGTGAACTGAAAACCTTGTTTCTTTCCCCGCTTGCCTGGTCATTACTGGCAGTGGTGCAAATTATCCAAGCGTATTTATTTTTGTCTTTGGTTGAGGCCTTTAACAGCGCTCAGTCCAGCTTAGCCAATATGCCTGATTCACCGGGACTTGCGGAATTAGTTGTTATCCCTTTGTTTTATAATACTGCAGTGATTTTGCTGTTAGTCGCGCCGTTATTTACCATGCGCATGGTTTGTGAGGAACGGCGCAATAAAACCTTGGGATTGTTGCTTTCGGCGCCAGTTAGCACCACACAAATAGTTTGTGGTAAATTTTTAGCGGTACTGGGCTTATTTAGTTTTACGGTGCTATTAACCAGTTTGATGCCGCTTTCCTTACTGGTCGGCGCATCGCTTGATTTCGGTAAATTTTTTGCCAATATTTTGGCTTTAATGCTATTAATGGCAGCTTTTTCTGCCATTGGATTATGGCTGTCTTGTGTTGCAAATCAACCGACTGTGGCGGCGATTAGTACTTTTGGTTTGTTATTGCTGCTGTGGATTTTGGATTGGAGTAATAATTACCGCGAGCAATCCAGTTCGACGTTAAAGTATTTTTCCCTGGCTAAGCATTTTCAAAATCTGCAAAGTGGGCTTATTAATTCGGTGGATCTGATTTATTTTGGGTTATTTATAGCCGCATTTTTAATATTAAGCATCCGTCGACTGGATTATGAGCGGTTACAAAAATGACGAACGCCATACCGTTTACTATTGCTGATTGTCATTTACAAAGCTATGCAACACGCTAAGCAGCACCATCAATACTTGCGTTTAAAACACCGCCTGATTTCCACTGCCGCGTTATTATTAATCGCCTCGGCAGCGTGGTTGAGTACCTTACATCCCTGGTTATTAGATGTAACCGCTAATAACCGTAACACGCTATCAACCCCTTCCATACAGTTATTACAGCGCTTGGCAGGCCCTGTTACTATAAAGGCTTACATCAAACGCGGTTTGCCGCTTAGAAATCAACTGAGTGATTTAATCGAGCGTTACAGCCGTATTAAAGCGGATGTAAGCTTGAAATTTGTAGACCCTGCTGAGCAACCCGAGCAGATTCGGGCACTGGATATTGGGGCTGAAGGGGCTATTTTGGTCGAGTATCAGGGCCGCAGCGATAAAATCACCTTTGTCAATGAAACCTCTTTAAGCAATACGCTTTTACAATTGCTGAGTTCGGAGCAGCATTGGGTGAGTTTTTTAAGCGGTCATGGCGAACGTAATCCGATTGGTACGGCCAATTTTGACTTAGGTGACTTTGGAAAGCGCCTAAAGCAACAACAATACACCGCACAACCCCTTAATCTAGGGACTCTTCCGGCTATCCCCGATAATTCTTCACTGCTAGTGATTGCAGCGCCAACCGTGGCATTATTGCCGGGTGAATTGGATATTATCCGGCATTATTTGCAACAAGGCGGCAACCTGTTATTGTTGACTGAGCCAGATCCAAGCTTGGTGCAACCGATATTGGATGAGCTGGGCGTCAAGGTTCTACCCGGTACAGTCGTGGATAACAACGCCAAGTTATATGGCATCAATAATGCCAGTTTTGTATTGCTTAATGCTTACAGCACCCCGCATGCGATTACCAAAAACCTTGAAACCATGACTTTATTTCCCACTACAGCGGCTTTAACAATGGCTTCGAACAGTGCTTACAAAGGTGTGAATTTGCTCAGCAGCTCGACGGAAGCTTGGAATGAAACCGGTGAGCTGGCAAGCATCATTAATTTTGATAAGGCCAGCGGCGAGCAACTGGGGCCGTTGACCATTGGCTTGGCTCTGACGCGCAAAGTGTCAAATAAAGAGCAGCGTATTCTGGTCATGGGCGATGGGGATTTTTTGTCGAATGCCTATCTGCATAATGTCGGTAATCTGGATTTGGGTTTGCGCCTGATTAAATGGCTGACGTTTGATGATAACACTATCGACGTGCCTGCGCGTATGGCGCTGGATAATCGCCTAGAGATGACGCCGTTGAGTATTGCGCTTATCGGTTTTGGCTTTTTAATTATCCTGCCATTCGCTTTAGTCATGTGTGGCTGGTGGATTTGGCGCCAACGTAAACGACGTTAACGGTATGCCCGAATTACCAGAAGTTGAAACCACCCGGCGCGGTATTGCCAGCCATATTACCGGGCGACAGGTTACTGGACTAACCATTCGCCAATCTCGCCTACGCTGGCTCATTCCTAATGATCTGCAATTGCGCTTACAAGGGCAGGGATTGCAAAGAATAGATCGCCGTGCCAAATACTTGCTGTTTTATTTTGAAAGCGGGTGTTTATTGATACATTTAGGCATGTCAGGCAGCTTACGCATTCTGACTAAAGTTCTACCGCCCGCCAAACATGATCATGTCGATATTGTTTTTGATTCTGCTTATGTGATGCGTTATACCGATCCACGCCGTTTCGGTGCCATTTTATGGCTAGGTCAACATCCTGAGCAACATGTGTTACTGACAAAACTCGGTCCAGAACCGCTGAGTGACGATTTTACTGGCGAGCATTTATATCAATTATCCCGCAACCGGAAGTTGAATGTTAAGCAGTTTATTATGGATCAAGCGATTGTGACCGGAACGGGGAATATTTATGCGAATGAAGCGTTATTTGCCAGCGGCATTAAACCTACCCGTGCTGCCGGAAATATTGCTTTACAACGCTATCAAACCCTCGCCGCCCATATCAAAAGTATTTTGACCGCCGCTATTGCACAAGGCGGCACCACGCTGCGCAATTTTACTGACTCCGACGGTAACCCCGGTTATTTTAAGCAAACCTTGCACGTTTATGGTCGTGCCGGTTTGCCTTGTACACAGTGTCAACAAGTTTTAAAAGAAGTGCGTATCAACAATCGTACCAGTGTTTTTTGTGAACGCTGTCAACGCTAGTTAGTGTTGCCGAAGTTCTAATAATTCCGTTGTTTAAGCGGCGAATTTTCACTACAGTAAAATGCGTTATTCCAGCCAAGAGCGAGCAATGAATCAGGATATTTATAGCGAGTTTTGTTTTAAAAGTAATTATCAGCTGGAAAACCAGTTATTAAACGCCATCCGTCAGGCATTAATCAGTGACCGTCCAATCAACATACCGGAATCACTTGCTTTACCCTTTGATCCGGCACTCTCCCAAATTTATATTAGCCTTTTTCAACGAGGATTAAAGCCACTACGTTGGGGTTCCAGAAAAGCCACTTTGCCTAAAACAGTGGCGCGGGTGGTTGAAAAACTGAAAGTAGCGCCGCGTTTTAATGAATTTGCCGTAGCTGATCAGCAGCAATGTCGACTCTTGTTTGAAATGGTGGTGGAAGAAAAGCCTTGTTCTATTAGGAATTTAACGGGTATGGCGTTTACTCAAAATCGTTTTGAGCCGGGTATCACTGGCTTTAAATATATTTATCAGGGGGTTGTGCGCTACTTTATGCCGACTGATGCAGTAGTGCATAGCATTATGAGCGTACCGCAACTGCTGCAATTTTTGGCTAAACAAACCGGCATTGCGAAACAAACTAAGCGTTTTTCCGAACGCGAACAGCTTATGCGTCATGAACCGATAGACTATCGCTTTATTCAAAGCATTGCCTTTATCAGTTTTGTTGAAGAGACCTTGCCGTTGTATCGGGGTTATCCGATGCCAGTTCAGTTTAATAAAGCTATCTTATTGGAAAGCACCTTAAAAAGTATAGATTGGCTGCTTAACAATATGAATGCCGACGGGAGTTTTTTATATTTTTACGATGGTTATCTGGATACCAAGGTTGATTTCGACCATCCCAACATGCTCGATCCTTTGTATAACAATATTTTGCGTCACGGTGGTGGGACAATTACCTTATTGCGTGGCTATGAACTGACCGATGAACAACGTTATTTGGAAGCCGCCAGACATTCATTGCAATTCTTATTATCTACGCTGCGTGAACATGAAGTTGATGGGCATTACGCCTGCTATCCTTTTGATAACAAGAAATCTAAACTAGGTGGTGCCGGGATCGGCCTGGTGGCTTTGATGCATTATTATCGGCATACCCAGGATGAGAACTATCGGCGCACGATTGATGGTTTTGTCAGGCATATTTTGTCGCGCATTGATGCTGAAGGGGAGATGATTGGCTATTACATCCATCCGTTATTTAACAATGGCG
This sequence comes from Methylococcales bacterium, assembly GCA_040079795.1. GTDB lineage: Bacteria > Pseudomonadota > Gammaproteobacteria > Methylococcales > Methylomonadaceae > SXIZ01. The sequence goes on from JBEBJQ010000072.1 coordinate 12,178, forward strand.
AACCTTTGATAGATCCGCCCGATAACATTAAGCAGCAGCTTTTTTCTTTTTATTATCCGGGCGAAGCACTATTAGGCTTGGCCTTGTATTTTCAATGGATCAATGCCATCAAGGCGGATTTAAAAGCTGAAATTTATGATAAAAGCTTATTGGCTTTGGATTTTTTGGTAGCCGTGCGTCCGATTAAATATCAAGCATTGTTTTTATCTTTGCCTGCTGATGCCTGGTTAATGCAAGCTATTGAAGCGTGGGTTAAAGTCGACGGCTTTAAAAAACAAGCATACCTAGATTTTGTTTTTAACGATGCGCGCGCGATGATCGAACATGCTTACCAAGAAAGCGATGCGCCCTATGTTGATTACTTAGGGGGATTTTATTATAACTATGGTGACCATGTTTACCACGATGCTTCCCGTTGTGAAGGTTTAATTGCAGCTTACTATCTGGCAGATTATTTAGGGGACGCTGCTCAGGCGGAATCTGTTATGGCACAAATGCTTAAATCTGCAAAAGGCTTAATGTATACCCGGCATACGCCAGAGTCGACGTACGCGCATAAATATCCTGAAAAAAGCATTAACAGTTTTCGCTTTAAGCTGACCAGACAATGGGTGCGGGTGGATTCGGTACAGCATGCGGCGTGTTTTTTTGCCAGATTGCTCCCGTTATTAAATGAGCCGCCAGTATTGCCTCACGCGAGTGGGTTGGTGAGGGATAAAATACCGGTACCTGATTCAGAATTAGATTTTGAAATAATTAAACTGATTTCATCCAGCGGATTTAGTAAGGTTTATAAAGCCCGCGATAAAGTGGACGCTCAAAAATTCTATGCAATAAAAATATTCAAAGATACACGCTTTGAAGGTTTTATTCAGGCTGAAGTAAAAATTTTACAGGAAATCAATCAATATCCGGCGGCGGTGCCTTTTTATGGGCAAGGTAAAATTAATAATACGATGTATTTAAGGTTTAAATATGTTGATACGCCTAATCTTCAAAAAATGATTAGATCGCAAGGGGCTTTTGGTGAAGGGCAGGCGATTAAAGTCTTACAGGATATCTTAAGTATTTTAAAGTTTTCACATGCCCGTGGAATTTTACATTTAGATGTCAAGCCTGAAAATATTTTGCTATACGATCAACAATTCACTCTCATCGATTGGGGACTTGCTAAAAAGTCTTTATATGTGGAGACTGTTCATAGAAAAGGCGATGCTATTTATTTAGCCCCGGAATTGTATTCTGGGTACCGGAATTGTGCCTCAGAAATCTACTCGTTAGGCTGTGTATTGTTGTATGTATTAACAGGTAAGGCTGTTTATAACCTTCGACATAGCGATGATCTAGCCACAAAAATTTTTGCCCATTTTTATCTTCAAGCAATTATTCCAGAAACACTCCCGTTCCAATTACGGTACTTATTAATGCGAATATTGGATAAAAATCCTCAGACCCGCGCATCCATCACAGAAATTGAACATATTTTAGCTTCTGGAGAAGTTCATAGGTTACCCGAAAGTGATTTGCCAACGCTGTTTGAACAGGTTGATAAAACAGACGCAGTGGCTTTGTATAGCCACATGGCGCATAAGGGCATAGCTTTTGCACAAGTGCAATTAGGGCGGCTATTGGAACAGGGAAAACAAGTTCAAGTGAATTTGCAACAAGCGGTTTATTGGTATGCCCAAGCCGCTGCTCAAGGTTTTTCGGCGGGACAATGTTATTTAGGCCTAGCTTATCGAAACGGCTTGAATGGTGTAGTAGATTATAAAAAAGCATTTTACTATCTAAGGTTAGCGGCTGATCGTGAATATGCGGAGGCGCAATATTATTTGGGGGAGTTTTACGAATTAGGCTTAAGTACCGATATTGATAGGCCAACTGCAATAGCCTGGTATCGAAGAGCTGCCTATAATGCCGATAAAAAGGCTTATCGAGCGCTGAAAAGATTTAGAGAAACGGTGGAGTTGAGGATTTAACATGAGAATTATTGCACTTATTTTTTTGTTGATAGGCATGCACTCAGCAAGCGCTGATCCCAAGAAAATGCAAGTGGGATTGGATCATGTGTTTATTTTGGATAAATTCAGGTTATTTTATTCTCTTGAGGGCGATGATGCTTTAAGCGATGAAAATAAGGGTGATTTCAATGCGAATCACATACCTGATTTTGTTGAGTCGGTTGCAAAGCAACTTAAGTCAGCCGCTGATTTTTATACACAAGTATTAGCTTTAGATCATCCTTTAATGACCAAGCGTTATAAGGGGAACGCTGACTTTATTGATGTGCATTTTTTGACGATTCGGCACAATGGCACAGCAGGGGATGAGCTAATTTCTATCAGTTATCCAAGATTAAATATCAAGCGTAATAACGTATTAGTGATTAAAATTTCAAATTCATTGAAACAAGGTAATTTGACGCCGGCGCATGAATTGTTTCATCTTTTTCAAAATGGCTATGCGATGTTTAAAAATCGTTGGTACACCGAAGGGACTGCCCGTTGGGTGGAATTTGCTTTTAAAAAAGGTACTGGCGACGTTGAGCCTTTGCCAGCCTCATCCAGTGAATTAAATGCTTTACTGAAAGAAGATTATCAAGCCAAAACCTTCTGGAACAGCCTGGCTTTGTTGTGTGATCAAAACGCTGGCGTATTTTTGTTGACTAATCAGGACAGACAGGAAAAAGATTTTTTCCCTAGCCCATTTCAAGATACAACCCTATACGGCATTACTTTTGTAAAAACTTTTTTGCAAAATCTCGAACGATTAAGTCTCGCCGCATCGGCTAGCCGTAACTTCCCTCCATATCATTGGCCTGAGCAAGACCAAAGAAATTTAGCTGACAATAACGATTATATTTTTTGTGCTATACGCGGGGCTATTCAGGAAACTTGCCCTACTCAACAATTGCATGGCACTGAAATGGTGGCTTTTTTGTCGTTGTTGAAAAATATGGCCTATTGTCAGTAAGAAGTACTTGCTGATTTGGCTGTCATGATAGGGGATTGATAGTCTGCTTAATGTATATCCATTAAGATTTTTTTAGAAACCAAGGTATTTATGTCAATCAGTTTAACCCGATATTCATCTGGTCATTGTGACGCTAACGAAATGGCTGAACTGGTTGGTTACGGTAATTTTATGATGCAAGAACTTGGTTTTGGTGGTTGCGAGCTAAACCTATTTGTCAAAAACAAACATAATCTTCTTCAAACTGTTAATCGCATTAGACGGGAAAATGGGCTACCTGAAGCTGGGGAAATTAAGCAAGCTATTTTAGATTTCGAAGCTTTGATGGTTTTAACAAAAGGGGTTCGGCATTCACGGGTAATCAAACTTAAAGCTGCTTTACATAACATGGGTTATATCGAAAAACCTTTTACTGATATTTATGATGAAAATGCAGAATTAGCGGTTAAGGCGTACCAAAAAAATAATAATCTAAAAGTAACCGGCATTGTAGATATAACTTTAATTCGTCATCTGTATTGGCATGCCGGGAGTTTTATAAATCAAATTAATTTGGGTGATGTGGCGACCATTACCGCGGGTAAATTCCTGGGCAAATCTGAAGACCAATTAATGCGGCCTAAACGAATATTGCATGGAAAGATTATTGCTGCCATCCAAGAGGGTGATTTGGCCGTTACTAACGGAGAGTGGATGGGCGTTGATAAGGTAGATTATTTAAAACAGTTGCTGGCAAAGGGATGTTCCGGTGTTATCACTGATGCCGTGGTGGATAAATCATTACAGCATTTTCTGCCTATTATAAGAGTCAAATCAACAGTGAATGCCTTGGTTCGTTTAGCGGGTCAAGCAAGAAGTAATTTGTCCGGTAATGTCATTGCGGTGACCGGATCGGCAGGGAAAACCTCTGCTAAAGAAATGTTGGCTTTTGTATTAAGTAAGCAGGCAAATACCATAGCAACACACGGTAGTGCGAATAGCACAAGAGCAATTTGTTATAAATTATTAAATGCGCCCTTAAACAGCGAGTTTTATATTTTTGAAAGTGGGTTAGGTGCGACCGGTTCAAGTATCCTACATCACTCTAATCTCTTGGCCCCTGTTATCGCTTTAGTGACCAGCGTTCATTTGGCCCACGCAGCGGGTTATCATAATGTAGAAGAAATAGCGCGACGTAAGGCGGATATTTTTACTGCTTTGCATCAGGACGGCTATGCTGTGATAGATCGGGATTCTGAATGTTACTTTATTCTTAGGGAGGAGGCGCTGCAAAAAGGGGTTAAAAATATCTTCAGTTTTGGCTGGCATTCCGGAGCCGATGCAAAGTTAATTTCCATTGATGTGGGTGAGTCCGGAACCTTGGTCAATGCGCTTTTAAATGGGAAGGTAATCCGGTTTAAATTACCTATGATTGGGCAGCATTGGGGCAAATTGGGATTGGCAGTTTTATCCTGTTGTTTATTGGCTGGCGCAGACATTCCTGAAGCGATTAAAAAATTAAAATACTTCCCTGTGGTTTCAGGCAGAGGTAATTTAATTAATTTAGCTGTTCAGCAGGGCAATATTACAGTATTTGACAGCCACTACAATGCCAATCCAGGTTCAATGCAAGCAGATTTAGGCGCTTTCGGGGAGTTAATGCAATATAAAACCAATCGTAAAATCGGAATATTGGGAGAAATGAATGAGTTAGGTGGTTTTTCAGAAACCTGTCATCGAAGCCTTGCTGAATGGGTTGTGAATTTAAATTTTACCCATCTTGTACTAATTGGCGAAGAGATGCGTTATTTATATGACGAGTTGGCTGGCCAGACCCCGGTGATCTGTTTTAACTCAGTAACAGAGAGTTTTTCTGTGATTAAAACGATTATTCAAGATGGAGATTATGTTTTTCTAAAAGGCTCGCGCGGTAACGAACTAGAAAGAATTTTTCCACAACTAAGCGTTTAGTAAGCCTTTATTAAGTGAGGTTCTCATGAAAATCCTATTTCCCAAAATATAACTGGTTACGGTATAAATAAATTGCTTACTGAATTTTCAGGGATATCTGCAGATATGGTCTTAATTCAGGATCACAATTCTGGGGATATTATCTATTCAAAAAACCCACGAAAAATAGGGCCGATAGCATCAATCACTAAGTTAATGATGGCGATGGTCGTTATAGATTCTTGTGCAGATAGGCAAGAGTTACTGGCTATAAACGGTTCGGATAGCAGAAATAAATCCTGTATTGAGGTTGGGAGCAGGTTAAGTAGAAGTGAGTTGTTGTGTTTGGCATTGATGGCTTCTGAAAATCTGGCGGCCTCGGTTCTAGCCAAGCATTATCCCGGTGGAAAAACGGCGTTTGTTCAAGCCATGAACACCAAAGCGCTGAGTTTAGGGATGAAAAACACCCGATTTGTCGATTCTACGGGGTTAAAACCTGCCAATGTTTCTTCCCCCAAAGAATTGCTCCTTATGCTTAATGCCGCAGCAGATTATCCGCTAATTCGTAAGATGACTACCACTTCATCGGTTATTCAGCATTTTAATGACAGTAATGTCAGGGTATTTAAAAATACCAATGTATTAGTTAATAACCCGGATTGGCATATCGAACTTTCCAAAACAGGTTATATTCCAAAAGCAGGAAAATGTTTGGTTATGCGGGCATTAATCAATAAGCGGATGACCAACATTGTTCTGCTCAATTCTGCAAAAGGTTTGATGCGTTTTGTGGACGCTATAACTATTAAACAATTACTGGAACCCGATTTTTGTAATTATCGCTTGCTGGTTAATTAGGTAGGGCGAGCGAACCCAATCTACTGGGCATTAAATTTAAAAAAATTGATTCCTGATTAGCCACAAAGCCGGATGCTGGATAAATACATCTTTTAGCTGTATTAGTCTCGATTTAATCTGACACATCGACGTGAAAAGATGAGGGTTACCGGTTTAGATAGGGGTGTCGAAACCTTAACCAAAACCCGAAAGGTAACGCTCATGCCACATACTAACAATCCGATAATAAGACACAAAGCTGGGCTGTTAAACTTAGCCCAAGAACTGCAAAACGTTCCAGGGCTTGTAAGGTGATGGGCGTATCGCGTGATACGTTAAAAGGCATCATTCTGGCCGGTGCCCAGATTGCTGCGTTAGAGAAAAAACAGCACGATGACGAAGCCTGTGGTGAAATTGAAACAGTTCATCCAGGATACCTTGATCCACAAGACACTTTCTACGTTGGCAACCTCAAAGGCGTAGGGCGCAATACCAGCAGGCTTACGTGGATACCTACAGCAAAGTGGCGCACTGTAACCTGTACACGGCCAAAACACCGATAACAGCAGCTGGTACCCTGAATGACAAAGTATTGCCGTCCTATGAAGCGAACGGGCTGCCCGCACTGCGTATCCTGACGGACTGTGGGACAGAATATTGTGGTAAAGCCGAACAGCATGGCTATCAGTTATATCTGGCGATCAACGGCATCGGCCATACCAAAACCAAGGCCAGGCATCCGCAAACCAATGGGATTTATGAACAGTCCCATAAAACCATATTGCAAGGGTTCTATCAGGTCATCTTCCGTAAAAAGCTTTATCGTGGCCTGGAATCCTCGCAAAAGGATCTGGGCGAATGGCTTATTTATTACAACAATGACCGGACTCATCAGGGCAAAATGTGCAATGGCAGGACGCCAATGGATACTTTGCTGGATGGAAAACGGATTTGGGCCCAGAAAAACCTGAACCAAACCTAACCTAATCTGACGGACACACTGCAAAACCGGTAACTGTCAGATTAAATCTGAGCTAATACAGATCAACAATAGCTAAGCTCAGTCATTATTTAAGTTATTATGGAAAAGTTTTTTAAATTTAGGTATCTGTAAAATAGAAAAACCCATCGGTTGATTAATTGCCTTCTTAATAATAACTAATTGGAGCCTTGCCACTCTGGGAGCGGCACTCTCTTTTCAACGTTAATTCTTTTAATCGCACATGAAAAATTCAAGCGTAAACTCCAAAACCACGCCTGAAGACCAGGCTTGGTGGCTAAAACCACTCACTGAACCCAATGCAGAACTGGCAACTGATGCCGCTGGCTTATCCAGTGCTGAAGCCCGTTCACGTTTGGCTAAATTCGGCCCTAACTTGTTCCGCGATCACCGGGAACGTTCTTTAATCCTGCAATTTCTTTCCCGCTTCAAAAATCCACTGGTTATTCTGCTGCTGGTAGCCAGCGCAATCTCAGCCTTTACAGGCGAAATAACTAACTTTGTCATCATCTCGGTGATGGTACTGCTGAGCGTAACCCTGGATTTTGTACAGGAACACCGTGCTGGTAAGGTGGCGGAAAGTTTACGTCATTCGGTTTCGGTGCGTGCCAGCGTTATTCGGGATGGTAAGGCCATTGATGTGCCAGTCACCGAAGTGGTTCCCGGTGATCTCGTGGTACTTTCTGCGGGGGATATGGTTCCGGGAGATGGGTTGGTCCTGGAAGCAAAGGATTTGTTTGTCAAACAGGCCTTACTGACTGGTGAGTCATATCCTGTGGAAAAGCATCCAGGCACGCTTGCCGCTGATGCAACCGACCTGCAAGAGGCCACCAATGCCGTGTTCATGGGCACGAGCGCCCGGATACGGGTAGTCAAAACCGGTATCGGCACCGCCATTGGTGCTATTGCTGATAGTCTTACCGGACAGCCGCCGCCAACCGCTTTTGAGATTGGTACCCACCAGTTTGGTCTGTTGATTATGCGCCTGACTATCCTGTTGGTGTTATTTGTCTTGCTGGTCAATGCTTTTATGCACAAACCCTGGCTGGACTCATTTTGCTTATGTTGCCGTAAGGACACCCCCTATGCCAGGGCGACTTTTGAAGTTAGCTGAGGCTTATGGGTAATCAGGAATGTTTATACTATAGATACTAATTGCAACCATACGAGGGGAATCCATGACAACGACTGTAGGCGTTAAACTTGACGATGAAATGCGCACCCGCCTGAAGAATTTAGGTGAAGCGCGGCAGCGTTCAGCGCATTGGATCATGCGCGAAGCAATACGGACGTATCTCGACAAAGAATAAGGGGCGGAAAAACGTAATCAAGAATCCGATGATGCTTAGAAAGATTATAAGCAATCAGGGCTTGGCGTGGATAACGGCGAGCTGATAGTTTGGCTTGATAGCTGGGGAACCGCTAAGGAAACGCAATGTCCCAAGCCAAAACCCCTGTCTTGATATGGTCTGCCACAGTACGCGCAGATTTGGTCCGATTACGGAAATTTATAGAGCCACATAACCCGGAAGCCGCCAGAAACGCCGCCCAAACCATTAAAAAAGCCACGCAGCTTATTCAGCAACACGCCGGAATTGGCATGCGGCTGTGGAGGGACGGTTTGACCGTGAACTCTTTGTCCCGTTCGGCCAGCGTGGCTATGTCATCCGGTATCGCCTTGATGAAGAGGCAATTGTCATCTTGAAAATTTGGCACGGGCTGGAAAAACGGTAATGGAACTTTACGACCCGACCGGACAGCGGCTTTATTTGACCAACGACGAGCGGCAAGCCTTCGCCCAAAGAGCATCGACTTTGCCGCACAGACCATTACCTTCGGAGGGGGCTGAACAGCAAAGTCCGGAGAGTCGCTGTTTTTGATAAAGATTTTTGTGCGGGTATCCTCCCCAAAAAATCGTCAAAAACGACGCGACGATTATATGCTACGCAGCCCCGATA
>JBEBJQ010000162.1:0-3664 GCA_040079795.1 Methylococcales bacterium
ATTCCTCTTCTTCTGTTAAGTGGTCGTTTTACTTCCACTTTGGCACATCGTGATGCCGTTGGGAAGGTGAGGAGTCCATACCATTACGTTAGGCAGTTAAATGGGGTTCTAACCCCAAACCCTATTTATAGTTAGGTCATCAACATTAGGAGGTAATTATGAATCTATCCGGGAGCTGTCTTTGCGGTTCAGTCACATACATCTGCTCTAGCGAGCCTGTTCTTGCAGGTAATTGTCATTGCCTTGATTGTAAAAAAGCGTCGGGGAGCGGCTATGCGCCCACTTTTTTTGTTCCTGAAAACGCTATATCTATCACTGGAGAAGTTAAGTACTACGAACGAATGGGGAATAGCGGACATCTGGCAAGACGGGGCTTCTGCCCTAATTGCGGTTCACAATTGTTTGGCAAGCCTGAGGCTATGCCAGGATTGATAGCAGTCCGAGCAGGCTCATTGAATGATCTATCGCAATATAAACCTCAAATTGACATTTTCGTTAGTCGCGCGCCAGCTTGGGACTTTATGGATCCAGCTCTGCCGAAGTTTCAAGAAATGCCGCCTAGAGAATAAATGCCTAACATTACGCCCGATCTGGACGCGCCTTTTTATAGCGGTGTGTGGGGACTTTTGGCCAAAAGCCCCTAAAAAATGGCCGCATGGCCTGCGCCCTCCTGCCGGTTTTTCCGCCCCAATTTTGGTTCTCATAATGGGGTTCTTTTGGTTCAATAACCCCTTATAGGTCAAGCCTATGAGAGTCCCACGGCATAGCCGGGGTTTTACCATCATTAATTAGCTTCAATTTCAGGTTGTTGATAAAGCGTACTTGATAAGTGCGCCTGGTAAATTTCAAAGGCTTGCGCATCCAATGGAAAACCCTCTAATGCTTGCAGGGCTGCAGCTTTCACATTTTGGTCTTCATTAGGATTTTGTAAAGCTGATAGCAGCGGGTCGCGAACATTATTATAATCAAACCCACCTCGACCTAATGTAGCAAGCGCTAGGCTCCTGACTTCAGGGCTAGCATCATAAGTAGCCTCAGTAAATGTTTGTAGTGTTGACTTATCGTGACCTGCCCATTGAGCAAGCAACTGCAAACTGTTTTGTCGTACTTGCGAATCCTGGCTGTGTATTAAAGGGGCAACAGCGCTCACCACTTCTTGTTGATCCGTCTGCGAAGCAATGCCTTGCCGACTTAGTGTCGACATGGCAGCTATAGCCATCTCAGGGTTTACCTGAGATTCATTTCGCAGAATATCGAGCACCATGGGTCTGGTATCTTTATCCTGGCTAGAATGACCCAGCATTTGCAGTGCGTTAATGCGTTGCTCTGCAGAGCCATCCCTTAATAACCTAACAGCTGCTTCTTTAATTTGTGGAAGTTCAGTGTCTCCCCTGGATTGGCCTAATGCCAGACTAAGTGTTTTGCCCAACGGTGTTCCACTTACTTGCAAAAATTGTTCTAGTACTAGATTGCGCGCGACTGGATCAGCTGAAAGTAATGACAATAACTGCTGAAATTCTTTGCCATCCCTTATTTCATCATAAGTTTTATCAAGAGAAGCCAGGGAACCTATTGAGCCCAGCAACTCCCAAGCCAATTCTTCAGTCGATCGGTTATCGTTGATGTCATCAGGTAGCTGTTCCGGAATCTCGGCGAGTTGGCATATAGGATTGGGGAGTGAATTTATATAGTTATTATTCTGGCTTTTTCTTGACTGTTGACTGATTTTGGTAATGTCTGGATTTATTAATAGTTTATTTTGCCTGACTGGTTGAATAGATGCGAGTGAATTGTTCTTCGCTATCTTCACTTCGTTGGTGCTATGTCCTTCAAGTTCAAAATTGCGAACAAAATATCCTGACAAAAAAGCGGCCAGGAGAGATGCAACACTATAAAATTTTAATAGACGCATTTTTACCATTTACTCCATGAAATAGGACGGTATTGCAAATATTAAGAACACAATTTTTTTAAAATTGGCAGATAATTCAGATTTTTGAATAGTGATAACGATTTTTTTAGAAAATGTGAATAATCCAACGGCTAAAGCCAGTGGACTATTCACAAGATTTTCGAGCGTTGATTAGCTGACTAGCAGCTAATTTACCCGTATTTTTTAAAATCCATTTAGTGTTTTACGGACAATCTAACTGTACCCAAACTATGCAGATAAGAAGCAGCAGCAGCTGTAGTACCTAATCCAAGACGGGCAGCCACATAATCTTCTGTAGTCTTATCAGTGCTGCTGTATTTAGTTTCAACGCCTAACCCGCATTCATATAGCTGGGCATTAAGTATTGCGATTCTTGAGTTATGGTTTTCGTTTATGGTTTTTGCTACAAAATTAGCATAGGTGTTAGCCGTGCCTTTTGAAGAATCATATACAACAATACCATCTGGAGTTGTAATTACTATCCGACCTCCAGCAGCAACTTGGAGTTTAGCGTACGCAGCTAGGCTATTGTAAGTAGCGGCATCTTTAACGAGCTTCATTAAAGCATATAACTGAGTCATTACCGCATTCGAAAGCCGAGTATTCAATGCAGCGTATGGCGCAATTGCTATTTTTGTTTTAACAAGGGGAGCACATGATACGCCAGGAGCGGCAGTAACTGCTAAAGCATTGAAGGATGATAAAGCTAATGCTGATAAAACCAGAAGAGATGAGACTTTTGCAATTTTCATAGTTAAAAACCTTTGTAAAGTTAGTTAAGCAATTGAATTGTAGCTACCTAAGATCCGAACCAAAGTCGAGATCATTGGCGGTTCATTTGTCACCGGCATAAAAAAAAGATGTGATTAGAGTAACGATTTCAAAATCTAATCATAACGGTTTGATATGCGGGGGGGATGTTACTGACTAATCATTACAATTTTGAGACAACATAATTTAAAGTTAAATTTTTTGCATACTTCAAAATGTCGATTTGATAACTTGGTTTGAGGTGCAGTGGAACGAAAAATAGGGTTAACGTTCTTTCTGATGCGCTTTTAGTGGACTCTGAAATCGGGTAACTGGCCGCGGTGGGGACACCCGTTACCCAGCCCAATCGGCTATTTTTTGGCCAAAAAACCTAAAAAATAACCGCACGGCTTGCGCATTTCTTCTGGGTTTTCCGCCCCAATTTTGGTTCTTATAACACCCATTATATAAAATCGCATTAAAAACCAGCCGCTTATGTTGACATATCGGAAAAGCTTTGGCAGGGTTTTCGCCCGGAAGCAAGAATCCTTACCGACCGCCACCAATGACCTGGTAGGCTGCGCGTATCACGAAAATGAGAGCGCTGCCGCTACTCCCCAAATAGTAATTCTGTCTAAAGTTTCCATTCTTTCGTAAAAATTTGACTCTATCTACCTTCTGTATATACTAAATAAAATATTTTATTATCATTAATCCTTTGAAAACAAAAAAAATAGAGTGGGACAGAGAGAAAAACGACATTCTAAAAAACGGAAGGAATGTTTGTTTTGAGGATATAGAAAATGCTATCAATGAAGGTAGGATTTTAGATATTACCCCACACCCAAATCAAGAAAAATACCCACATCAAAAAATTTTAGTCGTTAAGGTTCTAGGCTATATTCATTACGTTCCGTTTGTAGAAGATGATGAAAAGTATTTTTTAAAAAGCATTATCCCAAGTCGTAAACTTAATGATAA
>JBEBJQ010000073.1:0-20838 GCA_040079795.1 Methylococcales bacterium
ATTTAGGTCAAATAACTTATTTTTTAATATAAAAATAAGTGCATCATTAATTCAACTTAAAACCTGAGGGGGTTTAGCTTTCGCTCTGAAATTAGAGTATGCGGACGCCGGTTTTGGAAGAGGTAACGGGATTGCTCCCGTTACCTTAACCCGTACTTTTAAGGGTTGGTGGTGACGGTATAGATATTACTATAAGCTGAGTTACCAATGATGTTGGATGCCCGGATCCGGTACTTATATGTGGAATTGGCGGTCAGTCCCGTATTGGAATAGCTGGTTGCATTAGCAGCAGGCGTCGCAATTTGGGAATAAGCTGTACAAGATGCCCCTTTGCAGCGTTCAAGTTTAAAATTCGCTTCGTTATTCGAAGCATCCACCCAGGTTAACGTAACCATAACGTTAGATTTTGCGCTGCTGGACAGACCGCTAGGGGCTGCCGGTGCCGCCGTTGCCGTGGTTATAATGCTGGAGTATGCCGAATCGCCGGTTGGCCCATGTGCCCGTATACGGTATCTGTAGGTCGTGTTAGCTGTTAAGCCGGTATTGTTATAGCTGGTGGCATTGGTTGCAGGTGCTGCAATTTGGGCAAAGTTAGTACAGGCAGCCCCGGTGCAACGTTCCAGATATTGGGCGGTTTCATTGATAGCATTATCGGTCCAGGTAAGGTTAATTTGGGTGGCCGAAGCGACGCTAGCACTAAGGTTGGTCGGTACTGCGGGTAAGGGTTGTAAATTAAAAAATCCCACCACCGTATTTTGTTGTGCAGGAACCACTTGCAAAAAATTCACCCAGGGTGAAAGATTTGGGATAGGCGCCCCGCCGACACCATTAATAGTATAAGCATTGGTGCCGTTACCAAAAATCAGGTTACCGCTTAATTTTAGCTTGCCATTGGCATCAAGTGATTCAGAGAAACCGGCAGCTAATTGATACAGTGTTTCAGCTCCGCCTACATTGTCATGGGTCACCAGGTTCCATACCCCGTTAATTTTTTGGACACTAAAATCCTGGTTTTGCAGATAATTGGTATAGGGTGCAACGGCATTGGTGTTGCGCATGGCGCCGCTTAAACCAATCTGACCGACAGCGGTATTAGTGGTGTCCATAGTGGTAGCCTGAGGGAACCGGTTGGCTGGGTTGGTCGTAGCCGGTGGTGTGGCTGGCTGCACCGGAAATTGAGAAAACTGGCTGGTGCTGGTTGCACTGATTACCGTAGTTGCGGTCGGTGCGACTAAGGTAATGGTGTCGTTGTCATGCGTGGAATCGAAATAGGCGGATACGATTGTTCCGGCTGGATAATAACTGCTTATGGTTGCAGTCTTTAAAGCCGGATTGTTGATAGAAATAGTTGCCATTCCGGTTACCGTTGCCGCATTTCCTAGAGCGGGCGCCAGCAGGCCGACCATAACACTCAATGCCAGACTGCCATTTATTTTCAGTTTCATCGGGTTGTATTGCATCTTACTCATGAGTTATACCTCTTATTTTAATTACAATTTAAAATTTGGCATCAAGGCAAGGGTGCCCAGTAGCTTTCAAAGGTCGTTGAAAAGCACTGTACATTTGCACCTGAAGGCAACCCAGCCGTCTAATAACGCCCAAGACCTGTGGCTTTCCGAGTTCACCTCACGGTGAAGGTGGCAATGTGAGCGCATCCCTGTGCAACAGCCTGACTCCCTGGCCTGAATCTCCCGGCTTCCTTATCGGCAACGACTGGTCAATAAGACAAGTCGTTGCTGGTTTTAATCTGTGGCAGCGGTAACTGGCGTATACCTGTTAGCGCTGACCGAGCAGATTTAACTTAGGGTTTTAACACAATAGATGTTGCTGTAGACAGAATTACCTGCCGCGTTATAGGCACGTATCCGGTAACGGTACCAGGTGTTTTTGGTCAGTCCGGAATTTGAAAAAGACGTGGCATTTGCCGCAGGTGCCGCAATTTGGACAAAATTGTTACAGGTTTGACCTTTACAACGCTCTAACTTAAAGTTCAATTCATTGCTTGAGTTATCTACCCAGGTTAAGTTAACCATGGTTTTGGTTTTAGCATTACTTGATAGGTTGCTGGGTGCTGCTGGAAGCGCGGTCGGAGTGACTGCCGTATCCGTATTGGAATATGCAGAATCCGCAGTCGGGCCATGCGCACGTATCCGGTAACTATAAGAAGTTCCGGCAGTTAAACCGGTATCGTTATAAGCGGTGGTATTGGCGGGGATTGCGGCAATTTGCACAAAATTGCTGCAACCCCCGCCCTGGCAACGCTCCAGGTACTGGGCCGCTTCATTGTTGGCATTATCCGCCCAGCTGAGGTTGATCTGGGTACTGGAAACAGGGATGGCTGCCAGGCCGGTTGGAGCAGCGGCTAAGGGTTGCAAATTGAAATGCCCGACGACTGTATTATATTGGGCAGGCAGCACTTGCAGGAAATTCACCCATGGGGATAAGCCGGGAATAGTTGGGCCATTTCGACCATATAGGGTATAAGCGTTAGTGCCATCCCCCATCACCAGATCACCGCTGAGGGTAAGGTTACCATTAACATCAAGCGCTTCAGCAGGATTAACTAATTGGAACAGCGTTTCGGCACCGCCGACATTGTCATGGGTCACCACATTCCAGACCCCGTTGATTTTTTCTACACTAAAATCCTGGAACTGAAGATAATTGGTATAGGGAGTATTGGCGTTGGTGTTTCTCAATGCGCCGCTTAAACCAATCTGGCCGACTGCTGTATTGCCGGTATCCATAGTGGTGGCTTGGGGAAAGCGGTTGGCCGGATTGGTAGAGGCTGGCGGGGTAGGGGAATTGACTGGGAAAACCAGCCATTGGTCGGTGCTGGTTGCCGGGATGTCAATTGTTAAGGCCGGTGCGGTTAAGGTAATGGTGTCATTATCATGCGTGGAATCGAAATAAGCTGAAATGATGGTTCCAACCGGATAAAAAGCGCTGGTTGTTACGCTTGCAAAAACAGGATTGTTGATCGACAGCGTTGCGGCGCCGCTCACCGGCGCTGCACTTACCAGGGAGGGTACCATTAGGCTTGCTGCCGCACTGAATGCCAGAACCCCGGCAATGGTTGATTTTAGGGAATGCTGTTGGATGTTTCTCATGTAGTGTATCTCTTATTAAAATATCAGTTTAAAATTAAGCACCTGTGGTGGTCTTCTAACAATCCCTTGGAGTTACAAGTCCACCTATTGGTGAATGTGGCATATCACGTAAATCCTTTTACACACTCTGAATCCCTGGCCGGGTAAATCCAGCTAACCTTAACAAGCAATGGCGGACAATACCCCGGTCAGCAAGCCGGTTACTGCCGGGTTGATCGTCAATTAAAGCCCAATCAAGGGAATTAAGTATCGATTTAACGTTTAAAAATGCGATACTCGGAATAATATATTGCAAACAATATGCCAATGTTTAAAACAGGGAGGTGACGAATGCGGTTTTAAGGCTGTAATGCCCGTCAATACTGAAGTTTTGCTTTATGAGCAGGCAGATGTTTAGGGTAAAATTGGCCGGTTTGCTTTGGTAGAAAGCGTTTGCGAGGCTTAAAAAATAGGGTATTTAACGAATTTCGTGTGATTTGCCGCAGTTTTTGCGGCCTTTGAAATAGCCGGCTGGGGAAATGGCAAATCAACCCAGTGCAACCATTGCAGATGCACTGGGTTAATGGCTTGCTTTAAGCGGCTAAAACTGCTTTTTTGCGGCGATAGCCAACCAGACCGGCCAGGGCGCTACCGAATAACCACACTGCACCAGGAACAGGCACAGCGGAAACATTTAGCTCCAGGTGTCCTATGACAGTGTTGCGTTCGTTAGCAGGCACCCGCATAAAATTTGCCCAAGGAGATAGGTTTGGAACACCGCCAACCCCAGTACCAATTACTGTCACCGCATTAGCACCATCACCCCAAATCAAGTTGCCACTGAGGGTAAGGTTACCGCTAGCGTCAAGTCCTTCGGAGTAACCGGCTGCCAATTGATAAAGCGTTTGAGCTCCACCCACACTGTCATGGGTCACAAGATTCCAGACATTGTTAACTTTCAATAAGCTCATATCCTGGTTTTCAAGATAGTTAGTATGAACTGGGCCGACATTGTAATTTAGCATGGCACCGCTAAGCCCAATCTGACCCACTGAGGTGTTGCTGTTATCCATAGTGGTTGCCTGGGGAAATCGGTCATTGCCACTGGCCGGCACGGTTGCAGGCTGGACAGGAAAAGCCATATATTGGTCTTTGCTGTCTGGGCTAAGGCTCTGTGTTGGAGTGCTATTGAGTACGAGATTAACATTATCTTGGGTAGAATCGAAATAACCCCCAATATAAGTTCCATTTACATAAGCAGGATAATCGCTTATCGTGGTACGGATAAGGGTGGGATTGTCAATCGAAATGGTTGCTAAACCAGTCACTAGCGACGCGCTTGCTATGGACGGCATCATTAAGCCGGTAATGGCTGTGAATGCCAAAGCCCCGGCGGTTGCCAGTTTCATGGGGTTGTGTTGTACGTTACTCATAATTGGTATCTCTAATTAAATTACGGTTAAAAGTTAAACGCCAGGGAATTACCCGTAGCCACCTTTAAATTGGGGGGCACTGAGCTTTTGCCTCTGGCGGCAACCCAGCCGTCTTGAAACACTCAAGACCTGTAGCTTTCCGAGTCCACCTTACGGTGGATGTGGCAATGTATGCCAATCCTTATGCAACAACCTGAATCCCTGGTTTGGTCATCCTGGCTTCCTTAACAACAGTTGCTAACAGCTTCTTCATGAATGAATTTAAGTCCTTACCGGTCATCCTGTTAGCAACAATTAGGTTGAAATCCAACCTTTCCAACGCCACTACCTGATCCAGGCATTGTTTAATGAATACCGGGATCAGGTAATGGTATAAATGGGCAGCTTTTAACAAGGCATACCCATTAAGCTTTGTCATTAATGGACCCAAGCTAAATGAGCCACAACAATCAAGCGGTTACAGTCCACAACTGGTTTGCCCGCGCCGGACTATTTAGCAGAAATCCAATAGATATAAAGCACTATTTATGCCAAACCATATAAAAATCAAAAAATCCCCGGCAATTATCTCTATATATCTGTTTTAAATGTATTTTAAAAAAACAGGTTTTTGGCGTTAAACCGCTTTGTACTGCTCAAGATAGCTTGCAAGACCGTGAAATCAGGGATATGCCCTATAAAAACAAGTGATATGCCACATTTTTTAAAGTGCCCTGCCTGGTATGGGTAGCTGCTGCAATTTAACAAGCCTTTCCATGGCAACTGGATTCCGGCTTCCCTGCCGGAATGACGAGTTTTTAAATTAGCTGAAGCAGCTGGTTTTCAGGTAATTTTATGTATTAATTTACTAGGCCAATTTTTAAAATTTAATGTCCAGTAGGGCATAAGTATCTACACAAGTTTCAACGTACCTCATTCCGTCATGGAAGCCGGAATCCAGTGACATGGATGTGCAACCAGGGTATGGCACTGGGCATAAACCAAGCGCTTACCTGATTAGCCGGATACTCATACCCATCAACAGCGCTTTTTTACTAATGCCGGGTTATTTGATTTCCTCCGCTTGTTCCAGTTTGAATTCATAGTTGCCGTTATTATGCAAGGTCACTTTATAGGCTTTGCCGAACGCCAGTACCCGAGGAACCACCAAATTCTGATTGGCATCATAGTAAGCTTCCTGATCAGTTGCCTGGATGTGCAATTCATTGGAATAAGCACTGGTTACCTGACCATTAAAGGCTTTAACCGCACCATAGATATCGGTTTTATCGCGCATGACGAACTCAAAAGGTGAGCTAATAGCCCCGCAGCCCACAGTGAGTTTTCCCGGAGCCGTGCCGTAGCATAGTTGATAGGTAACCCCTGGCTCCTGTTTAAAAGTCAAGCGCATCACTGTGCCGGGTGCTGCTGATGCACTGGGGTTCACGCTTAATACCGGCACTGCTGCTGGTGCAAGGGTCGGTGCCAAGGTTACAGTGGCTGTTGGGGTCACAGTAGTTGAGGGGGTAGGCGTAGCAGTTGGGGTAATTGTCGGCGTAACAGTTACAGTGGGGGTTGGGGTGGCACTTGGTGTTACAGTTACTGTGGCTGTAGGGGTAACGCTTGGTGTCGCCGTTACGCTGGGTGTTGGGGTAACAGTAGGTGTCACCGTTACGGTGGGTGTGGGTGTAACCGTTGGTATGGGTGTTGGCGTAGGGAGGGTTTTTAATTCCATATGCCCAATCACCTTGTAGTAATCACCAGGCTTAACCCGCATAAAATTCACCCAGGGAGAAATATTGGGCACCGGCGCGCCACCAACTCCTGATACAGTGACAGCATTAGAGCCATCACCCCAAATCAGGTTACCACTAAGGGTAAGGTTGCCATTAGTATCGAGCCCCTCGGAGTAACCGGGCGCTAATTGATAAAGCGTTTGAGCCCCCCCTACGCTGTCATGGGTCACCAGATTCCAGACATCGTTAACTTTTAACAGGCTCAGATCCTGGTTTTCAAGATAGTTAGTTTTAGTTGAGCCGACATTCGCATTTCTCATTGCACCGCTTAAACCAATCTGTCCAACAGAAGTGTTGCCGGTATCCATAGTGGTTGCTTGAGGAAATCTGTCATGGTTATTGGCCGGCACGGTGGCAGGCTGGACAGGAAAAGCCAAGGATTGGTCTTTGCTATTCGGACTAAGGGTTAGCGTTGCAGGATTATCTAAAATCAAGTCTACGTTGTCTTGAGTAGAATCGAAATAACCCTCAACATAGGTTCCATTCACATAAGCAGGATAATCGCTTATTGTGGTAAGGATAATGGTAGGATTGTCAATAGAAATGGTCGCTAAACCAGCCACCAATTTAGCATTCGCCAAGGAAGGTAAAAGTAGGCTGGTAACGGCAGTGAAGGCGATAAACCTGACGCTTGCCAGTTTAATAGAAGGATATGGTTTTGTGGGCATAGGTTTTATCTCTGCTTCAAATTTCGGTTTAAAGTTACTAAGCTTCGTTAGGGGGCTGCTTTATGTGTATGCATGCGCCCGGTTATTTAAGTTCTTCAGATTGTTCCAGTTTGAATATATAGCCGCCGTTATTTTGCAGGATCACTTTGTAACGTTTTCCGAATGCTTTTACGCTGGGGATTACTAAGTTCTGTTTGGCATCATAGGTGGCTGTTTGGTCAATAGCCTGTATATGCAGCTCATTGGAATAGGCACTTTCAATTTGTCCGTTAGACGCTTTAACTGCGCCATAGATGTTGGTCTTTTCCGGCAGGACGAATTCGAAAGGTGGGCTAATCGTTTGACAGCCTGCGGTGTATTGGCCGCTGGCACCACCGTAGCAAAGTGTGTAAGTAAGCCCTTGCGTTTGTTGAAATGTCAGGGTCATTAACGTTCCTGGAGCCGCTGAAGTAGCAGGGGCGATACTTAACGTTGGCACTGTCGCTGGTGGTATGGCTATCGGTGTGGTCGTTACCGCTGGCGTTGGGGTAACTGTGGGTGTTGTTGTTACCGTAGGGGTTGGCGTAACCGAAGGTGTCGTTGTTGCTGTAGGCGTAACCGTTGGGGTTATAGTTATTGTGGGTGTTGGCGTAGCTGTAGAAGGCTCCAGGCTAAGATGGCCAACCACAACATGTTCTTTACCTGCTTTAAGCGCCCCTACAAATCCGCCCCAGTTAGTTTTTTGGATCAAAATAGAGGTTTCCACATCACCAAAGATCAGGTCGCCGCTTAAAAGTAATTCGCCCTTGGCATTAAGTGATTCCTGAACATTGGTTAATTGATAAAAAGTATTAACACCAAAACCAAAGTCATCAGAAGCTAAATTCCAAACGCCTTTATATTTTTGCAACCTGAAGTCAGCGGAGGACAGATAGGTATCCGAATAGGTAATAACGCCAGTATTTGGATTTTTGCTTGGAATGGTCGAGATGTATCGCAGTGCACCGCATAAGCCGATTTGCCCCACTGAGGTATTGCTGGCATCCATAGTAGTTGCCTGAATTTGCCGCGGTTCTTTATATTTTCCTTCTGTCTCTACGGTAATTTTCGTGGTATTGCTGTTGACGGGGAACTTCAGGTTTTGGGTCTCGGTGCTATTTGGAATGGTCAGTGTTGAACCGTAACCAACCCTTATTTTTTGTTGGCTGCAATCATAAAAGCCATTAAGGCTCCAAGCTGTATAGCCGGGGTTATTGGCAAGAAAAATGGGGGTTAGGGCGGCGTTATCAATACTGATGGTGACTACACCGCTGACTTGCGCGGCATTCACTGAGCAGGTTGCAGAAAGGCCGACCATAATGCTGAAGGCTAAAAAATTTAATTTGACTGGTTTCCAGGCGAGGTTTTTTGCATTACTCATTGTTTTACCTTTGATCCATATTGATTTAATGGCTAAAGCAGATTTCCGGGACGCTCTTCGGCTTCAGTCTCTCGGTATTGTTGTTTGTTTAATTAGACGAATAAAGACGCAAATTACGTACCTAAGTGATGAAAAAAAGCTAATTTTTGTTAAATGAAAGCAAAGTTCATTACCAATTTGGCGCGTTCTTAATTTTTAAAGCCACTATAAATTCAGGGTGTTGTAAGGCTTGGTAAAAATTTGCTATAAAAATTGCTTTTTTTTGGTTTGAAGTACGTATTTCAGCTCTTGAAACGTCTAATCGGGAAAGGTACCGAAAGGTCTTTCTAATAAAGTGATTGCCGCAGTAATTTTTCCATGACTACCCGCCCCCTTAAAAATGACGACTTACGCATTAAAGTTTTTACAGGAAAACAAGAAAATGGAACTTAAACCTAATGATTCTGAACGGTTTACAAGTGAAACATTAATTCAATCCTCTAAAAGGCCCAAGAAACCAAGCTTTCCAGATGCCCGTTACTTTCAGATACATTTTGAATTTATGGAAACGCAGTTGTTTGAAACACAGAGAAAGCTTGAGCAGATGCAACAACAAATTATTGATATGCATGATTCTTTTGTTAAAAATTCCCCTGAATTAGTTTCTCTGCCGAATGTCCGGCGTAATAAGATCGTTAAGTGATTATGCAGAAGGCGCTGCTGGTAGATCGAAAAAATTGTGCGTATGCAGTGGCTATTAAGCTTAAGGCATGTGTGTGTCATTACCAGCAGTATTCATTGCTGGCGGATTGGTAGGAATGAATAACTATTATTTTATTGAAGCCGAGGCTTTTCGTCGTGCGCCGTTTTCACTTGATCCCATTGAATTGCCGTATTCATGGTCGCGTCCTTTGGTGCTGGGAACTGTTACGCTTATCGCGGTGGCTTTGCATGCGGCATTCCTGATTTGGTATTTAAACCGTCCTGCACCTGATGCTTTTACCGAAACGAAAGCACTGCCGATGATCGATATTGCTTTAGTGGCACCCAATTCAGGCGCCTTGGTTAAAAGCGTAATCCCGGCAGAACCGCTAACGCCAATGAAACCGGAAGTAAAAAAAACGCCGCCCAAACCTAAGCCAAAGTTAAAACCCAAATTAATTCCAAAGCCCGTTAAAAAATCCCTTTTGACACCCGAACCAACTAAGCCGGAGCTAACTGAATCGGCTGCTCAAACTAAGGCTTCACCAGTTGAAGCGCCGCCTGCTAATGTAACTGCGGTTTCCGGGACGCATAGCAACAGCACTTCCGAGCGGAGTGAACACAGTCAGGTAAAAGTAACTTCCGCCCGTGTTAATGCCAATTATTTGAATAATCCTGCCCCGCATTATTCGGATGAGGCCCGAAAAAATCATTTGGAAGGTACGGTGATATTAAGGGTGCAGGTTAACCCTGAGGGCGCGTGTTCGGATATTTTTGTTAAGCGCAGCAGCGGGCATAAGGAGCTTGATGATTCGGCTTTAATTGCGGTAAAAAAGTGGCGCTTTATACCCGGTAAACGGGGCGATGCGCCCATTGTCAGTTGGGTTACTGTGCCTATAGAGTTTGAATTGAGCTGAACCATTGAGTAAAAAATTGGTGTGCAGTTTATGCACAGTCCTGTATTAAAGCTAAAAAATAATAATTATTATAAGGAGACGTTTTTGAACCTATCACAAAGCCTAATTGTTGACTATACCCTTTACCTGCTTGGTTTTTTTTCGTTATTAAGTTGGGTGGTCATTTTGTTAAAAGCGGGAGAATTGCTTTGGTATCGCCTGCGTAATGCGCGTTTTTTCAGGGAATATGCAGCCGAATCCGGGTTAGATTTATCTTTGGGTGTTGATTCGCAAGCAGGGAGAGTGTTCGAACGCGGGTTGAGTACGCTTAAATCTATACCTGAGACTGCGTTATCCCGTCCCGAGCAGTATCGTCCCTGGCATGATTTGTTGGAAAGTTCCCTAAAACAACAGATACAGCAGGAAAAAGCGCGGCTTGATTCAGGTCTTGGATGGTTAGCGACCTTTGGCAGTATTTCCCCTTTCGTGGGGTTGTTCGGGACGGTTTGGGGCATTATGCATGCGCTACAGGATATTAGCGAAAAAGGCTCTGCCAGTCTGGAAGTGGTTGCAGGGCCTATTGGAGAAGCCTTGATTGCAACTGCGCTGGGAATTGCGGTCGCGATTCCGGCGGTGATGGGCTACAACTTCTATTTGCGCCAAAACCGGAAATTAGTTCAGCAGCTGGAACAGTTTGCGAATAATTTTTTACACAACACGATTAAAAAACATCTTTTGCAGCAAACGGTGAGCGTACATGGCTATACAGACACAAAATGATTCAGAAGGGGAAATGAGTGAAATTAACGTTACACCCTTAGTGGATGTGATGTTGGTGTTACTGGTGGTGTTTATAGTCACGGCTCCTTTGCTGACCCAAGTCGTGCGGGTGAAATTGCCTAAAACCGAACAAACCGAACCGGCACCGGATCAGCATGTCGCTACGCTCAGTGTTACAGCTGATGGTCAAGCATTGCTGGATGAGCGGCAAATTCCGCTGGAAGGCTTGGAATTGGAATTGAAACAACTCAAAGAAAAAGACCCTGAAATAAATCTGCAATTACAGGCTGACAAAACTGCGGTATTTGACGCAGTAGCAAAAGTCATGGCAATAGCACAACGATCCGGTATCGATAAACTATCTTTTGTTACCGTAGAGCAGTAACCATTTCTATAGGCAGTTCTAGGCTGCTAATTTTAAATTGGCAAAAAGAAGTTTTTTAGGCTGAATGTACGTGTTTTAGCGTTCCATTCGTCTAAGCAGAATTTTATAATCATAAATAGTAACGTTCAAAATCATGCCAACTTTTCTGCAACAAGCAACTGTAAAGAATCTTAAGCCGATAGTGATCAGTTTGATGTTATTGACTGGTGCTATCGTCCAGGCAAAAGAGAATCCAAAAAGTCAGCCCAAAACTTCAAATCCTGCCTCGGCAGACCCCGGTGAAAGTGTATTAGACATAAATGATTCCGGCGAAGTGATCTTGCAAAAAATCAAGGTGACCGCAACCGCTCTGAAGGAAGATGCTCCAGAACCGAAGGCACAGCCCGAAGATACCGGCTATAAGCGCTATAACAAAACCCGGATTATTGGTGCCACCCGCACTGATACCCCGCTTAAAGAAATTCCGCAATCGGTAGTTGTGGTTACACCCAAAGTGATTAATGACCAGCAGAGTGTCACTGTGAGCGAAACACTCCGCAATGTCAGCGGTGTTGTAACGAATAACCCCCTGTTTACGCCCAGTGGTGAAAAGACTAGGATTCGGGGTTTTGCTGCTGAACAATTGCTGGATGGTTTTACCCAGTATTACAATCCGGGTGATCGTGAAAGTACCAATAACCTCGAACGGGTTGAGGTGCTAAAAGGCGCTAATGCCGTGCTTTACAGTGGCGGTTCAGGTGCGCCGGTGGGCGGGGTGGTTAATTTAGTCTCTAAATTACCCACCAGTAAAGCCTTCGGTCAGTTGGGCATGAAAGTGGGTTCTTATGATTTTTATCAGCCTTTTGTGGATATTAATCAACCGCTCACTAATAACATCCTGTTCCGGTTTACGGGTGAGTTTACCGATGCCCACAGTTATATTGATACGGTTCATAACGAACGCTATAACATTAATCCGGTGTTGACTTTCACTGACCATGAATCAACCACCCTTACCCTGCAAGGGCGGCTTTCAAGATGGCGGCAACAGGATTACCAGGGGTTACCCGCCACTGGCACGGTTGTCACAAATCAATACACGTTACCCAATCGTAATATGTTTATCGGGCCTACCAACTTGCCTACCAGTGACTCAGAATTTAACGGACTATGGGGAACGTTGGATCACAAGCTCAACAATGTCTGGTCATTTAATTTTAAGGCGCGCTATGCTGAATCGTTATTTGATCAAAAAACGCGTGTCTTAAGCGGAAGTGATAGTTTTACGGCTGATGAACCTATACTTACTAAACCTTTTAAACCTTTATTTTTCAGCACATTTAATGGTCAGCTATATCAAGAACAAGAGGAGAAAAGCGTTCTTGGTAATGCCCTTGCCCAGTTTGATTTAGGGCCAACCAAAAATAAATTCCTGATCGGCGCAGACTATAGTCGCTATTCTGATGCTGGTTTTATTGGTGCTGATACTGCCAGTCCAGGAAGAGAAGTTTTATTGACCCCAGAATTTCGAACCCCTTGGGCATCTCCGTTCAATGCCAAATTTGGTAATGTCATGTTTGTTAATAACACCACTTATGGTGGCTATGCCCAGCTACAGAGCAACATCTACGAGCGGCTGCATTTGTTGTTTAGTGTCCGTGCCGCTGTAGTGGATATAGATTATCACACCACCAAACCAAGACCTACTTCCGCACAAACCAGTTCCCTCAGATTGTTGCCGCGTGCGGGTGCGGTGTTTGATATCACTAAAGATTTTTCAGTGTTTGTCAACTACAGCCAAGGTATGCGCGGGCAGCCGTTCGTTAATTTTGCAAGGACTACGCAGCCAGCACCGGAACTTTCTGAAACGATTGAAGGCGGGGTTAAATTTAATTTTTCTGAAAAATTAACCGGACAGTTAGCCGCTTATCAAATAGACCGAACGAATGTCGCAGTGGGTGACTATGCTGACCCTAATTTTTATTCAGTTACTGCTGGCAAACAACGGTCTTACGGTTTTGATGCAGATTTGACTTGGGCGCCCATTGAAGGCTTGAATATTCTCGCTAATTACGCCTACACCAATGCTTTTTATGTTGATTCATTCGATGCTAAGCATTATATTCCAACTGCTGCAGCTTATGTTCCTGAAGGCGCTATATTGCCTAGTGTACCAACACATTCGACACGGTTCTGGGCTAACTATGAATTTCAACAACCTTTACTTAAAGGCTTAAGCATTGGTGCAGGTGTTTATTGGCAATCCTCTGCGTTTCTCTCAAATAATAATAAATTTAAAGCCGGTGATTTTTATACCGTCGATGCTTCAATTGCCTATAAATACGAGCGTTATAAAGTTGCCCTTAGCATCAAGAACTTGACTGATGAAGAGTATTTTCAAAGTTATGGTTACCTAAATGGACGGGTTGCGCCTGGGGAACCTATTTCTGCTTACGCAACGTTTTCGGTGGATTACTAAACAATTTGCCGTTTTTGAATCCAATCTCGATTATCACAGTATTTTAAACCTATCTTCAGGATTTCCCTTATGAAACGTCGTCAATTTACCAAATTTGCCTGTTTGGGTGCCAGTCTTGCGCCGCTTATTTCAGGTTGCGAACCGGCAGCTAAAAAAGCGCCTTTAATCCCTGAAACGGTTAGTGTAAAAAAAGATCTGAGTTTAAAAAAAGCCGAAGCGGAAGCCTTTGCGATGAAAACCCACCAGGAATTCATGACTGTCAAAGACTTTAAGATGGAGGGAAATGAGCAGATCGCGATGCTTTTATATCCTAAATTTACTGCCCTTGACTTGGTAGGGCCACAATTTTTGTTTGCATCGCTGATGGGGGCGAAAGTACATTTGATTTCACCAACCGATGACTTGACCCCGGTTATGTCCGACACTGGACTGGCCATTGCGCCAACTCATACTCAAAGCGAATGTCCGGACAACCTGGATTTACTATTTTTACCGGGCGGTGCGACCGGTACGCTTAAAGCCATGCAGAACCCGCAGTTTATCGACTTCATTAAAACCAAAGCCGCTACCGCAAAGTATATTACCAGTGTTTGTACTGGCAGTTTGTTGCTGGGTAAGGCGGGCTTATTAAAAGGTAAAAAGGCCACGTCGCATTGGGTCACCCTGGATTTGCTCGGTAATTTTGGTGCCATCCCGGTAAAAGAGCGGGTGGTTTGGGATGGTAATATTATTACCGGCGCCGGTGTGACGGCTGGTCTGGATTTCGGGTTGGAAGTGATCGCAGCTTTGCGCGGCAAAGCCTATGCTGAGGCCACGCAGCTGCAAGTGGAATATGATCCCCAGCCGCCTTTTAATTCAGGTTCGCCTGAAAAAGCGGATGTGCGCATTAAAAATGCCTTGCAAGGCATGTTTGCACCCTTGCATGTGGAACTTGAAGCAGAAATTTAATTTCATTTTATCAATTTTAACTGTCGGTAGCATGGGTACCGTTATTGCAGGAGCGCGTTAATGGGTAATCGGTTTGAAAAAATAAATAGGGCTTTTGCCACCGTGCCGGACAAAATGATCAGCTTCAGATGGTTGATTTTAGGGCTGGTGCTAGGGCTGACCGCGTTTTTTGCAGTAGGTATTGTTAAACATACCAGCATTAATACCAGTGCCAATAGCTTTCTGGATCGGAATGATCCGGCTATTGTGGCATTAAATAAGTTTCGTGCGCAATTTGGCAGTGATGATTCGGTATTTTTGGTGTGCCGGGCTAAAGATGGTGATGTTTTTTCTAAAAAATCTTTAGAAAGCATTCAGGCACTGACTCAGGATTTAGAGAACTGGCGCAACCTGAGCCTTAACAATCCGCTTGATAGCGCCGGTAAGCCGGTGAGTCTGGATGAGTTAAAACATATTCGCCGAGTGCAGTCTCTAAGTAATCTTCGGGTGCAGTCTGCCAGCGGTGATACTTTAAATTCCAATCGACTGGTGCCCCGTAGTATTCCCGATGACCCAGCCGCCTTGGCAGCATTAAAAGCCAATGCTTTGGCGCAAAAAGATTATCAGTTAGCTTTTTATTCGCCCGATGGGCAATATGCGGCAGTATTAATTCAAACCGATTTCGGATCGTTGCCTAGCAAGGATTTTGTCCCAAAAGTCAATGCGGAAGATATTGTTTTGGATGATAGTTTTGCCAATACCGGAGCCGATACGGCAGCGCTAAAATTCGATAACAGTGCTGAAGTTCAGGAAATTACTTACGAAAAAGTGGACAATTTTGTATACGCCCGTTTTGTCAAAGGGTTAAAAGCTGTTTATAGCCGCTACGATGATCAATTTGAATTTTATTCGGTTGGTTATCCGCCGTTAATGGAATTTGTACAACAAGTTTTGCAGCAATCGGCCGGGCTTAATCTGGGTATGATACTGATCAATGTGGTGTTGTTATGGGTGTTGTTCCGCTCGTTTAGCGCGGTGTTATGGCCGATATTAACTGTCGTGCTAAGCCTTGTCTGGATTACCGGTATTACGGCATGGGCGGGTAAAAGCCTGTCGACTATGATTAGTTTGACGGTTATGCTGGTGTTTGTGTGTTGTATAGCTGATTGTATACACGTCATCAGCATTTATCTGGCACAACGACGCCAAGGGTCTGAGCATCGTGCCGCGCTCTCTTTTGCATATGCTGAAACCGGTTTGCCGATGTTGATAACCAGTGTGACCAATATGGCAGGCACCTTGTCGTTGATTTTTTCTGAACTGTATCCGATTCGGGTTTTTGCAGGAATGTCGACTATGGGCGTTGGCATGGCGTACTTGTTTACCCTAATTTTACTCCCGATTTTATTGGATTTTTGGCATCCTGAAAGCAGTAAACCCAAGTTAACCCAAAATTGGTTGCAGAAATTACCCAACTGGTGGTTAGCGCTGTCGGGCAGAACACGGACGTTATGCTTATCGGTCTATGTTGGCTTGGTGCTATTGGCATTGGGTTGGGCAATTGGTGGTTTTATTGCCGGTATTTCGGTTACTACCTACTGGGTAGTGAATACCCAAAAGCAACTATTAATGGTTTTACCTGGGGTGGCATCAAGATACGCTGTCAGTATCTTGATGGTTTTCGGGCTGTTGATTGCCGTTTGTTGGTACGGTGAAAGCAAAATACGTATTGATTCCAATGTGACGGAGCTGACCCGTGAGGGGAGTGAAATTCGCGTAGCTTACGAGGTTGCCGATAATAAAATGGCTGGCACTCAAAACATGGAAATCATGATTGATACCAAAACCACTGACGGTATCCTGAACCCGCTTATTCTCTCCAGAATTGATACTTTGCAAAGCCGCATTATCGCCAAGTATCCAAAGCAAGTTAGCCGAACTTATTCACTGGCTAATCTGGTCAAAGACACCAATAAAGTCATGCACGAAAATCAGCCGGACTTTTATCGTATCCCGGACTCCCAGCCGTTGATTACGCAGTTGTTATATTTGTTTAACAGCGTGAATCCCACCGACAGACGGAGCATCGTATCAGATGATTACAGCCAGTCGCATATCAGTGTGAATGTTTACAGTGCCGGTTCTTCGCAATATCAGGCGTTTTTTGACGAAGTTAACACTGAAATCAACCAGGTTTTTGCGGACATTAAAACCGATTTCCCTAATCTAGAAGTGACCCTGACCGGCACAGTACCTTTAGCTATGCGCACACAAGCGATCATTGCCCATTCGCAATATGGCAGCTTTCTGATTGCCCTGGGGGTCATCAGTGTGATTATCTTCCTGACTTTAAGTTCGGTACAGGCGGGTTTGTTGTCCTTAATCCCTAATATTATTCCGGCTTTGTTTACTTACGGGTTGATGGGGTTACTGAATATTCCACTGGATACCGATACCTTGCTATTGGCACCGGTGATTATCGGCTTAGCTGTAGATGATACTATCCACTTTATGTCGCATTATCGCATTTCGCTGCTGAAAACCCGGAATATGGCGCAATCACTCAAAAGCACCTTAACGGAAGTAGGGCCTTCGGTGATGTTTACCGGGATGGTGCTGGGGATGGGCTTTTTAATTCAAGGCTTTTCGGCTTATTTGGGTACGGCAAAAATGGGCATATTTGGCGGGTTAGCCATTTTTGTCGGTATTCTGTGTGAGTTATTTTTATTGCCAGCTTTATTGGTAGTTTTTAAACCAAAATTTGGACTTAAAGATGTTAAAACCGGTTTTAATTTTTAAGGGTGTGCGAATGCTGAACATCTTGATACTTTCAGTTTTGCTCCTGTTGGTTTCAACAGCCAGTTTCGCCGTTTCTGAAACGGCGGTCAACGGGCGCGAGATTCTGGAAAAAATGGCGGATTATCAACGCAGTATTACTGATTCGGCGTTTGTGAAGTCGCGCTTATCCAGTTGCCAATACGGTATTAAGGCCAATAAAATCACCTGTGTTGAAGATCCGCGGGTTAAATTGCTGGAAGCGGTGGGTATCAATTATGGTAAGGGCAATAAAGACACTAAGGATGTAACTATTGTGGTATCGCCAGCGGCTGAAAAAGGCGTGGGGATGTTGAACTATACCTATGACGAGCCCGGCAAAGACAATGAAACCTGGTTATATCTGTCTGCGCTGGGTAAGGTTAAACGCATTGCCAGCGGGAATTCAGAAGATGATTCAGAACCTGCTTCTTTATTTGGCTCTGAATTTACTACCGAAGATACGGATACCGGGAAACTGGACGATTACACCATTAATGTTCTGGGTGAAGCCACCGAAGCAGGGCGCCCGGTCTGGAAAATTGAAACCCTGCCTAATGCCGAACGCGCCCGTAAAACCCGCTATGCCCGCACGGTGCTTTACGTTGATAAAGAACGTTTTGTTTCCTTGCGCGCCGAGATGTACGATAAACAGCCCAAAGAAATTAAGCGCCTGTTAACCTCTAAAGTAGATGAAATTAAAGGGGTTTGGACTGCACGTTCACAGACCATGATGAATCTGGTTACCAATCGCTTATCCAATATGGTACGCACCGAAATCAACACAGATGTCTCTATTCCTGAAGACTTTTTAACCCAACGTACCCTGACCGATGTGGCATTTCGGGAAACCACCCTGGAAAAACTCAGATCTCAGCTTAAATAATAACGCAATAACGCAATAACGCTTGAAGGATAATGCTTAGCGCTGTTTTAACTTTATTGCTGGGGCTGTTTTGTGCCAGCGGCTATGCTAACCAGACTCAAGCTAAAGCGCCTGCCATAACTTTGTCCGATGAGTTGAGCATTGACGATGGCGTGGGAAACACCCTCAGTTTTGATGACCAGGCGCTGGCGCCGGTAAAACCGGACAGTTTTTTAGACAAATTCATTTTTAAACTCAGCCAGCAGATTTATGCGCAAATTAATCCGCATGCCACGGCTTCAGGGGTGGAAAAGCAGCCGGTGATTGAAGATAACCGCTTAAATTTCCTGTTGAAATATCAAAATTCATTCGCACCTACGTGGAATATCCAAGGCAGCGCCCAAACTAAAATTTATTGGCCGACCGACTATGACTATGAAAATGGCAGAAGCAGCCAATCCATTGAGTTGGAGCAACGGGTGGAAAATATTGAGTCACGCTTGAACGAATTATTTATCAGCAAAAGTTTTACTAACCATACCTTAAAACTGGGCAGGCAAACTATCGTTTGGGGAGAAGCGGAAGGTAACTCCGTCCTTGATAACATCAATACCCTTGAATACCGTGATCTCAGCATCATCGAAATGGAAGATGCCCGCTTAAACCAGTGGTTTATTACCTGGGATTATTTTAACGAAGCCATCCGCGCCTCGACCTTCGTTAACTTAAATCCGCAGTTTAATCCCTTACCCAGGATTAGCAGCCCCGCTTATACGCCCATCCCGTTTAATATCACCGATCCCGATAAGGATAACTATAAGCTAGAAGTAGGATCGCGCATACAATGGTCGGTTGCCCACAGCGATGTTGCGCTGATGGCAGCTTATCTCTATGAGAACCCGCTACATTATGTAACGCCTACAAGCATGACGGGTGATATTATGGCCAAAGAAAATGGCTACTGGTTACTGGGGGCGAGTGCCAACCGCGCCATTGGTAAGCTATTACTGAAGCTCGATTTAGCCTATAGCCAAGGGCTGCTCGCTGACACCCTGACTGTCCCCCTTACTAGCTTTCCCTATCAAGGCAGTTCCAGTATCAGCAAAAACCAAGTGGCGGCTACCTTTGGGTTTGACTATACCCTCTCCAATGAACAGAGCATTACTGCTTCTGTCCAGGCAAAAGCTTTTCTGGATAGGACTGCTGGTTTAGCGATTGGAGAATCAACTGTCAATGGCGACGTTTTCGGGACTTGGTTGATACGCTATAGCCATAGTTTTAACAATGGTAATTTGTTGTTCATCTCTTATAACCGGGGGAGTTTAAACGCCGATCAAGCCCTGACTAGCGCGATGTTAAGCTATACCTTCAATGATCATTGGTCAGTTATGGGATCGGTTATCGGTACCTTTGCCACAAAAGACAGCAATGCCGCCTTACTGGATAAGGATGTGCGGGTTGGTTTAACCATCAGTTATTCTCATTAACCCTATATGCTAAATAAACGGGGAGTGCATTCAGGTATCCTGTATATGGTTGGCGCTCAAGCCTTGTTCGCGGTTATGGCGGCTTGTGTGCGGGCGCTTAAGGATCTGGCGCTTATGGAAATTGTGTTTGTGCGCAGTTTTGCTGGCGTATTGATGTTTGGCACTTACATGGGGTTTAAGCAGTTGCCCTTTCGGGGTAAACAACAGCTTGATTTGTGTATGCGTGGTTTTACGGGTTTTTTGGCGTTAGTTGCTTACTACTATGCCATCACCCATTTACCATTGGCAACGGCAACCTTATTAGCCAACACCGCACCAATATTAGTGGCGATTTTGGCAGGGATTTTTTTAAAGGAACGGGTTAAACCTCTGTTAGCGTTATTAATTTTTCTGTGCTTGTATGGGGTATATCTATTGGTTAGCCCCGAATTTAGCTTAAATATGTTGGGTTATGGGACTGGTATGGGCGCAGCTTTTTTTATTGCCTTGGCGTTCTTTTATATCCGCAAACTGAGTACCGAAAATCCGTTCACCATTATTTTTTATTTCGTCAGTATTTCAACTTTGTGCAGCGCACTCTGGGCATTTTCTGCCTGGCAATGGCCGTCCACTGATCAATGGCTGCTTTTGGGCGTGATTGCAGCCACCACTTATTTCGGTCAGCTTTGGCTGACACGGTCATTTCAATATGGTGATGCAGCGTTAATTTCCACCGTCGGTTATTGCGGCCCTGTGTTTGCATGGCTGTTAGGGCTGGCGTTTTTTAATGAAACTTTAACCTCAACCGCACTAACTGGCGCCGGTATTATTTTGTTGTCTGGCGCAGTGTTTATATATTTGAATAGAAAGCGTTAGTCGTTTAATTTCATTTTAGAAGCAACTGTTTTACCAAGGTTTGATTATGTTGATCTAAAATAATTTACTTCAATATAAAACTCCTTGAGAAAGCTGAGTTTATTTATATTTCTCTAAAATTACCATGAGCAGGCTAAAACGTTGTCATTTTTCTAAGCCCTTGTTCTTACGTTCAATGTTAAATAACCCAGTTTAGGTGAAATAACGCAGTAATTTTGGAGTTTGTAGCCGGGTATGAAAGTGTTTTGGTCACTTTATAAAATATATTAAAAATTATTTATATCAAATTATCATTTAGTTATATAAAAATAATCGTTAAATAAAGT
>JBEBJQ010000074.1:0-20259 GCA_040079795.1 Methylococcales bacterium
GATACGGATTCAGATACCGACAGCGACACTGACACGGATACTGACTCGGACACGGACAGTGATACCGACTCGGATACCGACAGTGATACGGATTCAGATACCGACAGCGATACCGACTCGGACACGGACAGTGATGCTGACTCGGATACGGATAGTGACACGGATTCAGATGATGATAAGGGCAAGGGTAAAAATTGTGATTCAGATTCTGATAGGGCTAATGACTCTGATAAAGGGAGGTCAGGGCAAAATCACACTAATCATGATGGTACCTTGCAGCATGATGCTTCTAAGTCTGGGGAGTTATCAAAACTACCTGATGAAAGTAAGCATGTGGATTCACCTAAACATGGGACAATTGTTGTTGAGGAGAAGCCGATACATACAGAGCCTATTCATGATGTTAAAGGCAATGCAGATAGCGGACATTCCTCTGTCGATCAGCCATCAGTGAAGACAGATGATACTCAACCTGATTATATTGCGAAAGCCGATGATGCACATGAGCATCCATCGACGGCGCTGCAACCTGATCAGCATAAGGGGTATCAAAACTTGAGTGGTTTAATTGATCATGCTGAGTTGGACGATTCCACTGCAAAAGCGACTCCGCATGAAACTGAGGTTAAAGTCGTGGATAAGCCATTGCCGCCAGTAACGCTTGAAACGCATAGTGCTGAGGGTAAAGGCGATAACCATAGTGGCAAAGAAGCTGATACACACTCAGTTAGCGATGATAAGTCAGGGAATCTGTCCAATTTGGTTAATGAGCATGAATTGCCGGGGCATGAAACATCTATTGCCGCAGCCAAAATTGAGCCAAAATCTGAACACAGCGAGGGTAAGGGAGGACACCAATCGGTTCATTATAATGATCTGCTGAGTTCTCATGCTGAAGATCATTTGTTTCATAGCGAGGCGCCGGGTGCAACTAAAGCTGTTGGATTAGCTTCATCAACTGCGGTGCCTTTTGTGCATGAGTCGGTTGAACCGTTGGATGACCTGAGTAATCATGATTTAGATCACCCGCACTGAGCATAGGATGACGTTTTGTAGTGTATGTGATGGCGATTATTGGTTATCACATATGCTCTGTCGTCAAAAAGAAATTGTTATACGTGAAAAGATTTAGAAATTACGTGATGCTTTGTCTATGGGCATCACGTTTTATAATCAAGTCATGCAGGGAGCTTAGCCAAGCGCGATGTCGATAAGCTGCAAAGCTATTTTGGTTTTGAAGGGTTTGTTAACACTTTGTCAACCGGAATGTTATTCGATTCGTCTGGCATTGCGCGTTCCTGTGGCCCAGTTTCGCTACTCCAATCAAACAATCCGCTAATTTTTTCCCATAGCGTTTGGTCTAATTTACGTGGCTTTATGTTAATGCTGGATTCCGTGACGGGCTTGGTAACAGGTTTGCTGCTTGGCGTGAAATCACCTTCAATTTTTACCAATTCATCACCGTTAAAAAATAATGCGACACGTTTTTGAATCTTTGGGTCGCCTGCTTCCCGGGTAGAATAGATATAATCCCAGCGTTGTTTGTGAAAAAAATCGCTTAGCATGGGTGAGCCCATAACATAGAGCACTTGTCGCTTGGTCATATTCGGACTGAGCTGGTCGATCATGGCTTGATCAATAATATTACCCTGTTTAATGTCAACCTTATAAATTCCGGGTAAATATTCCATAACGGTACTGCAAGCGGTTAAGGTTAAGCTGGCTACTAATACAATGGGAGGCAGTGATTTTTTCATGGGACTGCGGAGGTGATTAAAAAGTATAAAATGATACAGGATGTTAATCATTTAGCCTATAAAACTGTCATGCGCAGTATGATAAAAAAAGGCTACAATAACGGTAGTTATTTCGAGTGAGCAATACTGGAGACTTTTTTGGAAAGCCAAGACTTAAGGAATGCCGGTTTAAAGGTAACATTACCCAGGGTTAAAATTCTGGAAATTTTGGAAAAACAGACGAGTGAGCGGCATTTAAGTGCTGAGCAGGTCTATAAAATTTTGCTTAGCGAAGATGAAGATATTGGTTTGGCAACAGTCTACAGAGTCTTAACCCAGTTTGAAGCAGCCGGTTTAGTCGCCAGACATCACTTTGAAGGCGGTAACTCTGTTTTTGAATTAGATCACGGCGGACATCATGACCATATTGTTTGCATGAAATGTGGTAAGGTCGATGAGTTTACCGATGAAGTGATTGAATCAAGACAAAAAGAAATTGCCCAACGCCTTGGGTTTGAATTAACGGATCATAGTTTGTATCTCTACGGCTATTGCGCTGCTTGTAAAAAATCCTGATCATTCCCATACCATGTTTAAACCCCTAATTTTATATATCGGCCTGCGTTATACGAGGGCTAAACGTCGCACCCAGTTTATTTCATTTATCACGTTAACTTCCGTTTTGGGTATTGCCTTAGGGGTAACTGCGCTTATTGCCGTGTTATCAGTGATGAATGGTTTTGAAGCCGAATTACGCGAGCGTATTTTAGGTATGACCTCGCACATTACTATCAGCGGTGATAATGAAACCTTAGAGAATTGGCCTGCCCTGAATGAACAAGTAAAGGGCGCCCCGCATGTCCTTGGCGCTGCGCCATTTGTAAACGGGCAGGTCATGTTGAGTGCCGACCGGCGCGTTAGCGGGTCGTTATTGCGTGGTATTTTGCCGCAAGCTGAGCCACAGGTGTCGGAAGTCGGCGATAAAATGCTGGCCGGCAGTCTGAATAGTTTGCAGGGTGGGGAATACAATATTATTTTGGGCGCGGAATTGGCAAGCTATTTGGGCGTGATCACAGGGGATAAGGTGACCGTGATCAGTCCGCAGGTTAACTCAACACCCGCCGGTATTTTGCCGCGTATGCGCCGTTTTACGGTTAGCGGTATTTTTCAGGTAGGCATGTTTGAGTATGACCGGAATATGGCGCTGGTACATATCGAGGACGGGGCTAAACTGTTTAGAATGGATAGTGCTGTTTCCGGGTTGCGCTTAAAGTTAGATGAGTTATTTAATGCGCCACAAATTTCTCGTGCCTTGGCGGATCAATTTTCCGGGCAATACCGGGTCAATGACTGGACCCAAGCACATAGCAGTTTTTTTCGCGCAGTAAAGACAGAAAAAAAAGTGATGTTTATTATCTTGTTATTGATTGTTGCTGTAGCGGCATTCAATATTGTGTCGACCCTGGTGATGGTCGTGACGGATAAACACGGGGATATTGCGATTTTAAAAACCCAGGGGCTGTCTTCTGGTTCGGTCATGGGCATCTTTATTGTCCTCGGTTCACTTATCGGCGTTGTAGGCACCTTATTAGGCACTATCGGCGGTGTGTTATTAGCCCTGAACATAGAAACGATTGTTCCGGCGATAGAAAAGCTTTTTCATGTCCAATTTATGGCGGCGGATGTTTACTATATCAGTGAGGTACCCTCTAAATTGGTTTGGGCGGACGTGTGGGTGATTGCATCCATGTCTTTTGCGTTGTCGTTATTAGCAACCCTATATCCTGCCTGGCAAGCATCGAAAGTCAACCCTGCGGAAGTCTTACGTTATGAGTAATGAAATCATCTTGCAATGTCAGCAATTAACCAAACGGTATAAGCAAGGTGAGTTGGATGTTGAAGTTTTAAAAGGGATCGACCTCAAGATTGAAGCCGGAAAACGTGTTGCGATTATGGGTAGTTCTGGCTCGGGTAAAAGCACTTTATTGCATTTACTGGGCGGGCTTGAACAACCGACCGGCGGCGAGGTGATTTTGGATGGCGTTAATTTAAATACGGTTAGTGCGTCAAAACTGAGTAAACTTAGAAATCGTTCCCTTGGTTTTATCTATCAATTTCATCATTTATTGGGTGAGTTTACCTTGCTGGAAAATGTAGCCATGCCGTTACTGATCGGTGGCGAGCCGATTAAACAAGCAAAGCAACGCGCCGAGGCCTTGTTGAAACGGGTTGGTTTGGGGCACCGAATCATTCATAAGCCAGGGGAATTGTCTGGTGGTGAGCGTCAGCGCGCCGCCGTAGCTCGGGCGCTAATCAATCAGCCGAAATGTGTGTTGGCAGACGAGCCTACCGGCAATTTAGACAGTAAAACCGCTGAACAGGTCTATCAATTGATGCTGGAGCTAAACCAGGAATTGAACGTGAGTTTTCTGGTGGTAACCCATGATCCTACGCTGGCTGAGCGGATGGATCAGGTGTTGCATATGGCTGATGGTTTGGTACTGAATCAGTAAATTCAATTAAACGGGACAAAGTCCAGGATTTGTTTTAAGCCCGTTTGTAATAGCATTTTGCTTTGCTTAAGCATGATGCCGATTAATGCCAAGCTTTTGGTGCTGACCGGCTGAAGGGATTGTTTGATTTCCGGATGGGCACTAAACCAGGTTTGAAGAAAATCAGTTACTTTTATAACGGGGTTAACCGCGTCAGGTACTGCAATTCCGGCTCTTAGTTGTTGTCTTCGCCACCATCTGTGGGCAATGTTTTTCCGCCAAAAATAATTTATTCCGAAGTAACCCGCGCCAGCACAAATAATCCCAACAATAAGGCAGCCTAGTAAAAAAGGTGCCCAGATTCCGCCCAGTCCATTTAATAAGCCGTCAATTGAAAATTCAAAGTCATTTGCCGGTGAGGGTCGCCCCATAACCCAAAGCCCTACCCGGTAAGCAAAATAAAACAACGGCGGCATGGTGATGGGATTGGTGATCCAAACCAAGCCTACCGAAATCGGCAGATTTGCCCTGAAATAAAGGGCCGCCATAGCTGCTATGGCCATTTGTGTCGGCGTCGGAATCCATGCGCAAAACAATCCGATTGCAAATGCCATAGCCACAGAGCGACGATTCAAATGCCAGAGATTCGGTTCATGCAGGCGCGCACCTAAAAACTGTAAGCTTTTGTGCTGCTTAATTTTTTCTGCATCAGGCATGTATTTTTTAAGAAACTCTTTGGGCATGGCAAGATCCTTCAGGGTGCGATTATTTTGGAATCAATGCGCGCAAGTTTAACAGTTTTTTAAATAGCTTTAATAAATATACGCGGTGGTGGATAGGAAAAGCTAGCCGTCGCCTTAAATTGGTGCGCTTGGGGTTAGGGCGCACCAATTTATTGCTGCATTGAGATGTTACGTTTTAAAAAATGTGTTTAAAAAGCCTTTGCTGGATTATTTTTTGGCCAATAGTTGCCTCAGAAAGATGTTATTACAAGGCAGTCCAATGCTTTATTAAGGCTGGCATTATTTGTGCTTAATAATTTTAAAGTAAATCTAATTCTTATAGCGCTATGAAATCAATCTGGGAAAATTATAAAACTGAGGCCGCTTACGATGAACTGATGCACTCTGAATTTCAACCGCGCCCGGTTAGCAACCGTTTATGTCAATATTTGAATTCACTAAATAAAGGGGATATCGATAAGCGTAAAATTGCCGCCGAGCTTGCTATTATGGAAATGGGCATCAGTTTTACGGTGTATAGCGACGAAGGTAATATAGATAGGGCGTGGCCGTTTGACATTATTCCCCGTATCATTGAAGCTGGGGAATGGCGCATGATAGAAAAAGGTCTCAAGCAACGTTTAACTGCTTTAAATCATTTTATCAGTGATGTTTATAGCGAACAGGCTTTTATTAAAGCGGGAAAAATGCCGGGCGAAATAATTAATAGCTCCAAAAATTTCCGCAAGGAATGTGTCGGGATGCAGCCACGGCATAATGTTTGGGCCAATATTTGCGGTACTGATTTGGTACGTGATAAAGATGGCGTTATGTATGTGTTGGAAGATAATCTCCGGGTGCCTTCAGGAGTTTCCTATATGCTGGAAAACCGGGTCATTACTAAGCGGGTTTTTCCTGAGCTGTTGCAAGATATTGATATTTTGCCAATAGATGACTATCCCACCCAGCTGTATGACATGTTGGTTTCGATTGCGCCACACCAGAACAGTAAGGTGCGCATCGTGGTTCTAACCCCTGGTGTCTATAATTCAGCTTACTTTGAACATGCTTATTTAGCACAGCAAATGGGCGTGCAACTGGTTGAAGGGAATGACCTGATCGTTAAAAACGATGATTGCGTGTATATGCGTACGATAGAAGGGCTGGAAAAAGTGGACGTCATTTACCGGCGCATTGATGATGATTTTTTGGATCCGGAAGTGTTTCGTAAAGATTCTACCTTGGGCGTGAGGGGCTTGATGCGTGCCTGGAAAGCCGGGAATGTGGCTTTGGCGAATGCCCCGGGCGCCGGGGTTGCGGATGATAAGGTGGTGTATGCGTATGTCCCGGAAATGATCCGTTACTATTTGAATGAAGAACCTATCCTGCCGAATGTGCCGACTTATTTGTGCAGTGATAAGGATCAGTTGGACTATGTTTTGAAACATTTGTCGGAACTGGTGGCAAAGCCAGCAAATGAATCGGGCGGGTACGGGATGATTGTCGGGCCGCATGCAACCCATAAGGAAGTTGAAGCCTTTCGGGAGATCATTAAAAAAGATCCGCGTAATTATATCGCTCAACCTACCCTGGCTATTTCCACTGCGCCGACTTTGTGTAAAGGCAAGTTAGAACCCCGGCATATTGACCTGCGCCCGTTTATTTTACAAGGGGAAGATATTTTTGTAACTGCGGGCGGTTTGACGCGGGTTGCCCTTACTAAGGGGTCGTTGGTCGTTAACTCATCGCAAGGTGGCGGCAGTAAAGATACCTGGATTATTAATGGGGAGGAACACTGATGTTATCTCGTTCAGCAGAGCGTTTGTATTGGTTGGCCCGTTATCTGGAACGTACGGAAAATATTGCCAGGCTCGTTAATGTGCATATGAATCTGCTCATGGATTTACCTAAAGGGGTGGAAATGGGTTGGCTGCAATTGGTGAGAATTAATGCCGCTGAGCAGGAGTTTCGCGAAAAATATAACAGTGTTAATGAGCGCACTGTCACGCGTTTTTTGTTGACTGATGAAAGTTACGCGGGGTCTTTATTTTCGTCATTGATAGCGGCACGGGAAAATATCCGTACTTCCAGAGATTTGCTGCCAGATGAAGCCTGGCAGCAGGTCAATGAAATGTATCTATTTGCCAAAAATAATTTGGACAGTATCGGAAGCAGGCGTAGCAGGGTATTATTTTTAAATGAGATTTTGAAGGGATGCCAACGCTTTACCGGCTTATTATCCGGTTATATGAGCCACCATCATCCATACCGGTTTATCGGTATCGGTAAGCACCTTGAGCGCGCGGATATGACCACGCGGATTCTGGATCTGGCTTCATTGCTGCTAGCGGAATCGCGTAGCGATGAGTTGCGTCAATATGAAACCATTTTGTGGATGAATATTTTGAAATCCTTGAATGCGTTATTGATGTACCGTCAACATGTCCGCAGCCGCATCAATGGCGATGACGTGCTGAATTTTTTATTGTTGAACAAAAATTTACCCAGGGCGGTAAGGTGCTGCCTGGGAGAAATAGCGGACTGCGTTAATAAATTGCCGAATCATGTGGGGCTACCGGAAAAACTCGATGAATTAAAACTGACGGTTAATGCGATTGATACTCGGCAAACCACACAATTACAGTTGCGCGAAATCTTAGATGATTTACAAAATAAACTGGGCGGATTACATGCTCAGATAGCAGAAAACTGGTTTTTAAGGGTTGGCGTTGAGTAAAACCGGGTTGAAGTTGTAATCTGTGAGTGCCGGTGGCTAAGCCTGCATGACTTCATAGATAACATGCTCGCCGCTTTGGTTCGTGGTTGTTGCCACGCTTTCTGCAATAAAACCAAAGCTTGCACAAACGCTTTTGGGATTGTGTTCTGCGCCGACGAAGTGGGAGTATGGAATATAGATTCTGGTTTGCGAGTCAATATAACGGGAGACTTGTGAAAAAAAGCGGCTTAAAATTTCCCGCCCACCGTCTTGATTCAGTCCAAAATCCCCATTGGATGGATAATAATTAAAATTAAACACGATGATCCCGAATTGCCTTGGGGGGACATTGGCAAACAAATCACTATGCATAAACTCAATCGGCGCCAAAGTGGGATTGAGGACGTTATTTTCAGTTGCGCAATCTACAGCATCCCGATTGAAATCTACCCCTAAAACTGTTTTACAGCCCATTTTTTTAAGGATAAAAGCGAAATAGCCGCTGCCGCAGCCCATATCCAAAGCATGGTTTGCTGGTCTTTGCTGTAACATAAATTTGCCGAAAAATGAGCTGGTTATGCCAAAATCAGAGGGGAAGACGTTTTTAGCAATGTTTAGCGTGATACCGTCCAATTCAGTCAGGTAAGGTTGTTTATCTAAATAAACAGCTAACTCAGATGCTCGTTTCGATATGTTCATCATCAGATCAATTTTTAAGCGAAGCCATTAGTAATCGGGTGTAAGCATTAGGCTATAAATTGACGCGCATACGCTTAATGAACGACTGGTGTAAGGGTGGCAAGGCTGAAATCGCATCACGTAGCTTATTTTCCCAGCTCCGCCGCAATTGCAACAGGTAGTCGTCATCATCGTCAAAGCAATAGTAATCGTCCAGACTAAAACTGTCCTTACGGTAAATCAGCATTTCAACCGGTGGCCCGACACTGGCGTTACTGCGGATGGTAGAGTCCATCGACACTAGGCAGCAACGGGCGGCTTCGTCTATAGAGGTGTTTAACTTTAGGAAGCGATCCAGGATCGGTTTGCCATATTTACTTTCGCCGATTTGTAAAAAAGTGGTGTTGGCAGACGTGGTAATGCTGTTGCCTTCGGCGTAAAC
This sequence comes from Methylococcales bacterium, assembly GCA_040079795.1. GTDB lineage: Bacteria > Pseudomonadota > Gammaproteobacteria > Methylococcales > Methylomonadaceae > SXIZ01. Next base: position 8,787 of record JBEBJQ010000074.1, read on the forward strand.
CATATAGGCACCGTGCGGTTCAGACCCTATTTGCCCTGCAATGATAAACGTAGCAGACGGATTAAACGCAGATTGTCCTTTAGAATTGATATGTTGCTTTTGTTTTTCAACGCTGATATGACCTAAATAATCCGCTGCTTCGGATAGGCATTCGACTGTATTGATGTTAATTTCAGCGCCTTTGATTTTATCCCGGTGCAATTGTTCTAAAACCGCTTGGGTGGTTGCGAGGTTGCCGGCGCTTAGCAAAATAATTTTGCGGTCATTGCGGGTATCAAAGGCGTGCATTTTGCCATGGGTGCTGACGTTATCAATACCGGCATTGGTTCTTGAATCAGAAACCAGAATAAGTCCTTCGTCTATAGAAGCTGCAATACAATAAGTCATAACATTAAAAAAACTTTGGCAAAAACGACCGCTATTTTATCGCACCTGACTATGCTTATCCAGAAATACACCAATATTATTTAATCATAAGCCAGTGTATTTTAGGTGGTGTCGTTTAAAAAATTAATATGGGGTTAGGTTTTTTCCAGCAAATTAACTTGGACTTCCATACTTTGTAACAGGCAGCCCATACCAAACTGATGGAATATAGCGACATCTGCCGCATCGCGTCCAAATGCAATAATTACCCGGCCGCCCTGTAACTCATTTTGGGTGGGGTCGAATGTATACCAGCGCCCACCGACAAAGACTTCAAACCAGGCGTGTAAATCCATAGGTTCAAGCTGATATAAATACCCTACCACGAATCGCGCAGGGATGCTGATGTTCCGGCATAAAGCAATCGCCAGTTGCGCCAGATCTTTACATACACCGTAGCCCCTCTGATGCACTTCAAGCGCTGAAAGGGGTGAATCGCTTGATCCTGGGATGTACTGGATGGATTCGCGCACCCAATCGTTAATTTTGCTGACTTGATCATACCCTGGTAACGCGTTTGCGACTATCTCTCTGGCTAGATCGCCAAACCGGTCAGATTCGCAATAGCGGCTTGGCAGCAGAAAGGTAAGAGTCGAGTTAGGGAGATTTTGAATTTCAATAAAACAAGCCCCTGGCGATTGATCAATCGTATCAGCGGTAATCGCTTCAGCGGAGCTGTGGATAGTAAATTCGCCGGGAGGCGCAATCAGGCGCTCACGAAAATTGCCATAGTGGTCTTTGCTTTCCGATATTGTTACATCCGGTGTAACCGAATAGCGGGGTTTTATAATCTTTTGCTGTGCGCCCTTGCTATGGGGGCGCAGCATTAAAATTAGAGCGGTCGCGGTATCTATTTGAAAATGTAAATCACAGCTAAAGTGCAACTTCATAGGATAGCCTCAGTGACTATTAAGGTTGCAACGCTTTTAATGGGATCAAACGCCTACCGATTGAATCTGGCCATAGGCGTGTTTTAACCATATTTTGAGGCGTTGCCGTTCCAGTAAACCTAAGCTGTTTAGGCTTTCAGTATCTTTGTGCGTTGCTGCCCAAAAGCTGGTGTTGTTAGCATCGATCTTAGTCATGACGGGGGTATGTAACCGTTTTAAAGTTATCATCTTGGCATTTAATACCAAGGCGCGCGCTTTAACGCCGGAAGCCTCTAAAAGCGTAAAGTTGTCCTCCCGCAGTTGGTTTTGCACCAGAATATAATTCAAGCTTGCGCCATATTGATCGAGCAGCTTGCTAAGCAAATCCACGCAATCTTTACCGGAATCCATGACATTCCAGTAGTTCAGTTGAATGTCCAGTTCTTCCGCTAATTCCTGCACCCCAGATTCCTCCAGCCATTTTGCCAACGGGTAATGGGTTTGGGCGGCGAGGTCGACTAAAATCCGCTGATTTGGGGTTTGTGCGGCGGTTTCAATAAGTACGTCCAGGCTTTCGAAATGATCAATGAGGGTAGGCGAGGCGTAATCACTATAAAAACGGAGTAACGCCCCATGTGAACGGTCGGTGTCAAATCCCAGAAAGGGGATTTGATGGTCTATCATAAATTGTGCAAGTAATCTGGCGACCACTGATGTCCCTACACCGCCTTTTTCGCCGCCGATGAGATGAATATGGGTCATTGTTGCTCCTGTTTTGTTAAATCAATCACGTTTTCAGATATAGCTAAAAATACAGTTCTAAACCAATAAACTTAGGGTTTCGGGCAATTAATACTCAAAGGGTAAACGTAATACATCCACAGATACTGACAGGGTGTGTTGCCCCCCGCCAAACGCGATGCCTTTTAAGGGGGTCACATCGGAATAATCCCGCCCCCAAGCTAGGGTAATATGTTGCTCATGTGCCAAGGTATTGTTGGTTGGGTCAAAATCCAGCCAACCGCTACCGGGGATATACACAGAAAACCAGGCATGTGAGGCATCAGCACCAACCAGACGCTGCTTTCCGGGTTCGGTGATGGTTTCGATATAGCCGCTGATATAGCGTGCGGCTATACCATAGGCACGCAGGCAACCAATCGCCAAGTGGGCAAAATCCTGACACACCCCACGCCGATGGGCGAGTACCGTTGATAACGGCGTGGCAATGGTGGTAAAGCTTGGGTCGTAAATGAAATCTTTAAAAATGCGTTGCATAAGCTCGTTAACCACTTCTACTAATGGTCGGTTGGGTAGAAAAGAGCTTTGCGCATAATCACTTAATTCAGCAGTCGTGGTTACCATCGGTGAGTCCAGGACATATTGCTGCGCATCTAAAAAGTCCAGGTTTTTTTCGGTTAGTACCGGTTGTTGCTGTGGGCTATGTCCCTGCTGGCTTTGATTTTGGCTCTGGGTCTGCACTTGCATTGGTGGATTCTGCAATTGTTGGCGTACTTCTTCCCAGGACAAGGTGTTATTGAGATTTAGGCTGTTTGGATTAGGAAAGACAATGACTTCACTAATACTGGTGACGCTGAGTTGGGTATGTGCCTGTTGCACTGCAAAGTAGGCAACGTGATTGCCAAAAAAATCAACCCGTTCAATGAAATCGGTAGGCTTGGGGCTTATCTCGAAGCGGTTGGATTGGCATTGTTGCCGCCAGAAGTTGCGTGGCTGCAAGCGTGCTTCGTTTTGGCATAGGCCTACGGCCTGACTATACTGGTAGAGTGTCGTATGCGTAATGCGATATCTCATGGCTCATCTTCCTGGCTATTTAGGATCAGCATTTGGGATGACTGGGAGTGGCTAAAATAAGTTTCTGCAATTACCTCGGCAATTTTCCATAACAAACTGGCGGTAGTCGATAACAGCTGTTCAAGTTCAGCATAGATGTAGGCAGATGCATCGATTTTTGAAAGCTCAAGCGCTTTACTAAGCCGGATATCCGTGTAAGCTTTTAAAATCAGACGCTCACATTCACTGAGCTGGCTTTTGTCACATTCTTTAGGCAATTCCGCGATATGCTTGCTTAATTGATGCAGCTGGTAGGCAAGTGAGCGGGGGTGGGTTTCATCAAACAATAACAGCTCCAGAACCATCGGTAAGTGAATAAAGGTCCGATAGCGGCGTTGATAGAGCGTTAAGCTGTCAGTTGCCAGCAATATGGCTTCCAATACTTGGTTTTGCAGGGCGTCCGGGTGTTTTTGCACTAAAGTTGCGCGAAGTAAAGCAATCAGTGCCAGTGCGCGTTCCAGGCGCCGGCCACTGTAAAGCATTAACCAGGCAGTTTCACGGGTCATGTTTTCGCTGGTTAAGCCGGTAAAGGCCACAATACCGGACATTAAATCGTCTAAATGGGTTTGTAATTGTTCAATTGTGCAATCGGTGTTAATGACCCGGGTGTGCCAACGCCGCCGGATATTATCAATGCTGCGCCAGGTATCCTGTGACCAGAGGTCACGGATACTGTTTGCGGAGTGCATTAAGGCAAAAATATTAGCAGAGAGGGAGCCTGCGCGCTGGCTGTCTTTTGCCAGTGATAACAGTTCGGTTTGCGGGGCTTTGAGGGTCTGTAAATCGGCTTTGATAAAGCCGGGATAGGTTCCGGTTAATTGGGTTAAGGCACGTAATAAAATCCTGAGGCATTCTGCGTCTATGGGTGCCTGATATTCTGGTGTTTCCAACAGCTTGACCAGAATCATGCGCAACAGGCGGGTTGAGGCTTCCGTGCGCTCAAGATGCCGCCCCACCCAGAACATATTGTCAGCGGCACGGCTGGTTAGGGGTTCAGTGACTGTCGGGAGCTGTAATGCCTTGGCTGAGGGCACCCAGGCTATATCCGGTTTATTGGGTTCAGTAGTTAATACCCAGGTATCTTTGCTTATTCCGCCTTCCTGATTGGAAACGCTGAAACCGTCTTTTTGCTTGGCAATCCGGGTCAGCCCGCCGGGCATAACATAGTAATCCGAACCGCTGGCAACACAAAAAGTACGTAATACGGCATTACGGGGTTCAATGTGTTGGTCGATAAAAGCGGGCAGCGTCGAAAAACTGGCCTGTTCCTGCGCAATATACAAATGTGGTTTGGCGGTAATTTGTGCCCGTAAAGTGTCTTTTTCGTGGTTGCTCAACAAACCACCCAGTACTGCATATTGACCTTGGCTACGGTTAATGGGCTTGATCACCAGCCGGTCAATGTTTTGTAGGACAAAGTCCCGTTCGCGCTTTTGTCCACACCACCAGGTTGCCAAGGAGGAGAGCTTTAATTCCTGACTTAAAAAATAGCGCGATAAGCGTGGCAGAAATGCCAGTAAAGCCGGGTTTTCCAGAATACTGCTGCCTAAGGGATTGGCAATCGCGACATTGCCACGGCGCACGGTTTCAAGCAGGCCGGCAACGCCCAGCCGTGAGCTGTTATTTAATTCTAAAGGGTCGCAAAAAGAATCGTCCACGCGGCGTAAAATGACATCCACTGCTTGCAAGCCATCCAGAGATTTAAGCCAGACGCTGCCATCGCGTACAGTTAAATCGTCACCTTGCGCCAGTGTAAAACCAAGATGGGAAGCCAAATAGGCATGTTCGAAATAGGTTTCATTTAAAGAACCCGGTGTCAGAATGACAATCCGGGGGGCTTCCTTATTATGCGGTGCAAGCTCCGTTAACTCTTTACGTAAGCATTTAAAAAAGCCCGCCAGGCGATTTACCTGCGTTTCCCGGAATATATCCGGGAGTACCCGGGTCATCACCGTGCGGTTTTCCAAGGCGTAGCCGGAGCCGGAGGGTGCTTGGGTACGGTCGTCCAGCACCCACATGCGTCCGTTGGGTCCGCGGGCCAAGTTGGCGGAATACAGGGTTAAATGCCGGTGCTGTTGGAACAATGCGCCCACACATGGTCTTAAAAAACCACTGTGAGCGTAGATCACTTCGCCGGGTAATAAGCCTTTTTTGAGCAGGCTTTGTTTTCCGTAAAGGTCTTTTAAAATGAGATCGAGTAAATCGGCGCGTTGTTTAAGTCCTGCTTCTATGGTTAACCATTCTTCACTACTGATCAATAAGGGAATAGGATCCAGCCGCCAGGGACGGGTAAGTTTTTGTGCGTCACCATAGACATTATAAGTAACACCATTTTCACGCAGCAGGCGTTGTGCTTCACGCCGGCGCTGTTCCAGTTCGACGTCCCCCAAATTGTCAAGCGCACCCATGAAGCGTTCCCAATAGGGCAGCGCCTTGGTTTTAGTGGTATACATTTCATCATAGATACCCAATTGCGTCGCATAATATTGGCCGCCATTCTCCTGGCTGAAGTCCTTCAAATTGCGCAAGTTACTATTCATTTCGATAGCTGTGCCAAATAAGCCTGATGCATTAAGAGCGATGCTCAATGTCTTTATAGTGGCGTAAGGTTTCGCCGACATAGATTTGACGTGGGCGGGTAATGGTCACCTGATTGCCATGCAGCATTTCGCGCCAATGTGCCAGCCAGCCGGGCATACGCCCAATTGCAAATAATACGGTGAACATATTGGTCGGGATACCGGCAGCCCTGAGAATTAAACCTGAATAGAAATCCACATTGGGGTAGAGTTTGCGCGAAATGAAATAATCATCTTGCAAGGCAATTTCTTCCAGTCGCCGGGCTATATCAAATAAGGGGTCGTTTACGCCTGCTTTATTGAGCAGTTTGTCGCATTGTTTTTTTAACACCTGTGCGCGCGGGTCAAAATTTTTGTAAACCCGATGCCCAAAACCCATGAGCCTACTGGATGAGTTCTTATCTTTGGCCTGGTTGATAAATTCTGTACCGTCGCCCCCGTCGGCATGAATTTGTTCGAGCATTTGGATCACTTGTTGATTGGCTCCACCATGACGCGGCCCCCATAGTGCGCAAATACCTGCCGAAGCCACCGCGTAGACATTCGCCATACTGGAACCGGCGGTACGCACCGAAGAGGTGCTACAGTTTTGTTCATGGTCGGCATGTAGAATAAAAAACATATCAATCGCCCGCACAATGTCTTCATCCAGTTGATAGTCCCGCACTGGCGAGGCAAACATCATGTTGAGAAAGTTGCGTGTATATTTCAGTTTGTAAGAGGGATAGATCAGCGGTTCGCCAATGGATTTTTTATACGAAAAAGCCGCAATAGTGCGCACTTGCGAGACTAAATTTGCCACGATTTGTATTTCGGTGGCGCTGTCCAGTTCATCCGGGATCGGATAAAACGTTGACAAGGAAGCAACCATCGTTGCCAGAATGCCCATGGGATGAGAACCGCGGGGGAAACCATTAAAAAAATGGTGCATATCCTCGTGGATGATGGAGGACTCATTCAGACGGGTTGAAAAATTTAAAAATTGCTCACTATTCGGTAGTTCACCGTGGAGTAATAAATGCGCTACTTCCACGAAGCGTGACTTTTCGGCTAATTCCTCAATTGCATAGCCGCGATAACGCAAAATCCCTTTATCGCCATCAATATAAGTAATTGCACTTTCACAGGCACCGGTATTGCCATACCCTTCATCCAGCGTGATGTAGCCGGTTTGTGCGCGTAATTTGGAAATATCGATGGCTTTCTCGCCTTCAACCCCTTCAAACGTAGGTAACGAATAATTTTTGTCCCCCAGGGTTAAAGTTGCCGGAGAGAGTGCGTGTAATGGTTCAGTCATTTTTAAATACCCTTATAGTTAGAGCCAGCGATTAAGAATGGTTTTAAATTCATTGTCAATTAGCCGTATTTTACTGGTTTCCAACCGCTCTATCGCGTTAAATATTTCCTGCCGCAGCGGGCTCGCTTGTATAAAGTGGTTAAATTCCTGCTCGATACGCCATAAATTATTCTGCTGATAGCGGGCAGGGAGGGTTTCAAAATCACTATCGTTAAAAGTATTGTTGATCATGCGTGAGCCTCGCGTTAGTGGATTAGGGTGTAGTGATGTAATCCTTGCATTACTACGGGGTACTTCTTTACCGATTTTTATGGCGCAAATCCAAGGTAAATGGATATTCATTACTAAGCTCTTCAGGCATTGGCAGCATTGGTTTTACGGTTGCTTGGGTTACACTAAAGGTTGCTTTCGAAGCTGGCGATGTTGATATCAGCGGCGACGGGACGCTTTCGGCGGGCGTATGCCCATAGTCCCAAAAGCGGGTGATACGGCGGGTTTCAGCGGCATAATCGTTCACCGGAAAATCTTCATAACTGCGACCGCCGGGATGGGCTACATGGTAGGTGCAGCCACCTATTGAGTGACCGTTCCAGGTATCAATAACGTCAAAGACCAAAGGAACGTGCGGCGCTATGGTGGGATGTAAGGCCGAGGGCGGCTGCCAGGCGCGGTAGCGGACCCCGGCGACAAATTCCCCTTTACGCCCAGTGCTGCGCATAGGCAGACGTCTACCGTTACTGGTAATAACATAGCGGCCTTCGGTCATGCCGGTGACTTTAACTTGAATGCGTTCTACTGAAGAGTCGACATACCGCGCGGTTCCAGTACTGCTGACTTCCTCACCTAGCACATGCCAGGGTTCAATGGCAAAGCGCAATTCCATATCGATTCCTTCCACCAGGGTATTGCCGTAACGGGGGAAACGAAATTCAAAGAACGGTTCCAGCCAATCCAGCTCAAAGTTGAAACCGGCGCGTTGCAGATCTTTGCAGACCTGTTGTAGATCTTCCCGAACATAATGCGGGAGCATAAAACGGTCGTGCAGTTCCGTACCCCAGCGGACTAAATCGTGTTGATACGGCTCGCGCCAGAACCAGGTTATCAAGGCACGTAATAACAAATTTTGCACCAGCGACATGCGAGCATGAGGTGGCATTTCAAAAGATCTTAGTTCCAGAATGCCTAAGCGCCCCGTCGAACTGTCAGGGGAGTAGAGTTTATCAATACAAAATTCAGAGCGATGGGTGTTACCGGTAATATCGGTCAGCAGATGTCGTAGCAGGCGATCAACCAGCCAAGGCGCTGGCTGTTCGCCAGTAGGGATTTGCTGAAAAGCAATTTCCAGTTCATACAGTTTTTCATCCCGCCCTTCATCCACCCGCGGTGCCTGGCTAGTCGGGCCGATAAACATACCCGAGAATAAATAGGATAGCCCTGGATGGTGTTGCCAGTAGGTAATTAAACTACGCAGTAAATCCGGGCGGCGTAAAATAGGGCTGTCACTGGGTGTTTCTGCGCCCAGCGTAATATGGTTGCCGCCCCCCGTGCCAGTGTGGCGGCCATCTTGCATAAATTTTTCAGTACCCAGCCGGTTTTGTCTTGCCTGTTCATAAAGCAGGGTGGTTTTATCGACGATTTCTTGCCAGGTTTTGGAGGGGTGAATGTTAACCTCAATAACCCCGGGATCAGGGGTGACCATCAGGCGTTCGACACGATAATCACGCGGTGGCTCGTAGCCTTCCAATACCACGGGTAAGTTTAAGTTATCAGCAGTTGCTTCGATGGCGGCAATTAACTCAAGATAGTGCTCCAGGGACGTCAGCGGCGGCATAAATACATACAAGCGTCCCTCGCGTACTTCTACACATAATGCGGTGTGTGGGACATCAACCAGGAGGGTTTGTTCGTCACCGAGAGCTTGCTCATTGATTTCAGGATGGGCGTTGGCATTTTTTTCAAAATAACTGTAACGTCGGGTAACTTCGCCATAATAATCCCCTAATTCAGGTAAATCTTCGAATAGGCTTTGTGGTTCTTGCGGATCACGTTTATCGGGTGCAACCCAGGGTAAGCTGGACAACGGCAGGCGCATACCCATAGGTGAATTGCCGGGTATTAAGAACATGGCATCACGGCGAAAAGCCCAGGGGCCACTTTTCCAGCACTGCATTGACCAGTTCCATAAAATGGGTAGCACAAATCCTACGGGTTGTCCTAGATCGGTATCCAGCAGTTTAGCCAAGGTTTTACGTTCGATAGGGTCTTTTAAATTGCTTTTTAACGGGTCAATGTTGTCCGGTAGTGTGCCTTCCTGCCAACAGTAGTAAAAGCTGTCTTCAAATGCGGGGGTGATGTGTTTTGGTTGTGCGCCTAAACGTAAGGTTATTTGGATAATAAACGCTTCGGCTTGGATAACCGTAACCCCATAATGGCGATTAATGTCTGCAAGCAAGGCGGAGTTACGCCAGACGGGTACATTATCTTTCCGCCAAAAAATGCCATATTGCCAGCGCGGCAAAGGCTCGCCGGGATACCATTTGCCTTGGCCGTAATGCAGCATAGCACCAGGTGCAAAAGTATCGCGCAAACGCAAGGTCAATGCTTGGGCGCGTTCACGTTTGTGCGCGCCATCGGCGGCAATGTTCCATTCGGCACCTGCCATATCATCTACTGAAACGAAAGTAGGCTCCCCGCCCATGGTAAGGCGGACATCGTTTTCCAATAATTTTTGATCGACAAACTGCCCTAGGCTGTCAATCCGAGCCCATTGCTCGTCGGTATAAGGCTTGGTGACCCGTGGATCTTCATGCAAACGGGTTACGCTATTACTAAATTCAAATTTAACTTCGCATTTATCGGTTGCGCCCGAAACGGGTGCGGCACTGGCAGGATCCGGGGTACAGGCCAAGGGAATGTGGCCTTCTCCCGCGAGTAAGCCAGAGGTTGGATCCAGCCCAATCCAGCCGGCTCCTGGGATATACACTTCGGTCCAGGCATGTAAGTCCGTAAAGTCGTGTTCAGGCCCTGAAGGGCCGTCCAGTGATTTGAGGTCGCTGGTTAATTGCACCAGATAACCTGAGACAAAGCGTGCGGCAAGACCGAGTTTGCGTAAAATTTGTACCAGTAACCAGGCAGAATCTCGACAGGAGCCACTGAGTTTGGTTAACGTTTCTTCGCAACTTTGAATACCTACTTCCATGCGGATGTTATAGCTTAAGGAGGTAAAGACTTTGCGGTTAACATCGACAATAAAGTCATTGATGGAGCGCTCCGATATATCAAAGTCTTTGACCCATTGGGTCAATAGCTCGCCATTTTCGGTTTGCTCCAAATAAGGTTGCAGCTCTTTGCTGGTAAGGGCGTCGTAGGTAAAAGGGTAATTGGTGGCGTAGTCTTCCACGAAAAAATCAAATGGATTGAGGGTGGTCATATCCGCAATGATTTCGATTTCTACGCTTAATTTTTGGCAGGTTTCGGGAAAAACAACCCGCGCTAAAATGTTACCGAACGGGTCTTGCTGCCAATTAATAAAATGATTTTTGGGTTCAATCCGTAAGGTATAGGCTTTAATAGGGGTACGGCAGTGTACGGCAGGGCGTAAGCGAAACACATGCGGTGACAAGGTGACTGTACGGTCAAATTGATAGGTGGTCTTATGGTTGATAGCGACTCGGATGGTCATGTTATATTTCCTGTTGCACGAGCGGTTAGATGTATTTATTGCAACTACCTTCGCCTACCGGTTAGTTGAGTTTTAAGGGTTAAATGTGAGTGATCATTTACAGGCTTATTACTCCAGCGACTTTGGTGCGTTTACCTGCAAATGTAAAAGATAAAAAACCAAGCGGGATTCATCACTACAAGTCATGCTTATTATTGATAAAGCAATAACTAAGCCAATTAAACAAATGCTCGATATTTTTATAAGTGTCTGTAAAAAATATGAATTAATTGAGAAGCAAAACGCTGTTCTACACAAGTTGATGAATTAAGTCGTCAACTCGCACCTTAATGGTGCGTTTTGGCTTCCGAAAGGTTTTAGCTGATTTACTTATGATCAATTTTGCAGAGTGTTTAACGCACGATAATGGGAGGAAAACAAGACAATTTGAATTGAATTGGTGCAAAAAATGGCACAAGGTGTCCTAATCTGCACCTGGTAAATTACATAGACTATTGTTTAAATTGAAATTAATATTAATGGCATAGTAAGTGCTTTTATTTTAATAGTGTTTAACGTTATACCTTCCTCCGTGTGATAAAACTGCTTTTTTATTAAAGCACTCACGCATTACCCTTCTCTCGGCGGGGTAATGCGTTTTTTTTGTCATCTCATTATTATTAAATTTGGAAAAACACATGCATACGGTTACCCTAATCAAAGGCGATGGCATAGGCCCCGCCATCATGAACGAAGCCATCAAAGTTATCGAAGCGTCCGGAGTTAA
>JBEBJQ010000075.1:0-20105 GCA_040079795.1 Methylococcales bacterium
TTCAAACTGGTGCGAACAACCACTTGCAGCCTTAGCCAAAACACCACAAAGGCACTATCTTTCTTATTTTGGCTTAAAAACTGCTTGTTAAATAATACCCACACATTCAATTCATAAACTTAAACAATTACCCGTTAATGCAGCTTGCAGGAAGTTCAAGTAAAAATACCGCACAAATCAGTATTTTTTGATCTTACGAACCAAAACAGATACTCACAATGCCACAAAAATCGGTTACACAAAAAATCCAAGCCTTATTATTGGCTGTCCACTTAAAATAATGCTATCGTTACGCCTGTTTAGCTAATACCCAAAATAATTTTTAAACAACCTTAGGAGAAGACCTAAATGTCTGTAGCAAACGTTCTGAAAATGATTAAAGAAAAAGAAGTGAAATTCGTCGATTTTCGCTTTTGCGACACCCGCGGCAAAGAGCAACATGTCACCTTCCCTGCCCACTCCATTAGTGAAAGCACCTTTGAAGAAGGCAACATGTTTGACGGTTCTTCGATTGCCGGCTGGAAACACATCAACGAATCTGACATGATTTTAATGCCTGACCCAACCACTGCGGTTATGGATCCCTTCTTTGACGACAACACCTTAATCTTGCGTTGTGACATCATTGAGCCCAGAAACATGCAAGGTTACGAACGTGATCCCCGCTCACTGGCCAAACGTGCAGAAGCCTATTTAAAATCCACTGGCATCGCCGACACCGCCTTTTTTGGCCCAGAAAATGAATTCTTCATCTTTGATGATATTCGCTGGGGTACGGATATGAGTGGTTCTTTCTTCAAAATTGATTCAGAAGAAGCGGGCTGGAACTCTGAAAAAGTTTATCCTGATGGTAACATCGGCCACCGTCCAGGTGTCAAAGGCGGTTATTTCCCAGTGCCACCGGTTGATTCCTTCCAAGACATGCGTTCTTCCATGTGCTTAACTTTAGAAGAAATGGGACAAGTAACAGAGGTGCACCATCACGAAGTAGCCACTGCCGGTCAATGTGAAATCGGTGTGCGCTTTAATACCCTGGTTAAAAAAGCTGACGAAGTATTAGCATTAAAATACGTTGTTGCCAACATCGCCCATGCTTATGGCAAAACCGCCACTTTTATGCCAAAACCGATGGTTGGTGATAACGGCAGTGGCATGCACGTCCACCAATCATTAGCCAAAAATGGCGTTAACCTGTTTACTGGGGACTTATACGGCGGGTTGTCTGAATTGGCGTTATTTTACATTGGCGGCATCATTAAACATGCTAAAGCCCTGAACGCCTTCACCAATGCCTCCACCAACAGCTATAAACGTTTAGTACCAGGTTTCGAAGCCCCCGTTATGCTGGCCTACTCCGCGCGTAACCGTTCTGCGTCTATCCGTATTCCGTTTGTGAATAACCCTAAAGGTCGTCGTATCGAAGTGCGTTTCCCCGATTCCACTGCTAACCCTTATTTGGCATTTGCAGCAATGATGATGGCAGGCTTGGACGGCATTCAAAACAAAATCCATCCTGGTGATGCGATGGATAAAGACTTGTATGACCTGCCACCGGAAGAAGAAAAAGCCATTCCACAAGTTTGTCACGCGTTAGACCAAGCGCTGGATGCTTTAGATAAAGACCGTGAATTCTTAACCCGTGGCGGTGTTTTCACCAATGACGTTATTGACGGTTATATCAAATTAAAAATGGAAGAAGTTACCCGTATCCGTATGAGTACTCATCCAGTTGAGTACGATATGTACTACAGTTTATAAGCGTTTTTTCAAGCTTTTTATTAACGACAAACCCCGTAAGCCAAAAGGCTTAGCGGGGTTTTTTTATGCCCACGAACCACTTTAAGATTTTATCTTTGAAAGCCGACCTCGCCTTTCAAACAACAACACGCTTAAGCAATACAACGCCATTAACTCAGTCGCCAAAATCCAAGGTTGATACTTAAAACCAAGCTGCAAATATCGTTGGGCAAAATATAAGCCAATACCTAAGCCGATATAGCCGATTATCCGCTTAATATCATAGGCTACGGGGTAATAATGCCGTCCTAACAGGTAGGAAACCAACGCCATGCTGGCATAACAAATCAGCGTTGCCCATGCCGAACCGACATAACCAAAAGCCGGAATCCATAGAATGTTCAGCCCCAATGTCAAGCCCGCCCCTGACAGTGAAACCATCGCACCCAATAAGGTTCTATCGGTCAGTTTGTACCAGATGGACAAATTGACGTAGATGCCTAAACACAAATTAGCCAGCAATAGAATCGGCACTACCTCCAAGCCTACCCGAAACTCTGCACCCACAAAATATTTGAAGAAATCTATAAATAATGTGACCAACAGAAAAATAAATACACAAAATATCACAAAGACATTAAGTACATCGGCGTAGACTTTCCGAGCATCAAACTTATCTGCATAGCTAAAGAAAAATGGCTCGGCCGCAAAACGAAACGCTTGAATAAACAACGACATTAAAATAGATAATTTGTAACAGGCGCTGTAGATGCCGAGCATTTTCAAATTGGTCTGGACATCAAACGGCAACAGATATTTCAGTAAGGCGCGATCCAGCATTTCATTGATCACCCCCGCAAAGCCAATCACCACCATTGGCAATGAATAACGCAGCATTTGACCGAATAAAACCTGATCAAACCCCCAGCGCATGCCCAGTAATTGCGGGGTCAACAAGACAAATTTAAACAAACTTGCTACTAAATTTGCTATAAAAATATAACCAATACCAACGCTAGGGTTGTATGCCAAATTAACCCAAGAAGCCGGATTTTGCTTAAGCACTTTCGGGCAGTACACAATAAAAAACAAGCTCAAGGCAATCGTGATTAAAATCCCGAACACCTGCAATCCGGCAAAATAAAATGGCCTGTTTTCAGCTCTTAATCTTGCAAATGGGATCGCCGAAACCGCATCAAACAAGAAAATCAGCGCAAAGCACAACACATATTCCGGATGATTGGCGTAATTTAATAAGGCAGAAAGGCGGGTGTTAATCGCCAGAATAAACAGCAGGAACAGAAGGTTAATCGCGACCACAAAGATCAACGCCGTCGAATATGCTACGTCTTTTTGGGGATTTGCTTTATCGCGAAACCGAAAATAACCGGTTTCAAACCCAAATAACAATAACACCGAAAAAAAGCCCGCATAAGCATAAAATTCCGACACCACGCCATATTCTGCGGGTGTGAAATAGTATGTGTATAAAGGGACTAAAAGGTAGTTGAGGAAGCGGCCAAAGATACTGCTGATGCCGTAAATGGCGGTTTGGGCGGCTAGTTTTTTAAGAATGCTCATTGGCTTTGAATGGGATTAAAGTACTGTTCAAACATGTAAACCAAGGGATTTAACCAATATACTTAAAACTTAAGTGTATTCTTTATAAATTCAGCAAAATCTTAAAGAAACATTACACTAATCGTATAGAATCGCCAAAATATATAACTTACAATCCAAATTGGCTAGACTTGCAACTTCACTCAAATAATAATTTCGATACTAAACTCCTATATTTTCAAGCAAAACACACAATCGATCTAACTCTGCGCATCGCTGTCTTGCATTTGTTAAATTCTCTACGAGTTGTTTGCCATGACTCCTGTATTGACTAGCAGGTTTTTTATTGAGTTTTCTAGCAGAATTATTATTGACACCTTTTTTACTTTTATAGCCAAGGTTAATAAGTCTTTGTTCGGTATCAGTGATAATCTCATAATTTTCTATTACAGCGTTTTCAATTAACAGAGGTGGCTCGTGACTTGCTAAAATCCAAGTTTCAGTGTTTTGAGTCGGTAAAACATAGTGGCAGCGATTTGGTTCTACGGTAGCTTCTAATTTTTGACTAATCTTTTCTTGGCAGCAATGTCTAGCGGAATGATTCTGATTGACGCAATCAGGATTAGCTTGTTCGGCAATATCAGTATCTAGCTGTATAAATAATTTGCTGGCGTTACTAAAATCAATGAGCATCTGTATCTTACTTCGATTAGCCGCACACCAACGCTGAAAAACATGGAAACGGAGCGTGAGCGAAGTGATGTTTTTTAGTCCCCGGTAGGCGAAGGGAAATGCGCCAATCCGACGTGCGCGATAGCGCGCGAGGGAGGCAAGCATTTTATCCCGAAGAGCCGTAGAGTCATTGTGGTAGCCTTGACGTAGTAGGTAGCGAAGCGTAGTACGTAGTCGAGGCGGACGCAGGACGAAGCGGGGCTAGATTGATTCGCCGCGTGGCGAATCGATTTTTGTGACAGGGAAGTCCAAAAATCTTCCATGAGGCGCGCTGTGGCGCGCAGATTAAGTACGCCACCAAAACCATGGCTAGGGTACGTGCCACTGGTCGCATCTCGTTGCGGTGCAAGTGATTTAAAATTAAGCTGCACATCTGAATTAGAGAAATGTGCTGCTAAAGCCGCAAAAATATATACATCTGTTTCGCCTTCACATACTAGCAAAAGAATTTTTTCATCCATTTAAAAACCTTCAGCCAAACCGCCAATTACACCCGATAACCAAATTTCTGATAAACGCATACCTTGGTGTTTTTCTATCCAAGATTCTCGGGTAAATCCTGTTGGTGGTTTTATACGCTTGACTTCAGTGTGTCCTTGCGAACTACGCTGCACCACAAACAGACGATGCATATCATTAAACAAGTCTACTGCATCCAGTGTGGTAGGGTTATGCGTGGTCATCAGAATTTG
Source organism: Methylococcales bacterium (assembly GCA_040079795.1). GTDB lineage: Bacteria > Pseudomonadota > Gammaproteobacteria > Methylococcales > Methylomonadaceae > SXIZ01. The sequence goes on from JBEBJQ010000075.1 coordinate 4,722, forward strand.
TTTTTGAGGCATTTCTATAAGAAGTTCGGTGATATGCTCCATCATTTTTCGTACCATGCCAGGATTCAATGCGTTATCTACATTATCAAGAGCAAATAAAGGGGGAGATTTTTTATGCAGTATTAACACTAAAATAAACAAAATGTACAAAGCACCCTCACTAACATCATAAGCGTAGAGTTTGTTATAGTTAGTTCTCATATATTTATCAATATAATGAACTACATTTTTACCAGTATGAATATGATTTGATTGTAGTTTTGTAGAAATTTTATCTGTTACCCCAATTGCTTCAGACCAACCCAACATCTTGAAGAATCGATTTAAATCATGATGCCTAGGTTTCTCATTTGCGTCTGCAATCACATCATCTAAAGCGCTAGCCAAACTGCCACCATACAAGCCTAACGGCTCTTTATTACTGTTATCAGGTGATACACCACGCAAAATCGGCGTGGAAAGCGCGTAAATCGCATAGCGTTGCAATGCTTTGAGCTCTCTAATCTCAGCATCGCTAAAGCGGCCTAATGTTTCTAACGTCGCAACAATACTTTGCTGAAGCGGCAATTTAGCAAACAAGGCTTTATCCAAATCAGTGATAGTTACACCAGCATTACTTCTCCCTGCCAATTGTCGTTGTAAATTACTAATCTTTTCCGCAGAAAAAATAAACTCAGCCTCATTATTAGCATTAATATTGGCGTGGTATCTTAAATCTCCAAATCTTGCATCCAACGAAAAAGTTTTTTTACGTGATAAATTTTTAAACGAACTTTTAAATACTTCTGGCGCAGATAATCGGGCCCCTCGATCAGCTAACTTACTGTAATCAATCCGCCCATCTACTGCGCATGACAACACACCAATGGCTTCAAGCAAATTGCTTTTTCCGGCACCGTTAGTACCAATAAATACATTTAACTGCCCTAAGTCGATAGTCTGATCGACAATCGACTTAAAGGATTTAATACTTACTTGTAAAAGTGCCATAGTGATTTACCAAATGAAAAGTATATTGTAAAAACACTGCTGAAGGCTTTCATTTCTAACTTAAGCCTAAACGATAAAGGATAACACTAAAACTTTTTAGTTCATGTTTCTTACAAAGCGACCAAAACAATTAATCCACCCAAGCCCTGGCATTCCTAAACATCCGCATCCATGCCCCATACTCCTGCCAATCTTCAGGATGCCAGGAGTTTTGTAGGGTTCTGAAGCAACGTTCTGGATGTGGCATCATAATAGTGAATCGACCATTTTGCGTAGTTAAACTGGTTATTCCAAAAGCTGAACCGTTGGGGTTAGCAGGAAAATCAGTGGTCATTTCGCCTTGATTATCAACATACACTGCGCTCACCATACCGGCTTGTAATGCCGACTCAGCACCATCAAGAGCAGAAAATTCCGCACGCCCTTCACCATGCGCTACTACAACGGGGATGATTGAGCCTTCCATACCGGCAAATAAAATTGAGGGGGATGCCTGGATTTTAACCAACGCCACCCGCGCTTCAAATTGCTCCGAAACATTACGTTTAAATTCCGGCCAATGTTCAGCCCCCGGTATTAATTCCTTTAAACCAGATAGCATTTGACAGCCATTACACACGCCTAGGCCGAAGGTATCTTCGCGCTGAAAAAAGGCAGCAAATTCTTCACGGGCACGCTGATTAAAAAGGATAGATTTTGCCCAACCGCCGCCAGCCCCCAGCACGTCGCCGTATGAAAAACCGCCACAAGCCGCTAAGCCTTTAAATTCACGCAAAGAAACCCTGCCGCTGATAATGTCACTCATGTGGACATCAACACTGCTAAAACCGGCGCGATCAAACGCTGCCGCCATCTCGACGTGACCGTTTACGCCCTGCTCCCGTAAGATTGCGATTTGAGGACGATGCCCTTGCAAATGTGCAACGATATTATCGTTAAGGTCAAAACTAAGCCGTGCAAACAAGCCAGGATCATGGTCATCGGCGATCTGCTCAAATTGTTGCCTCGCACACTCAGGATTATCCCGCATGGCCTGCATTCTATAACTCACTGCCGACCAACACTGCTGCAACTCTGCCCGGCTGGCTGAATAAATTACCTGCTCGCCCTGCAAGAGGGTTAAGGTTTGTTCTTTAACCAGATCGCCTATAGTGTATGAAACATCAGTCAAGCCAAAGTCGGCCAAGATCATACGCACCTGCTCGAGATCAGATTTGAGCACCTGGATAACCGCACCCAATTCTTCATTGAAAAGTGCTGCGAACACATCACAGCCTAAATCATCCAGCTGTAGCGTGATACCAATACGGCTGGCAAACAACATTTCAGCAACAGTTGCCAATAAACCGCCATCGGCACGATCATGGTAAGCCAAGACTAAGTCATGGCTGTTAAGGGTTTGCAGCGCATCGAAAAAGCCTTTAAAACATTCAACGCAATCTAAATCAGGGCTTTCATTCCCCAATTGCTGATAGACCTGCGCCAACACCGAACCACCCAAGCGATTCTTCCCGGCACCCAGATCAATCAGAATCAATACCGAATCATCAACCGCCTTAAGTTCTGGCGTAAGGGTCTTACTAATATCATCCACGGGGGAGTAGGCAGTCACGATCAATGACAAGGGCGCGGTCATGGATTTTTCCTGCTCACCCTCCTGCCACACAGTTTTCATGGACAATGAATCTTTGCCTACTGGAATAGCAATGCCCAAAGCAGGACACAATTCCAATCCTACTGCTTTAACGGTATCGAATAACGCGGCGTCTTCACCCTCACTGCCTGCTGCTGCCATCCAATTGGCTGATAGTTTTACATCATGTAAACATTCCACCCCAGCTGCGGCTAGGTTTGTGAGTGCCTCGCCGATTGCCATGCGTCCAGAGGCGGCCGGATTAATCAAAGCCAACGGTGCCCTTTCGCCCATTGCCATGGCTTCACCGGTAAGCGCATAAAAACCGGATGCGGTTACGGCAACATCAGCAACGGGCACTTGCCAGGGTCCAACCATTTGATCGCGGGCAACCAAGCCGGTAACCGAACGGTCACCGATGTGAATTAAAAAACTTTTGTCACTAACGGCAGGGAATGACAATACCCGCTTTACCGCATCAGCTAAGACAACACCCCTAAAATCCAATGGCACAAGTTGCGGTGGTGTATGGGTTACATTACGCAGCATTTTAGGAGCTTTTCCAAACAAGACTGACATCGGGATATCAATCGGCGTTACCCCTAATTGATTATCGTACAAACGCAAATGTTCTTCCTCAGTCACCTCCCCAATGACCGCAACCAAACACTGCTCACGCTCACAAAACGCCTCAAACTGATGCAATGCCTCGGGTCTGATGGCCAACACATACCGTTCTTGCGCCTCATTGCACCAAATTTGCATAGGTGACATACCGGGATCGGCAGAGTTAATATAGCGCAATTCAAAACGCCCGCCGCGTTTACAATCATGTACAATTTCCGGCACTGCATTGGACAAGCCGCCCGCACCCACATCGTGAATGGAGATAATCGGGGTATCTTCCCCCAACGCATTACAATGGTTGATCACCTCCTGACAGCGCCGTTGCATTTCAGGATTATCCCGCTGCACAGAGGCAAAATCCAAGTCCTCACTACCGGCCCCTGAGGCTTGCGAAGAAGCAGCACTGCCGCCTAACCCTATCAGCATGGCGGGACCACCCAGCACCACAATATACGCACCCTCTGGAATGACCTGTTTAGTGACTAACATCGGCCGAATATTGCCCATACCACCGGCAATCATAATTGGCTTGTGGTATCCGCGAAACTGCGCCGTTTCGCTACCCAAAACCGGCTGCTCAAAGGTGCGAAAATAACCAGCTAAATTAGGACGGCCAAATTCATTATTAAACGCAGCGCCCCCCAATGGCCCTTGCAACATAATATCTAACGCGGATGCTATGCGGTCAGGTTTACCATTATCCAGTTCCCAGGGCTGCACAAATTCAGGGATTTTAAGGTGCGACACCGAGAAACCCGTTAAGCCTGCCTTGGTAGCAGACCCGCGCCCTGTCGCCCCCTCATCACGAATCTCCCCACCGGAACCAGTTGCCGCGCCGGGAAATGGTGAAATAGCGGTAGGATGATTATGCGTTTCAACCTTCATTAAGATATGCGCACTTTCCTCCTCATAAGCATATTCACCATTCAATGGATTGCGAATAAACACCCGTGCTTTTGAGCCTGCCATCACCGCAGCATTATCATGGTAAGCGGATAAAATTCCCTGCGGGCTTTGTTGCGTGGTATGGCGAATCATATCAAACAAGGATTGCGCTTGTTCCACACCATCAATTGTCCAGGCAGCATTAAAAATCTTGTGGCGGCAATGTTCAGAATTGGCCTGTGCGAACATCATTAATTCCACATCGGTGGGATTTCGGCCTAATGTTTGAAAACTGGTATTTAAATATGCCAACTCATCGGCAGATAACGCTAATCCGAGGGAGAGGTTGGCTTGCTCTAATGAGACAAGCCCCTCTTCCATTACCGCAACCGTCTGCAAGGGTAATGGTTCATGTTGGGTAAATAAATCCAGCCCCTCCGTATCCCTGACTACGCGTTGTGTCATGCGATCATGCAACAAGGTTGCAATTGCTTGCTCTTGTTGCTCGGATAAGTTCCCTTGCGATTGCAAGGTATAACAAATTCCCCGCTCCACTCTCAGTAGCGTTTTTAGACCACAACGATGCGCGATTTCAGTTGCTTTGCTCGACCAGGGCGATATAGTCCCCGCACGCGGCACTACCCAAAATTGCTCACCTGTAATAGCCACGACAGGCGTTGTGTAACCATAATTAAGTAAGCGGCCTAAAATTTTATGTTCCTGTTCGGTTAATTCCTGTTCAACCTGAATAAAATGAATAAATTGCGCGGAAATTGCCGTAATCTCCGCTGCAATATCTTGTAATTGCAGTAACAATTGTTGCAGCCTAAACTCAGAAAGCGCAGCCGTCCCAAAAATTTTTAACATTGTGTAAGATCAAATGTGATTGATTAAAAAAGCACCGCCGCTTGCTGTACCGCACTTAGGGGCAGCTTAAGAGTAACGTGCGAATGCGCAATTCAGCCATAAAAGCCGCTATTCTTTCAAAGAATCCTCCATAGCGGTCTTCAGTAACTTGATTAATTCGGCACAGGCATCCACTTCGCATACCTTATTATTAGTATCCAGCACCCGAATCTCAGTCTGTTGATCGTTTTCGGTCAGCGCGATGCGATAAGCCTGCTCTTGGTTATTTTCAGCCCCAAAAAGAAAAGTGACGTTATCCCAGATTGAATCATCTTTCATGGCCTTTGCTTTTGGCTCGTACTGCAAAACATAATAATGTTCGGCAGCATTGCGCTCTACAATTTCCAAAGCTTCTAAGGTCATCGCCTTACCGACAAGCCGCGAAGCACGCTGTAAATTTTGGTTAACGTGCAGCACTAAAATATTATTTGAAACAGTCTGTAAGGTTATTTTCGTCTCAACCGGCGCGTCAGCTTCCGCCACATCTTTAGCATAACTTGATACGGGAATAGGCGCTTCCTCTAAAGCAACCGCCTCAGGAACCACATTTGGCTCAGCTGCAGGAAGAAGCGGCTGCCGATTAGCAATCTGCGGATCAGCAACCGAGGCGGATGATACAGGTGGTTTAACAATTTCAGGGTGTACCAAATCTTCTGGAATAACCAGTGCTGGGAATTCACGCGTAAACCGGTAATCTTTTTCTTTATCCGGAAAAACACTCTTAAGCAAACCGCAGCCACCAAGGAAAATCGTTACGGTAAATAAAACACATACCCGCATAATCATGTTCATGCCATAACGCCCGCTTGTTGCATAGCAGCCCTTACCGGGGCGAAACAATCTTCCGTCAACCAGGTTAACGGCAATCTGATGCCACATGCCATCAAACCCATTTCCGCAACCGCCCATTTCACTGGAATCGGATTGGATTGGATAAATAACTGTTTATGTAACCCCGTTAATTTGGCGTCAATCGCTTCTGCTGTTGACCGATCCCCAGCCATTGCGGCTAAAATCATTTCGTGTACTAAGCGGGGCGCGACATTACCAGTCACCGTAATTGATCCATTACCCCCCATCAAACAAAATTCACAGCTACTGACATCATCGCCGGTATACAACGCAAAAGCATCGCCACATAAATCCCGAATTTGCTTTACTCTGGTTAAATCACCGGTTGCTTCTTTGACACCAACAATATTATCAATAACCGCCAAACGTCCGATGGTTTCAGGCAACAAATCACAAGCAGTGCGCCCGGGAACGTTGTATAAAATTTGCGGGATGGCAACCGCTTCGGCAATGGTACGGTAATGCCAATACAACCCTTCTTGGGTCGGTTTATTGTAATAAGGGGTCACCAGTAAACAGGCATCTGCACCGGCATCCTTTGCGCGTTGCGTTAAAGTAACCGCCTCGGTGGTTGAATTAGCACCGGTTCCGGCAATAACCGGAATCCGGCCATTAACCATTTTCACCACCGCTTTAATAACCTCACAATGCTCCTGCTCACTGAGGGTTGCAGACTCACCGGTGGTTCCAACCGCAACCAGCGCATCAGTACCCTGCTCAATATGAAACTCCACTAACTGACGCAAGCTTTCATAATCAACCGCGCCGTCATTGTGCATCGGTGTCACTAAAGCAACAATACTACCTTGAATCATGCCAATATCTCGTCCAGAATAAATATAGTGGCTCATTATAACAAGCAGCACGCACTCCGGTTCACAAAAAAATGCCTTGGCTAAAGAAACCACTCTAAAAATGCGCTAAACCATTATTAAAAAAGGTCATTACTAAAAAATTGAGCAGTTTTGAGCACCTTCAACGAATTTCTCATTAATCGGATTTTTCTACGTTTTATCCCTTAAAACGAGCCTCCATCCAAATACCCCTGAACCGCATTTAAAAAAGCCTGAGGCGCGTCTACATGCAACCAATGCCCGGCATGCGCAATAGTCTGAAAAACCGCAAAAGGAAATAAAGCCTGGAAAGTATCCGCTTGTGCAAAATTTGACCGCTCCCCAGCTAAAACCAATACCGAGCCAGTATACGGACTCACTTGATCAGACACAGGAAAAGCCACGATATAAGGTGCAGCGCGCTTAAAAATCGCCAAATCAATACGCCACTGGTATTGGCCTTCTTTCAAAATCAAATTTTGTAATAAAAACTGCCGAAAGTTAGTGGCTGCAATAGCATGACCCAACCACTCGTCAGCTTGCTTACGGTTGGACAAATCGCTTAATGGCATTGCCATTAAGGCATTAATCATCAAGTCAAAACTGTGCGTATAACTGACCGGCGCAATATCGACTATAACCAATTTTTGCACCAAAGCCGGATATTGCAGCGCAAACCACATGGCGACCTTACCACCCATGCTGTGCCCAAGTAGGGCAACCGATGTTAAACCCTGATTGACCACGAACGCTTTCAAATCTTCAGCCATCGTTGGATAATCCATTGGTTCAGCATGGGGAGAGGCTCCATGGTTGCGCATATCGAGAGTAAACACATGATAGCGCTGGGCCAGCTGGGTAGCGATGTAACGCCAATTTCGCGCAGAAGCGAAAAAACCATGCACGATAATTAACGGGGGATTAGCCGGATCACCCTGCTCGTCATAGTGCAAATCAACACTAGCCATTAGACAAACATAAAAAAAGCACCCAAAATACCCCCAAATACGCCTCCCCAGACCACTAACCAACCCAAATGCTGATGAATAATCGCTTCAACCATTTCCTTCACCAGCTGCGGCGTTAATTCATTTAAACGCTTATCAATTACGGTTTCAATTTTAGCGACGATGTCCTCGCTGATTTTATGGGCATCCAAACCTTGTTGCAAAGCCGCTTTAAAACGTTCTGAACTTACCATATCGGCTAATGTCGCCTGCATTTTAGCTGTAAAAGGTTCTTTAATCGGCGCCAAGGCTTGCTCACCGCCCATCATCTGGAGCATGCCACCAAAAGACGAATCCATAATAGCGGAAACCAGAGCCGCATACACCTGCGCGTAATCAACCGCATCCAACATTGGCTGTAAATTCAGTATCTTGCCACCTTTTTGTTCTTCCACTTCAATGAACTGCTCGATATTTTGGGCCGTAAAAAACTGCACCATCATCAGTTGCTTAATAGAAGCCTTAAACTCCTCAAAGCGATTAGGAATAACACCAGACCCATATAAAAAAGGGACCTTTTCAAATAGCATGTAAATTGCCAACCAATTGGTAATCGCCCCGGAAAGCGCAAAAAAACCAATATTTTTAATAAGTTCCGGCTGTACCGGACTGATATATCCAAGCCCTATCAGCAACACGGATATAAAGTTGGTCATAAAATTTTTATTCAATAATTTCTTCATGGATATTAAGCTGTTTAGTTGATTATGGCGTTAAGGTCACCAGTTGTCTCCACGACAGAGAAACCCTGAGCTTTTCAAATTTTAACCGGCTATTTTGACATATTTGAGGACTGTTGGTTTATGAAGACACCCCTAATTTGTAACCCCACATAAAACCTAAGATGTTTCTAAACTTATTTTTTAAGCCTTAAACCTTATTAGCAAAAAAATTGCTTTAAGATGCTTGCGCTTATAGCAATACGCACACGTCCTATAGATTAAAAACAGATTAAAAAATTAAACCTATAATACGAAACCAATACTGAAAATCTACCCTCACCAAACGCCATGAGTCTACGCTACCAAATCAACCTCAGAATATTAATCCTGTCTTGCGGCATCATCTTATTGGGGAGCTCAATCGCCATATGGCAGGCACGTAAATCAGTGAATCAGGAAGTTGAATCATCCATCCATCTAGCCGTACAACTCATTACCTTTGATGTTTCACAAACCACCCAATCGCCTTACGCCGAAACCGATTGGTTACCAAAATTTAATTCGCTTAAACAAACCCGGCATTTAACGATTCAACTGCAAGATCCCTCAGGAAAAGTCATTGGCATAACCAGCCAAAACCAACACCCGCAATCCCCTGAAACGCCCCCGCAATGGTTTATCAATCTGGTTAAAGGCACTTACCCGAAAGTTGAACGCCCCATCACAACCTTTGATGGCAAACAGCTGGCCTTAATTATTCAAGCTAACCCGCTAGATGAAATCACTGAAGTCTGGCAAGAAAGTATTGCGTATTTTTGCACCTTATTATTACTGACCGGGCTTACTTTTTTGGCCGTTAATCTGGTATTTAATAAAGCCCTTAAATCAATCTCAATTATTGTTGATGCCCTAAAAGTGATTGAAACGGGTAAATATCAGCAAAAACTCCCGGAATTTTCCACCCAGGAATATGATAGCATCGCCAAAGCCATCAACCACATGACCACTGAACTGAATGCGGCACAGCAAGAAAACCGTGCGTTGGCCCTGCACTCATTATCCATACAGGAAAACGAACGGCAACGGCTTTCGCAAGAATTACATGATGAGCTGGGACAGTCCTTAACTGCCATTAAAGTGATGGCCGTTACAGCGGCACGCAAGCCCTCAGAAGTTGAAGCCACGACCGATAAAATTGTGGGGGTATGCGATCATCTCATCACGGTGGTGCGAACCATGATGCGGCAATTACATCCGTTAGTTTTAACTGAGCTGGGTTTAAAAGCCAGTGTGGAAGATTTATTAAACCATTGGGCTAGCCGAAATCCCCAGTTAAAATTGGTGCTTAATTGCCCAGACACAATCGATCAGTTAGAGTCTACGATTACCATCCAGGTATTTAGAATGATTCAGGAAGGCCTGACCAATGCTGTTCGCCATGCTCAGGCACAGCAAGTAAGTATTAATCTGGAGATAGAAGAGCCAACCAAAATGCTTCATTTGGAGATTATTGACGATGGCCAAGGCAGCACCCATGACACCCTTAAAGCCGGTTTTGGATTACTCAGCATGCGCGAAAGAATTAACAGTTTAGGTGGAGAATTAACTATTCAAACGGCTCCGCAACAGGGAATGCGACTGAGTGCCAGCATTCCTTTATCATGAGCAATCCCATCAAAGTCATTTTAGTTGACGATCACGCGGTGGTGCGTGCCGGTTTTCGAATGCTGTTATCTACTGAGCAGAATATACAGGTAATCGCAGAAGCTGAGCGGGGTGAACAAGCCTATCAGCTTTACCTTGAAAAACAGCCGGATGTAATGGTGATGGATTTATCTATGCCCGGCATTGGCGGCCTTGAAAGTATCCGACGAATCTGTATGCGTGACGCTAACGCGAAACTATTGGTGTTTAGCGTGCATGATGAAATGGTTTATGTAAACCGCGCATTACAGGCGGGCGCTAAAGGCTATATCACCAAACACGGTGATCCTGCGATTATGGTCACCGCGATTCAGGCAATTGCCGCAGGCGAAATTTTTGTGGAACCGGGCTTACTGCTTAATAAGCAGTGCCAGACTGAAACTGATCCAGTGACTTATCAGTCCATTATAGCGTCGCTTTCAAGCCGTGAATTTGATATTTTTCTATTATTGGCAAAAGGCTTAACGGTGCATAAAATAGCGGACGAACTGTGTCTGGGCTATAAAACGGTTGCCAATTACAGCACACAAATCAAGAGTAAATTCCAGGCAGAAACCATAACAGAATTAGCCCATATCGCAATGATACTCGGCCTGATGAAAAAATAATGCTACTGGCGATGATTTTTCATATGAGTAATGATACAATTAAAAACAATCACTTATAATATAGCTACAGATAAGATGTCGACAGACTCAAGCGCCGTTTCTAATCAAAGACCTGCAATAGAATTTAAAAGTAGTACCTTTGCTGTTCCTGCGCTCATTCTCAATAGCGCTGATTTAAAGACAATTAACACCAAAATAATCCAAAAAATTCAACAGGCTCCTGATTTTTTCAAAAACTCCCCGATCCTGCTTGATATACAACAGCTCACCAATGAAAAACTGGAGCTAAACCTTTCCGAACTGCTTAAACTCATTCGGTCACATACTTTAATTCCTATTGCCTTGCGTGGCGGTGACAACGTTCAAAACGATATTGCCTTAAAATCTGGCTTATTTATTCAACCATTACAAACAACGCTTGACGCTGATAAGTCGATGATACAACCGGCAACACCGATAGCCGCTAAAAAATCGCCACCGCCCAATCCTGCCCCTTCACCTACAGCAGCCCTGCGCTCCCCTATTCGAGCCGAACGGCGTGCTGCAGAAAATGCCGCCGCCCATGCCAAAATCATCACCTCGCCCATTCGATCCGGGCAACGGGTGTATTCGGAAGGTGACTTGATCATTATGTCGCAAGTGAGTGCCGGCGCTGAGATTATGGCCGAAGGCAATATACACGTCTATGGCAGCTTAAGAGGACGCGCCTTAGCAGGCGTTCTGGGCAAACTCGATAGCCGGATTTTTTGTTTTGATTGTCAAGCTGAATTGATTTCGATTGCAGGTAACTACAAAGTCAAAGACGACTTAGACCCTGTTATGCAACACAAACCGGTGCAAATTTATTTGCAAAACCAGGCTTTAATCATTAAAGAATTATAACTAAACCAAACGAGGATAGATCATTGGCTAGAATTATAGTCGTAACATCAGGTAAAGGTGGCGTTGGTAAAACGACTACCAGCGCAGCAATTTCCATGGGGCTTGCCAAAAAAGGCCATAAAACCGCCGTCATTGATTTCGACGTTGGCCTACGCAACCTAGACTTAATTATGGGCTGTGAACGACGTGTCATTTACGATCTGGTTAACGTCATCAACAAAGAAGCGAGCCTTAACCAAGCATTGATCAAAGATAAACGCTGTGAAAAGTTATTCATATTACCGGCATCGCAAACCCGCGACAAAGATGCTCTGCACCTTGAAGGCGTAGGCAGGGTGTTAGAAGAGCTCAGTAAAGACTTTGACTACATTGTCTGCGACTCACCTGCTGGTATTGAAAAAGGCGCACATCTGGCTATGTATTTTGCTGACGACGCCTTTGTCGTGACTAATCCAGAAGTTTCTTCCGTAAGGGACTCGGACCGGATGCTAGGCATTTTAGCCAGTAAATCCAGACGGGCAGAAAATAATGAAGAGCCGATTCGGGAATATTTATTATTATCACGCTACTCACCGGAACGGGTTCGCCTAGGCGAAATGCTAAGTGTTGCAGACGTACAAGAAATCTTATCCTTAAATTTATTAGGCGTTATTCCCGAATCAAAGTCCGTATTGAATGCCTCCAACTCCGGCGTTCCGGTTATTCTTGACGACAAAAGCGATGCAGGGCACGCCTATGCGGACATTATCGACCGTTACTTAGGTATAAATAAACCACACCGCTTTATTGAAGAAGAGAAAAGAAGCTTGTTTAACAAGCTATTCAGGGGTAGATAATGAGTTTATTAGATTATTTTAGATCATCCAAGGTCAGCACCGCATCCCTTGCCAAGGAACGCTTGCAAATCCTGGTCGCGCATGAGCGTAATTCTAAAAATCAAAAACATCCCTCTTATTTGCCAAAATTACAGCAAGAATTACTCCAAGTTATTCGAAAATACATTAACGTTGATTTAAATGCTATTTCAGTCAATTTTGAACAGGATGAAGATCAAGAAACGCTTGAAGTGAATATTGTTTTACCTGATGACAGTTCAAAAAAAAATGTAAAACATACCTCTTTTAACCACAGGAAATAACCATGAATAAAGAAATCGGCGACGCAGCAGGTGCCGTCTGGACATTTTTAAACGCTAATGGCCCTGCTAGCATTACAAAAATTACGACTGAAACAGGTATTGGCAAAAACGATATACAGCGCGCCATTGGCTGGCTGGCCCGTGAAGAAAAAATAACGATTGAATTAATTGGTAGGACTGAAACTGTTTCTTTAACCTAAATAAAGCCCAACCCTCAACTGCATAGCTACCTAAACTTTTTGCCCCACCAACAGGGTTTCAAATTCACAAACCCACTGGGTGACTAAAAATTTTAGTCACTCAGTGGGCCTAATCGTTTAATTTATTTGTATAACCACCACTGAACACCATTAAACCAATACACTGTTCCACCGGTATTGTTAATAGCAATCAGTTTGCCGGTATCAAAACGTTGACAGGTATATTCAACATAACAAATATACTCCCCTCCAGATTTTCGCCCGAAATAGCTCGAATATTGGCTATATAATTGATCAATGCCTGAAGTGTTTGCTGACCCTTCTAGCCAAGTTTTAATGTAAGGATAATAGCTGTCAAAATTACTGTAATAACTTGCTTGATAATTGCTGCCAGGGCCACCAAATAACGTACCCTTCCAGCTGGCCGCACCATTCACAATGCTAAAAAGCCCCGAGCCACTGCTTCCTTGCTCTGTACCACCCTCAATATAATCAATCCTATTAACAAAATGTATTTTTCCTGAATCGCTATCACGCATTGTCCGGCCTAAGGCGGTTACCTTGCCAAAGCTAACCATGGTGTGGTCTGAACTGGGATGATGCACGCCCCAAATTGCTTCACCAACTTGAATATTGGTATCCCAACCCATGAAAGTTACGCCATTAGGCGGCTGTGCATTTAATTTTAGAAAGCTACCTTCGAGATAACTATCTGACCATAGTAACTTAGCGCCTCCATAAGTTTGCGCATATCGGCCATCAGTCTTACTGCCACCACAAGAGGTTGCCTGAAAAAACCACTCAAAGGTAGCTGTGTTAGCGGTTGATTGATCACCGATACAGTGGTTTGCGGTAGCGAACCACGGCGTATTGCTGCTATTTTTATCATTCAACAGAGTGCCAGTACAAACATAAGACGAGCCATTTTTTACAAAACTGATTAATGCCGTTGCGCTCGCTGCTTGCTCTAAGACAGAATATTCAGTAAGGCTTCCGGCGCAGGCAAGATCATATTCCTTTTGCTCTGCATATCCCTTATTTTTTGCCTTAACACCTAAAATCTCTTCAACAATCACGCTTACCGCGTCGATACTTAATAGCGTTTCAGGCGAGGTGGTTGCATCGGCAAAAATCTCCAGATCCGCTTGATTACCATTGGTGACCGGTAACCAAATATTGCCATCTTGAACGGTATCAGAATCAACCGGTGTTAATACAGAAGCATTCTCGTTACCCTGCACCCGAAAGGTGAGGTGAGATACAACTTGACCCACAAGCAAATGATAGCGTAAACGTTTAGCTTGCTCTGAAAACAGATGGACACGGGCAACATAGCCCCCGTTGACCCGCTCCCAGAAAAGTTGTGCTGCAGCTATCGGCTTAGGTAACTGATACACGACCCCCGTTTTGTGGGCACCCTCAGCAGATGCGTTTAAATCAATCTGGATCGTCGGCAAATTCAAGTCGAAAGCTTGGACACCCGCCCCTAAAAAAGCCGAATCTACATCAGCATTAAAACGCTTAGTGGTAATACTATGCTGCTGGATAGACCCAACGCTTTCAGCATATACAGGCAAGGCGGTAAGTAAGCAAAGCGCACAAACCAGAAAACATGTTTTAAAACCCAATGAGGGATTGCTTAAGCAGGCACCTACTGGCGCTGATTTTAAACATTGGAAATAATCAAAATTCGGAATTAGAGCCGCTGTTTTCATAGTTATAACCCCTAAAGTTAATAGTGTGTTTTTTATCTCGGTTACTGTATTCAAGATGAACTTGGCATTCTGCCCAGAAAAAAATAACCTGATTATAAAGCTGCTACAGCTAAACCAAAATATCGTCATCTCGGCAGGGATTGCCGGAGTGACGTTGTTGCTGGAGCAACTTTACAAGCAGGAAAAATAATCTTTAGAATATGTGTATTTAGCAGCTGGCTTTCACGAATCCCAAACTTGCTACTTGGCTTAACGAGTTTCCAGATTGCAGGTACCCGACCCATGTTCGGATCACGCTGACATCATTGCAGCGATGGCGATGGTTTACGGTATGCCGGTGGCTACCAGAAATACCGGTGATTTTGAGTTGAGAGGGCTTGAAATTTTGACTCTTTGGGCGTTTAATCAACACCCGTAGGATATAGATTGTGCGGCGGAAACCGCCACATACCTCGAAACAGGGCTAAAACCGCTTCCGACTGACGGTCTTATTAGACAAAGGACTTAAATTATGAAAATAAAAGCTCAAATGTTTATAATTTTGCTTATTTTTTTACATATAAATATGACCTGGCTTATGGCGAGAATGCAGAATTGCCGTGTTAGCCAATTGCCGACCAGAACTTGAAAATTCTTTTGAAAATGGCAGAATGCTTGGATTAGATAGTGTCGTCATAAGATAGCAGCCCAAAGCGCGATGCATCGAATTTGCACAGCAGCTAAAAATGAACTCGTATTTTTA
>JBEBJQ010000008.1:0-81057 GCA_040079795.1 Methylococcales bacterium
TGTGTATAAGAGACAGACTACAACTCATGCGCCTAGGATTACCACCAGCATTATTATCAAAAAGAATTTTTTTGAAATCCTCGTGTACATCCTTTATTTGTTCTTCTTCTTTTAATAAAGAAATAACGCTTTCTTGTTGTGATAACTTCACAGTTTTATCACCGTTAAAAAAAATTCCCTCTCTATTTCTATCAACAACTATAACTCCATTAATAAACAACTTTTCGTTATCTATATTGGGCTTGTTTTTCTCATCATCATCATCCATGAGTTCGAACATAATCTCTGAAATCAGACCTTTATTTTCAAACGCTCCTAGCCATTTGTAATGATTCCCTATACTTGTTTGAAATTCAATTTCCCATTTCAAACCGTTTAAAGAACGTCCATGCGAAATTTTTTTTAAATTAAGCAGTGCCTTTAATATTTGGGTTTTTCCAACACCAGAAACCCCTACCAACAAAGTAAGTGGTTTAAATTCAATTAACTCCAGCTTCCAATCTGTAGATTGGTCTTCATAAATTAGTGATTTAATATACATAGCGTAATTCCTATGGTGTGATAAACAGTAGGTTATTTCACCCGCATCCCTGCAATCGCCCCTTCATCAGGACTCAACACCCAAATATCTTTTCCCCCTGGGCCAGCGGCTAATATCATACCTTCAGACACCCCAAAGCGCATTTTGCGCGGGGCTAGATTTGCGATCACTAAGGTCAATTTACCTTCTAGCGCTTCTGGTGTATAGGCGGACTTGATGCCGGCAAAAATATTGCGGGTTTCATCGCCAATGTCGACGGTGAGTTGTAGCAGCTTTTCAGCGCCGTCAACATGCTCGGCTTTAAGTATTTTGGCAATGCGTAAATCCAGTTTAGCAAAATCATCAAATTCAATGGTCGGTGCAATGGGATCGAACTGTTTGGCTTTAACAACGGGCGCTGTGGCTTGCAAATTTTCTTTAGAGGCATCAATGATAGCCTGAATTTTATCGGCTTCCACGCGGGTCATGAGGGCTTCGAACGGATTAAGCACATGGTTAACTAACGGCACAGCGGCAGCAGGCCAGATTTGTGATTCGATAGCTAAAAATTGTTCGGCTTGGGTTGCCAAGGCGGGGATCACCGGTTTTAAGTAGGCAATCAAAATCCTAAACAGGTTAATACCTACTGAACACACTTGTTGCAACTCAAGTTCCTGGCCTGCCACTTTCGCCATTACCCAGGGTTTTTTCTCGTCTATATACTGATTGGCTTTATCGGCTAAGGCCATGATTTCGCGCATGGCTTTACCGAATTCGCGGGCTTCGTAAAACTCAGCAATGGCTACATTAGCATCGATAAATTGCTGAAACAGTTCCGGTTCGCTGCAGTTGTCGGCAAGTTTCCCTTCAAAACGCTTATGGATGAAACTGCTGCAACGGCTGGCAATATTAACGACTTTACCAACCAGATCGGCATTGACCCGCTGCGCGAAATCGTCAAAATTAAGGTCAATATCATCCACGCCTGCGCTGAGTTTAGCTGCAAAGTAATAGCGTAAATATTCCGGGTTTAAATGTTCCAGATAGGTGCGCGCTTTTATAAAAGTGCCGCGTGATTTGGACATTTTTTCGCCATTGACGGTTAAAAAACCGTGCGCAAAAATCGCGCTGGGGGTTCTAAAATCGGCGCCTGCCAGCATCGCTGGCCAGAATAAGGCGTGGAAATAGATAATATCTTTACCGATAAAATGATACAGTTCGACAGTGCTTTCTTTACCCCAGTAGGCGTCAAAATCCAGACCCTGTTTATCGCAAAGATTTTTAAAGCTCGCCATGTAGCCGATGGGTGCATCCAGCCAAACGTAAAAATATTTGCCGGGCGCATCGGGGATTTCAAAGCCAAAATAAGGTGCGTCACGGGAAATGTCCCATTCTTTTAAGCCTTGCTCCAGCCATTCTTTAAGTTTGTTGGCAACTTCCGCTTGTAGATGCCCTGCACTTGTCCAGTTTTGGAGCATCTCGTTAAAATTGGCGAGATTAAAGAAGTAATGTACTGAATCTTTGGTGACAGGTTTTGCGCCGGATAATACCGATACGGCGTTTTTGAGGTCGGTCGGCGCATAAGTCGCGCCGCAGGCTTCACAGCTATCACCATATTGGTCGGACGTGCCACACTTGGGGCAGTCGCCTTTAATGAAACGGTCCGATAAGAACATTTCCTTAATGGGATCGTACGCCTGGGTAATGCTGCGCGAGTTGATGTGGCCGCCGTCGCGGAGGCGTTTATAAATCAAGCTGGACAGCTGTTGGTTTTCGGGCGAGTGGGTGCTGTGATAATTATCAAACACAATGCCGAATTCAGTAAAATCCGCAAGATGCTCCTTGCCTACCTGTGTAATTAGGGCTTCCGGCGTGATGCCTTCTCTGTCTGCCCTGAGCATAATGGGCGTGCCGTGAGTGTCATCGGCACAGACATAGTAACAATTGTTGCCGTATTGTTTTTGAAAGCGCACCCAAATATCGGTTTGCAGGTATTCAACTAAATGCCCAATGTGAATAGGGCCATTGGCGTAAGGTAAAGCACTGGTAACAAGAATTTTTCTGTTCGACATGGGGGGGTGAATGCAGAAGCTAATCAAGGGAATAAGTAATGTAATATTATGGCATATAAAAGGCTTAAGCTATTCAGAAAGCACCCAATAGCCTGGGTGCTTTTTAGTTTTTTGATCTCAATTATTCTTTAGTGTGCGAGGCACACTATTATGCAAGGACGGGTTTAGTGTTTAATTTCCAATACTAATTTACCGGTTACATGTCCGGCTTCGATTAAGCTGTGGGCTTCAGCGGCTTGGGAAAGCAGGAATTTTTGGCTGATATGGATTTGTAGTTTGCCTTGATCAATCCATTCGGCACATTGGTCGAGCATCTTGACTTGCCGCACTCTGGCGGCGTCAAGGTTCCTAAGCATAGGCGTCAACATTAACTCAAAACCAATGAGTAAATTACGTAAGCGCGCTTCTGATAAATCCAGCTGGCCTGGATCTAACAAGGTTATCAGGCGTCCGAAATGGGCGGTTGCATTAATACTACGTTTAAAAATTTCTGCCCCTACGGTATCAAGGACTAAGTGGGCACCTTGACCCCCTGTTAGTTCATTTACCCGCACTACAAAATTTTCCTGCCTGTAATTGATGATCTCATCTGCACCCAGCTGTCTAACGAATGCTGCTTTTTCTGCACTACCTACAGTCGTGATAACTCGCGCACCCAGTAGTTTGGCTATTTGTATCGCAACATGCCCCACACCACCTGCACCGGCATGAATCAGGACGGTTTGGCCGGTTTTTAAGCCACCTCGGTCTACTAATGCGCCCCAGGCGGTAATCAGGACTAAGGGAGCAGCCGCTGCTTCAGTAAAACTTAAGCTTTCCGGCATTGCCGTTACCCAACGTTGATCTAGCACGTTATATTGCGCATAACAGCCGGGTTCAAGACCTAAGCCGCCATGGCAAAACCAGACCTTATCGCCGACCTTATGGTGCGTCACTTTAGCACCTATAGCAACAACTTCGCCTGCACCATCGCAGCCTAATATGGCGGGTAAGGTCTGCGCCGATAACAAACCGCCCTGTCTAAGTTTGGTATCAATTGGGTTGACACCAGCCGCATGTAATTTAACTTTAACTTGGGTTGGCTGAGTTATTTCTGGCTCAGGTGTTTCTAGTAGTTGTAAGACATCGGGTGCGCCGACAGCGGTCATTAATATCGCTTGCATAGGGTTTGTCCTGGTTAGTTTTTAGGTTGATTATACAAGCCATTGTTGCCGATAGGCTTGATAACTATCGTGTTTTAAGGGGGTTAATTGGTGATTGTTGAAGGTATAAATATCGGGCAACGGATAACCGTTAAAGCGATTGGCCTTTATTAGCGTGTAAGCGCCGACATTGTTAAACACGACACGATCATCTAAATTTAAGGGTTGATCAAACTGATACTCGCCAAACACATCACCTGCTAAACAGGTTGAGCCCACAAGCGTTGCGGTATAAGGTCCTGCTACGTGATGTTCGACTAAATCAGGCTGCCGCTGATATTCAAATACTTCTGGATGATGATTGATAGAAGTATCTAATACCACGATTTGTTTGCCGTCGCTCTCAAAACAATCAATAACTGTACTGATTAAATAACCGGTTTGTTCCAAAATGTCCTTGCCGGGTTCAATGTACACATCCAGACCAAATTCTTGGCGTAATTGTTTAACTAATTCAATAAAAGGGGTATGGTCCCCTATTTGGTTGAATAAATAGCCGCCTCCTAGGTTAAGCCATTGCAAGGTTTTAAAAGCACCGCCCAATTGTGCGCGTAAAGCCGCAACTGTTTGTATTAATGGTTCAAAATCAGTTGCTGAAAACACCGTATGAATATGTATACCTTGTACGTGCTTGGGTAGACCTTGTTTGTATAAGTCTTGAATATCGACACCTAATTTAGAATGTGTTCGACAGGGATCGAAACGTGCGTCAGGGGCAAAGCTTAATTTCGGATTAACTCTTAAGCCTAATGACACCGATTGATGCGGCATTTCCGCAAAGCGCTGCCATTGGTTCAGGGAATTAAAGCTAATGTGGCTGCATAAGTGCATTAACTCTTGCATTTCATCCGCCCGCAAACCCGGTGTGGTTAAATGAATACTCCCCGTATCGTCTAAAATTTCATGAGCTAAACGGGCTTCATACAACGAACTGACCGAAAAACCATCCGCGCTATTTTTGACCCAGTACATTAGCGTAGCAAGGGGTAAGGCTTTAATCGAATACAACACCTTACAGCCACTTTGCTTTTTGAGGGCAGTTAAACGCTGCAAATTAGTTTGTATGCTTTGCTGATCCAGTAGAAATGCGGGGGTGGTGGGTAAATGCTGTTTTAACTGTTTGATTTGCATGAGCCTGTATGTGGGCGTTATCCCTGATTTAAGGTGGTTTGTTTTTTTACAAAGTATGTTTTCGATTTTACACTGAAAAATTATAACGGCTTATTTCTGTCGAATAACGATTGTCTGATCTAATAAGGTATTTAAGTTGTTGTTGGTTGTGTTTTGTGCAACGCGCCATTGCATTGCAAACCACGCTTGTTTTAGGCGATAATGCCCGTACAGACATTTTAGGGCAATAGTGCGTGGAAACATGTATTTTGCCTAAAGTGGGTTAACTTTTTAAGCCTTGGAAAATGTAATGAAAAAAACCATGTACGAAAAAATTTGGGATAGCCACTTGGTTGTTGAATCAGCAGGACAAGCCCCCTTGATTTATGTAGATCGGCATTTGATGCACGAAGTCACCAGCCCACAAGCGTTTGAAGGCTTGCGGCTGTCAAAACGTAAAGTGCGTAACCCGCACAGCATTTTGGCGACGATGGATCATTGTGTGCCTACTAAAAACCGTGACCTGCCGATTGCTGATCCGATTGCTAAAAAGCAAATTGAAGTGATGGCAGAAAACTGTAAAGAAAACGGCTTGAATTTGTATGACATGAAAAACCCGAATAATGGCGTTATTCATGTGGTCGTGCCAGAACATGGCTTTGTACATCCGGGTATGGTGGTGGTGTGCGGCGATAGTCACACGGCTACGCATGGGGCTTTTGGCGCGTTGGCGTTTGGTATCGGCACATCAGAAGTCGAACACGTCATGGCCACGCAAACCTTGCCACAGACAAAATCTAAAACCATGTTGGTGCAGATTAACGGCACCTTGTCCAAATACGCTTCTGCAAAAGATATTGCCTTGGCGATTATCGGCAAAATAGGTACCGCAGGCGGCAACGGACATGTGATTGAATATGCGGGTGATGCGATCAAAGCCTTGTCGATGGAAGGTCGGATGACGCTTTGCAACATGGCGATTGAGGCGGGTGCGCGCGCAGGCTTGGTTGCACCGGATGAAAAAACCTATGATTATTTGAAAGGTCGCGAATTTGCGCCCAAAGATAAAAACTGGGATTTGGCGATGGCGTATTGGCAAAGTTTACCCAGCGATGCGGGCGCTACCTTTGATACCGTAATAACTTTAGATGCCGCCAATATTGCGCCGCAAGTGTCATGGGGAACGTCACCAGAACAAGTGATTGGCGTTGATGGTCTCGTGCCTTCGCCGGACAGTTTTGAGAACGAAGGTAAACGCAAAGCCTGTGAAAGCGCTTTGGCTTACATGGGCTTAACCCCAAACACCAAAATCACCGACATTCCGGTGGACTTGGTATTTATCGGCTCTTGCACCAATGGTCGCATTGAAGATTTCCGCATGGCTGCGGAAGTGGCTAAAGGCACTAAAGTCGCTGCTGGTGTACAGGCGATTGCCGTGCCGGGTTCTTATCATGTCAAAAAACAAGCAGAAGACGAAGGTTTGGATAAAATTTTTATCGAAGCGGGTTGGGAGTGGCGCGATCCCGGTTGTTCCATGTGTTTAGCCATGAATGGTGATGAATTGACCAAAGGTCAACGCAGTGCATCCACCTCTAACCGCAACTTTGAAGGCCGCCAAGGCAAGGGTGGACGCACACATTTGGTATCCCCAGCAATGGCAGCGGCAGCGGCAGCGGCAGGTCACTTTGTTGATATTCGCCACCTTTAACCAAAAGAGAGCATTATGGAACCTTACAAAAAACATGACAGCATCGCGGCATTGATGAACCGTAACAATGTCGATACCGATCAAATCATCCCGAAACAGTTTTTAAAGCGTGTCGAGCGCAGCGGTTTTGGCGCACATTTGTTTCATGACTGGCGTTTTAATGATGACGGTAGTGATAACCCTGAGTTTGAATTGAATAAACCTGCCTTTAAAGGCGCACATATTCTGGTGGTTGACGACAATTTTGGTTGCGGTTCTTCGCGCGAACATGCACCGTGGGCGATTGCGGACTATGGCTTTAACACCCTTATTTGCACCAGCTACGCGGATATTTTTTATAACAACTGTTTTAAAAATGGCATCTTGCCGATTGTGGTGAATAGCGGGCAATTAGCAAAGTTAATGGCTGAGATTAATGCCAATGAAGGCGTGCGCTTTACCGTTGATCTGGAAAACCAACAAGTGATTACCCCTGCGGGTAATGGTTTTAGTTTTGAAATTGACCCGTTCCGCAAAGGCAATTTGTTAAGCGGCTTGGATGATATTGGTTTGACTTTAAAGCATGAAGATAAAATCACGGCTTATGAAGTGCAACATAAACAGACTTATCCTTGGCTTTGGGCTTAATGAAATCTAAGTCATAAAATGGACTTTTCGCCACTTATTAATCAATTAATTGGTACATTTTGGTTTTTAATACCGCTTGTTATTTTAACGGCGGTATTAAGATCGGCGTGGTTGAAAGGGATAATGGGCGAGTTTATTGTTAATCTGAGCGCAAAGCTTTTCTTGGATAAACAAAAATATCACCTTATAAAAAACGTAACGCTTCCTACCGATGATGGAAGCACTCAAATTGACCATGTTATTGTTTCAAAATATGGTGTTTTTGTTATAGAAACAAAAAACATGACAGGCTGGATATTTGGCGATCCTAACCAGAAAACATGGACTCAAAAAATATATAGGCACACGAGTAAATTTCAAAATCCATTACATCAGAATTATAAACATGTTAAAACCTTGGAATCTTTACTGGGGCTAAATGACCATCAATTATTTTCTGTTGTTGTATTCGTCGGAGGCAGTACATTTAAAACCGAAATGCCCGAAAATGTAGCGTATGGCGGAGGTTACATTCGGTTTATAAAGTCAAAAACACAAGCTGTTTTAACTGAATCTGAAGTTAAGGAAATTACGGGTAAAATTGAATCTGGTAGATTAACCGCTTCTTTCAAAACTAATCGAGAACACGTAAGACACGTTAAAAATATTGTGGCTAACAAAGAAAATAGCAAAACATGCCCTAAATGTGGAAGCTCAATGGTTTTAAGAGAAACCAAGCAAGGGCAAAATATAGGTAAACAATTTTGGGGATGTTCAAACTTTCCGAAATGCAAGGGTGTAGTATATATTTCATAGCAAATCACTTGAAGGTGGAAGATTTTGAACTGGCAAGAAGTCTGTGAACATCCAAACTTACAAAACTTACCTTTTAAGATTGAACTGGATGAATACGGTAAAATTATTATGAGTCCGGTCAAAATTTACCATTCTATTCTACAAGGTGAAATAGAATTTATACTGAGGACACTCTTAAAGAGCGGTAAAACTCTGCCTGAATGCGCCATTAAAACCAGCAAAGGCACAAGAGTTGCCGATGTTGCGTGGGTATCATTGGATTTATTAGCCAAGATCAAGAATGAAACCGAAGCCTCTTGTGCCCCTGAAATTTGCGTTGAAATTATTTCAACCCGCAACACCCAAAAAGAAATGACCGAAAAAAGACAGTTATTTTTTGAAGCGGGTGCAAAAGAGGTCTGGATATGCAGTGAAACCGGCGAATTAAGTTTTTTTAATGCCGAACATCAATTACTTCATTCTGAATTAGTGCCGCAGTTCCCTGAAAAAATTGAACTGTAAAGCAAATTGATTGCGATAAATAAATGGACTTTGAAATCATTAGTGAAATTAGCCATGCTGAGACATTTGCACGAGGCTCAAGGATTAGAGAGTTACCGAGGCTTCGTAAAATATACGGTCTCGGCTTGTGGCGCAAGCGTAAAGGCTTTGCTACGGTACTATTGTCAGATGGTTCAATTCGTGAAGCTGAAGTTCACTGGTATGAAGCCACGGGTATCGGCAAACGCGAGTTTAAGATTAAATGTTATTTGGATATAAAATGACGAACCAACATGAGTTTGCTATTTGCGTTGATAACCGTGACTATGAAGTCTCACTGGAAATGCGTAAGCTTTACGAAATTATCGCGGATACAGATGCTGAAAAGCATGGACAAATTCGCGTTATTGATGAGTCCGGCGATGATTATCTCTATCCTGCGGCACTGTTTGACCGTATTACGCTGCCCGCGCCTGTTTTGGAGCGTGTCTTTCATGCACATAGCTAATTAATTATGTCCACAGCCCCCCGAAAAATCCAACTCATGGACACCACCCTACGGGATGGTGAACAAACGCAAGGTGTTTCTTTCACGCCGACTGAAAAAGTCAATATTGCCAAAGCCTTGTTGCAGGCGTTGCGGGTTGACCGTATTGAGGTGGCATCTGCACGGGTTTCGCAAGGTGAGAAAGAAGCGGTTAGCAATATCAACCAATGGGCCAAGCAAGAAGGCTTCGGCGGTTGCGTGGAAGTATTGGGCTTTGTCGATCACACCAAAAGCGTGGACTGGATTCTGGAAACCGGCGGCAGCGTCATCAACCTATTGACCAAAGGCAGTGAAAAACATTGCCGCGAACAGTTAGGTAAAACCTTGGCGCAACATACAGCCGATATTTTGCAAACCATTGCGTATGCGCTGAGTAAAGGTTTAACGGTCAATGTGTATTTGGAAGACTGGTCAAACGGTTATCAAAACAGCCCGGAATATGTTTACGCCTTAACCGATAATCTCAAGGATGTCGGCATCAGTCACTTTATGCTGCCGGATACGTTGGGCGTGTTATCACCGGAAGAAGTTTTCGACAGCTTGAGCGATATGTGCCAGCGCTATCCGGCCCTCGCGTTTGATTTTCATCCACACAATGATTACGGACTTGCTACGGCTAATGTCATGGCAGCGGTGCGGGCTGGGGTTAGTTCGGTGCATTGCACAGTGAATTGCTTAGGCGAACGTGCGGGCAATGCGTCACTCGCAGAAGTCGCGGTCGTGTTACGCGATAAAATGCAGATGGAATTATCCATTGATGAAAGCCATATCGTGCGACTGAGCAATATGGTGGAGAATTTCTCCGGCAAGCGGGTTGCCGCAAATGCACCCATTATTGGCGCGGATGTGTTTACCCAAACGGCGGGTATTCATGCTGATGGTGACCAAAAAGGCGGGTTGTATAAAACCAAATTAAGCCCAGAGCGCTTTTCCCGTCGGCACAATTATGCCTTAGGCAAAATGAGTGGCAAAGCTTCTTTAAAGAAGAATTTGGAATTGTTGGAACTGGATTTATCAGAAGAAAACCAGAAAAAAGTATTGGAACGTATTGTGAGCCTGGGTGATTCTAAGCAAACCATCACCACTGACGATTTGCCGTTTATCATTGCTGACGTCTTAGAAAGCAAGAGTTATCAACATATTAAATTGCTGAATTGCACCGTAACCAGTGGCCTCAATTTAGAATCTACCGCCAGTATTAATGTGGCGGTCAAAAATAGCAAACATCTTGCCTCCGGTGTCGGCAATGGGGGCTTTGCTGCGTTTATAGATGCTATCACTAAAGTGATGCAGGCATATGATTACAAATTGCCCAAACTGGCCGATTATGAAATCAGGATACCCAAAGGTGGGCATACGGATGCTTTAACTGAATGCGTCATCACTTGGGATTGTGCCGGACAATTGCGCAGAACCCGTGCAGTGCATTCTAATCAGGTCTTTGCGGCGGTATTGGCTACTTTGAAGATTATTAACATGCAGTTACATGAGTTTAATAGCCATTCATAGCAGTAGGCGAAACTGCAAAAAACTGTCGTATTCATTTAAAAAACAAGTTATACAGCGCATGGCCAGTAACCATCAAACCATCCAGGAGTGCAATTAAAGCAAATATTTTTTTAGTCATTCGTAGACTAATCCATTGTCCTAAAAACGGTCCTAACCGTCCGCCCCATAAAACCCCAAGCATGGTAAATGCCGCCATATCCCAGGGTACACCCCCGAAATAAAACGCGTGAATAGCCGCCAATAATAACGAATTGATGGCTAACAACACGACCCCTAAACCAATTGCGCGGTTAGCATTAAGGCCATAGGCCAGCATACAAAACGCCGCAATAATTTCACCTTCTCCGATAGCGACCCAGCCAGTAATCATTCCACCGGTAAAAGCTGCAAACATGGTTGGTAAAAATGCCTTGGCAGGCAATTGTATTAAGCCGCCTTTTCGATCCAACGTAATCAAGGTTAGTAGACCGGTTATAAAGGCTATTGGACCAAACAAGCCTTTCACCAAAAGCGCTTGCGGATGAATGAGAAACGTTGAGCATAGCGTACCGAGAACTAACGGTGGCACTGTCCATTTTAACAGACCCAAGGGGACGTCGCCGCGCCTTAACCAACCGGATGCGCCGCTGGTCATGCCGACCGCCTGGGTGACAAAAGCCAGCTTCAAAGCGCTTACCGGATCAACTTTGTAGGCGAACATCATGACGGGAATAAACACAATCCCGCCGCCGATAGCCGTAATATTACCGATGAACGCCCCCAAAACTCCTACGAAAATCAGCGGCCAATTATGGGCAGTCAAAGTTAACGGATCAGGAAATGCCCACCAATAAACAACACATCCAATTACGGACAAAATAAACAGCCAAGGTGTGAAATAGCGGAAGGTGTGCGTTGAGGTCGTGTCGTCAACAGGTGTAGAAACATAGGGGGCATGTTTTTGTTGCTTGTTCATCAATTCCGTCCGTTTCACCTTAATTAAGATTGTCAATTTATTGACTATGTTGCAGTGCCGTAAGCGGATGATAACGTTATTTATTAAGAATAAGCCAGCAAAATTAATTTTGGGTGTTTTTAAATACATTTGTTTTATTTTTAATTAGCTTATCAATAATCTAAAGCACAGTGCCTTTGCTTAAGCGATTTGCTATAAAACTTGCTACTACTATTTTGCTTTCACAATGTATTGTTATTAAGCTGTTTTAGGGTTGTTTAGGCGTTAGGTTACGTGTCATTTTTAAGGCAGGCATGAAAATTGCCTTATGCTCAATAAAAGCTGGATTGATTAACCAGCAAGCCTAATTTAGATAAATACAGAGATAAAAATGAATAATAACTGGAACAAAATACTGATAACGCCTTCCACCAGTTTGCAGGAAACCATTCGTATTATAGATCAGGGCGCTTTGCAAATTGCCTTGGTTATTGACGGACAGGGTAAGTTGATAGGGGTGGTCACTGATGGTGATATACGCCGCGCTTTGATTAACGGCGTTGCTTTAACCCAGCGGGTTGAAAGTGTTATGAATGCAAATCCTAAGGTTGGAACACGGGATGGTTCCAAACAACAGCGCATAGCGCTGATGGAAAAATATAAGCTATTTCAACTGCCCATTCTGGATGACGAAGGTAAGTTGTTGGGGCTGGAAACTTTACAGGATTTATATAAAAACCCCCAATATGATAATCCGGTCTTTTTGATGGCCGGCGGCTTTGGCAGACGATTGCATCCCTACACGGATACTTGTCCCAAGCCGATGTTGCACGTCGGTGGTAAACCGATTTTAGAAACGATTATTGATAATTTTGCGCAAGCCGGGTTTAAGCATTTTTATATTGCTGTACATTATTTATCCAGCCAAATTAAAGACCATTTCGGTGACGGGCAGCGTTGGGGTGTAGGTATTACGTATGTCGATGAACATGAGCCTTTAGGTACAGCCGGGGCACTTGGATTATTGCCGGAGGATTTGCCGGATTTACCGATGATTATTATGAATGGCGATATTTTGACGCAGATTGATTTTCCCCGGCTGTTAAAATTTCATACCGAGCATCAAGGTGTTGCTACGTTGTGTGTCAGAAATTATGACTATCAGATCCCGTTTGGTGTGGTTGAACTTAAAGAACAGCGCATTACCGGTATTGTAGAAAAACCGGTACACAGCTGTTTTACCAGTGCTGGGGTATATGTGCTTAACCAGGCGTTAGTCAAGGCAGTTACCCGTGAAAAAAGGCTGGACATGCCGGATTTGCTCAATCAGAAAATCAGTGAAAATGAATTAGTCAGTATGTTTCCGGTGCATGAATACTGGATGGATATTGGTCAAAAAGCCGATTTTTTAAGGGCGCAGGGAGACTTTTCAAAATATTTTTAAAATAGCGTTAAAGAAATCTTGACCCGGGACGATAACCTTTGTGAGTTTCACTTTCATCAACCAAATCATTTTTCAGGTTAACAAATCCTGAAAAATAAATCACTTAGGAGTATGGCATCATGGGTATGGTAATTAATACAAATATCAGTTCAATTAACGCTCAAAGACAATTGGGCATTTCCAATAATTCATTGACTACCTCAATGGAGCGGTTATCTTCAGGATTACGTGTTAACTCTGCTAAAGATGATGCGGCGGGTATGGCGATCGGTAACAGAATGAATTCGCAAATCAGAGGTATGACTGTTGCTGTGCGTAATGCCAATGATGGCATATCCATGTCACAGACTGCTGAGTCGGCAATGGGCAATATGACCGAAACGTTGCAAAGGATGCGCGATTTAGCGGTACAAGGCGCGAACACCGGTGTTGTGGGCAAAGAAGATAGAACTAAATTGCAAGATGAGTTTAAACAACTGGGACTGGAATTAAAACGCTCTATTGATAACACTTCGTTTAACGGTAAAAAAATATTAGCCGGCAGCTTATCCGGGGCTAATTTTCAGGTCGGTTTTGGTACTTCTGCCAATAACCAGATTAGTATTACTGTTTCAAATATGAAGTCAGTCGGAGGTCTTAAGGATTTATTTGGCACGGCGGCATCAATTGGTTCTGGTGCAGCTTCAGGAGCTGTAAGGTCAACCATTGACAAAATTGATTTGGCAATCAAAAACATTGATGCTTCGCGCTCAAAATTGGGTGCGGTACAAAACCGTTTTACTTCAACGATTTCTAACTTGCAGTCATCAATTGAAAACAATACTGCGGCTAGATCACGGATTATGGATGCGGATTTTGCGACAGAAACAGCCAATTTGAGCCGTAACCAAATCCTGCAACAAGCGGGTACTGCAATGTTGTCGCAAGCAAATCAGTCTTCTCAAGGCGTACTTAGCTTACTTAGGTAAGATGGCATTAGGCTGGAGGAGGTTTTAGGAAAATTTAAAAACCTCCTCCCGGTTTTGTGAAAATAAAGAGGTTATGTTATGAACAATGATATTACCAATGTCACTAGACTCGCCCCTGTTATCAATTCTGATGCGGCTACTACCCGTAATGCTAAAGTTGGATTGGTGCCAGGCACTGCTAATTCGGCAACGGTAAGTCCTTTACCGCTTGCCGCCCAAAGTAAAGTTGATGTTGAAGAACAAGCAAAAGAAGTATCCGCAGAGGAGCTGAAGTCGGCTGTAAATCAGGGCAATGTGATTTTTCAGGCGGAACAGCGGAATCTGCAAATTGAAGTTGATGATTCAACCAAAAAAGTTGTAGTTAAGGTGATTGACCGGGCGACCGGTGACATCGTCAGGCAAATGCCGACGAAAGAAGTTTTAAGTTTTTTGAAACAAATGCAGGAACAAGAAGGTGGTAGCGGCTTATTTATTAAAGGTCGCGCTTAATAACGTGATTTAAATGAGGCAAAAATGGCTATTTCAGCATCTTTAGGTGTCGGCAGCGGTATAGATATTAACGGTTTGGTTAAACAATTGGTCACGGCTGACGGGCAGCCGGCGTTTAACGCACTGGATCGTCAAGAATCAACCGCTAAAGCCCGGTTAAGCGCATTAGGTAAATTAAAAAGTGCGTTATCCGATTTTCAGACCGCAGCTAAAAAGCTGAATATGCCAGCCACCTTCAAAACGCAGCAGGCGACATCTTCCAATGAAACTTTGGCGACTGCCAAAGCCAGTTTAGGTGCAGTTTCGGGCAGTTATGCCGTGGAAGTTATACAGCTGGCTAAACCACAAAAATCAGTTACTGTAGCAGAGTTTACCGATTTAAATGCTGCGGTAGGGGAAGGGACACTTGATTTTACTGTGGGTACCAAAACGCCGTTTTCCGTTACCATTAATGCTACTAACAATACCCTGGCAGGAATTAGGGACGCTATTAATAGCTCTACCGCTAATAATGGTGTCTCGGCCAGTATTATTAATGTTGATAAAGCCGGTGGCGGTACAATTTCCAAACTGGTACTTTCAGCTAAAGAACCCGGTACTGCAAATAGTTTTGTAGTGGCAGGGACTGCATCAGGTGGTGCAGGCAATGGGTTGTCGCAGTTATTTACACCGCAATTAAACCAATTGAATGCAGGCTTGGATGCCATCATTAAAGTGGATGGGCAAACGGCAACCCGTAGCACGAATAGCCTTTCGGATGTTATACCTGGTGTAACCCTGGATTTAAAATCAGCCCCCGCGGTTGCAACCCCTTTTGACGTTAATATCGCCCTTGATACCAAGTCGATTACCGAAGTTACTACTGGTTTTGTAGATGCTTACAATAAGTTACAGACAGTGATGAAAGATTTAGGAAAATATGACCCTGCTACCAAAGCGGCAGGCGCATTAGTCGGAGATTCAACCTTACGGAATGTGCAAGCGCAGATCCGCCAGGCAACCGGTTCGCCGGTTACTTCCGCAACCAGCACAACTAACACATTATCCATGATCGGGATCAATATTGACCGAACGGGTGTGATGTCTTTAGACAGCACCAAGTTTGAGAAGATCATGAACACAAATCTGAGTGCTTTAAATGAGATTTTTACTTCTACTGATGGCGTAGCGATCAGGCTCAATAATACCTTGACCCAAAGTTTGCAGTCCGGCGGTACTTTAGATGGACAAACGACCGCACTCAATTCGCGTATGAAATCGATTACTGATGGTCGAGACCGGGTTCAACGCCGCTTAGATAATTTAGAAAAAACCTTATTAAAGCAGTTTACGTCGATGGATAGTGCGGTTGGAAAATTTAAGGCAACCGGAACCTATTTGACACAACGATTTGGATAAATTTACAACCTTATGGAAATAAAAGGCAAAGACTATGTATCCCAGTGCTTATAGACAAAGGGCAAATCAATATGCGAGCATTCAGGCGTCATCGCATATAGAGGAGGCCTCCCCACATCAATTAATTGAAATGCTGATGGAAGGTTTTTTAGCCCGCATTAATTCTGCTAAAGGCGCTATTGAGCAACGTGACTTTGAAGCAAAAAGCACCTTTATCTCCAAGGCAATTGGAATCGTTGGTGGTTTAAATGAGTCGATTGATAGGGAACGTGGCGGCGAAATTGCTGTAAATTTAAGTAATTTATATGCTTACATCTCTAATCGCCTATTACTGGCGAGTGCGGAAAACAGCATTGAGATTTTAAACGAAGTTGCGGCTTTAATGCGTGAAATTAAAAGCGCCTGGGATGCTATTAAGCATTAGTTGTGTGTCTGCTAAGGAATAGATTATGAGTGATTATCCGGAAAATACCGAAGGTACCCAAGCTATTACGGCGACTTTAAGCGCCTATTTAGCCGAACTTGAGCATTGTCTTAGGGATGAAAAATGGGAACTGCTTTCTGATGTACTCGACAGGCGTCAGGGTTATTTTGAAAATTTATTTGATCGTGCTGAGGGTCTTGATTCCGCTTGGTTAAATGCCATGATTAAGCAAGTGCTTCTAGAAGACAATGCGATGGTTACAAGGATCACGCTGCAAAAAGACAGGGTCGAACAGGAACGTCTCACTCTAATGCGGAGTCGGCAAGCGGTTAAAGCTTACCTGTAGGGTTTTCTTAATTTGCATTATATGGTGAGTTCAACTTCAAGGCGTTGGAGGGTGAACTTTACAGTGCCAGCAATACATTAACCGCAAAGACACCCAAATATGTCGCAACAAAGTAAAAAATGCCCATAATGATGCTCGCAAGGCGGTTAATCGACAGGACTTGTTTTAAAATATAGCTGACGAATAATAAATCCCACAATATCAATAGCGATAAACAAAAATAGCTCAATACTGATTCGGTTACTGTGATCCAGGCTAAGATCGGTAGCGCAATGCAGGAAATTAAGCTTTCTCCGACCAGAATCGCACAGCTTACTTGCGTAAACCAGGCCATTGATGAGTTTAAAGAAAGGGTTATAAATACAAAAAGTAAGGTCAACAAGGTTTCTATGGTGACATCAGAAAACGCTTCAAGCGGGTCATCAACCATATTAAGCTGCATAAACAGCTCAAGGACATAGTAGAAAATTAAGGTATATTTAAAAAATGTCGCCGATTTGGGTAAGTCAAGTGGATTACCCTGGAACCAGGAAAGGGGCAGGTATTGTTTTAACATTTCCATAATGATTTCGCGTTGAAGGCTTAAGACATTATTCCAGGTTCATTCGCTACTCGTCGAGATTATAGGTGTTAAAGGACTGGGGTTCAGGTTCGTAACGCGTATCCACACTAAAATTATCGTTTAAGGCCTGTACCAAGTTTTTGGTACGTTCATTGAGTTGTTTTAAACGTGTCCGGTATTTTTTAGTATTACCGACCGGCTCGTTGATGGGTAACAGTATCCGCCAAAAGGTCAGGCTTCTTTCAAATAATGCGCCCAGATTTTCCGTTAAATGCAATGCTTTTTGGCGTTCATTTAAGGTTCTTACAAAAGATTTAGCGTGTACTTTGCTCATGACAACATGCAGGGGCACCATTATTACCAGTAATCCTGCGAGTGCAATTGGGCCAATGATGGGATCCAGCAATAAATCAAGGATACCCATGGATATTTCGGCAAATAGCATGACTGAAATAATGAGCCCGAGTACGATCAAGGTGGAAAAATTACAGCGTTCTTTCCAACGTGATAAGGCTGAACTGACTTCAGGCATTACGACATCCTGAATATCCCGGATGCTTCTTTCTAAGGTATTTAATATCCGGTAAGACCGGTCATTATCAATGTTAGCGAGACGCTCATCAATTTCAAGTAATGCCTGGTTTGGCATAAGTGCTTGTGTACTGGCTAAAAGAATAAATTGCCCGGTATTAATACCTAATTCCCCCAGCCGTTTTTTCCAGCTTATGACACTGGCTTGTGCCCGTTCAGGGGTGAGTGTAATGTCAAGATGGTCGATAAGGAAAATAAATTTATTGGAGTCTTGGTGGGCAATAATATGGGTAATTAATTGTTCTTTAGAGACTGAATCAGATTCAAATACGCTGGTGAAAACCAATACCAAATCTGACATTGCAATCACATGTTGGTTTAAGAGTAGCCGCACCGGATTTTGGGCAATGCTATTGAAATCAGGTGTTTCTATAAACAGGCGATTTTTTAAACGGGGGCTGTTTAAGGTTTTTAGCTCTAAATAGGAATTGATTTTACTGCCTTCGCCGGTACTGAATTGTTCAATTTTACGGCTGATATTATAAAAAGGCAGACGATGATCGACATCTAAAGCGGAGCCTGGCAACGTTGCAAGGGTGGTTTGAGGGGTATGTTGAAACAGCGAAAATTTATGGCTGGCAGAATGCACATTAGCTGCTTGACCGACGGAGCCTAAAAACTGGTTTAAGAAGGTGGTTTTTGCTAAGGATTCATCACTGATAATGCTCACAACCGGCCACCAAGAGCTTTTCCTGGCAGTTGTTTCATCCTGATCCAGCAAACCCAGATCAAATTCAACTTGATCTAAATCATGAAATATTTTAATAGCTTGCTGCAAGATGGGATTATTCGCTGCAAACTGCTTTTCCAAATTGATTAGGTGTTTGCTGATTGTTTTTTCAGTCATGAGATGAAACCTCTTGGTGGGTTCTTGCAGAATATAAAAAACGCTTTTTTTAGAGTATACACCGAGTATTAAAACCCCGCACAACAGTTATTTATTGCAGTGACGCAAGGGCGTAAACTGTTTACTTCAGGCAGGTGTCACGACTTGGGCAATCCAGTCTTCAAGATTATAATAATTGGTAATCCGCGCGACTTTGCCGCCACGAATCTCGAAAAAGGCGCCTGCGGGTAAGCGGTAGCGTTGGCCTTTTGCAACCGGTAGCCCCTCATCAGTGTTTAAATATTCACCCAAAACCACGAACTCTGCCGCAGCCCTTGTACCATCGACGTTGGTCATCACCACCATATCAACCAATTGTTCCTTATAATGGTGGTTCATGCGTTGCATAAATTGTTCAAACTGATGTTTACCGGTTTCCCTTTTGCCTTGATTGATGTCATGAATAACGTCATCGGTTAAAAGGCTTAGAAAAGTATGCATATCGCCCGCGTTAAATGCAGCATAATAGTTTTCGATCAGTTGTTGAGCGCTTGGGTTCATTCAAAATCCACTGGGTTAAAGTTATAAACTGAGCTTGGATTATAGCGATTTGAGACCCACTTTAGAATACAATAACTTTAATTTTTTTATAGGCGGATTCCGCACCTTAATTAAAATATCGCTTTAGCAGGAATACCTGCCTAATTTTAATTTAACCTGTTAATTTGCGGTTAAGTTAGTTACCTGTAAAATACGCCCGAGAATTTAAAAATGTAAGCGGTACTTACTGCCGTTATTTGTTGGTAATACTTAAATAGCTGTTGTGGTGGTATTATGGGCGCTAGGATGACTTTAGGCAGTATGAAATATAATTAATTTTTAACCAATGAGGAAAATAACTATGAAATTTAATACTATTTTAGTTAGCAGTATCGTTACTGTTGCGTTGTTAGCAGGTTGTGATAAAGGTGGCGAGCCGAAAACAACTGCTGCTAATGCACCGACTGCTGCACCAGCTGCTGAAGGCGCTAAAGATGGTTTTGGGCCTGCGCTTGACTCTGCCGCTACTGCGGGTAGCCAAGCAATTGAAGAAACTAAAAGTGTAGCGACTGAAGCGGCAACTGCCGTGCAGGAAAATGTGACTCAGGCTGCTGATCAAGCGGCGGGTACTGCACAAGAAGCGGGACAAGCCGTTGCGGAAGGTGCAGAAAAAGCTGCTGAAGCAACTACGCAAGCCGTAGAAGGCGCTCAAAATGCTGTAGATGCGGCTGCTGAATCAGTGAAAAATGCAGCGGCAGTAGCTGAGCAAAACACTGCTAAAGCAGTTGAAGAAATTAAAAAATAATAGCATTATGTTGTCTTGGTTGGGTTGCGTAAATCGGAACCCAGCCTGCTGTACTTGGTTGGTATTGTTTTTACAGATTATTTGTTCAAAACCAGTCAGCCGTCTGATCGCTGGCGCTGGCGAAATACCAGTGTATATAAGATGCCCTGACATTTTTATATCGAATCCCGCAGTCCCCCCTGTCTAACTCGAAAGCAGGTGTGAATTCGAGTGTGCTTTCCCGTTTGGAATAATGAAATTCATGTCCCCTAACGCCGGATTTATCGGTTCTATGACCAAGTGAAACCAAGAGCGGTTGCATGACAGATATAAACGGCAGGATCGCTGCCATCGGCCATTTCTCCCCTTTAATATCCATAATTGCTTCGCCCAATAACATCGCACCCCCACATTCTGCTAAAACCGGCTTATTTGCATTTATAAACTCCTTTAGAGATTGCCAAGTTTTGGATTGTGATAATTCTTGTGCGTGTAACTCCGGGTAACCGCCAGGCAACCAAAGTGCATCAGCACTTTCCGGTATTGGATCGCCAGCTATGGGTGAGAAAAATACCAGTTCAGCGCCGTTGGACTGTAGCCAATCTAAATTGGCCGGATAAATAAAGCAACAGGCGTCATCTCGAGCGATAGCCACTGTTCGTCCCTTAAATCGCGGTAATTCTTGTAGAGGGACGGATTGATCCGTTTTAATGGAAGTAAAGGCCACTATTAAAGCCGTGTGGTCAACATGAAAAAAAGCTAAGTAGTCAGGAATGGCTTTAGACTCAGGCATTGTTAAGCCTAAATGCCGTTCGGTTAACGTTTCCTTATTCCGCTCCATCCATGCTATTAAAGGCGGCAAATTATAATCCTGCAAAGCGGCTTTTAATAATTCTGCATGATAGGCGCTCCCCACTTTATTCGCAATAATGCCGGAGATGCTGACTTTATTTTCCAGGGCAAATTGCACAAAGCCGCTGACTACTGCTGCAATGGAGCCACTCATACCGCCGGCATCGACGACCAAAATGACCGGGCATCCCAAAACGTAGGCGAGGTCGACACTGGAGCCTTCGCCCCCCACGTCTGCAATCCCGTCAAACAAGCCCATCACGCCTTCAATTAAAGCGATTTCAGCACTTTTCGCTTGGGTTAATAATTGCAAGCGACAAGCCTCTTTTCCTAGCATCCGGGTATCCAGATTATAGGAAGCCTTACCGATAACGGCCTGGTGCCATAGCGGATCTAAAAAGTCTGGTCCTGCTTTAAAAGCACTAATGCTGTGTTTGGAATGTTGAAAATATTGAAGCAAGGCCAACATTATTGTGGTTTTGCCACACCCTGAATGCGTACCAGCTAATAGTGCACCCTGCATATTGTGATCCTAATGATAAAGGCTAAATCTTTAAGGGGTTAAATAATGATTCTAATGATAGTAGAGTAGTTTAAGTAATCAATCAATAGAGTTTACTGCAAGCTGCTACGGCCAAAAATTTGCTTTATTCAAAAAAATCGCTATAGTGCTCGTTCCTTTAAGGTTCCAGTAGGTTTCAAAATCTGCTGGTTAAACGGGAAGTCGGTAAGGTTCTAAAAACCAAAGCCGAGGCTGCCCCCGCAACGGTATATAAGTTAAGGGTCATCAATACGCCACTGTGTTTTTAACATGGGAAGGTGATGATTCAGGTTTACCCGCTTATAAGCCCGGAGACCGGCCTGAAAGGTAATTCGCATGTAGCGGTGGGCTGCTAACGGAATAGACCTGCCGTTTTCGCCTGCCTGTCTTTTTCGTTGTCCCTCATCTCCGCATTTTTCGTTCCCTTATTGCGCGGGCGGCGCAGAGAACCTTATGCAAAAAATTATCGTTAGTTACCTTTTGCTTGCCAGCTTTGCTGTTTTGGCAAAAGAAAAATCCGTTGACTCCTCCGTAGAACTTCCAGAAATGCTGGTGACCGCCACCAGAACCGAAGTTGCCCAAAATCGCTTATCGGCGGCTTCAACCGTTTATACCCGTAAAGATATTGAAGGTTTGCAGGTTAAAACCGTCCCTGAGTTATTGCGGGGCACAACCGGACTTGACATGACCCAAACCGGTGGCCTGGGTAAAAATACCAGCGTATTCTTACGTGGCACTAATTCCGATCACCTATTAGTGCTGATTGATGGCATTAAAGTAGGCTCGGCTACCAGCGGTACCTCTCCGTTTGAATATATGCCCATCGACCAGGTCGAACGGGTAGAAATCATTCGCGGCCCGCAATCCAGTTTGTATGGTTCTGAGGCTATCGGTGGGGTTATTCAAATTTTTACCCGTAAAGGCGGCGATACCTATAAACCGAGTGTAACGCTGGATGCTGGCGGCGGCTCTTACGACACCTATCGTGCCGCAGGGTCAGTTAGTGGTCAATGGGAAAATAGTTGGTACAGTTTAGGCGCGTCTTCTATCGGTACTGAAGGTTTCAACGCAAGAAAACCTATTCCTGGGCCTTATGGTTTTGACCAACCAGACCGTGACGGTTATCAAAACACCGCTATGAATGCCCGAGCCGGACACCGATTTGATAATAATGCGGAAGTTGAAGCTTCGTTTATGCGTTCTGAAGGTACAAATAATTATGATGGTAATTTTGGAGATCACAATACCTTTATCAATCAGGTGATTGGTGTTTCTGGCAAGATGGAGTTGCGAAATAATTGGCTTTCTACATTGCGTTTGGGGCAAAGCCGTGATGAAAGCAATAATTTTAAAACTAATAACTCCTTTTATAGTCAGTTTGATACAACGCGTTGGAATGTTAGCTGGTTAAATGAAATTAATTTATTTGACAATCACAAATTGCTGTTTGGTAGTGATTATCGCCTCGATGAAATTGCTAGTTCAGAAAAGTACGCATTAAAATCCCGTTACGATGTCGGCGCATTCGCGGAATATAATGGTGAAATCTTGGATAATCATTTTGTTAATGCTTCGCTCCGTTACGACCATAATGAGCAATTTGGTAATTTTGTTTCTGGAAATATCGGTTGGCGCTACCAATGGGATCACGGGATCAGTATCTTAGCGAATTTTGGTAATGCCTTCAAAGCGCCTACTTTTAACCAACTGTATTACCCTAGTTTTGGTAACCCTAATCTGCAACCGGAAGAGTCGGCTTCGGTCGAAACGGGCATTACTGGCGAGCATGACTGGGGGCGCTGGGAATTAAGGGCTTATCACACCAATCTCGATCATTTGATCATTGCGGTCACTGATCCAAAAACCTTTCAATCTACAGCTGAAAATGTCAACAAAGCCCAAATTGATGGCATTGAAGCAGAGGTAGCTACGCAATTTTGGGGTTGGCACAGTAAACTCAGCATGAACCTAATGAGTCCGGTGGGCCGCGAAACCAATAAGCGCTTGCCACGGCGTAGTGATAAAACCCTAGCCTTTGATTTATCACGCTCGTTTGGCGATTTTGATGTCGGTGCGAATATAATGGCGCAAAACTATCGTTTTGATGATGCTAAAAACAACACCCCAGTAGCCGGATACGTCACCTTGGATTTTCGCGCTGCCTACCATATTAATGCCAACTGGAAGTTGGGTGCGCAACTGAATAATGCGCTGGATAAAACCTATCAAACTGTTGATACTTATAACACAGCGGAGCGGAATTTCTTTTTTAGCATTCATTACAATAATTAAGCCGAAACTGGTTGTAGCCTGGCAAGGTTCTTATGAATCATTGGCAGGCATTAAACCTTGCAGGTCTCCAATCCACAGTGCTGTATAATAACCCTTAGCTTAACTAAACCGATTAGGATTTAATCATGTTCTCACTTGCAACAATTACCAAACCCCCCCTTGGCGCCTGGGCTTTAATTGCCCTCATGTTAGCGACTCGCGCGCATTCCAATCACTTCGGCTCACCCATTGCTTTGCCGGATGCTTCTTTAGCGGTTTTTTTCATGGCGGGGTTATGGTTTGGCGGTTTACGCTTATTCGTCGTTTTGCTATTGGAAGCGGCACTGATTGACGCTGTTGCCATTACCAAAATGGGCGTTAGCGATTACTGCGTTTCACCTGCGTATGTGTTTTTGATCCCAACTTATGCGGCATTGTTTTTTGCAGGTCGTTTTTCAGCCCGTTTTAAAACCTTACAGACACGGGATTTATTGTTGCAGTTAGGGCTTTTAGCAGCCGCAACGACGGTCGCATTTATGATTTCTAACGGCAGTTTTTATGTGTTGTCCGGTCGTTTTCCTGAGCTAAATTGGGCGGAATACATTGCTCGGATAGCTAAGTATTATTCACCTTATTTAACTAACACCCTGACCTATAGCGTGATTATTGTTGGGGCAGTTAAGGTGATTAGTGCTGTTAGAGTCGCCCAAAACCGCCATAACAAAACCATTTGAGGGCAAGAAGCCGGATTAGTGCTTTTTGCCTAATGGTATAGCTGCGTGACCCAAAATCGGTATTCGGATGCAGAAATTGCTGCGGTCTACCGCGTCATTTATGAACGCCGGGATATGCGGCATTTTCTGCCTGATCCGGTTGATCCTGAATTGTTAAGCCGTTTATTGCATGCCGCACATCATGCACCCAGTGTTGGCTTTATGCAGCCTTGGCGGTTTATCCAGATCAATTGTGTTGATTTACGCAAAGCCGTTCATGCCTTGGTCGAGCAAGAAAGAATCCTGACCGCCCAAGCTTTAAATGAACGTGAAAGCGAATTCATGCAGTTAAAAGTCGAAGCTATTCTGGAATGTCCCATCGTCCTGGTAGCGGCCTTGTGTGACCAGCGCGAACGGCATATTTTCGGGCGGCGTACGTTGCCGGAGATGGATTTTGCTTCTTTGGCCTGCGCTATCCAAAATATGTGGTTAGCCGCTCGCGCGGAGGGGTTAGGCTTGGGCTGGGTGTCACTGTTTGAGCCCGAAGCCCTTAAACAGCTTTTAAATATGCCTGATGATAGCCAGCCCATAGCTATTTTGTGTTTGGGGCATGTGCAGCAATTTTACGATAAGCCTATGTTGGAGCAGGAACAGTGGGCGGAGCGTCAAAATCTACACGACTTAGTGTTTGAAAATACCTGGAACACCCCGTGCCGCTAGATTTCATTATTTCCCCGCTTTCGAGCGCGCTTAAAAGCGCGTTACAATCCAAGATTGACCAAAAAACCAAGCCGTTAGGGGCATTAGGGCAACTGGAAGTGTTGGCGTTGCAGATTGGTTTATGTCAAAACACTCTGACGCCCTGCTTAAATAAGCCCAGCATCCTGGTTTTTGCGGGCGATCATGGTATCGCAGAAGCTGGGGTTAGTGCCTATCCACAAAGCGTCACCGCGCAAATGGTCGCTAATTTTTTAGCTGGGGGCGCCGCGATAAACGTATTTGCCCGGCAACACCATTTAGACTTACAAATAGTAGATGCGGGTGTTAAAACGGATTTAGCCAGCCATCCAAAGTTGATCAATGCAAAAATCGGTTACGGTACGCACAACTTCCTAAAACAACCTGCTATGAGTAGTGCCGATTGCCACAAAGCCCTGGAAACAGGTGCAGACTTGGTTAAGCAACAACAGCAAAAGGGTTGCAATTGCATTGGCTTTGGTGAAATGGGCATTGGCAACACTTCATCCGCCGCGCTATTGATGCGCTGCTTGACCGATACGCCTTTAGCGCAATGTGTCGGTCGTGGCACCGGCTTAAATGATCAGCAGTTACAGGCAAAATTAAGCGTTTTACAACAAGCTTTACATCAATATCCTGATCTAACCAAGCCGCTGGACGTTTTAGCGACTTTTGGCGGTTTCGAAATAGCCATGATGGTAGGGGCGACCCTGCAAGCCGCGGCGTTGGGTATGTTCATCGTAGTCGATGGTTTTATTGCCAGCACGGCGTTGTTGGTGGCGTGTAAGTTTTACCCGCAGGTACTGGATTACTGCGTTTTTAGCCATGTGTCCAGTGAACAAGGCCATCGGGCGTTATTACAACACTTTAATGCCAAGCCGTTACTGAATCTGGATTTACGTTTAGGCGAAGGTTCCGCAATTGCATTAGCTTTCCCGTTGCTCCAATCAGCAGTGGTGTTTTTAAATGAAATGGCTACCTTTGCTGAGGCTGGCGTTGAAAGTAAGAAATCAAATCAAGTATGGTAATATCTTTTCTTAGGAGGCAGGAAAAATGTTAAAAAGTTATGAAGCGATTTACGATCATGGCAAAATTGAATGGCTATCGGAGTTGCCAGATGTGGAACAGGCGCGGGTGATTATTACGGTACTGCCTCCGCAACAAATGATCAACGCCGTGACGTCCAGGCGCAGTCCGCCTGAAAAACTAAAAGTCAGCGCACATCAATTGGATGGCATTCTATCTTCACCTTTTGCTGACGACGAATGGGCGGCAATGCTTGAGAGAACCGCGCAACAAATTGAGGGTAATCCAAAGGCGTTTAAATGACCAGCAAGCCATTGTTGCTACTTGATACGCATATTTGGTTTTGGTGGGTCACAAGCAATTCAAAGCTTCCCAGGCAAATTGGTCAGGCCATTGAAGCGAATGACCGGCCTATCGGTATTGCTTGCGTTTCGGTTTACGAACTGGTATTCCTGATTCAAAAACAAAAGGATCAACATCGATTTACCATTGGACGAATGGTTGCATACCGCGACGGTTGAGGCTGGAATTAAGGTATTTGATACGAGTTATGAGATTGCCTGTCAAGCTGCCATGCTGCCGCTACATCACGGTGATCCAATGGATCGAATCATTATTGCAGCTACTTTGTGCCACAGTGCATTTTTGGCAAGTGTTGATTCCAAGTTTTCAGCCTATGAGATGTTACAAGGAAAATTGATCACCGGAAAGACCAATGTCATATGAAGAACAACATACACTACAACCAAGCCTTAGAAGTTAATACCTCTGCACGGGAAAACAGCACCATTTCAACTTGTTGTAGTGTGATGTCATGCCCAATTTTAGTGGCACTATTTTTTAATAGTGCGTTGTATTCGGAATAGAAGGTTTTTCTATTGGCTGCTGCCCACCCATTATTTACTGTAATTTTTGCACCGCTGGTTGCCGACACTATAGTTGTATTGCGGCTTGGCAAATCAGGGAAATAGCGTGGCTTAGAGACCGCTTTTATTTTCTGAATCGCATTGAGCGATGCCGATACCCTGGCATCATAAATGGCGTAGCGTTCGGGGCCTCTGATGCTGAGTGCCTTTGACCAAGATGCAATGCCGGTGGTTCCTCTGGCTATCAGCTGTTCTGCTGTAGCCGTTGCGTATAAATCAAGCGTTTGGGGTTGATTGGTTCTTACGCCACCCCATTGAGTAATGTACCATTCGCAT
This sequence comes from Methylococcales bacterium, assembly GCA_040079795.1. Lineage (GTDB taxonomy): Bacteria > Pseudomonadota > Gammaproteobacteria > Methylococcales > Methylomonadaceae > SXIZ01. Next base: position 27,220 of record JBEBJQ010000008.1, read on the forward strand.
AGATTACGCCGCTGCGCTGTTGTAGAATTAATCCAGTTGTCGTGTAATGCCTGCCGCAAAGCGATATTTTTTGCAAGCCAACTTTCAGTATTGAAAGTCATCACAATTGGCAGGTTATCCACTGGGAATCTCCATTGATAATCATTTTCCAGATTACCGATATGTTCAGCAATATATTCTGTTACTGCGTCTTCAAATGACATTGTTAATACCATTTTTAATGTTTTTATAGTAAAGCTAACCGGGCGCGGTTTATGAAAGCCTCAATAGTAATGAAAATTTCAATAAGTGTGCGACGGTTAGGTTGAATGCGATTGCAATTGCAAGAGTTATCAATATGTTTTTTAATAGGTGGGCAAAACCGCCTGCCCACCCGTTAAAACAACTTAATGATTAAAAAGCCCTAACACAACGCACTCTATTCGTCATGTTTTTATCGTTACCACCTTGAGCATATTGGTTGAAAGTATTAGCACCCGCTTTACTGCCCAGAGAACCATTCATGTTTTTGGTATCTAATTCTGTAGAACTCCAATAAATTTCTTTATGATTAAAACCACTGGTAGCCGAATTGCCGTCGCCTTCTAAAATTTTCTCTACAAGATAATCCTGACTAATTAGTAAATTTAGTTCGGATGTAGCTGGTAGATACCATCCACTAAAACCATTGTTCGTATAATCATTGCATAGCTTGGCTGCACTGGTAGTATGACCTGGCTGTGCAATAATAGCAGCCGTATTAGCTTGTCCGTTACTATAACTTTGTGCTGCTGCACCAATGAGTATGCCTTCGTAAACACTTGTATGGTTTTGACAAAGTGTACAGTCATAATATGTTTCTACTATGGTGCCCGTATTAGTCCATGCTGCTGAAGAAGCGATATCCGCTAAAGAAGCTATCAAACCATGTTCAACCCCGGCAATTTTATAGACACTGACGACAATACCGCCGCCGTATAGATCGCCCAGCGCATGACTAAAACCACCGCTGCCACCTGTGCCACTGTCCCCTTTTTCTCCCTTAGCGCCAGTATCGCCTTTATCCCCCTTGTCACCTTTTTCGCCTTTAGCACTCGCGCCACCGCTGGTACCCGCAGGGCCGGTTAAGCCGATTGGGCCTTGCGCGCCGGTTGCACCTTTCTCCCCTTTGTCGCCTTTAGCACCCGTTGCGCCGGTATCGCCTTTGTCACCCTTAGCCGTTGCAGTACCGGGTATGCCCTGGTTAAAAATAACTTTAGTTTCCGCGCCATTACTATAGGAGCTGCTGCTTAAGCCGGTGACGGTAAATTGTAACGGGGTGGTATTGGTTTTTAACAACACCAGGTTATGGCTAAGCAGGCTGTTTTGCATCAGCTTAGGGATAATCACTTTGCCATCGCTGCCGGTAAAAACCGCATCTTCGTTGCGCGCGGCGCTAAAGGTATTGGCCAGTTGAAAAATCTGCCCGCCATACAGTGGCTGGCTATCCAATGCCCTTAAGAGCGCACCGGCACTGCCGCTATTACTGCCATCGTTATTAACCACGGTTACGCTATCCAGAAAAATTTGTCCGGGTAAGCCAGTTGCCGGGCTAATATATTCAGCCGCTTGCGCTACCCCCCCCCGCAGATTAGGGCAGTCAAGGCCATTGCCAGTGTGGTACGGAGGGTTTGTAAAGGCTGGTGTTGTGTTTGTTTCATAAAAATCCTTTCGTTAATGGGGGGGGATTGAGTATCCGCAAGTTAATAACCTGCCGAAAATAACCGGGCCGCTTTATGCCTTGTCTCTTACGCCCTTGCAGAGGGGACAAGAGATCAATGTTATTCGTACAGGTTATTTGATTGGCGCTCTGGTACACTATTGTGATCTGAAACCACTTGATCGCTAAAAGCTTAGTAGGAAACGCCTAAATAACAATGCCGTAGCTAAAAATTTCACGTTTTTGTCGATTTTAAACATCACCTGCTTTTATTTTTTAGATCAATACCGCCTCCGTAGTGGGCACAGCGTATTAAAAACCAGCATGCCGCAATTAAAACTTTTCTGCTTAGCCCTCAGCTTTTATACCCGTGTACCCAGCCCGATTGCCCTGGATTATCAGGGTTTACCTAAAGCCACGGTTTATTTACCCTTAATTGGATGGTTGGTCGGCGCTATTACTGCAATGGGCTTTATTCTGGCGGATTATTATTGGTCACAAGCATCGGCGGTCATTCTGGCAATCAGTGTGGGTATTATGTTGACCGGTGCGTTTCATGAAGATGGCTTTGCCGATGCGTGTGACGGTTTTGGGGGCGGCTACACCAAACAGCGCATTTTAGAAATCATGAAAGATTCAAGCCTTGGCGTTTATGGCTGTTTAGGTTTGTTGCTGCTGTTGTTATTGAAAGTGAGCCTTTTGAATGAAGCAAAAGCCAGCGCCGTGCCGTTCATCCTGCTGGCAGGGCATAGCTTTAGCCGTTTAGCCCCGTTATTGTTAATGCAACGCTACACATACGCCCGTGAAAACGATAGCAAAGCCGCTGCTGCGGTTTATAAACCTGCTTTGGTAGAATTGATTTTTGCTGGGGTTGTCGCGCTTTTGCCGTTGCTGTTACTACCATGGCGGTGTTTTTTAGCGGTGCTACCCGTCATCGGGGTTAATTATTATCTGGGTAGTTATTTTTACCGGCATATTGGTGGCTACACGGGCGATTGCCTGGGCGCCAGCCAACAAGTTGCCGAAGTGGTTTTTTATTTAAGCGTAACGGCTTTATGGACATTTATTTAATTCGCCACACCCAAACCAATACTTTGCCAGGACTCTGCTATGGACAAAGTGAAGTGGGGCTGGCGGATAGCTTTGCAGCAGAATGTCGGTGTTTAGCTGAAAAACTGCCTGAACGTAAGCCTGATTGTGTGGTGTTCAGTAGTCCTTTATTACGCTGTACACAGCTTGCCGAAACTTTTTCTACCAATATCAAAAGAGATGCACGGTTGTTGGAACTAAATTTTGGCGATTGGGAAATGCGTCGCTTTGATGACCTTGATACAGATACTGTAAAGCATTGGGCAGAACATTTTGTAAAGGTTGCGCCACCTAACGGTGAAAGTTTTAGCGATTTAGTCATGCGTGCCGGAGATTTTTGGCAGGACTTATTAAAAGCTGACGCAGAACAGGTTTTGGTTATTACCCATGCGGGCGTAATACGTGCGTTTTTAGGGCATATATTAGAGCTGCCGCTCGCCAATGCATTTCAATTTAAGGTTGAGGCAGGGTCGGTACATAAACTTCAAGTGCTACATTCATATACTTCTATTCATTATTTAAATCACTAATATGAAACATGGCGGCAATATTGTGCAGTTTGCACAGCAGCTTGGTTGTCTTCCGGAGGAGGTGCTGGACTTTTCAGCGAATATCAATCCAAAGCAAGCAGTTGATATTAGCAGTTTACAGCACGTTGCATTGGGCCCTTATAGTGATCCTGACTATAGCCTGTTAAAACAAGCGATTCAACAGCGTTATCCAACTGCACCAGATGTCAATATTGAGCTATTTAATGGCGCAAGTGCTGCGATTTTTGCCTTGTTACGCTGGTTGCAACCCGCAGATTTAGTTCTATATGCGCCGTTATACGTAGAATACGCCGCTATAGCCGGACAGTTGGGTTGCCGGGTACAAACCATTAACCGTTTTACTGGTAATTTAACTGAGGTTCCCAAGGGGAGCACCGTGGTGTTTGTTAATCCGTCTACGCCGGATGGCCAGCTTTACGGGATGCTGCCGCTATTAGCTGCGTGGCAAGCCGCCGACTGCACTATTATTATCGACGAATCCTTTTTGGATTTCTGTGAGGCTGAATCCGTTGCTGATCATATCGTAAGCTACGCTAAACTATTTGTGATTAAATCGTTAAGCAAATTCTATGGCTGTGCGGGTATTCGGATCGGTTTTATTCAGGCAACATCAGAAAAAATTCAAGCGTTAAAACAACTTGAACCCGCCTGGAAATTATCCACTCTGGATATGGTGTATATGCAGCAAGCACTTGCCAATATTGGCTTTATTACCCAAACGCGTCAGGAAAACACAAGGCTACGCGCGTTATTAGAGCAGGTTTTGCATTTGTCAGGTTTGTTCGCAGAAATTTATCCAGGGCAGGCGAATTTTCTTTTGACACGCTTATGTAATAATAGTGACGGTCACCAATTACAACAACAATTGGCGAAAGACCATATCCTTATCCGGATCTGTGATAATTTTGCTTTTTTGGATAAAAGTTATGTACGTTTTGCGGTAAAAACCGAACCCGCCATCAATGCACTTGCCCACAGTTTAAAAGGAATTTGTTTGTGAAACCCTTAGCCATCTTTGGCACCAGTTCAGATGCAGGTAAAACCTCAATAACCATGGCGTTATGCCGTATTTTTGCCGATCGGGGGATAAAAGTTGCGCCGTTTAAAGCGCAAAATGTTTCCAATAATTCTGCCGTAACCGTTGAAGGGAGGGAGATTTCCAGGGCGCAATGTTTGCAGGCAGAAGCCGCCAGAGTAGAGCCCAGTTATCGCTTTAACCCGGTTTTGCTGAAATCCCACGGTAAATCTTCAGTGCAAGTCATCCTTAACGGCTTGGTTTATCAGAACCAAACTATAGCGGATTACTACGCTGAAATGGATGCTTTAAAATACGAGGTGCAACAATCCTTTACGCAGCTCCTGCAAGACTATGAATTGGTAATTGCAGAGGGAGCTGGCTCTCCGGTGGAACTTAATTTACTGCACAAAGACCTTTCCAATACCTTTATCGCCAAGACCTTTAACACCCAAAATATTCTGGTCGCGGATATTGAGCGCGGCGGCGTGTTTGCTTCCATTTATGGTACCTTGGAGTTGATGGATCCTGTTATGCGCAGCAATCTTATCGGCGTGGTAGTCAATAAATTCCGGGGCGACCGGCGCTTTTTTGATGAAGGTGAAAAAATCATTACCGAACGTTTTGGCGTGCCGGTATTAGGGGTGTTGCCATTTCATCCTTTGAATATCGACATGGAGGATTCGCAGTCATTGCAGAACTATCAACAACGTTTAACGGCGGTCAAAATTAGGGTTGGCGTGATTGCTTATCCCGGTTTAAGCAATTATAACGATCTGGATGTGTTGATGGCTGATCCTGAACTCGTGGTTGAATTGATCCATAGCTATAGACCGTTAGGGCAATTTGATATGCTGCTGCTTCCGGGTAGTAAAACCGTGATTCGCGATTTGCAATGGCTTAAACAGCAGGGTTTATTTAAGGAAATTAAAACCTTTAATAAGCCGTTATTTGGATTGTGTGGCGGATTTCAGATGCTTTGCACCAAATTAAATGACCCGGATGCCTTAGAGCATGATACCCCTGGCAAAGAAACCGGCCTGAATTTTATTTACGATACGGTTACCTACGAAAGCCCTAAAATCCTCAGGCGGGGTCTGTATCCCTTGTTTTCTCAGCAAGCCATAAAAGGCTACGAAATTCATAGCGGACGTATGGATAAATACCCTTTATATTATCAGCGCGATCTGGTCGCAGGTACGCATGTGCATGGTGTATTTGATGATGACAGCTTTCGTACTGATTATTTTAAAGCGATTAATCCAGAGTATCAGGGCTATCAATACGCAGAGTACCGGGAATCGCAAATCCAGGGCTTTGCCGATATGGTGGCGAAAAGTTTGGATATTGATGTTATTTTACGGGCGTTACAAGTAACCCATGAATTTTGAATTAGCCTTGTTAGCTTATTTGTTTGATAAGCTGTTCGGTGAATTTCCCTGCAAACACCCGGTGATGTTTATGGGGGATTTTATTAGCGCTTTTGAGCGGCGGTTTTATCGGGATAATAGCTTATCCGGGGCAATTTTGGTGCTGAGCTTAATCGCTTTGACCTTATTGGTAAGCCTTGTACTCCTGTATTTCTGTGACTTATTGCCAACACCATTAGCTATGCTTGTTTTAGCGCTATTGGCGTCCACCGGACTTGCGATGAATATGTTGCATCGCAGTGTTGCCGGTATTTTAAGTGCTGAAAACCCCAAACAAGCGCTAAGTTATCTGGTTAGCCGCGATACGGACGAGATGGCTGAATCTGATGTTTATAAGGCGGCTCTTGAAACCTGGGCAGAAAACTTGAGTGATGGCGTCATTGCGCCTTTACTCTATTTATTGCTGTTCGGTTTGCCGGGTATAGTAGTCTACAAAGCCATCAATACTTTGGATTCTATGATTGCCTATAAAACGGATCGTTATTTTAATTTTGGTAAGACCGCCGCAATTTTGGATGATATTGCCAATTATATTCCGGCACGCATAACTGCATTATTGATTGTGTTATTGGCAAAAGATAAATGCCACGCCTGGCAATGTGTAATCCGCGATGGCAATAAACTGGAAAGTCCCAACGCCGGTTTCCCGATTGCCGCGCTGGCAGGGGCTTTAGGCGTTGCACTTGGCGGTGATACGCGTTATCACGGCCAGATAAAACATAAGCCTAGCTTAGGCTTAGCCAATAATCATATCAACCAAATGACGGTAACTAACGCTTTAGCGATGAGAACCCCGATTGATATTATCGTGCTCAGTGTATTAGCCGCTGGTGCGTTACTCACATGAAAAGCTTATTTATAGGCGGTATTAAAAGCGGTAAATCCCGATTAGCGGAAGACTATATCCTGCAAAACTCATCGAATACTAAACCTTATTATCTAGCCACTACCGAATTTATTGATGCTGAAATGCAGGAACGAATTCACATTCATCAACAACGCCGTCAGGAACGGTTCATCACCCTGGAGGCCCCCACCAAACTGTTTGCTACCCTGCAAAACTGCCAACAGCCGGTGCTAGTGGAATGTGTGTCCATGTGGTTGAATAACTTGCTCTTTCATCAAATCCCTACCGATGCCATTTTGCAGGAACTGGAAGCGGTTATGCAGCTCCCACTGGATTTGGTATTGGTACATAATGAAGTCGGCTTAGGCATCATTCCCGATAACCCCTTGGCGCGTCAGTTTGTGGATTTATCCGGTAAAGCCGCCCAACTCATGGGAGCAGCGTGCGAGCAGGTGTTTTTTTGCAGTGCGGGTTTGCGGATGCGGATGAAGTAAGTTTTAACATTATTCTAAAAAATCCAAAGCTGTATTTACTGGGCAGTAAACACGCACCTGAAATTTTCTGGCGAAAACCTAACTTACGCGCGTGCGCAGACCCAAGCATCCACCCGTTCTACGCCCGATTTTTTTAAAACGGTAGCTAGCTCGTGTAGCGTTGAGCCAGTGGTCATTACATCATCCAATATAACCACATGCCGGAATGGGATGGGTTTAACTTGCATAAAGCTGTTACGGACATTTTTATGCCGCTGAGCTCGGGTTAAGCCAGTTTGGTGTGGGGTGTCGCGGTGCCGGATACAATGCTTCAGTAACAAAGGGAGGTTAAGTTGTTTAGCGATAATTTTTGCAATTTCTATACTTTGATTAAAGCCGCGTTCCCTGAAGCGTTTGGGATGCAGCGGCATGGGAATAATGGCTTCGGGAGGTTCGGTTTTTTCGCTTAAGGCTTCCGCTATTAATAACCCAAGTAGTCTGGCATGTTTATACTGCGCATTAAATTTTAACTGGGTAATTAGATAGCGGATAGCGTGTTGATGCTTAAATACCGCGACAGTGCTATCAAATGCCGGTAATTGGTGCTGACAGTCACCGCAGGGAATGCTGATGGGACTGGTGTCCGGTAAGCTAACTGCGCAGCGGATGCATTGGTGTTGTGCCCATGGCAGATGGCTATAGCAGTCGTAACAAATGTCCCAGTGATTAAAACCGGGGTTATTGCATAAAATGCAGGTGGGCGGCAGGAGTGAATCCTGTATAATATTAAGCCAGTTGTTTACCATTTCTATCTTAAAAAAGTTGACGAAGGTGGTGAGCTGTTGCTTAAAAGCCTCGTAGGTGGGGTAAGTTGTCGCTAACCTGATTGACAGGTTTACATTATAAAGCCGGAGATTAACAGAATGTCTGCAAGCATTGCAATTAACCCCTCATCACTCACTCGCCATGATTGGAATACCGAAGAAGTATTGGCATTATTTGCTTTGCCATTTAGTGATTTGATGTTTGAAGCGCAAAGCATCCATCGTAAGCATTTTGATCCAAATGAAATTCAGGTGAGCAGTTTACTAAGCATTAAAACCGGCGCGTGTTCCGAGGATTGTGGCTATTGCCCGCAAAGCGCCCGCTATGACTCCGACCTAAAGCCGGAAGCCTTAATGCCGATTAATGAGGTGTTAAAGGCGGCGCAGCAGGCGAAAGAGCAGGGTGCCTCCCGGTTTTGCATGGGTGCGGCTTGGCGGCAACCCAAAGACAAAGATATTGAACGGGTAGTAGAAATGGTCAAGGGCGTAAAAGCGCTCGGTATGGAAACCTGTGTCACTTTAGGGATGTTGACTGAGCAGCAAACTCAAGCGTTAAAAACTGGTGGGCTGGATTATTACAACCACAATTTGGATACTTCGGAGGATTATTATTCTGAGGTTATTACTACCCGGACTTATCAGGATCGTTTGGATACCTTGGGGCGGGTGCGCGATGCGGGGATTAATGTCTGTTGCGGCGGAATTGTGGGCATGGGCGAAAGCGATGTTGATCGCGCGAATTTACTGAGGGAGCTGGCAAATCTGCCGAAACATCCCGAGAGCGTGCCGATTAATATGTTGGTGCAGGTGGAAGGCACACCTTTAATGGGAAGTGAGGCTTTAGACCCCTTGGTGTTTATCCGTACCATTGCCGTAGCCCGGATTTTAATGCCCACCTCGCGGGTGCGTTTATCCGCTGGCCGTAAAAGCATGAGTGATGAAATGCAGGCTTTGTGTTTCTTGGCTGGTGCTAATTCAATTTTTTATGGCGATAAATTATTGACCACTGCCAATCCAATGACTGATCACGATTTAGGGTTATTTCAACGGCTGGGGGTTTATTCTGGTGGTTCGAGCTATGCAGGGTAGAACACTATTGGTTTTCCATATAGTGACGTTAGGTGTATGTTTATGTCGGTGGGTGCTGATAAGTGATCAGTTAAATCAACTATGAAATATGCTGATTTACACGAATTTATCGAATTTAAGGGTCTTCTGAAAGTTAATGATGATAGCTTCGATCTGAATTTTCGAGCACGTATCAACTTAAATGGAGAAACTGAAGTTCAGTTTGACAAGTTAGCGCGGACGCGAGAAACAGACTTTATTCAAAACCACCACTATTCAGATGACAAAGTCATAAATCTTTTTTCCTTAACAGGCAAAGCTTACGACGGTACTGAGTTTATGACGGATGACCTGTTTTTTTCCAGTATGGGGATCGAATCCAATATTAAACCCGGAGCTTTGATAACTTTAGAGACACCCAGTTGTTCAAAAGCAACGTTCAAAAGTAAATTAATAGAACAGAATCAAAGACCGTTCATAACCATGCGGTTAAGAAGATTTGAGGCTTATCGTCAATTAGATACTGTATGCACATTAGGTACTGTGGTCATGAGCGGTTGTGAAACCGAAGATACCGACATGATCTCCGGCAAGATTAAAATAACAGCAAATGAAGAGCCAGTCGACCTTAAGGAATGGAAGGATGCCGTTGATAAATTAATGAATCATATTCGTTATGTCATGTCATTTTCCTCTGGCGTAAGCCTAAAAGCACCTGTCATGGAATATTATGCCAATGGCCAACTAGAAGTAACAACATGGTCTCAAACGCATGAAAACTTATCTTCCTTGCCAACATCCATTGGTTGGATCAAGATGCTATTTTCGATAGCGCCGTCAAATCGTATTTTGAACCACCTTTTCATGCCAACAATTTACTTATAGCCTTTGAATGGTTTTCTATCGGCTCAAGTTACACTGAAATTCGTTTAGTTAACTCAATGACAGTATTAGAAAATCTTATTAGTTCAAATCTTGACGAATGTGACACATTGATCCAATCAGACAAAAATTTTCAAAAACATAGAAGTGTCTTAAGAAAAGTAATTAAAGCCTGTATTGATAAACGGCCTGAAGATAATGATCAAAATGCAACTTTAAAAGACATGAATGAGAAACTTGCAGACTTAAATCGTCGTTCGTTGCTTCAAAAACTTAAAATATTGGCGGATCGCTGGCAAGTTCCATTGGATGGAATCAATGACGAAAAGCTGCAAGACGCGATAAAGGCGCGTAATTCAATTGTGCATACGGGGCAATACCCCAATCATAATGAATCAAAATTGTGGGTACATTTCACTGTCATTCATGAAGTTGTTACTCGATTTTTATTAACCGCATTAGGCTATCAAGGTAAGTATTTATCACACTTTGGAGGTTTGCACGATGCAGACTTTCCGCCGCTAAAAATCTCGTAAGATTCCCTTGACCGACTGAAAACCTAACTCGCCACCTTTCAAATCCTGCAATAAGCAGTTGCCCAAATCACAGACGATCATTATGACCAAAAGAGAAATCCAAAAAGCCCTTGAAAACACCCTGCTCAATAACGAAAAAATGGCCGCTCAGCTGTATGAGTACGAATTGGAGGCGATGCTTGATGAATTGAAAGCAATGATGCTTGAAGATGGCGATGATTCGATTTTTGCTATCACTGTACATAAAAATGACCTAACGCTGAAACAGGATACCGCAATGGTTTTAATTGAAAAATCAGGCGAAGTACATGTTAATGAGGCAGCCAAAGCAAAGCTGAAAGAAATTTGGATAGGCAGTTATGCTGTAAATATGCGCAAACTGCTGCCGGAATTTGCTGAACAATTAAGGGATGGAGAAATTCCGATTAATGGCATCAAAACTATTCTTGTGGATTGATCTATGAAGAATAGATTTAGGGTTGCAGTGAGTGATAGTAACTTCGATTTCACTGGCTGATGGCAGGTTTTTCGGCGTTACCTGAAGCGTTGCAGGACTTGGAGCGACATGATTTGTACCGGAGTAGGCGCTTGGTCGAAAGTCCACAGGGGGCGCTGGTTCAAGTGGATGGTGCGTTAAAGCTGAATTTTTGTAGTAATGATTATTTAGGCTTGGCGAACCATCCCGCAGTTGTGCAGGGCTTTCAAAACGCAGTAAATCAATGGGGGGTCGGTAGCGGCGCGGCGCATTTGGTGTGCGGGCATACCCGTGAGCATCATGCTCTGGAAGAAGAGCTGGCTGATTTTACCGGTCGTGATCGAGCATTGCTCTTTTCTACCGGGTACATGGCTAATATGGGTGTCATTGCGGCATTAGTTGGTCGGGGTGATACGGTGTTGCAAGATCGGTTAAATCATGCCTCCCTCCTTGACGGCGGCTTACTGTCAGGGGCGTGGTTTAAACGGTATGCCCATGCTGATGCCACGCAGGCGCAGCAAGTTTTAGCAGTGGGGCAGGGGCGGCAATTAATTGTAACTGACGGTGTATTCAGTATGGATGGCGATGTTGCACCCTTGCAGTCTTTGGTTGATGTTGCAAAAGACTATGAGGCCTGGTTGATGGTGGATGATGCACATGGTTTTGGGGTGTTGGGTTCGACCGGTGCAGGCGCCGTACAGTTGGCGGGGTTGACGCAGCAGGACGTGCCCGTGCTGGTGGGGACGCTGGGTAAGGCATTTGGCACCAGCGGGGCTTTTGTTGTGGGCTCGGAGGTGTTGGTTGAAACCTTAATTCAAAAGGCCAGACCTTATATCTACACAACGGCAATGCCCGCCGCTATTGCTGCAGCAACACGGGTGAGTTTAAGCTTGCTGATTTCTGAAACTTGGCGGCGGGATAAATTGAAACAGTTGGTGCAGCAATTTCGACAAGGTGCAGCCCAATTGGGTTTATCCCTTATGCCCTCCACTTCGCCTATACAACCGATTTTGGTGGGTAGCAGTCAACAAGCGTTGTTGCTGAGTGAACAGTTATATCAACGGGGTTTTTTAGTGAGTGCTATTCGTCCTCCCACTGTGCCACAGGGAACTGCCCGTTTGCGGGTTACCTTTTCAGCGGCTCATGAGCCAGCACAGGTTGAGCAATTATTGGACGCTTTGCAGTTAGCCTTATGAGCAGTCATTTACATATAGAAATTTATGGGCAAGGTAAAACCGTTGTCTTGCTGCATGGCTGGGCAATGCACACCGGCGTATGGCGTGATTTTGCCATTCAGTTAGCGCAACAGGCACGGGTTATTTGCATTGATTTGCCGGGGCATGGCCGGAGCATATCGCAACATCCCTTTGAGCTACAGTTGATTGCTGCTCAATTGGTTGAAGCGCTGGATGAGGCACCTTGTTATTGGCTCGGGTGGTCTTTAGGCGCTTTGGTCGCTTTAGAGATTGTGCGGCAATATCCTGAAAAAGTCAGGGGGCTTATTTTATTGGCTGGTACTCCCTGTTTTGTCAAAAAAATCAATTGGGCAGGAATGGATAGGGCGTTGCTCGAGAAATTTGCCGATAATTTACTGGCTAATCCTCAAGCGACAGTGATACATTTTTTAGCTATACAAATTTATGGTTTAGAAGAATCCAAACAGTTTTCGCGGGCATTGACAACCAGGGTGGCGGAATGTGCTGCGCCCAATCCTGAAGTTTTGCAAGCTGGGTTGATGATATTAAAAAATCAGGATCTGAGGCCAGCATTGGTAAGCATACACTGTCCGGTTTTAACCATACTGGGTAAGCGTGATGCGTTGGTGCCGGTGGGGGTTGCAGTACATTTGCAGCAGTTGTTGGAATCTTTGCAAGTCGTAACACTGGATAAAGCGGGGCATGTGCCTTTTTTATCGCATGCTGACGAAACCACGTGGATTGTTATTGATTTTTTAAATGCAACATGAGCATAGTTATTAATCACGACAAGTTGAAAATACGTAGGGCTTTTGCTAAGGCCTCGGTAAGTTATGATGATTTTGCACAGCTTCAGCTTGTTGTCGCTAATAGCTTATTACATAAAAATGCACTGACTTCGTTATACGGGAATGTGCTTGACATTGGCTGTGGCACGGGTTTTTTAACTCACCAGCTACAGCAAATGGGAGGCTTTCGGCAGCTTCTTGCGCTGGACATCGCTATACCTATGCTGCTGCAAGCCAGGCAACGTTTACTTGATTCAGCTAATTATGTCTGTGGGGATGCCGAGTCGTTACCATTGCAAGATGCAAGTCTGGATAGTGTGTTTTCAAGTTTGGCCTTGCAATGGTGTCAAAATTTGCCAGCTACCCTACAGGAGTGCCGACGTGTTTTAAAGCCGGGTGGTCGTTTGGTATTTGCTACGTTTGGGGCAGAAACCTTGTGTGAGCTAAAACAGGCTTGGGCGAGTGTGGATGATTATCGTCATGTCAATGAGTTCTACACAGTCCAACAAATACGCGATTTATTCCTAAATAGCGCTTGGCGCACGGTAGAGGTTGATAGTCAGCTATTTCAACCCCGGTACGCCTCAGTTTCTTCGCTTTTACATGAATTAAAGGCAATTGGTGCACAAAGTGTCAGTGCTGGTCGCAAGCGGCAGCTGACCAGCAAAGCGCATATGCAACAGATGTTTAATGCTTATCCGCGGGGTGGCGATGCGGACGATATTGTTGCCAGCTTTGAAATAATTTGGGTTATTGCCGAGGCGGGTTTGTAGTGCCTCAAGGTTACTTTATTACGGGTACCGATACCGGAGTTGGTAAAACTTGGGTTGCAGCAGCCTTAATGCGCCATTTAAGCTTGCACGGTCAAACAGTTGCCGGGATGAAGCCGGTGGCTTCAGGCTGTTTTTTGGTTAACGGACAACTGCAAAACGAGGATGCGCTGATGCTGCAAAAACAGTGCAGCATGCCGTTAGGATATCAACAAATCAACCCTTATGCCTATGCTTTAGCCGTTTCACCGCATATTGCAGGTACTGATAATCCAGTTGATTTAGGCGTAATTAAAGCCGCATTTAACGCTCTTCAGGCGTTAGTCGACAAGGTGATTGTAGAGGGTGCGGGGGGGTGGTACTCACCGTTGAGCAATACTATAGATAATGCCGATTTAGCAAGGATGCTGAATTTGCCCGTTATCTTGGTGGTTGCAATTCGATTAGGGTGTATTAATCAAGCCCGCTTAAGTTTGCAGGCAATTAAGCAGTCTGGCATTGGTTGTGCGGGGTGGATCGCTACGTGTATTGACCCCGAATTGCCAGCCAGGCAAGAAACACTTGATTTTTTGGCAGGAGACTTAGATGTGCCGTTATTAGGGGTGATGCCCTATGTTGTTGAGCAGGATGTTAATTTATTGGCGGCTTTGATTACCCTAAAATAATTGTTCAGCCTCTTTCCTTAAATCACGGATAAATTGATCTGGATCAATTTTTTTTCATTCATCTGTTTTAAAGTGCCCATGCAGTTAATATAACTTTAAATTATGAGGAAGGTAACGATGGCATTAATAACTTGGACTGAAAGTCAATACGGAACCAAAGTAGGCTTTGCAGATGAAGAGCATCAAATTTTATTTGGTAAACTGAATAAGCTGTATGATTTAGCAACAGGTGGTTCTGCGCGCTCAGCAATTGGCGCGCAATTGGATGATTTAATTGCTTATGTAGTCGATCATTTTGCTCATGAAGAAAAAGAAATGCAGGCGAAAAATTATGCGGGCTACGCTCGTCATAAAGAAGAACATGAAGCATTAATAGGCATTTGTGCCGGTTTACAAAAGAAATTTCATGCAGGTGAAGCTGAGGTTACCGATGAAGTTGGGCAAATGGTTAAAGGTTGGCTGGATAACCATATTCCTAACTTTGATAAAGCTTATGCAGGCGCATTAAATAGCTGATATAAACTTACTCTTTTTAAGCTTTTAAGAAAGCCTGTGGGATTTTCACAGGCTTTTTTTTGCTTAAAAGACAATTATTGCTTAACCAACCTAGCTTATAAAGGCGGTTTGAGGTAAACTTCCCGAGTTGATATAAATTATTAAGTGAGTGGAAAAGTGCGCAAGTTATAAGCCGCTGTTACCTACACAAAAACGCATACAAGAGTTTCTAACTACAAATCGAGGAGATTTCTCCGTGAAGAAAACCACGCAACTTTTCGCCTGTTTAACCCTGATGATTTCTGGCTTAAGCACTGCAAATGCGGATTACGCCCTGAATTTAGTGCGAGGGAATACCAAAATCAGTCATGAGCTATATGATTTGCACATGCTGATTTTATGGGTCTGTGTATTTATCGGGTTGGCAGTGTTCGGTGTCATGTTTTATTCGATGTATTATCATCGTAAATCGCGGGGGCACGTGGCTGAGCAGTTTCATGAAAATACCACAGTCGAGATTATTTGGACCATTATTCCAACTGTAATTTTGATAGCAATGGCTATCCCGGCCACAAAATCCATGATTGATCTTTACGATGTTAAAGACTCACAAATGACGGTTAAAGTCACCGGTTGGCAGTGGCGTTGGGAATATGAATATATAGAAGGCAAAGATGCTGAAAAAAATATTCATTTTTTTAGTATGCTCGACGACGCCAGTAATAAAGCGCGTCAGGTTGGGTCTGGCATAGATCCTCGTACGGTTCCGCATTATTTATTGAATGTTGACAAGCCTTTAGTGGTGCCAGTTAAAACCAAAATTCGTTTTTTATTCACCGCTGCGGATGTAATTCATTCTTGGTGGGTGCCTGATTTAGGCTGGAAAAAAGATGCTAACCCAGGTTTTATTAATGAAGCCTGGACATCGGTTGATAACCCAGGTACCTACCGTGGACAATGCACTGAATTATGCGGTAAAGATCATGGGTTTATGCCAATTGTGGTGATTGCCATGGAGCAGCCTGATTATGATGCTTGGGTTAAGAAAACGAAGCTAGAAATGACGCAGGGGCCTGATTTAAGCGATCAAAAGCATGATGATTTGATTGCCAAGGGAGAATCAATTTATACTAAAAACTGTGCCACCTGTCACTTGCCGAATGGTGAAGGTGTGCCAGGTGCATTCCCTGCTTTGGCAAAAAGTGCCGTGGTCTTAGGGGATATCAATGATCAAACGAAGTTAATTTTGAATGGTAAAGGCGCCATGCCAGCTTTCGGAAAAATGCTTAACGCCCTTGAGTTGGCGCAAGTTATTAGTTATACCCGAAATGCCTTTGGCAATACTGTGGGTGATGACATACAACCCAAAGCCGTAAAAGCCTTGTTAGCAGAAGGTTCGGCAGAGGCTGCGCCAGTGAAAGGAGCGGAAAAAGTTGACGCCAGTGTTAAACTTTCACTCGCTGATTTAGTTGCTAAAGGGGAATCAGTTTACCTTAATAGCTGTGCGTCTTGCCACCAGGAAGATGGCGCTGGCTTGGCAGGTACTTTCCCTGCGATAACTGGCAGTGCTATTGTTAAAGGCGATATTAATAAACAAGTCAACTTAATAAAGAATGGTAAAGGTATGATGCCAGCTTTTGCAACCCAATTGAATGCTGTAGATTTTGCTGCGGTTGTAGCCTATACCCGCAATGCCTTGGGTAATAAGGTAGGTAACTTAATTCAGCCGGCTGAGATTGAATCTTTATTGGCAAAATAATTGCCATCGGTTTATTGGGTCGTTAATTTATTTTTTAAAGAGGTATAGGTATGTCTTCTGTTGTAACTGAGCATGATCACGATCATGGCCACGAACACGATCATCATGATCACGGGCCTGCAAAAGGTATTTTACGGTGGATAGTAACCACTAACCATAAAGATATTGGGACTTTGTATTTGCTGTTTGCATTGGCGATGTTCTTTGTCGGTGGTGCAATGGCAATGGTGATCCGTGCAGAATTGTTTGAGCCCGGTATGCAGTTTGTAGAACCACAATTTTTTAACTCCATGACCACCATGCATGCCTTAGTCATGGTATTTGGTGCAGTTATGCCGGCTTTTGTGGGATTGGCAAACTGGATGATTCCGATGATGATTGGTGCGCCGGATATGGCGTTGCCACGCATGAATAACATGAGTTTCTGGTTGCTGGTTGCTGGCGTTTTATTACTTGCCAGTACCTTGTTTATGGAAGGGGGGGCGCCTGCGGGCGGATGGACACTCTATCCACCTTTGGTTTTACAAACTGGCGCCGCTTTACCTTTTGCGGTATTTTCGGTGCATTTGTTAGGGATTTCATCCATTATGGGTGCCATTAACATTATATCCACTATCTTCAATATGCGTGCCCCCGGCATGACCTTAATGAAAATGCCATTGTTTGTATGGACATGGTTAATTACCGGTTTTTTATTGGTTGCGATTATGCCGGTATTTGCTGGTTCGGTGACGATGCTATTGACCGATAAATTTTTTGATACCAGCTTTTTTGATGCCGCCGGCGGTGGTGATCCAGTGTTGTATCAACATATTTTCTGGTTCTTTGGTCATCCTGAGGTGTATGTGATGATTTTGCCGACCTTTGGTGTGGCTTCTACTATTATCCCAGTGTTCGCGCGTAAGCCGTTATTTGGTTATAGCTCAATGGTTTATGCGACCGCTTCAATTGCATTTTTATCATTCATTGTTTGGTCGCATCACATGTTTACGGTTGGTTTGCCTATGGCTGGCGAACTGTATTTCATGTATTCAACCATGTTGATCGCTATTCCAACTGGTGTGAAAATTTTTAATTGGACGGCAACCATGTGGAAAGGGTCGATGACTTTTGAAACACCGATGTTATTCTCAATCGCGTTTGTCGTATTGTTTACCTGTGGTGGCTTAACAGGATTGATGATGGCAGTGGCTCCGCTGGATTTTCAATACCATGATACCTATTTTATCGTGGCGCATTTTCACTATACCTTAGTGCCTGCATCAATCTTTATTTTAATGGCAGCAGGTTATTATTGGTTGCCTAAATGGACTGGGCACATGTATGACGAAAAAATTGGCCAATTACACTTCTGGCTATCCGCTATTTCTGTCAATATCTTGTTTTTTCCACAACATTTTTTAGGGTTGGCAGGTATGCCTAGAAGGATTCCAGATTATGCGGTGCAGTTTGCCGACTGGAACATGATTTCAAGTATTGGTGGATTCATTTTTGGTGCGAGTCAATTGCTGTTTCTCTATGTTGTGATTGATACCATTAAAGGTGGCACGGGAGAAAAAGTAACTGATGAAGTGTGGGAAGATGCTGCAAAACACGGTTTAGAGTGGACACTGCCTTCGCCGCCGCCTTATCATACCTTTACTACACCACCGACCATTATTCCAACAGAGCATATTTAGGGTTCAGTTGGTATCAATGATTATAGGGGGGTAAGGCGCTGTCCCTGCTAAAAAAGCAGGGACAGGGTATGTTATGAAAATAGATATTAAAAAGAAAAATATACTGGTGGTAACGTTATTGGTTGCAATCGCTGCGTGCATTTATGTCTTTGCAGTTATGCGGGCAATGCCGCAGTGAATGATGCGGTTAAACAGAAAAATAAACGTGTTGTTGTTGCATTATTATTGGCGCTTGGAATGATGGGGGTGGGTGTCGCCTTGATCCCTCTTTATGATCTGTTTACAGAAGCAAGTGGAATTAATGGTAAATTAGCAATAGCTACTGGCACACAGGCTTTGAATTATAAAGCTGATGAAAGTAGGTTTGTTGATTTGGATTTTCTGACTTCGGTAGCAAAAGATACCCCTCTGAAATTCAAGACAATAAGCAATAGATTACAGGTTCATCCGGGGCAGGTTGTGGTGGTGCAATATACTGCACAAAATACTTCGGATAAAACGATTACAGGACGTGCAAACCCTAGTGTTGCCCCTGGAGAATCAGCGGTAGATTTTAAGTTGATTGAGTGTTTTTGTTTGGATAAACAAACTTTTGCAGCTTATGAAGTTAAGTTGCTACAGTTGCGTTTTGTGATAGATCCTAAATTGCCGGTTCAGATTAAAAACATTGCGTTAGCGTTACAATATTTTAAAACCAAGTAAAAATTACCTAACATTCAGAGGAAGGTTATGTCTACAAATAAAGCATATTATATTCCGCATCAGGCAACCTGGCCAGTGATCGGTACGGCAGGGTTAATGATCATGCTGGCGGGTTTCGCCAATTATTTAAATGGGGCTCCTATCGGCTCCAAAATGATGGTGTTGGGTTTAATCATTTTTATTGTTATGTTGACCGGTTGGTTTACTTTACAAGCTAATGAAAGTGAATCTGGCATGTATAGTACTCAGGTTGGTATTTCTTATCGAATGGGTATGATGTGGTTTATTTTTTCAGAAATCATGTTTTTTGCGGTATTTTTTGGCGCGCTTTGGTATACCCGTAATTTATCGGTACCTTGGTTGGGTGGTGTAGGAGATAATGCGGCAACTGGTGAGTTCTTGTGGCCTGATTTTAAAGCCGTTTGGCCGACTAATGGCCCAGGGAAAGTAGGGGGGGAGTTTGAGCCTATGGGCGCTTTTGGTTTGCCCTTGTTAAATACCTTATTGCTCTTAAGTAGCGGTGTAACCTGCACCTGGGCACATCACGGTCTGTTGGCTAAAAATCGCGATCAATTAATCAAGGGCTTAATAGCAACAGTTGCGTTAGGTTTCGCTTTCGTGGCATGTCAAGCGATTGAATATCATGAGGCATATTCTGAAATGGGCTTGACTTTAGGCTCCGGAATTTATGGTTCAACCTTTTTCATGTTGACAGGTTTTCATGGTTTCCATGTTTGTGTCGGTGCCATAATTTTGAGTGTGGTATTGTTCCGCAGTACTAAAGGACATTTTAAGCCTGAAAATCATTTTGCCTTTGAAGCAGCTGCCTGGTATTGGCATTTTGTGGACGTGGTGTGGTTAGGCTTGTTTATTTTTGTTTATTTAATTTAAGAATCATAATCTTAAATTTAAAAGGCGTTGTCGGTTTGACAGCGCCTTTTTTGTTTTTATGGATTGGAAAGTTTAAGGGTTAATCGTTGTTTTTTGTTGGTAATGTTTTTGAATGTTTACACCTATACCTTGGGGCTTCAAAATACCTGTGCTTAACGCAATGATCAGTGCGATAAATAAAACCAGGGACAAGCCGATACGGAAGGTTAAGGCTTTTGCAGTTTTTTGGGAATGTTCGGCATCTTTAGGGTGCATTAGATGAAACAATGCTGCGCCCAAATTGAACAGAATGAGCAGAAAAGTAAGGATAACCAGAATCTTGATCATAATAGAATGAATTAAACAGTTGGGGTTTCTTATTTTCAACTATAACATCTAAATTGCCAATCACTACTTACGAGGTTACGCATTATTAATATTTTGTCGCAATATCTTAGACAACTTGGGTTTGGATCACTGCTATTATTCGTATCGATTCTATTGGTGTTGTTAAGTTTGGGATTTTGGCAATTAGAAAGGGCTGAGCAAAAGCGGGTTATCCTAGAAAAGCAACAGCTGCTTATAAATGAAGGTGAGTTGGCGCTGAATGCGCGTACCCCGGATGATTTGGCCTTGTTAAAATATCGGCCGGTGCAAGTTACCGGGCAATACGAAGCTGAACATCAGTTTCTTATTGATAATCAACATGTCAATGGCCGGGTGGGTTATTTGGTATTAACCCCTTTCCATTTAACGGGTACGGATAAAGCGGTGTTGGTCAATAGAGGATGGTTACCGTTAAATGTAAATCGCGCAGTGTTGCCGGCTTTGCCTGTAAATACCGCTAAGGTAACTATCAAGGGTCGGGTGAACAGTTTCCCCAGTGTTGGTTTAAAATTAGCGGGGACTGAAATACCCACAAAAACCTGGCCGGCTGTAGTGCAAGTGGCGGAGTCTGATGCGTTAGCCAAAGCTTTGGGTTATCCGCTGTTTTCATTTCAAATTGAATTGGATCCCACTATGTCGGATGGTTTTTTGCGGGTTTGGCAAGCTGCTGCCGTTATGCCGCCTGAGAAACATGTTGCTTATGCCGTACAATGGTTCGGATTGGCAATAACCTTTACGGTGTTATTTTTTTGGTATCACTATAAAAAAGCAAATTGATGAAAACGCCCCAACAAAAGAAAAATCAACGGTTAATTTTACTGATTTTCGCCATGACCTTTATTCCTTTTCTAATGGCTTGGTACTTAAAGGAAAATCCTGATTTATTGGCAGCTAGAACCAGCAATAACGGCACGTTGATTACACCGCCTTTAACTACAGAATTAGCTGATCTGGTCGGTTTCGATCAGTTTTCCCGCGACAACATGCAGGAATTAACCGGACATTGGGTGCTGGTTAATATTATCCCTGAATCAGAATGTACAGCTGACTGTCTAAAGGCCTTGCATGCCACTAAACAATTATTGTTGATGATGGGAAAAGATTTAGTTCGTATACGGCGGGTTGCTTTGCTGTTAAAGACGGTAGAGCCGAGTCTGGCTGAACGCTGGTGGCAAGATGATACGCGCTTGCTAAGGGCTAATCCAACTGCTGGATTATTGGAGAAAGTTAATTCCATAAGAAAATCAAATTTGCCGGATGGATTGTTACTGTTAATGGATCCGCTAGGTAATTTAATGATGCAATATGAATCAGGATTTAACCCCTACAAAGTAAAGGATGATCTTAGAAAACTCCTGACTGTTTCACAAATTGGATAATTGATATGTTGATGCTTAGAAGTTTAGCGTGGGTTGGCGGGGTGTTGGCGTTTATTGCCATGCTTTCGGTGGTGGGTTTTTCGTCAGAAGCAGGTATATCTTTTGCCAGTTTTTTTGATATTACCAATACAGGGTTGTTAGTTCATCACTATAGTATTGCTGCCTCGATATTGTTGGTTTTAATCTTCTATACGGCTACTTTTCGGGTGGCGGTCAATCGTTTTGCCGTGACGCTTTTAAGCCTTTTCTTATTGTTATTGCTAGTATTTGATAGGGTACTAGAAGTTGAAGGTGTATTTAGGGGCGGCGGTATGGAATATATTAATCCAGCGCCTAAGCTCCATTTTTTATTAAATTGCTTGTTAGTGTGGCTGTGGTATTGGCTATCCTTGCGCTTACAAACGGATATTGTGAGGTTATCTGCTAACGTAAATGAGGACTTCGGCAATGCTAATAGGGGATTGCGCTGGTTTGCTGTGATAGGGATGTCAGCATTACTCCTGCAAAACTTTATATCGACTAATATAGTTAGCTATGATGAGCTTTTATCAAATATTCAAAGGATCTGGGATGGCCTGCTGTATGTGCGGGATTCTCCTAAACCTTTTATAACATTTACGACTCAAACAAACATAGCTCTTAATTTGTTGTTTTCGCATGCTGTTTTTAATAGCTTTACGAGTCTTTTGTTAGCGGCACTTGCCTGGAAAACCCTGCGCAATAAACACGCTTGCGTTCGTGCAGCAGGCATATGTTTGAGCATTCTTTTGGTAGTTACTGTGCTTCTGGGTATTGTACTTACCTTCAAACTCTCCCATACCTATGCATTTCCCCCTGTTGTTCAGTTAATTGATGTTTTGCACACGGGTTTTGCAACGTTATTGATGCTACCGTTAATAACGATTAGCTTTTATGCCCGTTATGCCGTCGTAAAACCTGAACCGAAGCTTGTCAGACCAACTCCCTCAGCGCTGGAACAAAAAGTCGATGTTGTTGTTCCCAAAACCGTTGCAGTACCGGACGCTGATGTTTATGTAGAACCTGCCCCGGCTTCGTTATATCTCCGTTTAAAATCACAGTTAAAACATACGCGCTCTGGTCTGGGCGGCGTATTAGCCAGTCTGAATATCGGCCAACGTAAAATTGATGCAGACTTATTGGAAGAAATTGAAGCCAGTTTGATTATGGCGGATATTGGTATGGATGCGACGACCAATATTATTAACCGGTTGACTGAAAAAACCGAACGGCACCAGCTGAATGATGCAGACGCATTGTCAGTAGCGTTAAAGCACGAATTGTTAGATATGCTACAGCCTTGTAGCCAGCCTTTGGTGATTCCAAAACAGGACACTCCTTACGTTATTTTAGTGGTCGGTATAAATGGTGCGGGTAAAACCACGACTATTGGAAAGTTGGCTAAACGTTTGCAAGCCCAGGGGCATAGCGTGATGCTCGCAGCCGGTGATACTTTTAGGGCTGCGGCTGTTGAGCAACTACAGGTCTGGGGGGAACGAAACAATATTCATGTAGTCGCTCAACACACGGGCGCAGATTCAGCTTCAGTCATTTACGATGGTGTACAATCGGCTTTGGCTAAAAAAGTGGATGTCTTGATTGCCGATACCGCAGGACGCTTGCATACCAAATCCAATTTGATGGAAGAGTTAAAAAAAATCAAACGGATTATGGGCAAGCTGGATGAAACCGCCCCGCATGAAGTATTATTGGTATTAGATGCCGGTACCGGACAGAATGCCCTATCCCAGACGAAACTGTTTAATGAAGCAGTGGCGTTGACTGGATTGGTGTTAACCAAATTGGATGGCACGGCAAAAGGAGGGATCATCTTTGCTTTGGCTAAACAGTTTGGCCTGCCTATCCGTTACATCGGTATTGGTGAGGGCATTGATGATTTACAAAACTTTGATGCAACAGCCTTCGTTGATGCGTTATTTGTAAAAGATGATTGAGTTATGCTTAAATTTGAACATGTGAGTAAACGTTATGAGGGCGGTGGTGATGCCTTACTAGATGTCAGCTTTCATCTGCAGCCGGGCGAAATGGCTTTTTTAACGGGCCATTCGGGTGCTGGTAAAAGTACGGTATTGAAGCTGGCGGCTGCTATTGAGCAATCGTCTCACGGTCAAATTAAGCTGGAAGGCCAGTCAATCAACAAGCTGGCGGATAGCAAAATTCCTTATATTCGCCGAAAAATGGGGCTGATTTTTCAGGATTATAAATTACTGCAAGATCGGACAGTCTTCGATAATGTGGCATTACCTATGGTGGTTGCCGGTTACAGTTATCAGGACATAGCCAAGCGGGTTAGGGCGGCCTTGGATAAAGTGGCTTTATCCGGCAAGGAACAAAAATATCCCCACGCTTTATCTGGCGGGGAGCAACAGCGTGTAGGGATTGCGCGCGCCGTAGTTAATAAACCTGCGTTAATTTTAGCTGATGAGCCGACCGGTAATCTGGATCCGGAATTATCAACCGAAATTATGCGCTTATTTACCCAATTTACCCAGTTAGGCGTCACCATTCTCGTTGCGACGCATGATATAGACTTAATTAATCGTATGGAACAACGGGTGATAAAGTTGCATCGTGGCCGTTTAGTTAAGGGATAAAAGATGCTTAAAGACAATATTCCTCAACATAAAAAAACCGGTGCGCATGGGGTCATGGTGCAGCCCGATTTTAAGTCAAAGTTCCATGCTTACCTCGATACACACGCGCATGCCTTGTTTTCCAGCCTGGGTCGGCTAACCCGGACGCCGGCGGCGTTTATGATGACCATACTGGTGTTGGCAATCAGCATGGCGTTGTCGAGCAGTTTTTATTTAATGGTTAAAAATTTCCAGCAATTAACCGGTAATATCGAAGCGACCAATCAGATTTCGGTGTTTTTGAAACCGACGGTTACCCCGGCAAAGGCATTGACATTACAGGAGCAGATTAAGCTGGATGCGTTGGTTGAATCGGTACAGTTAATTACTGCCGAACAGGCATTGGCTGAATTCAAAGCCAACAGTGGTTATGCTGAAGCAGTTAACGCGTTAGAGCAAAATCCTTTGCCAGCAGTATTGCTGGTATTGCCTAAAAATTCTTTGGAAGATGAAGAAGGCCTGAAAACGCTATTGGGCAGGTTCGAGAAAATGCCGGACGTTGAGTTGGCTAAATCTGAACTGCAATGGATTAACCGCTTGCGGGCTATTATTGCCGTGGCTAAGCGGTTGGTATTATTATTTAATTTATTATTTAGCTTTGCCGTTCTACTAATTATCGGTAACACTATTCGCCTGGAATTACAAAGTAGACGGGAAGAAGTGCTAATTACGCAGTTAGTAGGCGCTACACATGCTTTTATCCGCAGGCCATTTTTATACACCGGATTTTGGTTAGGCTTTTTAGCCAGTGTCACGGCCTGGTTTATCGTAACTGTGGTTTTATTATTTTTACGCTCCCCAATTCAGCAGTTATCTGAACAATATTCAGGGCAATTTAACTTGGCATTTCTTGATTATACTGAGACCCTTACCTTAATAGGGGTTACTTCCTTATTAGGCGTGCTGGGTGCTTGGTGGGTTTTAGGCAGTCATTTACAGGCTTTGAAGCCTGATTAACATACAAAATAGGCGATTTCCTGCACTATTTCTTGCCTTAAAAAAAGGCTTCAGGTTTAAGCAAAATTTACCCGAAATATTTGCTGAGCGATTGGATTACTGTAATCTTTATCCTGTAGGGTATAACGTCAAAATATTAGCTTATAAGGTCTTTCATGCCACACGCAATTAACCTCAATCATTCCCGTTATTACCTTAATCGTGAATTAAGCGTCTTAGAATTTACCAGTAGAGTATTGGCACAAGCAATAGATGAGCGGGTACCGCTTTTGGAACGGCTGAATTATTTGTGCATTTCTTGCTCTAATCTGGATGAGTTCTACGAGGTACGGGTTGCCAGTTTATTGAAAATGCAAAAGCTCAATCCTGGCTTGATCGGCTCTGATGGCCTGACATTTCAAGAGCAACTGGAGCAAATCAGCCAAAAAGTACATGCTTTGGTAATTGAGCAATACCATGTGCTAAATGAGGTATTAATCCCCTGTTTAAAACTTGAAGATATTCGTTTTTTGCGGCGCAATGAATGGACTCAGGCGCAACGCGAATGGTTATTTACGTTTTTTGAACAAGAGTTAATGCCCATTTTAACCCCGGTGGGGTTGGACTCGGCGCATCCGTTTCCGCGTATTTTGAATAAAAGTTTAAATTTCATTGTCTCTTTAACCGGTAAGGATGCTTTTGGGCGTAACAGCAGTCATGCCGTACTACAGGCACCGCGAGCTTTACCGCGTATCGTACCCTTGCCAAAAGGTTTTGCTAACGAAGGGGAGCATGATTTTGTATTTTTATCCTCCATTATTCATGCCTTTGTTAATGAATTATTTCATGGTATGCGGGTTAAGGGTTGCCATCAATTTCGGGTGACCCGTAATTCCGACTTCTTTGTTGATGATGAAGAAATTGATGATTTATTGCGGGCGGTTGAAGGTGAATTGGCGATGCGTAATTATGGCGATGAGGTGCGCCTAGAGATTGATTCAAATTGTCCCAGCGACACGGTTGCCTTTCTTATGGCGCGCTTTGGTATGCCGGTAGACCGTTTATTTTTGGTGGATGGCCCGGTTAATTTAAGCCGGATTCAAGAAATATACGGCTTGATTGATCGTCCTGAATTAAAATTCCCCCCGTTTAATCCGAGTACACCTCCGCAACTCCAGCGTAATAAGAATTTTTTCGACAGTATCCGTAAGCAGGATATTTTACTGCATCATCCTTATGAAGCCTTTTCACCGGTGATTGAATTTTTAAGGCAGGCCGCGGCAGATCCCGATGTGTTGGCGATCAAACAAACCTTATACCGGACCGGACCGGATTCGCCGGTGGTCGATGCCTTAGTTAAAGCCGCACGGGCTGGCAAAGAAGTCACCGTTGTTATAGAGTTACGGGCGCGTTTTGATGAGGGCGCTAACATTAAACTGGCGTCGCGTTTGCAAGATGCGGCGGTGCATGTGGTCTATGGGGTGGTTGGGTATAAAACCCATGCCAAAATGTGTCTGGTGTTACGCCGTGAAGGTAAAGTGCTTTGTAATTATGTGCATCTGGGTACGGGTAATTACCATCCGAAAACGGCACGATTGTATACGGATTATGGCTTATTTTCGGCTAATAAAGAGCTAGGGGATGATGTCCGCCGGGTATTTGTGCAGCTCACCAGTCTGGGGCAATTAAGTAAGCTTAATAAACTCCTGCAATCGCCGTTTACGTTACATAAAGGCCTGATTGCGAAAATTGAACGTGAGACATTACATGCTGAAAGCGGCAAGCCTGCCCGAATTATCATTAAAGTCAATGCATTGGTGGAAGAAGAAATTATACGGGCTTTGTACCGCGCGTCTATGGCGGGTGTCGAAGTGAAACTAATTGTCCGGGGTATTTGTTGTTTAAAGCCGGGTATTAAGGGTGTCTCGGATAATATCGAGGTGCGTTCAATCATTGGACGGTTTTTGGAGCATACCCGAGTATACGTCTTTAGTAATGAGGGTAATACTGAAGTATATGCCGCCAGTGCCGATTTAATGCACCGCAATATGTTTAGACGGGTGGAAATCTGTTTTCCGATTGAAAATAAAAAATTGCAGGATCGCATTTTGAATGATCTGGAGGGGTATTTAAAAGATAATTCACAAGCTTGGTTATTACAGAGCGATGGCAGTTATAAACGGGTGGTTTATGACGCCGAACATCCTTTCCAGGTACAAACGGAGTTATTGCAGGCGCATTTAAGTGTTTAGCTTGATGGGTTGAGTGTATTAAGTATTCCAATACTCTCTCATTAGTCTGGATAATCAGTGGTTATCGTTTAAATAGCCCCGGCCATCCAGTTTAAGTTCATTTAAGCTTACCGGTAAGCGGCTAACACTTGAAGTAAGTGACCCATCTGGATAAAGCAACAATTTGCGATACCCGGGGGCGGTTTTATCAATACTGAAATTGCGGCTGTTTGGGGTAAATTGAAAACAGGTTGAGGGTGTGCCAAATATTTGCACTTGCTTTACTTGTTGCGCTAAATCCTGATGGATATGCCCGGTAATAACAGCTTTTACTTGAGGGTAATTGTGTAATAGGCTTAAAAAATCAACACTATTATTGATGAGCATGGTATCCATCCAGACACTGTTGGTCGGTACGCAATGATGGTGTACTGCAACTAACGCATGATGCCCAGGGTAAGCATCCAGCGCTTGTTTAAGTAGCCCTAATTCATTCTCAGCCAGATAACCACCCGGTTGTTCAGGAATTTGACTGTTTAGGCAAATAATTTGCCAGTGCTTAAATAACCGCTGTTTGTCGCAACTGATATTGCCAACATTGAGTAAGGTTCGCATAAGTTTAAAATCATCGTGATTACCCGGCAAACACAGTACTGGAGCCGGGATTTTTGCCAAATAGCGTTGCAGGCGTTGATAACTTTCCGGGCAGGGGTCTTGCGCCAAATCACCGGATAGGATGACCACATCGTACGCTTGACCATCTGAAAATGCCTGTTCCAATACCTGTACAAAATATTTTTCAGTATTAATGCCCAGCATTTCTTGGTGTGCTTCTGCCAAAAAATGCGTATCGGTTATTTGTAAGACAGCTAATGGAGAAGCGGCAGGGGGCATAATCAACCTATCGTTTTGACCAAAATTTTGGAGTTTCGCTGTGGATTGTAACGTTGTTTTAAGGCTGTGGGAACCGCTGCCATATCAACAGCGATAAATCCGCGCTCAATAAACCAATG
The DNA here is from genome assembly GCA_040079795.1 of Methylococcales bacterium. Taxonomy (GTDB): domain Bacteria; phylum Pseudomonadota; class Gammaproteobacteria; order Methylococcales; family Methylomonadaceae; genus SXIZ01. Next base: position 55,630 of record JBEBJQ010000008.1, read on the forward strand.
TTCTGTTTGCGTTGTTAGTACAAATACACTGCTTAAGCCTTGTGCTTTAGCCCGTTTATAAACGGTTTCCAGCAGACGATTGCCCCGCGCGGCTTTTTGATAATCCGGGTGGACTGCCACGCAAGCAATAACCGCTGTTGCTGAATCTGGAAGGGCATGTAAAGCAGTGCAGGCAACGATCATCCCATCACGTTCGATAATGATGTAATCAGCTATCTCCATTTCCAGTTTTTCCCTGGAACGTTTTACCAGTATACCTTGTTGCTCCAGTGGTGTAATCAATTCTAAAATCCCGCCAATGTCGCTCAAGGTTGCTGTGCGGATAGATTCAAAGGGGTCTGAACTGATTAACGTGCCTACGCCATCCCGGCTGAATAATTCTAATAACAGCGCGCCGTCGTGCAGCCGATTAATCAAATGCACCCGTTCAATCCCAGCTTTGCAGGCTTTTATGGCCGCCAACAGCGGTCGACGGATGGCATGGTTAAGTTCAGGCTGTTGCGCTAGAAATTGCTCAGCTTCCTGGGTGGTCATTTGTTGAATGATTTGTGAATGTAGGGGTGTACAGCAATCTTCTTCGGTAAGTAAAATCAATTTTTCAGCCTGTAAGGCGATGGCCACTTCAGTTGCTACCTGCTCGGCAGATAAATTGAATACTTCACCGCTAGGGGAGTAGCCAATGGGAGAGATTAATATAACGTTATGTTGGCTCAGTTGCTGATGAATAGCGTCACTGTCAACGCCGCGTACCACCCCGGTATGTAAAAAATCTACCCCGTCAATAACGCCAAGCGGTTTAGCGGTAATAAAGTTGCCGGAAATAACTCGAATCTTAGCGCCTGCCATCGGTGAGTTGGCTAATCCTAAGGACAAGCGTGCTTCAATTTCAACCCGTACCAAGCCAGCAGCTTCTTTAACGCATTCTAACGCTTGTGCATCGGTGATACGCAGTTGTTGATGGAAGCGCGGTTCAAGTTTAAGTTTATGTAAGCGTTCGTCAATTTGGGGTCGAATACCATGCACCAGGACCAAATGGATACCGAGGCTATTCAACAACGCAAAATCATGCACATGGTAGGCAAAGTCATCACTTAATAACGCCTCACCCTCAAATGAAATCACAAAGGTACGTTTGCGGTGGGCGTGGATATAGGGAGAGGAGTTTCTAAACCAATTGACGAAAGCTTGTTGGGATTTAGGGTCGGTTGAATTAGCTTGCATGTGGGATTATGAGGGGGTTAGAAACGTAGCCTGTATGGAGCTAGCGGAATACGGGAAAACGGGGCAGATTTGAAGACCTGGGTTCCGCATGCTACATCAAGGCTACTGATACACGGCTTTGTGCCGCAAAATCGCCTTAAAGATTTAACATTTGGTTGTTAAAGTCCCGCGCTACTAAAAGAATCTGCATTACTATCATTTGGATCAAAATTAACGCTTATGAAGATATTTTGTCCATCTGAATACCAATAGTAAGTATTGTAGGAAGAAGTTCGCAGTGCCGGTCTATTGGGGTTACATCCAATTATACTGGTGACCTGGGCTAAATCCATGCTCCTGGTAATCCGCTTAAAGTTAGTTAAATTGATATTTGTAGTGGTGCAGGTTTCGGCAATTGAACCTGATGTAGGCGGTGGGGTAATGCTAAGTAGCGACCATCTTCCATCGGCACCTAATAAAATATTGGCATTGATATAATCCTTGCCGTCTACCGAAACATTGGGAGCGCTTAAAATTCTGGTGGCCGAGTTGTAAACATCGTCGGCTTGGGCTACAGATAAAGCTAAAGTTAAAGCGATGTAAGGTAAAATGTTCATCATCATCCTAATTAAATATTTTGAGATTGTAGGATACGCATCATACGCCCCACCCAATTATCTATTCCAGCCCGTAAAGCAAGACTGTAACAAATGTAAGGCGCTGACTCAAAAACAAACCGATAAGGAGTTTTCTTTTTATTTCCGGTCACGGCATAGCGGGCAGGCTGATGCCATTACATCCGACTTAGAATAAGATCCAATATTAATTATCTGTCACCGCCCCCAACGAAGCCGAACTCACCAATTTTGCATATTTCGCCAATACCCCACGGGTATAGCGCGGCGCAGGTTGCGCCCAAAGCGCCAGACGACGTTGAATTTCCGCCTCATCCACATGCAAGGTCAATGCGTTATTTTCCGCATCAATGGTTATGCTATCGCTATTTTGCACAATCGCTAAAGCCCCGCCCACATAGGCTTCTGGAGTGATATGTCCGACCACAAATCCATGCGTACCGCCGGAAAAACGCCCGTCGGTAATTAACGCCACTTCTTTGCCCAAGCCTTTGCCCATAACTGCGGATGTGGGGGAGAGCATTTCACGCATGCCGGGGCCGCCTTTGGGGCCTTCGTAACGGATGACGATCACATCACCTTTGACAATCTCACCGTTAAGAATGCTTTGCAGCGCTTGCTCTTCTGCCTCAAACACTTTCGCTGTGCCGGTAAAACACAAGCCTTCTTTGCCGGTAATTTTGGCGACCGCACCTTGTGCTGCCAAGTTGCCGTAAAGAATCACCAGATGGCTGTCTTTTTTGATCGGGTTACTTAAGGCGTGGATCATGTCTTGTCCTACCGGATAAGGTTTAACCTCGACCAAATTTTCAGCCAAGGTTTTACCGGTGACAGTTAAGCAATCACCATGTAATAAACCAGCATCCAGCAGTATTTTCATCAACGGCTGTATACCCCCGATTTCTATTAATTCCGCCATCTGGTAACGGCCGCTGGGTTTCAAATCTGCCAGCATAGGTACGTGTTTACCGATACGGCTAAAGTCATCCAGTGTCAGGTCAACATGCGCGGCATTTGCCATTGCCAGTAAATGCAGCACGGCATTGGTTGAACCCCCTAAGGCAATGACGACCGTGATGGCGTTTTCAAATGCGGCCTTGGTCATGATGTCCAGCGGTTTAATATCGTGTTTAAGCAATTCTAAAACCGCTGCACCGGCGCGTTGGCAATCTAAGCTTTTATCTTTGGAAATGGCGGCTTGCGCAGAACTGTTGGGTAAACTCATGCCTAAGGCTTCGATAGCGGAAGCCATAGTGTTAGCGGTATACATGCCGCCACAGGAACCGGCGCCGGGTATTGCTTTGGTCTCGATAGCTTCCAGTTCAGCATCATCGATTTTGTTGTTGGCTCTAGCCCCGACTGCTTCAAAAACCGAAACGACATCCAGTTTTTGCTCTTTATGGCAACCCGGTAAGATCGTACCACCGTACACAAAAATAGCTGGGCGGTTGAGACGGGCAATCGCCATCATACAACCGGGCATGTTTTTATCGCAGCCTCCAATCGCGACAATACCGTCAAAGCCTTGGCAACCGACCACAGTTTCTATGGAGTCGGCAATCACTTCACGCGACACCAGTGAATATTTCATGCCTTCGGTGCCCATCGAAATACCATCGGAAATGGTGATGGTATTAAAAATCACCGCTTTGCCATTCGCGGCATCGACGCCACTGGCGGCTTCATCAGCGAGTTTATTGATGTGCATATTGCAAGGGGTAACCATGCTCCAGGTCGAGGCTATGCCAATCTGTGGTTTTTTAAAGTCTTCGCTTTTAAAACCAACGGCATAAAGCATGGCGCGGCTGGGTGCGCGTTCCATGCCGTCAACTACTTGGGAGGAAAAGGTGCGGGTGGTTTTATTGTCTGAGCTATTCATGGTGAGTGTGTATTTTTTGTGGTTTAGCGTGAACTTTTTAAAAGCGTTTAATTTAATTCGGAAGAAATTTAAAATTTATTCCCAACCACCATATCGGCGTCTCGAACCCATTTTAGGCAATAAAATACCGAGCAAAATGCCGGCGAATGCTACTCCGCCGCCATACAATAACCAGTCTTTTTGAAAGACTTTATCTTTGGATTGATTCGCGTGCTTAAGTTGATTGAGTTCTTGTTCAATACTGGTATTTCTTTCTTGTAACTGATCCCGTTGGGCTTTTAATTCAAGTGTTTGTGAGGCAGCTTTTTTTAATTCCGCAAGCTCTTGTTGTATGCGACCACATTCAGTTGAAAGCTTTGGGATGGAAGCTACAGTTTGTGGACGATCCGTTTTTGAGGATGCCAAGTCCGCCTTGATTCCTGTGTTTTGTTCAGTTGGTTCCTCAGCCTCTGAGGGCGGCGTTTCGGATTGTTCGTCAGTGGTATCGGTTGGTGTGGTTAAGCTACTGCTACTAATGTATCCTTCCACCCCGCCAGCGGTACGTACTTTAGTGAAGCCAGTGTTAGTATTCCGCTCTAACAGGGTTAGTTCGGTATCTTTGGGTATCGCTATTAATTTGGTGCGGGTGCTGTCTTTTGTTTTAAAGGAGAAGTCTGCACGGTCAGTTGTGTAAACGGTCTCAGCCGCAGTGGTAGCAGAAATAAAAAGCAGGGCTAATGCGGGTATAAGTTTTTTCACAAGGATCCTTTATTAAAGCACTTTTCCAGTGAGCATTTTAACTTAGTTTGGACACAACAGTAATTCCAGTAACGCTTTTTGCGCATGCAGGCGGTTTTCAGCTTCCTGGAAAATTACACTTTGCAAACCATCGATGACCTCCGCACTTGCTTCTTCTCCTCGATGGGCTGGTAAGCAATGCATGAATAAGGCATCGTTATTAGCAACCTGCATTGTCTCCCGGGTAATCTGATAGGCTTTAAACGCATCCGCCCGTTGGCTTTGCTCTTCCTCTTGCCCCATACTCGCCCATACATCGGTAACAATTAAATCAGCATTTTTTGCAGCGGCATTCGGGGTTTCAAAAAAGCTAACCCGATTTCCAGCAATAGCAACTATCTCGGGATCTGGGCTGTAATTCTGTGGGCAGGCGATATGTAACTTAAAATCAAGTAAAGTGGCTGCTTCAATATAGCTGTGGCACATATTATTGCCATCCCCGATCCAAACCACGGTTTTTCCGGCAATATCGCCACGTAATTCGAAATACGTCTGCATGTCGGCAAGTAATTGACAGGGATGGTAGATATCAGTCAGGCCATTGATGACCGGCACGCGAGAATGTTCTGCAAAAGTAATGACCGTTTGATGGGAATTCGTGCGTAACATAATGCCATCAACCATGCTGGAAATCACCCGTGCGCTGTCTTCCAGAGGCTCCCCTCGACCCAGTTGGGTATCGCGGGGCGATAAAAACAAGGCGGTACCACCGAAATGTGCCATTGCAACTTCAAATGAAATTCGGGTACGGGTGGATGATTTTTCAAAAATCATTGCCAGGACTTTACCTTTTAATGGCTGGTAATCAACGTTGCGTTCGGTTTTTAACTGAATCGCACGGCGAATAAGGGCACGAAATTCTGCGCTTGATAAATCAAACAGGGTTATAAAGTGTCTGGGTTTAATCATGGTGAGATTAGGGCTATTCAAAAGCTAGGATTATTTTGGACAAGGTGGCGATTAACAATGCAATTTGGGCATCATCGATCACTAACGGCGGCAACAAGCGGATAACGGAATCACTGGTCACATTAATTAAAAGGTGATTAGCCAGCGCCACTTTAACCAGTTCCGCGCAAGGTTTATACAGCTCGATGCCGATCATCAAGCCTAAATTTCTAATGTCTTTTACCTGAGCGCATTCTTGCAGGTTTTGTTTTAAGCCATTGGTAATGGCGTTCCCTTTTAAGGTTGCTAAATTAATAAGATTTTCCGCTTGTAAAGTGGCCAGAACCGCCAATGCCGCACTACACGCTAATAGGTTGCCGCCAAAAGTAGAGCCGTGTGAACCAGCGGTTAAAACCTCTGCTGCCTTGCCACGCGCGAGACAAGCGCCGATAGGTACACCATTACCCAATGCTTTGGCCAGTGTGCAGACATCCGGTGTGATCGCTTGGTGCTGAAAGGCAAAAAATTTGCCGGTGCGCCCCATGCCTGATTGAATTTCATCCAGCAGCATCAACAGATTGTGGCGGTCACATATTGCCCGTATTTGGGTTAAATAATCCGCTGCGGGAATGTTGATGCCCCCTTCGCCTTGCACGGGTTCTACCATGACTGCGACGATATTGGCGTGCACACTGATGGCTTGTTCGATGGCGGCTATATCATTGTATGGAACACGGATAAAGCCTTCTACCAAAGGCGAAAAGCCTTGTTGAATTTTGGTATTCCCGGTCGCGCTTAAGGTTGCCAGGGTGCGCCCGTGAAAGCTTTTTTCCATTACTATAATCGCGGGCTTTTCGATACCTTGTTGATGACCGTATTTACGGGCGATTTTAATAGCCGCTTCATTGGCTTCAGCGCCGGAATTACAGAAAAATACATTGTCCATGCCACTGGCAGCCATCAAGGCTGAAGCCAATTGTTCCTGTAAGGCGTTGCCATAAATATTAGAAGTGTGCAGCAATCTTTCGCTTTGGGCGCAAATTGCCGCATGTACGGCTGGGTGTGCATGTCCCAGATTGCAGACAGAAATACCTGAGAGCGCGTCCAGATAGCGTTGCCCCTGGTCGTCCCATAGCCACGCACCTTGTCCTCGGGTAAAGGTTACCGGTAGTCTCGCGTAAGTAGGCATGATGTGACTTGTCATTGAAATAGCCTGTAAAAACTAAAAAGGCGACAACTATCCTGAATCATAGAGCCGCCTTAAAAAACCAGCGATTATAATTTTCAAATAATTTGCAAGCAAGCGTTTGTTTGTAAAATAGCTTTTTTAAACGCGATACTCTTGATAAAATTAGTCGGTAATTATAATTAATTAGGTAAAGATAATGGATGTTATAGCGAGAATTAAAGACCAACTTGAAAACAATACGGTGATTTTATATATGAAAGGTACTCCGGATTTTCCGCAGTGTGGTTTTTCTGCGCAAACCGTTCAGGCCCTGAATGCCTGTAATGCTAAGTATCAACATGTAAATATTTTTGAAGACCCGGAATTACGGGAAGCTTTAAAAAGTTATTCAAACTGGCCTACTTACCCGCAACTGTATGTTGCCGGTGAGTTAATTGGGGGTTGTGATATTGTGATGGGTTTGTATAGCTCAGGCGAACTTAGCAAAATGTTAACCGCGGCGAATGCGGTTGGTTAGCTTTTAGGCTTTATCCGTAAGGGCAATCCCTTGAGATTGCCCTTTTATAGTGGTTATGTTTTGTTGTAGTAAAGCCCATTGCACATGTTCCCGCACCATTTCTGATGAATGCGTCAATTTTTGTTGTAGCGCTCCTTGTATGGGCGCTGATGATTTCGCGTTACCTAAAGCCACCGCAATATTCCTTAGCCAGCGTATATGGCCAATGCGCCGAATCGCAGAACCTTCGGTTTTGCGCAAAAAAGTTTCCTCATCCCACTTAAATACATCCAACAATTGTTGGTTATTAAGTTGCTGGCGCGGATTAAAATCGCCTTCGGCGGTCAGTTTAGCAAAGCGGTTCCAGGGGCAAATAATTTGGCAATCATCGCAGCCGTAGATGCGGTTGCCTATAAGCGGCCTAAAAGGCTCCGGGATAGAGCCGTGCAGCTCGATGGTTAGATAAGACACGCAGCGGCGCGCATCGACTTGATAAGGCGCAACAATGGCTTGGGTGGGACAAATGCTCAAGCAAGCGCTACAACTGCCACAGTGGTTATCACTACTTTTATCGGGTGGTAAGGGCAGATCGGTATATAGCTCGCCTAAAAAAAACCATGATCCGGCACGGCGATTAATAACATTGGAATGCTTGCCAATCCAACCCAAGCCGGCTTTTTCGGCAAGTGCCTTTTCTAGAACCGGCGCACTGTCTACAAAAGCGCGATACCCAAAAGCACCGATTTTATCGGTAATTTTATCGGCTAATATTTGCAGGCGCTGGCGTAGCAGTTTGTGGTAATCTCGGCCTAAGGCATACCGGGAGACATAGGCTTTTAAGGGATCATCAAGAACGGCTTGCGAAACCTTGGTAGTTTCCGGTAAATAATCCATGCGCACTGAAATCACGCTGCTCGTGCCGGGAATCAATAGTTCAGGATGGCTACGTTTAAGGCCATGCCGTTGCATATAATCCATTTCCCCTTGATAGCTGTTGTTTAACCAAGCCTCAAAATGCTGCTGCGCAGCCGTTAAGTCAGTATCGGTTATGCCGACTTGTTGAAATCCGAGTTCAGCGCCCCAGCGTTTAATTTGACTGGCGAGTCTTGATTGGGTTTCTGGATCGCTTAGGGGCATGATAGGCCGGAATCTGAAAAGGGTGCGGGTTTATGGCTATGGAGTATGAGTTTAAAAATTAACTGTACAAGCAGCTTGGTGTTGTTTGGTATTAAATTAGGGGGTGGGATCCAAAAGGCTGCGTGAGAAAAGAAAGGCTTATTCCATTAGTTTAAAAAAAATCTTTAGGGGCTCCACAAATCGGACATGACCAGTCATTGGGTATGTCTGCCCATAGCGTGCCGGGTGCCAGACCGCTATCAGGGTCGCCTTTTGCTTCATCGTAAATATGTTCACATTCCATACAGTGGTATTTTTTATAGTCAGGCATGATTATTCTCAAGTGTAAGCGTAGAAAAATTTAAGGTTGAATTTTTTGGTAAGACTTTAGATGCATAAATTAAGAATAGAAAACGGCGTGGTTTTGTTCTAGTGTAATACGGTGTTCTAAGCAGGAACCACAGAAAATTTTGTCACATTGAATAAACCTATTTTGCATATTCCACTAAAAACCAACTACCTGTTCCGGTTCAAATCAGGCCATTAATCCGATACGATTCCACCAGTAGTGAACGTCGGCTTGGAGAGTAGCGAATTGGTGCTATAAACCTCTTTCAGCCTTTAAAAAATATTTTTTAAATTATAACGATATTTTAACTTACTTTCCTATTCCTTAATTAAAACTACAAGGCCGGTTGCTACAAAAGCGAATAGGCCGGACACCATAAAGGCCAGGGTATAATTCCCCACTATCTGATGAAGATAACCTGCGCCATATGAGGCTATGGCCGCGCCTACTTGATGGGCAAAGCTAATCCACCCGAATACAACCCCGACATTTTGTTTTCCAAACAGATCAGCAGTGAGTGCTGATGTGGCCGGGATAGTTGATAACCAATTCAGCCCATAAACAACAGAAAAAGCCATTAATTGCTCGGTCGACTCGACATAAGGCAACAGCAGCAAGGTTACCCCACGAAGCACGTAATAAAATGCCAGAGGCCAGCGTTTACCGAAACGGTCACAGAGCCAACCGGAAAATATTGTGCCGAAAATGTCTGTTGCCCCCATCAAACCCAATGAAACTGCCATTGTCATTTCAGGGAAACCATGTTCTATGCCGTGTGGGATTAAATGGGTCTGGAACAGCCCTGATGTGGTCAACCCGCAGATGCCGAAGCTGAAGGCCAGCAACCAGAATTGCGGGTTAGCCATTACTTTACGCATCGGGTTTGTGTCAGGGCGAAGGATTGTGTCCGTATGCCCGTTTGCGCCGTAAGGCCGCATCCCCTTTAAGTTGGGGTTATCGACCATTAGCCAGATGACTAGGGGCAACACCACCAAGGCCAGCAATACGACGATAAACAAGGTTGCAGTACGCCATCCTTCGTGTATGTTCAGCTTCATGAGGATAGGCGTGAATATCAATTGCCCGGACGAAAACGCCGCGCCCAATATCCCCAAAGCCAGCCCACGGTGCTTGTGGAACCAGCGGTTAACCACCGCAGAACCCATGATCATTGATGTTCCGCCAGAACCAGCGCCGATGACAACGCCCCAAAATAGGTACAATTGCCAAGGTTGTTGTATTAGGACACTGCTGCCTGCGCCAAAGGTCACTAAGACAATCAACAAAATAGTAATGGCCTTTACCCCATACACATCCATCAACCGGCCTAAGAACGGCCCTGCAAGACCGAATAAAAATAGGTTAACCGCAACCGCTCCGCTGATGGTTTCCCTGTCCCAGTGAAATTCCTGCTCCAAGGACAACATGATGATGCCGGGGATGGAACGTAATGCGGAACCGACAAATAAACACGCGAAGGTGACGGCGAGAATGATCCAGGCATAGTGGATACAGGTGCGGTTAGTTGTCGTCAACATCTCTTTTATGCTCCTTGCAACTGCTAATAAATATGGTTTTTTGAATTCGCCCTGATTAAGGCGTAAGAATAATGCTTTTGGCAGTGTAAATTTTTAAAGTATCCCTAAATTCACGAAAAGGCAGGCATAAAGCCTGCCCTGATTAGAAATAATATTTTATGCCGCTTCTTCCAGCCCATCCAGCAATTCAATCAAGCGCGTTACGCCTTGTAGCAATATACCGCCTACGCCATGTGCAAACCAAACCCCAATCACAAAACCATAATGGATAGGGGCGGCAAAAAACTCTTCCCGAAACCAAAAGGTATGTCCCCACTCATTAAAACCAACGCTGACCAAGATCATGAAAGGGCCAACCACCGCCAAGGTTAATGGCAATGAAATACCTTTGGCATACAGTGGTAAACGCGTTTTGGCATAGAGCCACGCACAACCGCCTAAGATCACATACATTGGAAAGTTAAAATAAAACTCAATGATATGGTTAGCCGTAAAAGGGGTATCGCGAATAGCGACTTGATGCCAGGAGTTATCTTGCTCGGCAAAATAGCTGCCTGCCCAATACACGGCAAAGGTGTAGATGCTGATCCACATGGTCAAGGTTAAATAACGGCGGATTTCTTCCTTTGGTTTGAGATTTTCCAGGTTCTTGTCACGGGTGAACCATAAATACCCCCAAGACAAGCCTGCAAAGAGCGTGACAAAGGTTACATTAAAGTTAAATAGCCGCATCCAGTAGATTTCAAACGCCGGTTCAGTAGAGTCCAGTCCGGTTGAAACACCGTAGGCTCCTTGATAAATGCGAAAGCCCATATAAATCGCGGTCAGTATGCCAAATGCCGACAGATATCGGTATAAATCCTTTAGATACCAAGGCGGAAATTTTACTCGATCATTCAATGTCTTGACTTGTTCAATGATGGTGGCCATGTGTGTTACCTCTTAGGTTAATTAAATTTCGGAATGACCGCTGCGGTAACGCTGGAGACATAGCGTTCACCCTCGGTGTCATAAAAAAAGATCAGACCGCCGATTCGGCTATCGGCATCGTTTATCAGCCCATCCAGCTTCTCAGACTCCCACAAGGCATCGCCAGCAGTCATTAACACTGTGCGCTGTTCGCCGGGTTGGATAGGGGTTGGGTTATCCAAACTCAAACCTTCCGCCGCAACCACACCGTCGGCATCATTTTGTTGCGGCAAAGGGGCGGCCTTGTTGAGGAAATGCACACTGCCAGTCGCAAACTCACCAATTTGAATTGGCTTGTCACTGCCATTCTTGATTTTTAAGCTTAATTTCATTGCTCTTTCCGGGACTCGGTATTCAGCGCGTAAAGTGTCAACCTCGACTACCCCTGCATTCACTTTGGCGGACAGTGGCAGAATTTGGTCTAACGAGGCTTGTAAGGGAATCGCTTTAGGGTATTCATTGACCGTCATGGTGTAAAAGACAAAAACCAGCACCGGCACACCGACTAAAATCGCTTTTCCGATATTCCTATCTAATGGGGTAACCAGTTCCTCTTCCATGCCTGCATGCAGCATCCGATAACGGGCAATAAATAAAGGTCGCCGTACCCACCAGAGCAACCAAGCTGTTGCCAGTAAAGCCCAGAAACTGTGCCAGAAAATGCCATTGGCCAGACCATAGGTTTCCATATTGATGGATTTGCCGTTAATGGTTTGAATGTCGTTGGTAAAATCAGCTTCGTCACCGCCAATGTCCAACCAAACCCCTGGTCCCATGACTTGCCCAGCATCAATTAGGTTAAAAAAGGGGTGAATATGGTAACGCCCTGGTAAGCGTCCTTTCAGAACGACCTTAAAGTCATAGTCACCGCCGGGTTGCAAAGCCACTGAATTCATGTAGGGTTTACCGTTTAGGTAACGCTCTGTGCGAATCATGACAGGGCCTGGTGTTGAGATATTCAAAAACGCCGCATCCGGCTTAGGGACACTAATCGGCCAATCCTCTGCCACATGGAATTTGCCTGTTACAGACACCTCATCATTGACATTAAACTGTTGTTTTGACCATTGCACGTCGTACCATTGAATAGTGCGCATACGGACATAAGGTTCTAGGTTTTTTTCCCCGTGCGCTGAAACAGGTTGAATAGTAAGCATATACACCGAAAAGATCATGCCGAGAAAAAACAAAAAATTCAAGAGAGTATCCTGTTGCTTTTTTATAACCTTAGGGAAGTCGATCGTTTTAACAAAATTTTCACCCATGTTATTTTGTGTTGTTGTTTTCATTGTCTACGCCTCCTTTAAATTCTATTCAGGTAACGAGTAGTGGCAAACCACTTGCCAATATGCCACCATAAGGTATACATAAGGGTGCATAACAGGGCAGAACAGAATGCCGACAGCGGTGTCGCTATTTGACCGTAAGTCCGTAAAGTCCCCCGCTCAATAATACGAAGATATTCTGGCATCCCGGTGCGGATATATTGGAAGCCAAACATATCAGCCACTGTCAACTGGCTATTGCCCGCTTCAACGGGGAGATGAAACATGCCGAAAATAGGCCAGTTACTGGGGTAGAAGAGTAATGCGAACGCTGAGCCGCCAAAAATCGCGGTAATCGTCAGGCTGTTGCTTAACATCAAGACCGCATCCAAGAACAGCGCACTGGGCAACATGGTCGATGGCATCACCATATTGATTGGGAAATAGTTCCAGTAATGGTAAGCGAAGACACGGGCAATCCAAGTGCCTATCGACAAACAGGCAACACAGAGGGTTGCGCCCAGTGGTAGTCTAAAATTAGTCCACAATACAGCTTGCACCGCCGCTGGAAAGGTAATGCCGATGAGCGGCGTGACCAGCGGCCACCATTGTCTGTCCTTCCAGTCCACCCAGAAATCCCAGTCACCGACGGTGAGCGCAAAGTGTAAATGAAAAGAGCCTATGAACAGAAATAGTGCTAATACCAAGACCAGGTAATCGTAGGCGCGGGCGATCCGCGCTTTTTCTCCGGTATAAGGCCGAAAATTTCGGGTTGAAAGATTGGCTGACATGCTGAGTCTCCTAAACAAATAATAAGCATCATTTACATACAATATCGCGCGTCATAAGAACAAATTACCTCATGAGGGGGAGATAAAGTTTAACGGCCCACGACACGCTTGTTAATAAGGTAGAGACTCACTGCCTATTTGTGAAATGTTAATAATTCATGCAGTCATTTAACCAATTCATAACGGCTTCAAACCAGTAATCGAGTAACATGGAACTGTTTGCCATAACCAGTAATTTGCAAAACGATACTAATGTCCAATTTAAGAACCTTTGATCTCAATCTTTTAGTGGCCTTCGATGCGCTAATGCGGGATTTAAACGTAACCCGTGCAGCCGAACAGATGTTTATTACGCAATCGGCGATGAGCCACATTTTGCAGAAACTGCGGCAACAATTGGATGATCCGTTACTGGTGAAAACGCCTTCCGGGATGAAGCCAACGGAACGGGCGTTAGCTTTGATCGATCCGGTCAGGGCGCTATTGGCAGAAACCGAACGGCTAATCCAGCCACCGTTAAAATTTGATGCAGCAACCAGCCAGCGGCGCTTTGTGCTTGCCGCTACCGATTATATTGAATTCCTGTTAATGCCCGAGCTGTCAGGGTTGATCGAAAAAATTGCGCCAAGTATCGACCTCCATATCAAGCGCACCGAAACTTCATTTCCGGTCGCACCATTGGAAAATGGCAGCCTTGATGTGGTACTGGGTTTTGAATCGGTGTTGAACCCGCCAGGACATTTGCAACGCCAATATCTGTTTAGCGACAAGATGGCTTGCGTGGTTAGGCAAGATCATCCTTTGATAAGCAAGCCACCTTCCTTAGAAGAATTCGTGGCCGTTCCGCACATGTTGATTTCACGGACAGGCCGCAATGTCGGCATCATCGACCAAGAATTAACCGCACTGGGCTTGGAGCGACGGATCAAGCTTATCGTCCCGCATTTCCTTTCTGCACCATTGATTGTTGCCAAAACCGATATGATTCTCTCGCTACCTTATCGAATTGCCGAGCAGTTTACGAAGTTCGCGCCGCTGATTATCTTTCCTGTGCCTATTGAACTGCCAGAATACGATTTATGCATGATCTGGCATCCATTACGAGACAAAGACCCCGCCCACCAATGGTTGCGGGGCAATATTGCTGAATTATGCAGGGATATTAATGGCTTATAAGCCAAATTACCGTCCCGGCAAGCCTTTTGCCAAGGCTTTCACCTGAAGCAAATAAAACGGTGGTTTAGCTTTTAACACGCCGCCATTTAATGCGGATGATTGATGCAGACGATTGACAACCGCGTATAATTTTCCTTTTGACCCAAAGCTAAACGAGTCCACCCAAGAAAGCCTTGGGCATTGAGCAAGCCTGCGATACTTTCGATCAGCTGTAATAATGCCAATAGCATTCTCAGCTAATTCGCCCAGATAAATAGTGTTGTCCTTGTCTATGGTAATCCCATCAGAAATCGGTTTGTCGCTATAACGTTCTACTCGGCTTGCAAGGGCTTTAGCATCCAATTTCTCATTAACCAGATCGTCTGCCTTTATCCGGTACAAACTAAGTCCGTGCATAGGCCCGAAATAAACCCATTCATTGTTCAAGTCTTCAGTAATCGGGTTAACACCAATATGTGGGCGGCTTAGTTTCCCTGTTTTATCCTTCACTTGGATAGGCACTTTGTTAATAATCAAATCGACATTTTCTGGCATCACGCTTTGATGCCCCTCTAATACCCGTCTTGCCTTGCCTGTGCTTAGATTGATGATAATCAACCCAGCATTATCTCCCCCCGCTGGATCGCTGATGAATATATGATTGCGCTTGGTATCGACTGCAAAATCATTAACAAAGGCATCCTTTGGCGCAATGGGAGATGGCAACATGATGACCTGATGCAGCTTCTCGGCCTTAATATCCCACCCAACCAATTTAGGCGTAACCCCTCCACGCATGCCGTTATCGAGCATCCAGACAATGCCGTTGGCCGAGCGAATCCCTAGTACAGAATCAAGCTTTAACGCCGCCTTTGAATCCACGTCCGCCATTTCCCTATTCGGAAAAGGCACTAATCTATTATCCTTATATTCAACCACGGTATATTGCGGTTGGTAAAACTGATGCAAACTCATAATGACCCTGCCATTATCGGTTGCTGTAACGTTGCCAGGGCCACTATCGAGTTCGGCGATAATATCGAAGTTTGACCCTGCGTTCACCTTAATTGAAAACAAGATCAGAAAACTAAGGATTGTTAATTTTGGTAATGTCGTCATGAATATCTCCAAATAGAAAATGAATCAAACGACACATTACGCTATCCCATAAGGGCTGTTAAATGATCTTTATTCATGGTGGCATTCATAAATTTTATGGGGCGTTTTTAGCATGTACTGAATTTAGTGGGATGTCCGCAACTGGAGCCTGCGAATGTCAGTAGTTGGTAAAATTGACGGGCGCAAGTATTTGCCGAAACCCAGCATTCAAAATGTGGCTGGGTTTGTAGTGGAATCGATGGCTAGGTTTGAATCGGAATGGGTAGCTGGTTTGCGATTGGAATCAATGGTGGATTTCATCGCGGAATATGCACCTGTTTCCAGCCGCCGTTATACACATCCCAATAACTGCTAGATGATTCTTCCTGGAACTACAGGTCGGTTATTCCATTGAATCCTATCACCAGCTTCGCTCGGCAATCTCGAAGGTCGGCTGTAACAAGGAACTGGTAGGGCGCAGCGACATTAAATTGAAATCAGTGGCCAATACGCGAGCGACGGCAAATTGCTCAGCCTGAATGTGTTCGTGGAAGGGCTGGAATTTGTGTAACAGCAGCCTCAATTATAAAAGTCACCGTAATTGAAGCTGCTAAAAATCGACAGAGTCGTTTATTACAATAATTCCGAGGGAATATTCCCGCCGTTTTGGGCGAGTTTTTGCAGTACTGTTTTATGCAGCCAGATGTTCATTTGGGCAGAGTCCCCCATTGCAACAGCCGGGCAGCCAAGTTCAGTAGCGAGTTCTTTACGTGATGCTAAACTACTGTCTAGGCCTAGTAATTTCAATAAATCGACAATCGATGTTTTCCAATTTAGTTTTTCAGCATGTGCAGCTGCTAAACCTTCAAGTTTGGCTACAACATCAACTTCAGTAACAGCAGCGGGTGATGGCTGGCCAGCAGCAGGTGTCTCGGCAGCTTCAGCACTACCAATACCCAATTTCGAAAGAATGGAACTAAAAAAACTCATGGCGAATCCTTATGTGTGTTTAAGTTATTGCGGTTATTTTTGTATGACTGAAATCAGCAATTACACGCATGCGGAAATGCTGAGCAATTACTGTAACAGCGAATGTACCAATAGTCACTATATACAAAGCTTCTTGACCGCCTAAAGGTTACCATAATCACCCTGTGAATCAAAGATGTCATAAATTTGGGTTCGTCAAGTTCGACTATAATTTTCCGAATGGCTTGCAATGTGTTTCTTTATAAGGCGTAGATCCGGCGTTTTTAAAGTGACATGGGGAGGGTATATCTATTGCAGATGGATATTGCCAAACACTGCGACGCAAAACTGTCATACTATGCTTATAAACTGTATTGATTGATGCTGTTATTACCTGAATTGACGCTATCAAATGGTATAGCGTTTTTTTTCAAGGAGTTGGTTTTAGCCATATCAGCAGTAAACATTTATTGAATAACTATGCCAAAAATCGTATCCATTACCCTTGCAACAGGCGTTTTACATCTCGATCTTATTCCAGGCCGTATACCGTTGCATCGATTACTGGGTTTTGCGGCACGTATCAGCAGTAAACGTAAATTTTTATTCGTTAGCAAAATATTAGGTAAACATTACCCGGTGTCACCATTGGTAATGCGTTGGTCCTATCGCGCGTTAGCCAGAATGGTTTTGAAAAATCTTTCACAGCAGGGGTCACTTTGGGTCGGCATGGCAGAAACGGCGACTGGCCTTGGTTATGGTGTATTTGAAGCGGCTTGCCGGGAAGGTTTAGATAAGGGATTGTTTATGCAAACAACCCGATATCATCTGGATGATATTGAAAAATTAGGATTTGAAGAGGCCCACAGTCACGCTACCGACTTTTTCCTTTACTATCCCGAACGTGAGTCTTACCGTAAGCGCTTTTTAACTGCGGAAACCTTGGTTTTGATTGATGATGAAATCAGCACCGGTAAGACGTTTTTACGGCTTATAAAAACCTACCAAGCGGTTAATCCACATTTACAAAAAGTATATATTGTAAGTTTGGTCAATTTTGCGCATCTGCATGACCGTAAGGTACTTGAAACAGAAGCAGGTGTGGCAATTGAATGGATCGCTTTTAGGTCAGGGCAAATACAGTTTGACGATAATCAGAATGCTGAGTTAGCAAACATTGTCGTTAATGTAAGCAGTAACGATGCGTGTAAGAAAGCTTTATTAGCCTGGCCTGGTAGACTGGGCATGTCTGCCCCTATCAATTTGGGGGAGGACACTGTGCCGAATGTTATTCAGCTTTTTAAGGAAAAACTGGATAGCCGTCCTTTATTGGTTTTAGGGACGGGTGAATGTAATGCGTTGGGCTTTATGCTTGGACGGGCGTTGGAGCGGGCAGGTTATAAGGTAAAAGTGCAAAGCACAACCCGTTCGCCTATCCAATCGGGAAATGATATTACCTCCGTTTGCCAATTTACTGATAATTATCAGGATAATATTCCTAATTTTATTTACAATTTGAATCCAGCGGATTACCGCGAAATTATTGTTTGCCATGAGACGCCCCTCTGCCCTGCCTTAATTGAGCGGCTTGATGCCTGGCAAGCTATTAGTGCCCAACTTCAAGTTGTTGGCCGCCTATCCGATGAATCATCTGAGCCTTATGCAAAGTTACATTTTTTTAGACCTTGATGATACCTTATTTCAAACCTTGCGAAAATGTGCGCTGGGTGCTGACGATCCTGATCTGCAAATGCGGGCTTGCCTGCCGGATGGGACGCCAAATTCTTTTGCGACGCGTAAACAGCAATGGTTATGGGATTGGCTGGCAAAGGGTTTTAAGATTGTTCCGGTAACTGGTCGAGATTTACAGGCCTTTAAAGGGGTTAACCTACCTTTTCAGGAAGAAGTGGTGTTGAATCATGGTGCGGTGATTTTAAACAAACAAAGGGCGGTTGATCAGGTCTGGATGGATAAGGTGTTACACGAGTTACCGGATTATTATGCCCAATTAAATGCCCTTTGGGTTGAAATAGAGGTTTATACCAAGCAACATCAAGGCTTTAAGTTGAGATTAGTGAATGACTTCGATGTTACCTGGTATGGCGTTATTAAACATACCAGTGGTCAGGAAGCACCGTTGCGGGCGCTCTTAAATGCGGTTATTAAATCATTCCCAGAGATCGTCGATGGCAGTTTATACTGGCATTTGAACGGTAATAATCTCGCTATTTTGCCCAAAATAATTAATAAAGAAGCGGCTGTTAGTTATTTGATGGCGGGTTACCGGCAATTACATCCTGAACTACTAACTTTTGGGGCAGGGGATAGTCATAGCGACGCCGCTTTTATGGCACTGTGTGATTATGCCTTAGTTCCAAAAAACACCCAGCTTTTTTCCAGCTTGGTTGCTATTACGGCATGACGGTATTTTCGGGAAGCTATCCCGCAGGTGATGTGGCATTTTTGCTTAAGCAGATAGCGATGCCGGACACGCCCGTTTATCTTAAAGAAACGCTAATCCAGTCTGGTCAAAAACATTATTCGGAGCTTTTAACCCACGAAACGCTGCCAGTTGCTGAGTATGTAGAGCTGTTTCATCAGGCCATGCTTTTAAACCAAGCGCGTCTTGGAATGGACTTATTGGCGCTGGCTGAGAAAATCATTGAAACACGTCCGCGGGGAATTACCCTGGTTTCATTATTGCGTGCGGGAACGCCGATCGGCGTTTTATTGAAGCATATTCTTAAACGCTATTTCAATATTGAGGTTCAACATTACGGCATTTCGATTATTCGTGATGTAGGGCTGGATGAGAATGCTTTACAGTATATTTTGCAACGGCATAACCCAGATTCATTGGTGTTTGTTGATGGCTGGACAGGGAAAGGGGTGATTGCTGGGGAATTAACCCGTAGTTTGAAAAGCTTCGCAGAACGCTTTTCAATCACGATTCCAGCAGACCTGTATGTACTCACAGATTTGTCCGGCAGTGCTGCCGTTGCCGCTACGACTGAGGATTACTTAATTCCCTCTTGTTTATTGAATGCTACCATTTCCGGATTAATCAGTCGCTCGGTGTATGATCGCAGCCGCTCGTTAGCTACCGATTTTCATGGCTGTGTTTATTATCAGCAGTTTAAAGCCCACGATTTAACCAACACGTTTATTGAAATTATGTTGCAACAGATTGACAGCCTATGGCGAACCAGCCAATTTGCCCAACGAGAAAAAAAACTGCCATGGGATGCTGCGCAATTACAGGCGATGTCGAAACAGTTTTTAAACTGGGTAGCTGAACGATTTGCCGTTATGCATCCTAATTATATTAAACCCGGTATCGGTGAAGCAACGCGGGTTTTACTGCGACGTAATGCCAAACTGTTACTTTTACAAAATGCCGATGCAGAAGCGACCCAGCATTTACGCTGGCTGGCAGAGTCTAAGTCTATTCCGGTAGAAATAGTGCCGTCATCCCCCTATCAAGCTACCGCTTTAATTAAAGAGATCCTCTTATGAGCAAATCAATGTCTGCCCTTACAGATAGGTTTTTTTCGCCTTGGTGTTTAGGCTCACCTCTTTATATGCCGGCGCATCGCCGCGACTTAATGGAGATTGCCAATGGCGAAAAATTACCTGCATTACGTTCAGTTATTTTTTGCACTGAAGACGCTGTGTCGCATGGGGATGTTGAAAGCAGTTTGCGGCATTTGGGATTATGCTTACAAGGTTTCAGACCGACTTTGCAGCGGTATCGGTTTATTCGTGCCCGTAACCCTGAGGTGCTAGCCCGCTTACTGGATTTACCGCATATTGAAAAAATTGACGGCTTTGTTTTGCCTAAATTTAATATCAATGTGTTTCATGCCTATTTTGATCAATTACAGGGTACCCCCTTTAAGATCATGCCCACCTTGGAAACCAAGGAGGTTTTTGATGGCGTTGCCATGCGAGAGTTGCGGCAAGCGCTTTTGCAAGCGGGCATATTTGAGCGGATCCCTATGTTGAGGATTGGCGGCAATGATTTAATGAATCTATTAGGCATCCGAAGAGTAAGAGGCTTAACGCTTTACGATACGCCATTAGGACAAGTCATTGCGCTCTTGGTTAGTGTGTTCAAACCTTATGGTTTTGCGTTATCCGCGCCAGTTTTTGAATACCTTAATGATCTGGTAATGCTGCAAAAAGAACTGCATCTGGATCTGGCGCATGGCCTAATTGGTAAAACCGCTATTCACCCGGATCAGGTTTCTATAATCGAAGCGGCTTATCAGGTAGAGCCTGAGGCCTTTGAAATGGCGCTTAAATTGCTGGATGCTTCGACTCCAGCAGTATTTAAAATGCATAATGCCATGTGTGAAGTCGCAACCCATAAAAAGTGGGCGAAAGATATTATTGATCGACAAATATGTTATGGTATCAATGAGTCCGTTCAATTAAATGATTACACTGGGTTATCCCTTTAAATCTGTAAATGTAACACTACTAAATTAATTAGGAGAAAAAAATGAGTTTTGAAAGTTTTCTAAGTCAATTAAAAACCAAAGCTAATGAATTAAAGACAGAAGCCTTGAAGTTTAAAAATAAGGATTTTTTAAATGCTGCGATGGCTGGTTCAGCATTGATAGCCATGGCTGACGGCAGCATCAGTTCTGAAGAAAAGCAAAAAATGATTAAATTCATCGAAAACAATGATGCGCTTTCGGTTTTTACTACCAGTGACGTGATTAAAGCGTTTCAGGATTTTGTTGGACAACTCGAGTTTGATAAAGACGTAGGTGAAGCTAAGGCTTATGAGGCACTTGGTAAAATGAAGTCCAATGAAGCGGCTTCGCGTTTGTTGGTGCGCATGATTATCGCGATTGCTTCAGCAGATGGAAACTTTGACGCCCAGGAAAAAAAGATTGCAGTCAAAATTATCACTGAATTACGCCTCAGTGCCGCTGAGTTTGAGTTGGGTTAAAAATTTTGTCGTATTGTTACTACCTTGCATAACTATCAATTTACCTATCCTTAATGGCTCGTAAACCTGAAATGGTGTGTTAGCGCATTTTATACCGGAAAAAAATCTTTATTATGCTATTTTTTGTTTAAATTAAAGTTAGTAATTTGCGAAAAAGTCTAGTATCATACTCAGATGATGGAGAGGTGGCTGAGCGGCCGAAAGCGGCGGTCTTGAAAACCGTTGAGGGTTGATCCCCTCCCAGGGTTCGAATCCCTGCCTCTCCGCCATTTATGGTATTTAAGTTATTGTTTTATAATAAAAAACGCTTAAAATATAAAATCCTGCCCTAACTTAAGACTTTTTCTTGGTTGTATTTGAATATACTTCTACGTGTAAAGTATCCGCAGCCGTTGCCGGTTAAAAATACTAAAAACCAATAACAGGTTTAAAAAGTAACATCCCAAAATGCCTGATTGCCGTCTGTAAGGTTTAATGCAAGCCTTAACCGGATTAGATAATATTTAGCCCAGAATGAAAGCTGTGCATGCCTTAAAAGCAATTGCGCGGCATAGGGTTTATCTTCGCCCACTAAGGCATCATAAATAAAATCTCTTATCATCACCTCCAGCTTGGTTTTTACTTCATCAAGCGAATCATCCTGAGCGGCCAAATTAAAGTCTAGGCAAACAGCTGCCCAATAACCGGCTTGTTTTTCAGCGTAGCATTTAATATTTTTGGGAGTCATAGGGATTACTAGGCGTTACTGGTAACGCGATAACGCTTAATCTGGTCGCTATCATGATAGCGACCAGGCTCTAAGTTAGCACTACTGTTAATCTCACTGGTAATGATGTCAAGCAGTTTAGATTTTTGGCTAAATTGCGGCTATTTTTAATGCTTTGGGTTATCGGTGGGTTTTTTAAGGGTTAGCGCATGAAAGCCTTAAAACAGCCTGTGCTTTGGTATTTTGGCTCGATATTAGAATCTGGTCGGTATTCATAATACCGACCAGATTAATGTTTTGAAAAAGTAAATTGATGGTCGGCTTATTTCTTGGCAATGAAAACCGAACTGAAAACATTTTTTTAGGGTGAAGGTGACCCAGCCAAATTCGAGGACGATTTTTATTCACGACAACGCAAAAAATCGAGAAAAAACGTGGCCCAGGGAATTACCCCCATCGTTCTTGAATACTAAAAATTATCTAACAACGATCACATTAAAATTTTCGGTTATGTGCTCGCCTAAATTTTTAGCAAATTCATCTAAGCCAAGTTTTCGGCTTGACGCGTAGTCATAAACCATTTTTTCAAAAACCGTGGACGAAAGAAAGCTTTTGCCGGGGTTGTCTTGTAAAAAAAATTTCTGGCTTTGTTCAAATATTGCGAGTGTGTTTGTAAGATTTATTTTTTTTGCATTTTTGCTTAAATACTCCGGTATTAATTCGTTGAACCATTCTTTAACTTACGCTACACCGTAGATTTGAAAAATCTGGAACTCGTTGCCGCCACCAGTCGTTTGAATTTCAAGCTTGCCTGTGCGCGGTTCCAAAAACTTTAGCCGCCAAGAATCTTGCTGCCCCTTTATGAAAAAGTGATCCCGCAAGTCTGCAATATCAAGCTCTTTCATTCCGTCAAGAGCGGCTTTGCCCTTAACCGATACCTTCCCGCCGTAACCGTCATTCCGGCAGGTGAAATACAAGAATTTTACCGGATTGCTAAAACTAATCTCAAAATGCCGGGGGTCTAAGCCAAGCGTAACGCCTTGGCCACCATCGCCGGGTGAGTTTAAAAAAACCTTCTTATTAACACCGTCTGGCGTGTGCTCGAAGGCGTTCGAATACGTAACAATCTGTCCCATTTTGTTCTCCTAGTGTGTAGATGTTAGCCGCATGCTATTGCCATTTGAGAAGCCAGATCCCTCGCAACCTCCCTAAAGCCTAGTTGATCGGCCGCAAGCGCCCTAAAAGCCAGTTGCTCTGTTGGGTTGGCGGTCTCCCAAGTTTTGTTATTACAATTCTTTTTGCAAATCTCAGCGGCAAGATTTTGTATTCTTTGCGCTTCTAAAAATGTTTGTGCTGAAACGTTCATAATAAATTCCTTACAAGTATCATAATTCATGGGTAAACCTTCTATTGTTGCTTAACAAGTGCAAAATGTTTACAGCTCACTAACTCCGCCCTGTGAATTATGGCTGTCTTGATTAAGCGATATAAGTGCCATTTTGCGATAAACCCCTTTAACTTCTTCGGTGGCGCGTTCCCAGTCGGCATTGGGGTTTTCTTTTTTGAAAAGCGTATAACCCAAGTTAAAAACTTCAATTTCTAATTTAATTTCTGGCGGCTGTTGCATAAATAAACTCTCCAAAATATCTAAAAATCAGATTGATATAGCCATGCTTTCGAGCAGGCTTTGAAGTTCCGCACGGCGTTCAGAAATTGAGTCTATTGTTTCATCGGCTAACTGGCCATTCTCTTGTGTTCGGCATCATCCATAGGTAGATTCTGAAAATCGACCGAGGCTATCATTTGGGCTAAACCCTCTTTGATTTGATCACCAAACATAAAACATAAAAAATTCGGGTCGACCAGGTTGTATTCACCTTCTTTGCGCCACGGCCTGGGATGTTTTTCAGTGCCGCTCGTATGGCGTTTACAAGCGCCCCAACGAATCCGATTAGCCAATGTTTTGGAAAAACCGAGGGCATCATCATCAACTGCTTTGAAATAGTTTTGTTTAAGCGTTTCCAGGGGTATCGGCACACTTTTCAAGCGGTCGCGCTCTTCGCAGGCATCTTTAAATTCTTGGTCAATGAGCTGAATTTTTTGTTTCAGCGACTTTGTTAATTTTTCTATCTCAGCGAATTCGCCGTTAATTGAATTAAGACTCATTGCTCAACCTCAATATTAACTGCAATAACCCGTGTGCGATTGTATAGGTCGCCTATTCGGGCACCTAAAGCCGAGTTCGATAGATCGTCGTCCTCTTCATATGTGCATGGGGAAATTTGCGGATTGCCTAGCGCCGTCATGTGTTTCTCGAACTCGCTTTTGCCTTCACGCGGATCGACTGGCAGTGATCTCAAAATAGTAAGGCTTTCACCTGTTGAGATTGAAGTTTCAAAAGCGAATTTTTCAGCCGCTAGGCGGCGGCCTTGCGATTCTGCTGATTTGAGGATTGAAGAGCAGCGGCGGCGTTCATCCATTACCGCCTTATTAATCGCTTCCGTTAATCCCCCTGCGTCCTTTTGTTGCGCTGCCTGCACATGCAGAAGCTTTTCATTAACCGCATAGAGTTGGCTTGTTAAATCTTTTATCCGGTCGACTGATTCGATTTTGCCGGTCTCTAAACCTGCGAGATAATCGGGGCTGGTTTTGTTGATCAAAACACTCCTGGTGATGTTGTTCATGTTTAAATCCAAATTGTTCAAGGTAGAGCAAATATACCGCTCTTCCGTTTGACATTTAAACGGGGGCTGATGTCAAATTTAAAATAATTAACATCTGACCTACGGCTGATGGTTTGGTCTCAATGCGGCTTGTGTTCATCAAGAATTCTATTCAACTGCCGTGTCTCTGGCAGCATCCAATGATAGCTTTTGGCTATGTAAACGCTAAATTCAAAATCATTTAGCGCCGCCGGATTAAGTTCCTTCCATAACCGGTTTTGACGAAGGTTCTCTTTATGGATCAATAAAGCTTTTTGATTTGTTGATTGTGGATCTAAACACTGAGCAGCCCTCACTATGTAGACGTCGCGTAATTCTTTAAGCAATTTATTTAACTGAACCTTAGAGCTTGAATCAATGTGATCATAAGGCGCTGCGGGTAATACCAGGGAAAGCAAGGTTTTTAGTTCATTGAGCGCTGTGGCAGGCATTGAGTCACCATCTTTCCAGTTAGTGACAAATTGAATTAACCCGCTGCTGTTGTCTGTCATGCCGTGCCTGACCTGCTTATAAAATTATTATTAAAAAATTTCGGATGGTTATGTTTAGTTACTTAACAAAAAATGAAGCCGGAATAAAAAAAGGTACTTCCTAGCAATTAAACGTATGCGGGTGAGCAAACTCGCGTTTTTCCTCTAGGTAGTGGTAAATATTTTAACTAAACATCTGATATTGCTATGTATTGTTGTCTGTTTATCTAAATTGTAATGAGGATTAAGTAGGTA
>JBEBJQ010000163.1:0-3438 GCA_040079795.1 Methylococcales bacterium
GCGCGCTATCGCGCACGTCGGATTGGCGCATTTCCCTTCGCCTACCGGGGACTAAAAAACATCACTTCGCTCACGCTCCGTTTCCATGTTTTTCAGCGGTAGAAGGTCGGGTTCAAGAAGGCAAAGGCAAAATTAAAGAAGTCACCGGTAAGGTGATTGGCGATAAAAAAATGGAAGTGGAAGGCAATGTCCAAAAGAACGTTGGCAAAGTGCAAAAAGGCGTTGGTGATATCAATCAAGATATTAAAGAAGACAAATAAAACCAATGTCACTGAACCGTGTAATCAAGCCTAAATTGGGTGGTTACACGGCAGGCATGAGGTACACACACTTTTAAAAGGAAATGATTATGAAAACTAATATGCAACTCACTGGTTTATGCGCAGCCCTTATATTAACGACGGCTTCATTGGGTGCTAATGCGGCCGAGAGCCACATGGCTGAAGCGCTTAAACACGCCGAAGCTACGGTCAAAGCTGCCGATGGCAAAGCAGTTGACGCTATTGTTGAACATGCCGAAGCTGCCAAAGCGCATGCTAAAACTGCCGACGAACATTTGGATGCCGGCATCACCAGCCTGAATGATGCTATTGATCACGGCAAGCTGAAACATGCTGATTTGGCAAAAAAATCTGCAAAAACTTAACGCGACGGTTTATTTTGCTGCGCAAGCCCCGATTCGTCCTGCGTCCGCCCGCTCCGACCCGGCAAGGGGATCGTCGCATAGCTCCCACAATGACTTGACGGCTATTCGGGAAGCCTCTGTATTTCGCCTGTGCTTACGCTTCGGCTCAACACCCGGCCCTGCGCCTATCGGGGACTAAAAATCTTCACTTCTCTACCGCTCCGCTTCCAAGATTTTCAGCGGCTGATCGTTTCAGTACCGTATGGAGCGGCGGGTTATTAACCCGCTTTTTTTTGCCTAGAACAAATTAGAACCTTGTCGGTTGGTTATTGAGTTCATGACGAATACGGGAAATCGCTTCATAGACTGTTTTGCGCACTCGATTAATCCCACCCAAGGGTTGATGCTCAGGGATGGTGTTCCAGGGGGTAAATGAGAGGTTTTCACAAAACGCCAATTGCTCTGGTGTAGAAAAAGTTTGTATAGGGATGGTAATTTGTGCAACGCGGATGAAAGGGGAGTCTTCCTCACGCCATTCGAGGGTGGGGTCTTCAATCGGCATTGCCGAAGGAATTCTCTGTAACTGAACCATGAAATCAAAGCAAGCTTCGTTTGGGATAAGCTGTTTTTGCATATTATCCCGCAGGAAATTGGGGGTAGTGGTATCGTTATATTTAGAGGCCGTAGTGCAGGGGCGCGCTGAGAACTTCATTGCGGTGTTACCTAGGCGATAGGGGGTCGTACTCCAGTATTGCGTGTCCAGCGGGTTGGTAACTGTTTTGTCTTTAATTGCATTGACGATCCCAAACTCATGCAGGCGAAAATTAAACGGATTAAAGCCTGGGAAAAAGAATTTAACGGGGCTGTCTTCCGCAAGTGCATTTTGGAATTCTACGTAATCTGCGGCGTTGCGCACGAAGAATACCGGGTGGTTGATCATCACCAAATCCAGTCTACCGGTCTTGCTGTGTTCAACATTCTTAAGTTTGACCGCCATGCCGCGCGCATCACCAACCGAGTCATCTTGTACTTTTCCAGCGCCGTTGGAGTAGCGTATCCAGGCTGGGTATGTGCGTGGCGATTTGAAAATCCCGAACCGAACTTCCTCGGGAAGCTTGTCCAGGATTCGAAACTCAGCTTTTACACAGCCATGCGCCTTTGCATGCGCACCTCGGCGAGCTAATTCGGTTTTAGCTTCAGCCCTGACACTCTCTTCGAGTAACTGCACGATTTTTTGGATCGCAGCAGCTTCATTTGGCGGAATTTCTTCGTTACAAGACGCCAAAGCCGGGACACTTGAAATTAAAGCAAAGCTCAACGGAAGGATTTTATTTAACATTTTTATGATCTCCTGAAACAGATAGGCAACTCCGATCCTTTTCGGCTCTGGAGACGCTTGGGAAGTAGAGAGCTGCACGGTAAAAAAACTCTCACTACCGCTAAAGACCCTTAGTAACTGATTTCAATGTAACCGAACCATCCACCTCTGTCGGTACGTTATCTTACATAAGTACGCATTACGGCCGATCCAAAATAAATTCCCTGAGATTTACAGTCTTAACTCAGGTAGTTCCATCTTAATCTGAAACTACTATAGAGAACATAAGATTCGTAAATCATAAAATTAGCGGCTAAAAAGAGTTTTTAAATGAATAGTGCTAAAAATAGTGAGGCTTTTTTATCTTTTACTTTCTATTTCGAAACATTGTTGTTTATACTAAGAATTACTTCTATAGCTTATTTGTGGGATTCAAATATGAACAAAACCAAAACAACCGATTCTCCAACCAGTCTGGCAAAAATTGAACAAGCCGCTGCAACTTCAACCACGCCTGTAAAGCCTAAAAAACCTGCCGCAGAAGTTAAACCGTCCGCAGCTAGGCCCGCTCCAAAAGCTGCAAAAAAAGTGGTCGAAAAACCGGTTCCTGTGACTAACACCTTAAGTATGCAAGAACAAGTTGGCTTGACAGCAGGCAGCATTTGGAGACATCTGGATAAGAATGGCGCCACCGCCGTCGCTAAATTGATTCGGGAGCTGCCTGAAGATGAAAAAATTATTCAGCGTAGCATCGGCTGGCTAGCCCAGGAAGATAAAATCACCCTCACGGTTATTGATCGAGCTGAGACCATTGCTTTGAAAGCATAGCAATAACGTGTTCTTAAGAGAAAACGCAGGTGTTCGCGACTAGATTACGTTTAGTCACGTTATCAATTAAATTTTAGCAATTTCGTAAGCTATATTTTCGGCAGCTGCGGTATGAGTTGCAGGTACGGGGATGAGCGAAACATCACCGTTAGAAATGGTGTTACTATCCATCGTCACCGAGCCATTTAAAGCGATGGCTCTACCGACCAAGATATTTGGGGTTGTTTTAAGAATGATGTTCTGATCTGCGAGAATATTTCCCAAGAACTAAGTTATTGCTACCCAGCGTTGCGGAGTTCCCTACTTGCCAAAAGACGCTGTTATTTGCTTTCCCATTGCGCATTTTAACCACTGAGTTATTTGACGTGGTCAATGAGCCGCTTATCTGAAATACGAACAGCGCATTGGGATTGTTAAACGTGTCCAGCGTTAAAGTTCCGGTCAATTGGACTGACGACGAAAAGAAATAGATGCCTGGAGTAAGTGTGCGCCCCCCTAAATCCTGACCTGTTAGGTTTATGGTGTATGGTTTACCGGCAAGCATGTCATAGGCAGTGTTAGCTCAATTTGTATTAGCTCAGACTTAATCTGACAGTTACCAATTTTTATGGGTGTCTGTCAGATTAGATTTGGTTCAGGTTCTTCTGTGCCCAAATCCGTTTTCCAT
>JBEBJQ010000164.1:0-3362 GCA_040079795.1 Methylococcales bacterium
TGGTGTTTCCTTTTGTTAGTAAGATGATCTGGCGAGATCTTTACCAACAGGTTACACCGCTTTCTTTTTTCCTCATACACCAGAAATGATCATAGCTCGGAGCTTCGGTAAGTTACAGGCTTATTGATACTTTGCAGGCGAAGAAGGCGATAAAGTTACAACATGGTTGTCGCGTATTGGGTGTCAGCCGCTCAGGCTACTATGCTGCAAGGCGGCGGGCCCAAAAACCTAAAGCGCCGTGTCTGACGTGCGTTAGCTTAAAAGTTGCATTTGAAGTATCGTAAGGTAGCTATGGTAGCCGCCGACTACAAACAGATTTGAACCAACAAGGCATTGGATTGGTCGCTATAAAGTGCGGTCACTGATGCGTGAGTGTCAACTAAAACCAGTGTGGAAGCCTAAGTTCGTGAACACAACGGATAGCCATCATGCGCTGAAAATCTTGGAAGCGGAGCGGTAGAGAAGTGAAGATTTTTAGTCCCCGATAGGCGCAGGGCCGGGTGTTGAGCCGAAGCGTAAGCACAGGCGAAATACAGAGGCTTCCCGAATAGCCGTCAAGTCATTGTGGGAGCTATGCGACGATCCCCTTGCCGGGTCGGAGCGGGCGGACGCAGGACGAATCGGGGCTTGCGCAGCAAAATAAACCGTCGCGTTAAGTTTTTGCAGATTTTTTCAAGCAGGATGCCCGAAAAAATCTTTAGCAAAAAGGCTTGGGTGGCAGATATTACCTATATCCGTATGCGCGGCGGCTGGTTGTATTTGGCAGTCGTATTAGATTTATATTCGCGCAAGGTTGTCGGCTGAGCAATGGCATCGAATATGCCCGCGTCATTGGTTTGTTCTGCTTTGCATGTGGCGATTTGTAAGCGTCAACCCGCTGTTGGTTTAATTGTGCATTCAGACCGTGGGAGCCAATATGCCAGCTATGATTATCGGCAGTTACTTGATAAACATGGCTTGGTCGGCATAAAGGGAATTGTTGGGATACTCAGTATAAAATACCATTGAACGTTCGGCTCAACCTGACCCGTGCTGGGATTGGCGTCATGCCTTTGTATTGACCTGTCGGTTGGTTACCGGCGTTCTCCGACAATCACCGGATCTATTGCTTGTGACCTAATAGGAGCTTTGTGCTGCAACTTGAGTGTCTTGTCCGGGTGCTAGAAAGGTGGTTTCCCAAATACCCCCAGAGGAGATTTATCATGACAGGGCTATCTTTATCAAATGAAATTATTTTAGGTGTCGATACGCATTTGGATACCCATGTCGGCGTGATTATTGATGACCGGGGAAAATGGCAGGGTGTGCTGTCGATACCTGCAAACGTAAACGGCTACCATGCATTGTGGCATTGGGTGCAGTCATTTGGGCACTTACGCCGTGCAGGGATTGAAGGCACAGGGACTTACGGCGCCGGCCTTACCCACTTTTTAAGGTCTAAAGCTGTTGAAATTCTAGAAATAAATCGCCCTGACCGTTCACAACGCCGTTTCCAAGGGAAATCTGACCCGACTGATGCAGAGAATGCTGCCCGGATGGTTTTATCCGGTAAAGCACAGGCTATTCCTAAACTCCAGACGGGAATTGCCGAAGCCATGCGCATGGTATCGGTGGCGAGACGCAGCGCCGTGAAAGCCAGAACACAAACGATAAACCAGCTTCGTGCATTGCTCATCAGTGCTCCAGATGAAATCAGGACCCTGCTCTGGCAATCAAATCCGGAACACTGCGTTAAGGGCTGTGCAGAACTTGAATCATTAGGTGATACAGTCTTACTTAAAACCTTAGCCGCAACGCTTCGCCTGCTGGCCAAGCGTTGGTTATATTTAACCGAAGAGCTGAAAGGACTGGATGCGCCCCTGGACTCCCTGACTAAACAGGGTGCAAAAAGGTTAATTAAACAATTTGGTGTCGGCCCACAAACGGCGGCTACCTTATTAACCGTTGCCGGTGACAATCCTGAGCGTTTGCATAGCGAAGCAGCGCTGGCGGCTTTATGCGGAGCTAACCCTTTACCCGCTTCATCCGGGAAAACCGTACGCCACCGGCTTAACCGAAGTGGTGATCGCTCCGCGAACAATGCATTATGGACCATTGCATTAGTCAGGATGCGAAGTGAACCCAGAACACGCGCTTATGTTGCCCGCAAAACCGCCGAAGGGAAATCAACGAAAGAAATACAGCGTAGCTTAAAGCGTTATATTGTCAGGGAGCTTTACCCACTTATTCAGGCTGACTTAAAAGAAGCAGCTTGCTCTTGACATAGGAGCGTCAATAGCGTCATGGAGCGCTTCTTTCTTAACTTAAAAATGGAGTGTGTGTGGAGGCGGGATTATGCCAATCAGGATGAAGCTATTCGCGATGTGGCTGACTATATCGTTAATTTTTATAACAGTCGAAGATTGCATTCAACATTGGGTTATCTGTCGCCTAATGTGTATTGGTCTCGATCTAATCTGACACAGGGCTTGCAAAAAAGAGCGTTACCGATTTTGATATAGGTGTCGAATCCGTCATCAAAATCACAAAGAGGTAACGCTCATGCTACATACTAACAATCCCATTATTAAACATAAAGCAGGATTATTGAATCTTGCTGAAGAGCTTCAAAATGTATCCAAAGCCTGCAAAATAATGGGCTTATCAAAAGATACGTTTTATCGGTATCAAGAGTTGGTAGAAACCAATGGACTTGATGCCCTCATCAATCAGAATCGTCGTGTTCCGAATTTAAAAAAATCGTGCAGATGAAGCGACTGAAACGGCGGTCATTCATTACGCCATTGATTTTCCAGCTCACGGTCAGCACAGAACTAGCAATGAGTTGCGTAAACGAGGTATCTTCATTTCAGGGAGTGGTGTCCGATCAATTTGGCTGCGTAATCAACTGGCCAACTTCAAGGATCGCTTAAAGGCTTTGGAACTAAAAGTAGCCAATGAAGGTATCACGCTGAGTGATGATCAAATTGCCGCCCTAGAGCGTAAAAAGGAAGATGATGTGGCCTGTGGTGGAATTGAAACGCATCATCCCGGTTATCTGGGTGCTCAAGATACTTTTTTTATGTGGGCAATCTCAAAGGTGTTGGTCGTATCTATCAGCAAACCTTCATCGATACTTATTCCAAAGTGGCCCATTGCAAATTGTATACAACTAAAACACCGATTACCGCAGCTGATATCCTGAATGACAAAGTATTGCTGTTCTATGAAGCGAATGAACTACCTGTACTGCGCATACTGACGAACCGGGGAGCCGAATACTGTGGCGAAGTGGATCAACATGATTATCAGCTTTATTTGGCTATCAATGACATTGACCACACCAAGACGAAAGCGGTGTCACCACAAACCAACGGTATATG
>JBEBJQ010000076.1:0-19428 GCA_040079795.1 Methylococcales bacterium
TATATCATGTCGGCGATGCCCTGTATTTGACATGCTTTTCCTTCAAAATTATTGAGATAGAGAGATTATCTCATAATCTTGTGACGACAGTATCTAGTACTTCGTGATGAAATAGATTTTCAATGGCCTGATTCAAAGGAGAACCAACCGATCAAAGCTTACTTATTTGCAGAAAGTGACATAGAGGGCGTAGGACCTAAATGTAAGAATTCAGATCAAAAATACCCAAATATTAAACCATTTAATTTAAATTCTGACAATATCCAACAAATTATATTTTATGAACGTAGGCCTGGTTTGCATATGTTTTTTAAGCTAGTTGATATTTCAAAAGTCAAAGATAAGTCCTGGAAAAACATTCTGCCAACCAGCGAAGGTGGTTACAACCAGAACATAATCGCACAAAGTGAAAGTGTGGGCGGAGACGTATCTGGAATCGAAGAAATTATGAAGTCAATTTCAGGGTGTGATCAGACCACTGGGGCGCTCACCTATTACCAAACACAGTCCGTAAAACCTCAGGTTGCAGAGTCCCAGACATTAGATGATGCCTCGGATAAAGACAAACGTATTACCGCCTTTATTGCTCTATGTAAGTCAATGTCGACAAGTGCCAAGGTAACAAATTGCCTAGAGAACGCTCGAAAAGATATTGAGTCTAAAGGCGATGACAGCAATGCCCAGACAAAAGCCGGGTAGGGTGCATTCGATGCACCAAATAACGGGCTGGTATTTATTAAAATGGAATTAAACGTCAGTTTTTAGGTATTAGCGGCACCGGCTTAACCTCACGCTGAACCACACTATATTCCTGAGCACTTTAGCTTTGTTGCTGATACCTATACGGTTTTGTAATCAGCGCCGCTGAGGGTTAATAATTTGGGGTGCAAAGGGCTTCTCTGCGACATCCAAACTCAAGCGCAACTGTTTTTACAAGCTACCTTAAGCCGCTTCAGTAAATCCGCTCAAACTGCTTGGTCAAGCCAGCCACTTCCTTACGCAAGACTGTTTTTACGGGCAACGCTAAATCCGTTACCTGCAAACCACGTTCCTCTAAAGATTCAACTTCAACATATAAATCTTTGACCTCGTAAAGCGCTAAAGCTTTAAAAATTGCCAAGGTATCTTTCAGCCCAGTCGATCCCAGTTGCTGATGTTGCTTTAGCTGAAACACTCCATCATCCAGAAATAACAAACTAACCACTTGGTCAAACGCTGCGGTTGTTAAAACGACATCCAATAGTTCCTGCAAGGCCACGCCTTGATGCGGTGCGTGCCGCATAACAAATAAAAAACGCTTCACAGTGGGCATTATCCAAACACAATAAAACGATCTGCCAGCAAGCTCGCTTCAAGCAATTGGCCTAGGCCGGAAATCCGAAATCCTTTTGCTAAATCTTGATCCAGTTTACCCTGGCGCTTTGCCTCATCGTCACACAATAACCCCCGCCGCTGTGCCGCCGAAATACACACAACTAAGTCCAGTTGATATTGCAGGGCTAAATCACTCCAGTTTTGGGTCATTTGTAATTCATCATCGGGAGGGCTGGTATAGGCAAAAGCATGATAAACGCCCTCCTGATAAAAAAACACCCGTAAGACTTCATGCTGCAGGGCTAAAACTGTTTTAACAAATTGATACGCAGTATGCGCAGTATTAGATTGCGTCGGACTACAATTTATTTGAATGGCGAACTTCATGGCAGCTTTGTTGTCTTGAGGGAGGGTTGTTTGTTTCAGTTATTGTAAGGGTTAAGGTATATTACCATTAAGCTTGTCTCGATAAACACATTGCCCCCTTTTTTGCTACAACAAACCGGATATATGAAACTGATCGTTTTCGCCTTGATGTTAAGCCTCACGTTATGCCCCAACACGCCGCATGCGGTAGAAATTGAAAAAATCCAACTGCCCGATCTGGGTGATTCCTCCGGCACCCTGCTCTCACCCGCCCAGGAACAAGAGTTTGGTGGGGAATTTTTTAGGCAACTCCATGCGCAAGTCAAGATCAACGAAGACCCGGAAATTCAAGATTATATTGAAGCCATCGGCAAAAAATTAGTCGCCCAAAGCGATAACCCCAGTTATCCGTTTCATTTCTTTGTGGTCACCGATAACACGATTAATGCCTTTGCGGGTCCTGGTGGATACATCGGCGTTAATTCCGGCCTGATAATGCTTACAGAAGCCGAAAGCGAATTAGCCTCGGTCATGGCTCACGAGATCGCACACGTAACGCAGCGCCATCTATACCGAGCCGTTGAAGCTGCTGGCCGCTTAACTATCCCTACTATGGCTGCAACCTTGGCCGCCATCCTGATTGGCACCCAATCGCCGGAGCTTGGGCAGGCTGCGATTATGGCTGCGCAAGCAGGCAACGTGCAATTTCAAATTAATTTCACCCGTATTAACGAACAGGAAGCCGATCGCGTCGGCATGCAAACACTTTCGCAAGCCAATTTTGATCCGCGCAGCATGCCGACTTTTTTTGAACGCTTGCAACAATCCAGTCGCTATTACGGCAAAGATGTTTTCGGCAAGGACGGTATGCCTGAGTTTTTAAGAACTCATCCTGTGACCGAATCACGCATTTCTGACACCCGGGGGCGCGCAGAAAATTATCCCTACCGGCAATACCCAAGCTCCCAGGATTTTGAGTTAATCAGGGCAAAGCTTCAGGTTGCAAACAGCGTGGATGACACCTTGCTGCGGCATTTCCTAATGCGCTCCAAACAAGGGACTGATGATCAAAAAGCTGTAGCACGATACGGCTTAGCATTATTTGCACTAAAAACCCATGACTATCAAAAAGCTGAAAACCTGTTACAGGAACTGCTCCAGAGCTATCCAGAACAGGAACAATACACCAGCGCATTGGCGCGCACCGCATTTGATGCCAAAGAGTATCCCAAAGCCCTGAACCTTTTTAAAACAACCGTACAACGTTTTCCCGATAATGAAGCCATTCAAGTTGAATACATTAATGCCCTGCTAAAAGTAGGTCAGGCAGGAGCCGCACGAAAAATCCTGCAGCCTTTACTGAAATCACGACCACAACCCCGTTATTACGCTCTAATGGCGCAAGCCTACGGTGCCCTTAATAAACAAGCAGAGTTACATCGCTATTTAGCAGAATTTTATTATGCAACAGGGCAAACCGAAGCCGCTATTTTACAAATTAAACTGGCAAAAAAATCTAAAGACTTGGATTTTTATTTAAGTTCAATATTAGAAGATCGCTTAAATTTCTTTCTGGATGAGGAGCGGGAAAGGCGCAGAAATTAATCGGGCAACGTTCTGAAACTGAATCCCACCTGAACGAAACAGCATCGCTTGCATCCTAAAAATAGCTTTAATTTTAAATTAAAAATCATAGCCAATTGTTTTTTTAGTGTATTTTCGGGACGATACTATTTTTTTAAAAAAAAGAAATTTTTTAATAGACAGAACGCTCTCTAATACTTTAAAATCTTTTTCAGCTTGAGAGATCAAGCCGCTGATTTCACCATCAGCGTAGAGGAGTTTGACCGGCACAGGTCGTAAATAACAACAATAAATAATAATAAAAACAGTTAAAATAAAAATAATAAACTTGCTCCACAAATCGCTTAGGCGACTTGAAGGTATGAAGCGCATGCATAAATATAAACCCACGTAACTGTGGGTTTTTTATTGCCTGCGATTTAGAGCTTCCCTGCTCTAAAAACCTTAATTACAGCGTAATCCTTACTCCGACCCAACCAGCTCTTGGTGCGCCAACGCCAACGAAACGGGTATCAAGATCATTTACCCCTAACGAGTTTTCTAAAACATCCCCGGTATTACCAAAAGTACCAAAGTTCTGATAACGTTTATTAAAGATATTATCCAGCTTACCGAAAATAGAGAAATGCTCATTAAAGCGATATTCGGTCTTTAAGTTAAACAACATGTAAGAAGCCAGCGGTGACGTCAAATTCGCTTCATCTCCCCGCAGAAACTGATCACCGTTATAAAGCATATTAACCCCTAAAGACCAATCAGGAATAATGTCGTAACTAACCGCCAGCTTAATCAAATGTTCCGGTATCCCCGGCAAGCGCGAACCGTTTTTAACCAACACATTTCCTTGATCATCGGCTTTGGGATGGTTAGGGCTTTGTGAAAGATAATCGACGCCGACAGTTGCATCCAAATAAGTGTAGTTAGCGTCGATATGTAAACGTTTAAACACATTGGCGTGCATACCCAGTTCCAGACCCTGACGTTTGGTTCTGCCGATATTTTGAAAAAATCCCCGGTTACCGACAACCCCGCCAGCGCTTTGAAAAATAATATCGTCATTACTATTGGTTTGAAAGTAACCCGCGCTCCAATCCATAGTTGTTTCGGGTATAGCGTTAAGCTTGCCTCTAAAGCCAGCTTCCCAAGTTTCCGCAACCACCTGGTTTAAAGGCGGGTCAGACACAAAGGCATTCGGTAATTTACAGGGCGCGTCAGGATCGGCACAGCTTAATTCCATCGGAGTTGGCATCCGGGTGGACTGGCTGTAACTGCCATATGCGGTTAAATGCGGCAAAATGGCATAAGTCAAACCCGCAGAAGGGTTAAAGCGTTCGAAGCGATGTTGCCCGTTTAAATCATCCCCATAGTGATCCATTAATTTAATATTACTGTGGTTATACCGACCCGCCACATTTAAATGTAACTGCTCCGTTATACTAAAAGTATCACTAAAGAACGCACCATAGGTTTCGGTGCTGGTATTTAAACGTACCCGTGAATCGTGCAACAAAATACCTGCGCCTGCAACGCCTCGGTCATCTGTAAGCGCCCCTAGTTCCGTATCAGCAGAATAATGAACGCTGTTATTATCATACGTCCATCCCACGACAAAATTGTTGGCATGATTAAAAATTTGCTGGTTAAATGCTGTTTGTAAGGCAAAACCAAAAGAGCGCTGCACGGATTCTGAGGTATTGATCGTACCACCCTGAACATTATCGCCATTGGTAATGGGCTGCTGATTAATGTCAGCCAATCTCTCACCCTCTTCGTCACAAAGGCTGTTATCGTTCACATCACCATTATCATCGTCCCCTTCACTTTCATCATCGCCGCCGATGTCATCGTTAGCATCTGTGCCATTATCGTCATCCACTTCATTGATTCTATCAATGTCATCTTGCTCATCTTCACCCGTTTTGGCCAATTTACGGGCTTGCTTTTCATCGGCATCATCATGACCACCGCCACAACCACCGAATTCGCTGCCATCACCGTTATAGGTGCGCATCCGGTTACGCCGGTAATACATATTCCCAGAAACTTTAATGTCATCGGTAACGTCGGTGTTGCCGCTCAAAGAGGCTAAAAACATCCGGTTACGGGTTATATCTGGATGCGTAAATACCGTGCTGCGGTTCACTTGCAGCAATTCTAGTGGTAACGTGCCGTTCCCACGCAAGTTATTATCTGCGGTCGCTAAGGTTAAATCCAAATCGGAACGGTCGCCGCGCCAACTGAAAGTCCCCAATGCCTGTTGCACTTCGCTGTTAGAAAAATCCCGCCAGCCGTCTTCATTAAAATATTTAGCATCTATAAAATACCCAAAAGTGCCGTTATTCCAGCCGGAACTCAGCTCTTCAGAATGCCTTCCCCAAGAACCCCCACTGACTTCAAGCTGATGTTTGGGAGATGTAAAACCGGTTTTAGTTTGCAAAGACAACGCACCACCTAAGGTATTCAAGCCAAACGCCGGGTTAGAGCCAGATTGCAAAGTCATTGTGTCAATTGCGCCTTCAGGAATAAGATCCCAATTCACTGAATCGCCAAACGGCTCATTAAAGCGAATCCCGTTCACATATACGGCTAACCCCTGCGGCAAACCCAATAAGGGCGAAGCGGTAAATCCACGATATTGCACATCCGGTTGGTAGGGGTTATTTTGCGCATCATTAATATTAACGCTGCCTAAATAGCGGTTCATATATTCCGGTAAGGTTAAACTCTGGGATTTTTCCAACTCCTCGGCAGTAATCACTTGCACATGCGCAGGGATTTTATCTATGGTAACGCCGCTGCCGCCTTGCAAAGGCGTAACGCCAACGACCTCCATTGGTTCCAACTCCACCGTGCCGGCTTTCTCCGCCGCTAGCCCCGCTGCGGAAAATAACCCTAACAACCCGGCAAAAGTACCGTAAACAATTTTCATCAATCCCCCTTAACGATTAAGCAAATGGTTGGCATCATAAACAAAACAATGCTGCGCCAATAGCCTTGACCTAAAAAAAGGAAATTTTCCTAAACCGCTTAAAACCTATGAGTACCTGTCAATAAGCTCACGATGCCGGTTATTTTTGGTACGCATAAAAAAACCCAACCAGAAACTAATCTGACTGGGTTTAAATTGAAAACGGTTTGAGGGTTGAAACACTTACATAAGCTCTAAACCATCCGTACCAAAAGCATGATCCACAATTGGATCATATTGGACACCCACTAATACTAAATCCGCTTTGCTGTGCGTGTTTAAGTAATCCTGGGCAAAATTAACCGCTCCCTGGTCGTTAATGCCTAAACCGTTGTTAACCAACGTAGCTGCAAATTGCGCATTACTCATACCGTCAAATACCGATTTAACACCGTCTAAAGCCATTACCTGATCAACCAAGCCTTTAGCATCACCACCCAATGGAGCCAAACTGATCAAAGCATCAATACCAGGGCTTTGGCTAAATAATAACTTAGACAACACCCCGATATTTTGCAAATTCGTCGCAGGCTGTGCTAAAAAACCAATATCAATACTTTGTCCGTTGATTGCTACTTTTTCAATACTATTAAAGGTATCGTGCTCACCAGCCGCATTAGTCAGGAAAGTATGCTGATCTTTGCCCAAAAACACTTTGAGGCCGGCTAGAGAATCGGGGTCAAGCACCATCGTATCTGTGCCACTACCCCCATCTAGCAAATCATTACCTTTAGCGCCGATAAATGTGTCATTACCCGATCCGCCCAACAGCTTATTGTCACCGTCATTCCCTTGGTAACTCACACCTGCTTTTAAAGCCGAGCCATTCACATTAATGGCATCCTTACCAGTATTAACTGCTGCATAGGCACCCGCAGCCATTTGATCCTGCACCGTCGCAAACTGAGCATCCCGCGCAACTGGGGTGCCAAGGGTCACTTTTTCAATATTTTTAAAGTTATCTTCAGTGAGCGTAATGGTGTTTTCTGTACCACTTACCGCAGCACCTGCAGCAGAAATGCGCAACTCATCAACACCCTCGCCACCATCCATAAGGTCACCGGCGACAAATTCAGCACTGCCATCACTGGCTTTTGCAATCGCAAATGTGCCGCCACCGGCTTTGGTTGCAATACGTGAAATAACGAAAATATCATCCCCCGCCTCGCCATATAATTGATCAGCACCCTCATGACCAATCAGTAAATCATTACCCGCACCGGCATGCACAATGTCATTCCCCAAACGGGCAGTAATATATTCGGTGCCACTACCGCCTATAATTGTTTCAGCCGCCGCCGTGCCATCATAACGGACATCACCTCCTTCATACTGTATGGTTACATCGACATCCTTAAATATAAACCCTGTTGACGCATCATCTAACTCAAAATTAGCACCACTACCCACATTAATCGTCAATTTTTCTACTTTGCCACCTGCCGTGCCCTCTACCTGTAAACCGGGATTAAGCTCAGTTGTACCGGATTCATAATCTAAAGAAGCCAAGCCTTCTTCAAACTGCTCTGACGACATAACCAATTCCACGCCTTCACTCAAGGTGATTTTTTCTATATGCGTAAAACTCAATGCAGAAAGATCCATCGAACTTTCAATACTCAAGATATCTGTTTGGGCATAATTAATGACTGCCGACAAAGTACTGCCTGTTTTAGTCCCATCCCCAAGCGTAACCGTTGCGTCAGAGCTGTCATTATCGGTACCGCCATCAATCTTAGCGCCGCTTGAAGGTGCTTGGGTAAACTTAAAAATATCACTCCCTTTGTCTCCCGACAAATTATCAGCACCGAGTATATTTTCAAAAATATCAGCTCCGGTTGAGCCAGTAACGGTATCAGCTTCTGGTTTTCCAGCATATAAAGTCATACTTAAATCCTTATTTAACGTTAAGACTACATTAATATTTTTAAAAGCTATGCCGCTGTTTTTACACACAGCTATCGAGAATAATTATCGCACTAGCTGAACGCCTGAATATATGGGAAATTTTCCTTTTTTATTGGAGGCGAGCTCAACTTAAAACTCGATTATGCGCCATTAGAAATACCTCGTAACACTAAATTAGGACATGGCGTGTTTCACACAAACTGGTAAAATGACGGGCTTTTAACTCCCTCAACTTATGCCCATGGATGTCATTCAACAAATTGCCCAAGAATTAGCGGTTAGACCGCAACAAGTTAGCGCTGCCGTTGCTTTGCTGGATGAGGGCGCAACCGTCCCGTTTATTGCCCGCTACCGAAAAGAAGTCACTGGCGGACTGGATGACACTCAACTGCGTAATTTAGAAGAACGGCTTAACTACTTAAGGGAACTCAACGATCGTCGCACGGCGATTCTCAAAAGCATTGAGGATCAAGGCAAGCTTACGTCCAGTTTGAAAACAGCGATTAAACCTTATCGTAAATATACTATGGTTAACCACACACTAATTTTAAGTTAGTTGCATAACCTTATACTTGTGTAATCATAACCATTGATTTTGAGCCGACGGCAACACGACTTGCCTAACTTTCGCAAAATCACACAGATTGGATAAGCGTTCATTTTTAGAGCGCCATTCAAAAAACACACTTTCACCCAGCAACACGTAATGCCAGGTCAAGTTTGACCGTTCATTTTCTGGCAATGTATTAATCCTGTCACACCAAGCCGCTGCCGCTTTCAGTTTTCTTTGCACATTTGGCGAAGTCATTTGACCTTGTGCCTTGGTTTCCAATAGATAAACAGCTTTATCACTCCGCAACAAGAAATCCGGTGAATAAAACGCGGGCAAACCGTCTTCCTTGACATAACGCAACTTGACAAAATCGTGGCGCGTTTCGCTGATTTTACAAAATGCCGCTACGCTACTGTCTTTATCCGCCCATTCGATGAACGCTTTTTCTAAGCCTCCATTGCGCGTGGGGTAGGGCAGCCTTTCATAGATGCACTTGTTCACGACTAACGAATGACTTTCCCGCATGGGTAATTTGCTTACGGCGGATAATTGCCGGTAATGTACTTCGCTCTCACCAATTTGCGGCTTATGTTCCGCTTCAATCAGCGCCAGTGCCACCACTTTGATGATGTGATCGACGATTGGCTGCAACAACAGTACGCGCCAGTTTTCATCCAGCAATGGATCAAAGAGCCTATTGAACAAACGTTCACGGATATACCCTTCCAACCATCCCGCCAGTTCTGCGGTATTGACTTGCAAATACGGATTGGCAAGATGCGCGGCAATTTTGTTGCCTTTTGGCAGTGGCTGACTGAGCGCTTGGGCAATGCGGCGGGTTAGGCGTGACAGAAAATCATTATAACCACTGACATTCATCACTGCGCCATCGACACGGTAATCGCCAAACAAGGTGCTGCTTTGCAAATCCTGCGAGATAAACACATCGCCCTTGCCCAATAATTCCTTAAGCTGTACCAGATTCAGCGCAGAAAAGGGCTGTAACTGCCCAATATCCAGCGCGTGATGTTCCAATCCTTCTTCCGCCTCACGCAAAATAAACGGGATGGCAAAATCGAACACCTCATAACCTTCACGCAAACCGACTGAAATTAAATCGCCGACACTGCTGGTTGTGTCGCTGGCTTCGCTGGTTGTCCCTGCCAAACCTTCCCGCATCAATTCATCGTAAAACGACTGGAACGCTGGGTGCTCGACAATCGACAGAATATCAATCAAGCTGCTCGGCTCTTTGCCGCCAGCAATGCGCTCGCGGTTTTCACGCTTACTGTCGGCATACTCGCTATCGCGCCACATAAGCCGCAAGCCACGGCCAATGGTTTGTTCCAGTAAAATTTGTGCTTGGCTGGAGCGCAACGGTACAATCACGCAGATGTTATTGACATCAAACCCTTCACGCAGCATCAACACGCTGACGATCACGCGCGGCGTCGCGTGTTGATCGACGCTGAACAAGCGTTCACGCACGGGAGCCCAATCTTTTTCGCCTAGTTCCGCTTTTTTGCCGGAATCAATGGCCATCACCTCGTCTTCTGCCAAGCCTTCGTCCTGGAAGAATTTCACCACCAGCGGCGATACGCTGGTATCTTCACACACCACCAGCATTTTTGGGTGGCGGCTGGGATCAATGCGCGCAAAATCGGTTTCCAGCTTACGCAATTTTTGCAAGCCAGCCCGCAACATTACCCGCTGACCTTCGCTCAACATCGGGTTTCCGTCCTCATCGCGTTCGGCTTTAAACTCCAAGGGCAACGCGCCGATTTCCTTGCGCCGATCCAGCACCAACGACTTCACCAAACCCGCTTTCATAGCGGTTTTTAAATCAAAATCAGTGATAATGTGTGGGAAATATACCTTGCGCTTGTTTTTACCCGCACCGACATCGTTATACGGCGTGGCGGAAAAATCCACCTGCACGAAACGGCGACCCTTAGCCTCAGCAATCCGCGTCAGACTTTTTTGCCATTCCACCTCAGTGGTTTCTCCCTCGCGCTTAAAGTCGTGGATATGATGCGCCTCATCATTAAACACCATTAATTCCGCTAAGCCTGCCAAATAATCCAGCACACTGCCCCGCGCAAAACGCCGATCCAGCACATCCAGACTATTGCCAGTTGACTTGCCCGGCATGACGGGCAAAAGCGCATTAATGACCACTTGCGGGTCAAGCTCCGCGCCTGGTGTTTCCAGTTCAATGTCGTCGTTTTCTTCTTCCTCGCCTGCTTCTTTTAACAAGTGCCAGTTAGCAATCGCAATCATGCCATTGCCGGTGGTTTTCAAGCCAATTTCGGTTTTGTTGCAGACATTGCCGCGCACAAAACTAAACACCGTGTCACGGTGGTTTTCGGGAATAAACAATTCAGCGCATTGGGCAATATCGGAACTGGCAAAATCACGTACGCCGTCTATTTGTTTGCCGCAAAACGCATCTAGTAAGCGGTCGTACACAATTAGACCGGGGGCAACCACCAGAAAATGGCGGGTAAAACGGGCATCGTCTATGCCTTCAGCCAGTGCCGCGTTTTTATTTAGCATCTGCCAAATCAGCAAAGCCTGTAGCACCCAAGTTTTGCCGGTGCCGGTTGCCATTTTTAGACAATATTTCGGGTGATTGTGTTTAGCTTGCGACACTTCCGCCAAACGTGTGCCCGTCAACAGCGCATCGGGCACGGCGTGTTGGTAAAGGCTTTTTAAGTTGATTGCTTGGTAAATTTCATGGGCGACGATGGTATTTAAAATCGCTTGGCGTTGTCCGGGATGAAAATTCAGGCGGCGCGTAGCAATCGCTTCTTCACCAAACCACCAATGCAGTAATTCCGCAGTGGTCGGCGTGACCAAATCAAAAATATCGGCAACGCCGCTTTCCAAGCCAATGCACAGGGCTTGGGTTTTAGCAGTGAGGCCGTTGGCAAGTTCAAGTTGTTGCATAGTTATGTTATCCAAATCTTAAAGTGAGAAGAATCGTTGACAGCGATTTTTATGTGCATACAATGTAATGATGATTAAATTTACTTGGAATGCCGAGAAGGCAGCCGCTAACCTGAA
Organism: Methylococcales bacterium; assembly: GCA_040079795.1. GTDB lineage: Bacteria > Pseudomonadota > Gammaproteobacteria > Methylococcales > Methylomonadaceae > SXIZ01. Next base: position 11,760 of record JBEBJQ010000076.1, read on the forward strand.
AAAGCACGGCGTTTCTTTTGAAGAAGCGCAATCGGTTTTTTATGATGAGTCCGCTGTGCAGTTTTACGATGCCCAGCATTCCGCAACAGAAGACCGGTTTTTAATGCTCGGGCTGAGTAGCCAGGCCAGGGTTATTCTGGTTTGCCACTGTGAGCAGGATGCAGGCCATAGCATTCGCATCATATCCGCGCGTAAAGCAACCAAAACCGAACGTCAACATTACCCAGGCAACACACCATGAAAAAAGAATATGACCTGTCCATAATGAAATCCCGCAAAAACCCTTATGCCGCCAAATTAAAAAAATCGGTCACTATCCGCTTGAGTGAAGAAATCTTGAGCTACTTCAAACAAATGGCTGATGAATCCGGTGTACCCTACCAAAGCCTTATCAACCTTTACTTGCGCGATTGCGTCATACAGCGGCGGAAAATGGATATATCTTGGCAAAGTAAATAAGACATTACCCGGCAACCTCAACCACCACTTCCGCCTCAAAACCAAATACATCCACCGCCCGCACGCAGATTTTGCGGTTGCCAACCTTCGCGGGTACGGTGAGCTGGGCTTTGGTGATCACCCTTAACGGATCGCCGTCATTATCGGTATTACCGCGATAATCTTGCCAGACTGAACGGAACAGTTTGCCGTCATAATCAGGATCAACTGCCCAGTATTCAATCAAAGCCAACGGCTCGCTGTTGATGATGCCTTGCAGTTTGAGGCGGTTGGCTTCATCAAGATTGATGGCTTCAGGGGAAAGTAGCACGTAGTTGTCGAGTTCGATAGTGAGTGCGAATTCATTCGCACCTACACTAACCTGCTGCACTGGCTTAATCGTCAAATATTGCAAACTGGCAAAGCGCACCGTACCTTTCAGTTTGTCGAGTCCGCCTTTCTTCTTCAACCGATCCAGCAAATCCGGCGGGATCACCAGCACTTCCAGATTGCCATCGTTCAAGGCGGTAATGGTTTCACCAATTGACGGTTCAAAATTCCAGCCCAGCACCACCACTTTATCCCAGCCGCCCATCAGGGTGTCACGTTGGGCAATGGCTTTTTTCAAGGTGGCTGCGCCAGTCAGTTTGTTGGGTGAATCTGCGTAAACCAAGGTTTTACTGCCGACGATCCGCCCCAGATTCCGGTTGGGATTGTCTTCTGCGGGCAGCGGCAACGCACCGAACAATTGCAAAACAATCTGCGATAAGTCGCCGATTTTAAACTGCCGTCCTAGGGTCGCTTTTGCCGCTTCCACTTGGTAATCGCCGATGGCTTGGTACAGGAAGGGCTGGGCGTTTTGGTCGATCAGGCGTTTACGCATAATCATACAGGCGGGTTTGCCGAGGTCGGTGGTGATCCAGCGGCGATTGAGTTTTTCAGCGACGGCGGCGGTTGTGCCGGAGCCGCCGAAAAAATCGGCGATTATTGAATTTGTATTTGTAGAGGAAGCAAGAATTCTTTCGAGTAGCAACTTAGGTTTTTGCGTTGCGTAACCGATACTTTCACTACCTTGCAATGAACGTACATCTACCCAGACATCACGGCAGCGAACACCATCTGGATTTTTATATAGTTTTTTTCCAGGAACTTTACCTTTCTCCACCAATAAAATACCCTGATTCAACCATTCCAATGCCGTTACCTTTGGCATCCTATAACCATTTTTTGGAATTATTTCACCAAATCCAAGGTCATAGATATATCCACCTCCACCTGGATTATCTATCGGTGCAAGACGATAAACACCCCCATCGTCTTCTTTATTGTATAACTTGTCGCTGGCATCGCTGAACTCTTGGAAAACATCATTCCAGATTGGACTCCCTTCGTTCTTTCGATAAAAAAACAAAGTGTCGTGTGATTTGATAAATTTTTTATTTTTGGTGGACGTATCGCCGATTGCACCTTGCCAAATAATTTCATTAACAAATTGTTCACGCCCAAACACCTCATCCAACACCAACTTCACATAATGCCCTACATGCCAATCCAGATGTACATAGATGGAGCCGGTATCGCTGAGCAGTTCACGCATCAAAATCAAGCGCGGCGTAATCATCGCCAGATAAGAGGCTGTGCCAGCCGCCCACGTATCGGAATAGGCGAACTGCTCAATCACCGTGGGTTTTTGTTCCAGCTCCACGCCAGGCAGGGTGATTTTAGTGCGGTAATCGGCTTTGGAATCAAACGGCGGATCAATGTAAATCAAATCCAGTTTGCCGCGTAAGCTGGGCGTATTGTCGTCGCCCGCCAGTAACGCCGCCATTGCCAGCAAGTTATCACCATAAATCAGGCGGTTTTGCCAAGGCTGTTTATTGGCCGAATCCAAATGCCCCAACTGCTCATTGGCGGTGATCCAATCCAGCGCCGCCGTATCTTTAGCAGGCAACACCCATTCCCGCGTTTGCAAGCCGATACGATGACGGCCTTCCAGATTTTCCAATATTTTTTCGGCGGTTTGTCGCCCTTTGGCAACGATGTCGGGCAGTTGTTCGAGCAGCGATTTCGCCATAATCTTTTGTTCATAAAAAAGTGAACCATAAGTTTATAGTAAACTGAACAAATAGTTGTTAAAAAGTCGCAACAAAACTTAACTTTCTGTTCATGGATGAGAAAACAGAATTTAGTCAACGTTTACGCAAAGCCATTGAGGATGCCGGTTATTCCCTGCGTCCCACCGTACTGGAGCGTGAATTCAATACCCGCTATTGGGGCAGGTCCGTTACGGTTCAGGCAGTACGCCGCTGGCTACGCGGCGAAGCGATCCCAGCACAAGACAAATTACAAGTGCTAGCGGAATGGTTAAACGTAGAGCCGCACACATTGCGTTTTGGCGAGCAAGCGGCAGAATCTATCCGCGCTAAAAGGCAGCAATGGGATGAGGCACTGGATTATCAAGAACGGGAAACCATTGAACGCTATTTGAGTTTACCCGCACCGCAACGTAAAGTTTTACGTGCGGTGATTGAGGCGTTTGTTATGGCTTTTCCCGCTACAGCCGTTCTTAAGGAAGCGCATAAAGAGTCCGATTAGCAAAAGCATTAAACTTAAGTCTATAACGCGCCTTATACAAGCTGTTAAAATGGCTCTCTTTAACTTTCGTAAACAAAGTCTATGGACGTCATTCAACAAATTGCCCAAGAATTAGCGGTTAGGCCGCAACAAGTTAGCGCTGCCGTTGCTTTGCTGGATGAGGGCGCAACCGTCCCGTTTATTGCCCGCTACCGAAAAGAAGTCACTGGCGGACTGGATGACACACAACTGCGTAATTTAGAAGAACGGCTTAACTACTTAAGGGAACTCAACGACCGCCGTACGGTAATACTTAAAAGCATTGAGGAACAAGGCAAGCTCACGCCTGAGCTACAATTTGCCATTGAAGACGCAAACACCAAAACTTTGCTGGAAGACCTTTACCTGCCCTATAAACCAAAACGCCGCACTAAAGCCCAGATTGCCCGGGAAGCAGGACTTGAGCCCCTGGCAGATGCACTGTTGGCAGATCGCAATCTGATTCCGGAACAGATTGCCGAAACGTATCTGAATAAAGAACACAGCATTAATACCGCCCATGACGCTTTAGAAGGAGCGCGCCAAATTATTATGGAGCGCATTAGTGAAGATGCAGCCCTGTTAGCCGAATTACGCGAACGCCTTTGGCAAAAAGGCATCATGCAGGTAACCGTCGTTACCGGCAAAGAGCAGGAGGCTGCTAAATTTAAGGACTACTTTGAATACAGCGAAGGCATCCATAAAATTCCCTCGCACCGTGCTTTAGCTTTATTTCGTGGGCGCAATGAAGATTTACTTAACATCAGCCTGAAACCGGCGCTAGACGAGCAAACCGAACACCAACAGTGCGAATCTATTGTCGCGCAAACCCTTAATATCACTGATTCCAGTAAACCAGCCGAACAATGGTTAGCCGAAACTGCCCGCTTTGCCTGGAAAATCAAACTGTTTACGCGCATTGATTTAGACCTGAAAACCCGTCTGCGTGAAGCTGCCGAGCTGGAAGCCATCCGCGTGTTTGCCAGCAATTTACGGGATTTATTGCTGGCCGCCCCCGCAGGCCCAAAAGCGACTATGGGTCTTGACCCCGGCATCCGCACTGGCGTGAAAGTCGCCATTGTCGACCCTACCGGCAAGCTTTTAGCAACCGATACCATCTACCCGCATCAACCCCGTAACCAATGGGACGAGTCTATTGCCACGCTCGCCAAACTCATTAAACAGTATCAGGTAGACTTAGTCAGTATCGGTAACGGCACTGGCTCGCGCGAAACCGACCAATTGGTTGCTGACGTCATGCAACAGCATAAAGGCTTGGTATTTACCAAAATTGTCGTATCAGAAGCCGGTGCGTCGGTATATTCCGCTTCAGAACTCGCCGCCAAAGAATTCCCGGGGCTGGACGTTTCATTGCGTGGAGCGGTTTCTATCGCACGGCGCTTGCAAGACCCGCTCGCAGAACTGGTCAAAATAGACCCAAAATCCATCGGCGTCGGTCAATATCAGCACGATGTCAATCAAACCCAACTCGCCCGGAGTCTCGACAGCGTGGTTGAAGACTGCGTAAACGCGGTCGGCGTGGATGTTAATACCGCCTCGGTCGCCCTGTTGAAACAGGTTTCCGGCCTATCCACCAGTGTCAGTGAAAACATCGTCGCCTTTCGCGACCAAAACGGTTCTTTTACCAATCGTAAACAGCTTAAAAAAGTCCCGCGCTTAGGTGAAAAAGCCTATGAACAAGCCGTAGGATTTTTACGCATTATGAATGGTGAAAACCCTTTGGACGCTTCCGCCGTCCATCCAGAAGCCTACCCTGTGGTAGAAGCTATCATTGATGCTACCGGCAAATCCATTCGTGACTTATTGGGACAAAGCAGCTTTTTACGCGGCCTGAATGCCGCCAACTTCACAAATGAACACTTTGGACTGCCGACTGTTACCGATATTCTGCAAGAGCTGGAAAAGCCGGGACGCGATCCGCGCCCGGAATTTAAAAGCGCGCGATTTAAAGCAGGTATCGAAAAAATCACCGACCTGGAACCCGGCATGGTGTTGGAAGGCGTGGTCACTAATGTCGCCAATTTCGGGGCGTTTGTGGATATTGGCGTACATCAGGATGGTTTAATCCACATTTCACACTTAGCCGACACCTTTATCAAAGACCCGCGCGATGCGGTAAAAACCGGTGAGATGGTGAAAGTGACAGTGCTGGAAGTGGATGTAGTACGTAAACGCATCGCACTGTCCATGAAAACCAATCCGGAATTAGGCGAGAAAACTGCTTATAAACCTGCGCAGTCGAGTTCCACTAAGGCAACTAACACCGCTAAGGCACCCAAACCGCAAGCGCCCTCAACGCAAGGAACGATGGCGGATTTGTTAAGTCGGGCATTGAAAAAGTAACTTGAAAATGCAAGATGAATCTGGGCAAAGGGAGCCTCTCGCTCCCGAGTTTCGCAAATTTAAACCGGGCTAATTTGTTAGCTATTTACAATAATTTCTCAAAAAATTAGCGATTTTACTATTGGCGAAGTCAACCCTGAAGTGCAATTATTGATAAATAGGCTACAAGATAAGAAAGGCTAGCTATGGCTGTTGTTCGCCTTAACCTCCACGACCCCTTTCAAATCCCCCAAGCCCTGTTCAAATTGCCCGCCCACCATCTTATCGCAATTCATGATTAAGCCCATAGCCTTAGCCATAAGGTTATTTTTGCCATACATGCTCCAGCTCACGCGGGTTTTGTCACCTTCAGGGGTAAACGTAAATTCCGCGGCATTGGTGGCAACAAAGGGTTTTAAAAATTGTAGTTTGAACTGGATAAACTCATCCAGACGGCTTTCAGTGATTTTCATACTGCCTACGCCGACCTTATTATTACCGGCCCAGCGCATAATGGCACCCGTGCCAGCTTCGGGGCCTTCAAAAAAATTCTGGGCATTGGGATCAAGTTTAGCCCAAGGTGACCAGGCTTCCCATTTTTGTAGGTCGTTTATATGCGTAAATACGGCTCCCGCAGGCGCATTTACAGTGATACTGCGAGTGATACAAAAATCGTCCGGCTGCCTTGCCGCAACGAGAATAAAAATGATGATGGCTATAGCGACTAAAATAAGGATTATTTCTAGCATGGCCGTTTCCCCCCTGCTTTAATTTTAATTCAAAAAATAAAACGTTGTAACCTCTGCCAAACAAACTCAATTGGCGCCCCGATAGCTTACTAAACTATTGCATTACGGGGCAACATAAAATATAGGTTAGCGAAAATTTTAAAACTAAATCAAAAACTGAGTAAACTATAACAATGCAATTATCCCACCCTGTTCATTTCTAATTTGCAACTTTGTAGTCAACTTAAACCAGTCACTTACTCTAAATAACCCTATGAATTTTGCCTCCGATAATTGGGCTGGCGCACACCCCGCGATTGCACAACGGTTGCTGGAAGAAGCAAGCGGTTTCTCAGCGCCTTACGGCGCAAGTGCACTGGATCGAAAAATTGAGCAAACCTTTAACACGCTTTTTGAGCGCGAGGTTGCGGTTTATTTTGTAGGCACCGGCACCGCAGCCAATTCGCTGGCGCTCGCTGCTGTCAACCGTCCCGGTGGCGTTTCGTTTTGTCACCGGGAAGCGCACATGCTGGAGGATGAATGTGGCGCACCGGAGTTTTTCACCCACGGCGCACGGCTTACTCCAGTGGATGGCGATAACGGTAAAATTGATCCACACAGCCTAAAAGCTGAAATCGCTCGCTTTCCGCCTGATTTCATACATGCAGGGCAACCGATGGCAATTTCCATTACGCAAGCGACCGAAATTGGTACCCTCTATCAAACAGATGAAATTGCCAATATTGCTAAGATTGCACAAGAAAAAGACTTACCCCTGCATATGGATGGCGCGCGCTTTGCTAATGCCTTAGTGGCAATGAATTTAACACCCGCCGAAATGACCTGGAGACTGGGTGTCGATATTGTCTCTTTCGGTGCGACCAAAAATGGTTGCTGGTGCGCAGAAGCATTGGTGTTTATGAATCCAGCTATGGCTAAAGACTTACCGTTTATTCGTAAGCGCGCAGCACAGTTATTTTCTAAAAGCCGTTTTATCGCTTGCCAGTTTGATGCTTATTTAAACGATGATTTATGGTTAAAACTAGCCCGTCATGCCAATGCTTTAGCCAAGGCCTTGCAAAACGGCATTGAAAATTCTAAAAACGCCCGTTTAGCCTGGTACGCGGAAGCCAATGAAGTATTCTGTATTCTTGATAAAAATCGTGCGCAACAACTGAAGGATAAAGGTGCCATTTTTTATGAATGGAATCTACCACGCTCAAAAACCGGACTGGTGCATGAACATGAAGTTTTAATCCGATTGGTAACCAGTTTTGCAACGGAAATTGAGCAGATAAATCGGTTCATTAATCTATTATGAGTAAAATTTAGTCACGCCCATAAAAAAACCTAAACCATTTAAGGCTTAGGTTTTTTGGACTAACAATACATCTATTGTGGCTCTAAAAAAGGTGGGAATATCCGTATCCCCTAGTTATGAGCGCACCTCAAAGCTGTCCGGCAGGTTTTTTGAGATCGGGCTTATTGCCCATGTCCTGCCCTTTATTATCGGGTTTTGGCGGGTTTTCATCGCTGGCATTGATGTA
>JBEBJQ010000165.1:0-3349 GCA_040079795.1 Methylococcales bacterium
TCTTGTTTTGTAAGCTTAGAGAGAAAGTTGAATTATTTAAAAAGTATAGAAAAGCTTCTAGTAGGCGCGAAAAAACCGACCAAATTGTTCACAAAATTTAGCGCTGATCAAGGTCCAACAATGATATTTTATTTTGCTGCTACAGAACGAGATATAAGTGAGGTTAATAAATTACATAGATAACTTAATTCAATTTTTGAGTAGAATTCAGAGAAATAACCATGAAAAAGCTAATTGTAATTTGTCTTTTTTGTATTACCACGCATTGTTGATAAAAAATGAAAGGGTAGAAAATGAAACTTTTCAACTCAATACTGCTTATATCTATTTTGCTTTCTGGATGTAGCATTTTCCCAAAAAATCAAACCTCAGGCTCGATAGAAAAGGATTTAAACAAAAATAACTATACTGGTGAATTTGTACCAGTTCAACCCACTCGTTACGACCCAGCCTACTATCCAGTCGGTACGGTTCCTAAGGAGTGTACGGAATATACGTATCATTCAAATGATACAAATAATACGAGCGATAAAAAACGAAGGCATTGTTGGCTAAGTATTCTCGCCAACAGCGAGGATTATGTTGCGACCAATGAAATATTGAAAAGTGGTTCGGTCGAATTTGGTACTGCAAAAACCAGCAAATCAAATAGTCAATATGAAATAGTCTCACAGTGGGTTAGATTTATAAATGTAAGTCCAATTGACGCAACTGGAGTAAAAAGACTTGGTGTAGATCATAAAGTTGGTGTTGGTGCAAGAATTGTAGCCAATATTACCACACATAAGGCTGGCATCAATTTGGGAGATCTTTTCGCTGTCGCGGCCTCTGCGGAAGCAGGACAGGTTCAAGGCAGCCTTCTCTTCACCATTCAGGGCATACATGGTAAAGGTATTGATACATATACTCCTAGAGTATCTAAGCTAGATCAGGAAAATCTCAGAAAAGCACTGGAAGCTATACAAAGCATTAAGACGCTATTACATAATGACGATGCAATTTACTTAACTGGTCAGGTTGTAGCAATCAGAGAAACACCTTCTGAGTCTAAGCCTACTGCTATTACGGTAGCAGCAACTTTCGCAAAAAAAGACACCAAATTAAAACGGCAAGGGTGGGTGTATGTAGGAGCTTTTGACTCCAATGGTACTCCACTTGGAGTCACAAATTTGGTTGTTAGTGGTGCAGGACAGATTATAGGAAATCTGAAAGTAAGAACGGATTTATATGTTCGAGATAACTATCCTCAGTTCCCTTCTTTTCAGCTTGGAGAGCAGCTAGATGTGCTTAAAGAAGGTAGCGATATCGAAGCAATAAAGACCATTACGACGGGAATAAACAAAGTCTGGGCATTCATTGAATACTGAACAATCAATAAGGGACACGATTAAATACTGTGAAAAATTGAAATTAAACGTGGTTAATCCTTATTGTCGTGTTAAATGAGTTTAAAAACTTTTAGCCGCAAGTTGGCGGTGTTCTCTGATGCTGATTGTCCGTATTGCCAACGTTTAGAGAAGCAAGAGTTATCCAACATTACCGATGTGACGATCTATACGTTTTTATACCCAATTGCGCAGTTACACCCCGATGCTGCGAACAAATCAAAATATATTTGGTGTGATTCTGACCGCGCAAAAGCTTGGCAGAATTGGATGCTGTATAGCCTATTACCTGCTAAATCTGGAAGCTGCGACACGCCTATCGCAAAAAATAATGAACTCGCTAATAAACTTAGTGTAACTAGCACACCAACGCTATTTTTTGCTGATGGTAAACGCATACTAGGCGCACAGACTTATAAAGACATTGAACGTGCGCTGGGCGCAGCTCCCGCGTATTCGCAGGCTTCTACAGCTGCCGCCGAATTACCTGATGACCCGCAAGTGTTTGGTAGAAGTGCGAGTCCTAATTCTACAAAAGCTAAAGGTAAAAAGAAAAAGTAAATTTACCGAGCAAGCCAATTTATAGATACGCAATTGGCTCAAATGTTTTGAGTTGCTGATGGAGACCCTGCTTCGGCTGTTGTTTATGAAAATATCAATAAAAAATGTAGCTTCTATTATTTTGTTGTCATGTACGGCGTCAATAAGTCTTGCCGAGCCAATGACGCGCTCAGAATCAATCCTGGGGCGATTTGAGGTAATAGATGAAAATACGCAGTGGCCAGAAACGCTAGAACTACCAAAAGCATATCGTGATGGTTTTAAGCAGTTAGCGCAAAAAACACGTGAAACAGGGCTGGAGCAATCGGCATGCTTATCATTGGCGGCTGAGAGCCAAGGCGGCACAGACCCCACCGCTGCTTTGCAGGAATATCAAGCTTTATTGGGCAAGAAAAAGCAAATGGCGGCTGATGAATTTGAGCGTGAATCATCACGCTTACGCAACCTCATTGAAGGTAGTGCCTCAGCTACAAATGCTGCCACCACAAGTGCCGCTAAATCCCCCACCAGAATTTGGCAATTAGGCGCAACCCAAATTGGTGGTCAAACGTATGCCAAAAATGAACATAACCTAGGGACGTGTGAAAGCATTAGCTTGGGTCTGGTGCATACTCATCCCCATTCTGTTTCGAGAGGACTACTTTCAGATACTGATATAGTAAACGTTATTTTTTGGTCTGAAGGGCAGTACTCTGCAGTAACCAACAACACGAATGATGTTTGTATTGTTATTCCGCCAGCGCACCCCATCAACAAATATACCCTATTAGGGGTTAATCAATTCTCAGCCAGAGACTATGGCCATTTAGAATTGGCAGCGGTTACTTTTTCAAATACCATCGATAGTAATTTAAACTTCTCCGACAATCTGAGTGCGGTGTTCCCTGAAAATAAAGAGATAGTAGGCATGCCCTTTGCAATGAGCATAGAGGCTTATTATGCGCAACTGCATGGGGCTAGATTATATTGCGGGCAGGTAGATGCCCCATTGGCACTTGCCAAACCCATTAAAAATCCAGCCAGCTTAAAAAGCAACCCTGGATTAATATTAGCCAGCAAATCCGCCATGATCATGGCAAAACAGTTCTATCACCCAGAGTTTCCAGAAATTGACTTTCCATTTACCCCCATATTAGATGCACGCTTTTTAAGCTATTTGAGCACTGCCCATAAAAAGTTAAATCCAAATAAAGATACTGAAGCAGTGTTAATTAGCGAAAAGGAGAGCCATGCTGTGCTGCTCTCTAATGTATTGTTAATGTTACAGAATGAGCAATACTCTTTTGATATTAATAACGGTTTTTCAGGTTTAGGTGCACCAGACACAAGAAACGCTGAAATTCGTAAGGTAGGTATTGCATATGATTATAGTTTGCAATCAACAAATAAACAGGCCATTATTT
>JBEBJQ010000077.1:0-19340 GCA_040079795.1 Methylococcales bacterium
GTGGCTTTCTTGCCTGTTTGTTTTGTGCCCATTCAAGCACCTCTTTTGTGATAAGGATACTCGCTTTTGGTTCTGTCCACTATTCGCGGGGTAGATCACTTCCCTCTATGTTAAATCTTCTTCCGTCGTCCCAAAGGCTTTAAGAAAAAAGTCACCATATAGGAATTTCTTGAATAAAAGTACAATGAATGGGGCTAAAGAAAACCAAAAAACAACAACTTTTGCGTTGAACTAATAAATTTCATAACATTGTTCCCCAAAACATAGCCTTAATTAGTTTGCACTCAATTTCCAAGTACTTGATATTTACCTAACCGTTTTCTGATTGTAACCATACTAACCCTAATTCATTTGTGACACGATTGTGGCAAAAAAGTTATAGGTAAAATTTAAGGCTTGAATTTGGCGGGTGGCTGATTTGACAAGGCCAAGTTGAGCCAGTACAATTCGCGCTCATTTAGCTGTTACAGCATCCTCCGCCGAGGTGGTGAAATTGGTAGACACGCTAGCTTCAGGTGCTAGTAGGGGTAACCCTGTGGAGGTTCAAGTCCTCTCCCCGGCACCATAAAATTCAATTACTTAAATACCTCTTAGGTATTTACTGCATTTTAAGTTTCTTTTCACCATGTTTCCCAACATAGCTGAACTTGAAAGCCGCTTAAGTTAACATTGATGTATCAATACGTTTTAAAAACCCTTCAAAGATCCACGCCCAAATCCATTATCAGCACAATAAACTATAATAATTAAATTTTAATGTGCTTGTCTTATACCGCTTTCATAATTGCCCCATAGTTTAAGATGTTAATTTACCCGCGCATCGGTTAAACTAAGCAAAGTGAGACAGTAATACGCCTTAATTAGACTGTTTTGTCGCCCAAAGCCAGCGTAAACGCCCGATTTATATTTGTTTAATGCTTGCAGCTGTTAACTTCATGATCCCTTAACTCATTGCCGAGCTATGAACTCCAATCGACCGCTTTCACCGCATCTGCAAGTCTATAAGCTCCCGCTGACCGGACTTATTTCCATCACCCATCGCATCACCGGCGTTGCGCTGTCAGCAGGCCTACTCCTTATCGTTTATATGCTGGTCATGATTGCCAGTGGCTCTGAAGCTTATGCAGCCTTGCAACAGTTTATGCAGTGGTGGTTTGTAAAAGCGGTTTATTGGGGTTTTCTTTACGCTTTATTTTTTCACTTGTGTCATGGGGTACGGCATCTCATCTGGGATACCGGCAAAAGTTTTGAGAAAGCCATTTTGCAGCAATATGCCCTGTATGAATTAGTGGCTTCTTTATTGCTCACCATCGCGACCTTGTTGTTACTCTAACCACTGGATTTGCCCATGGATTTTAAATCCACTCTTTCAAAACTGTGCGGGGCTAACCCGACGGTACACTGGTTGCTACAGCGCATTACCGCGCTGTTATTAATCCCCTTAAGTTACTGGTTAATTGTGCTACTCAAGTTAACCTTTACCGCGCCTTACCAGACCACTATTGACTGGCTAACTTCACCGCTAAATACCTTGGCGCTTGGCGCTTGGGTTGCGGCGGTTTTTTACCATGCCGCCTTAGGTCTGCAAGTGGTTATTGAAGACTATGTGCCGCAACAGCCCATCCAAACACTATCCATCCGCGCAGTCAATATCGTTTTTGGTATCCTGGCACTGGTCGCATTAGCTGCGCTTTTTAATATATTCTCGCAAGGCAACCCATGAGCGAAGGCTATAAAATCATTGAACATGAGCACGATGTGGTGGTGGTCGGCGCAGGTGGGGCAGGTTTGCGCGCCACCTTTGGGATGGTCGAAAAAGGCTTAAAAACCGCCTGTATTACCAAAGTATTTCCTACGCGTAGCCACACTGTCGCCGCACAGGGGGGCATCAGTGCCGCACTAGGCAATATGGGTGAAGATCACTGGCGTTTTCACATGTACGATACCGTGAAAGGGTCTGACTGGCTGGGCGATCAGGATGCCATTGAATATATGTGCCGTGAAGCTATCCCTGCGGTGATTGAGCTGGAGCATTACGGTGTACCGTTTTCCCGTACACCGGACGGGAAAATCTACCAACGCGCCTTTGGCGGGATGACTACCCACTATGGCAAAGGCCAGGCGCAGCGTACCTGTGCGGCAGCCGACTTAACTGGCCATGCGATTTTACACACACTCTACCAGCAAGCCTTAAAACACCACGCTGAATTTTTTGTGGAATACATTGCGCTGGATTTAATTATGGACGGCGATGAATGTCGCGGGGTGTTGGCGTGGCGTCTGGACGACGGCTCATTGCATCTCTTTAAAGCACAGATGACCGTGCTGGCGACCGGCGGCTACGGGCGCAGTTATTTTTCCTGCACCTCCGCGCATACCGTGACTGGCGATGGCAACGCGATGGTTTTACGCGCTGGTTTGCCGCTACAGGATATGGAATTTGTGCAGTTTCATCCAACCGGCATTTATGGTGCAGGCTGTTTGATCACTGAAGGGGTACGCGGCGAAGGCGGCTATTTGACCAATTCGGAAGGCGAACGCTTTATGGAGCGTTACGCGCCGGTCGCTAAAGATTTAGCCTCCCGCGATGTAGTAAGTCGGGCTATCACCATCGAAATCAACGAAGGGCGCGGCGTAGGCCCCTTAAAAGACCATGCCTACTTGCATATTGAACACCTTGATCCCGCCATTATCCACGAACGTCTGCCCGGTATTTCTGAAACCGCACGTATTTTTGCAGGGGTCGACGTAACTAAGGAACCCATCCCCATTCTACCCACCGTGCATTACAACATGGGCGGTATTCCGACCAATTACAAAGCGGAAGTGGTCACTTTAAAAGACGGCAATCCCGATAGTATTGTTCCTGGGCTCATGGCGATCGGAGAGGCCGCTTGTGTTTCTGTGCATGGGGCAAATCGGCTCGGTTCAAATTCTTTATTGGACTTAATCGTCTTTGGTCGTGCGGCAGCGATTCGTTGCGCCGAGCTAATCAAGCCCGGCAGTGCGCAAAAAACCTTAGCACTTAATGCCTGTGATAAAGCCATTGCAAGGTTCGATAAAATTCGCCATACCAGTGGCAACTTAAAAACAGCGGATGTGCGCCTTGCCATGCAAAAAACCATGCAAACCAAAGCCGCAGTTTTCAGAACCGCTAAGACACTAGACGAAGGTATTAGCGCAATGGCAGAGATTAGCCAATCGTTTACCGAGGTAAGTATCAAAGATCAATCATTGATTTGGAATACCGATCTGGTTGAAACCTTAGAACTGGATAACCTACTCTGTCAGGCCAGTGTTACCCTCAGTGCTGCCGGTAATCGTCAGGAAAGCCGCGGCGGTCATGCACGGGAAGACTTTCCCAATCGCGATGATGCCAACTGGCTGAAACACAGCTTAACCTGGCTAAAAGACGGTAAGATCCACATTGATTACCGTCCCGTACATCTGTATACCTTAACTGACGAAGTTGAGATGATTCCACCGAAAGAGAGGGTTTACTAATGGTTGAGTTCGCACTCCCTAAAAATTCAGTTATCCAAAAAGGCAAAACTTTTAAAGCTGCTGCCGACACCAAAAACCTGCGTCGCTTTAACGTTTATCGCTGGAATCCTGACGAGAGCGAAAATCCCCGTATTGATACTTACGAAATTGATATGGATCATTGCGGCCCAATGGTGTTGGACGCTATCCTGAAAATTAAAAATGAAATCGATAGCACCCTCACCTTCCGGCGTTCCTGTCGTGAGGGCGTATGTGGCTCTTGCGCCATGAATGTCAACGGCAGAAACACCTTGGCTTGCACTAAAGCCATTGCCGATTATCCTGACACCATCAACATCTACCCTTTGCCACACATGGCCGTGGTGAAAGATTTGGTAGCGGATATGACGCATTTTTATGAACAATATGCGTCAATCAAGCCTTGGCTTGAATCCAAAACCCCAGCACCAGAGGCCGCTGAACGCTTGCAAAACAAAGGAGAGCGCGCCAAGCTCGATAGCCTTTATGAATGCGTACTCTGTGCTTGTTGCTCAACCAGTTGTCCAAGCTATTGGTGGAATAGCGATAAATATTTGGGTCCTGCCGTGTTATTACAAGCCTATCGTTGGCTGGTTGATAGCCGAGATGAAGCGACCGATGAACGTTTAACAGAATTAGATGATGCTTTTAAATTATATCGCTGCCACACCATCATGAATTGCACCGATACCTGCCCCAAAGGTTTAAATCCAGCCAAAGCAATTGCCGAAACCAAGAAGCTACTGACTCAAAAACAGTTGGAAAAATGACCGGCCTCGCCAAATTACGTTGGCAATGTCGACGCGGTACGCTGGAGTTGGATTGGCTATTACTACACTATCTGGACACGGATTATCAACAAGCAACCAGCGGAGAACAAGCCTTATTCAAAACTTTATTGCAATTGGAAGACAATGACTTATTAGCCTATCTTCTGGGTGAGCAACAGCCGGAAGCAAGCAATATGGGCTCTTTAGTAAATAAAATACGCCATAAAAAAGCAATAAGCCGATAACACCCGCCTCCATCCTGCAAAAAATTGGCTAAAATACGGTAAAATTAAGTATCGTTCATAAAGCTACTTCAGAAATCTACATGCAATTGAGTAACCATAACCAAGGAAACATCGTGAGCAACGCAGTATACAAGCCGTTATCCAGTATCATTTTAGTTTTAGTACTCAGCGCTTGTGCCAACACCCCCAGCACCCCGGATAACCTCTACGCCAGCCGTGAGTTTCCGAAACCCCAGCCTGCTAGCAAACTTATTCAGCCAAAACCCAAAAATACTTATACTGCGCCGGTAACTTCTCCTTCCGAAGATGCTTATAGTTATAGTGACAGCAATTATGCGCAGCGTTTCGAAGTACAAAGTTTTATCCAGCTGATGGTGCAAGAACATGGTTTTTCGCGCAGCTACTTAATGGGACTGTTTTCAGAAGCCAAACAATTACCTTCCGTGATTCGACTGGAAACCGGTAGCGACCATTCGCCCGGTCCGCCCAAGCCCCGTCTAGGAAGCTGGACACGCTATCGCGCTAACTTTCTTACCGAGGAACATATCCGTCACGGTGTCGAATTTTGGACGAGTAACGCCGCCGCCATCCAAAAAGCCAGTAACACTTATGGCGTCGATCCAGAATACATCGTCGGCATTATTGGCGTAGAAACCTATTTTGGGCGTAATATCGGTAAAACCTGCGTTTTTGATGCCTTAACCACTCTGGCCTTTGATACCCAAAGACGCGCGCCTTATTTTAGAACCGAACTGGAACATTTTTTATTAATGACCCGCGAAGAGGGCTATCAACCCCGCAAACTGGTTGGTTCCTGGGCTGGGGCAATGGGCTTGGGACAATTTATGCCCAGCAGCTTTCGGCGTCTGGCAGTGGACTTTGACAGGAATGGTAAGCGAGATTTATGGCAACCGCATGATGCCATTGGCAGTGTCGCGCATTATTTCTCAAAAAACGGCTGGCAATTTAATAGCCCAGTTGCTGAACTTTCTTACGCCAATGCCGACAAATCAACCATTGACTTAAGTACTTACGAAGGCGATGAATACTGGCAAACATTCCCTAATTTTAAAGTCATAAAACGTTATAACAACAGCAAAAAATATGCGATGGCGGTACATCAATTGGCACAAGCCATAAAAGGACGTTTACCCCTGTCACAATCGTTTACGGGTGCACGGGTAACATCGTCTACATTCACTCACTAAACAAAAAGCATCACCGCCACAGCTCGTTGTAGGGACGCAAAATCTTGCGTCCCTACAGTTCAAAAATAGTATGCCGATTTTTTACAACCCGAAAGACTGATCCAACAACGCATTATCCAACTTACCCGCACGGAAACTGTTACCTGATTCAACAGCTGTCACAATCACGCTGGCAGGGCTAAACAACAGCGGATCAATCTTAAAAAAATCATATTCAACTGCTTTAAAAATTTCAGCGAAAGGTTTGCCATAATCTTTAGAGGTTGAACTGGGCAAGGCTTTTGCCAATTGTTCAGCATCGCTATCACTGCCTTTAACAAACAAATGTACTTGCCCGGCAAATAAAATCGCGTCGTTGGTGCGACCCATAGCTTTAACAAACTTAGGATGTGGCGGACAAACCGGTGCACTACCGCTGCCATCAATTATATTTTCCACTGGAAAATGCAAAGCATGCGCCTTGTGCATAGCGACTTCCAAAACCCTGGAGACCACCTGTACGCCACCCGCCAAACTGCTGGTAGGTGTCACAATGATCGTCAAGTTCGCCGGATCAACCTGACAAGCCGTTGCGATTTTTTCGACAATTTCAAGCGGCGGCGCCGCATCATTTTCAATCACTAATACCGTGGCGTCATTACTATCCCGGTAAGCTAATTCTTTATACAATTCCTCAACCGGTTCCCGTTGACCTTCCTTAACCTTACTCGCCATCGCCCGTGCTGGGCCTGAGCCTAATGCATAATATTTTTCGTGCGACAAACTCCAGCCCGCATATTGGCTACCCAAGCAGGCTAACACCGGATTACCGGTATGCACCGTCACCGACAACGGCCAGTGTTCGGTGTAAGTTGAATGGCTAATCGTCACCGTTCCCATTCCCCCTAAACATATTTCCGCAATAATCCGACCCGCTTCAAGCCCCCCCGGCACGTTAATACCGGCATCAATAATAGTGCAGCCACTCGGCAGCCGGTCTATACCAAGTCTTAATTTATCAGCCTGCGCGATTAGTTGCTGTACAAGAGGCTGGGATAATTTATTAACGCTGGCTTTATATTGCATGGGATTCAAGTACCTTGGGAAAGTTGATGAAGTAACTGTTGCTGTAAGGTGTGCAGCTTTTTCCTCGCGCGCTGCGCACTTTGGTCATAGGCAATAATACTGCAAATTGGCTGCATTGTGCCAATTATTGCACCCGCTTTGGGCAAATCCATACACCACTCCGGCCAGGCGAATTGTTTAGGAATCGTGACCGCCTGTTCGGCATAAACCAGTTGATAACCGCAAGATGAGTTATCGGACGGCAGCTTTAAACAACACCGATCATTTTCTTGATTTATTTGTTGCGCTACAAATCCCATACCCCCACACGCCTGAATATGCCTGAGCAGCCACTCAGGCGAATATAACTGCATACTTGCGGAAGGTCGGGGATTAATTTCCAAAACATAACACGCCTGATCAGCCAGTATGAAGTCCATGGAATTCAAGCCTTTTAGATTAAACACCTTAACCAGCTTACCTAACCAATCGTTTATTAATGTAGCTTGCTCGCTTGGAATGACCGCGCCATTCATAATGCCCGAAAACAGAAAACCCTGGTTTTCACTCAGCGCAATAGTCCATTGCGTGTTAAAACCAATAATCTGCACTACGCCTGTATCCACTAAAAACAGCACCGATTGTTGCGTGCCCGCTTGAACTTTTTGCCAATACATCAAGCCTGCTTCAGGGTGACCTAGCCTAGGCTGATAGCGTTTGACCCCGACACCGCCCTGCCCTTGCATCGGTTTAATCAACCATCCTTCATCATCCGATTCAGGTGGCTGAAAACTAACCAAGGGATGTGCAATCGCCAAGCTATCCAATACCGTAAAAAAGTCCGCTTTATTTAGGAATCTCATAAAGGTCTGCGGATCATTCCCCAACAGCCTGAAATGTCCTGCCAAATAGGCAAGGCTCTCTGGGTAATATTCAAAACCGCTGCCATAAATGACCGCCGTAACAGCATACTGCCGGAGCATTTGTTCAAGTGCAGGAATTAAATGCTCTTTAGCGAGTGAGGGTATTTGATATGCGCTTTCGGCGTAACCTTGGGTATCCAAATCTCCAAAACAATCAATAACCAAAGGCTTTAATCCGATAGCTTTTGCCGCTTGCGCCAACATCCTAGCGGAATTGGCAATAATCAAGATACCCTTAAACAATTGCATAGTGCCTTATAAAAAAAGTACTGTTTAAGCCAAAATACTTTTTTGGGTCTATAGCTTCCAAGGCAATACTTTATCTTTAACAACAAATTTATGAAATCCCAAAGAATTAAGCATTCAGTTTTTAAGCTATTATAGGCTCTGGTTTAGTGAATAGTGGTTGTCGACATTCCCTATCGCTATTGAATTTTTATAAGCGCCTATTTTAAAAACTAAAAACATCATTTGTGAAAAACTCGCCCCCCCAATATCTAGTGGGTATCGACCTAGGTACCACGCACACCGTAGTCGCTTATGTACAAAGCAACCAATCCGCACAAGACATTAAAATTTTTGAGGTTGAACAGTTAATCGCACCGGGAGAAGTTGCAGCTAAACCCTTGTTACCGTCAGTGCGTTATCATCCGGCTGAAGGCGAAATATCAGACAGCGACCGGTTATTTGCAACAGCCGGTGAAAACGCCATTATCGGTGAAGCAGCCCGGTTTTTAGGGTCGAAAACACAAGGCCGTTTGGTAACCAGTGCTAAAAGCTGGTTATCCCATCCCTCAGTGGATGCTACCGCGGATATTTTACCTTGGGGCAGCCATGCAGACATCGCTAAAGTTTCACCCTTAGACGCCAGTGCCAGTTATCTGGCGCATATTCGAACGGTGTGGGGACATAAATTTCCGGCCGCACCGTTGGAACAACAAGAACTTGTCATCACTGTTCCAGCGTCCTTTGATGAATCGGCTCGGTCCTTAACACTGGCAGCAGCGAAACTGGCCGGACTGCCCCAAGTGCGGCTGCTTGAAGAACCACAGGCCGTCTGCTATGACTGGTTGCGCTGTAATAGCGGTCAACTCCAGCAAGCATTGAAAGCGGTGCATTTATTGCTGGTCTGTGATGTCGGTGGCGGCACCACAGATTTAACTTTAATAAAAGTGGAACAAGGCGAAAGGGAGCCCAAACTCACCCGTATCGGGGTCGGTGATCATTTAATGCTCGGCGGCGACAATATTGACTTGGCACTCGCACATTTAGCGGAAAGTCGCTTAGTAACCGATAAACAGCGCCTTTCAGCGGCAGACTTATCGCATCTGATTGAACAATGCCGATTGGTCAAAGAGCAACTGTTAGCAGCAGATGCGCCGGAGCAAGCGCGGGTAACCTTATTAGGGGCAGGATCTAAACTGATCGGCGGATCACGTTCGGCACAGCTAACCCGGGAAGAAGTCAGGCAAATTGCGTTGGACGGCTTTTTCCCCTTGTCCGGACTGGATGAGCTACCTGACCGTAAACGGAGCGGCGTAGTTGAATTTGGCTTACCTTATGCCGCAGAACCTGCCGTATCAAAACACATTGCCGCGTTCTTAAACCATCATCAACTCGTTGCCACTGAGGCTTTGGAAGGCCAGGGGCACGTACCGGATGCGTTATTATTAAATGGCGGGGTGTTTCGCAGCCGGGCAATCACCCAACGTGCTATTGATTTACTAAGCTCCTGGTCAAACAAACCGTTAGTGTTACTGGAAAATACCCATCCTGAATTGTCGGTGGCTTTAGGCGCTGTTAGCTACGCCTTGGCACGACGGGATAAAAAGTTAAAAATTGGCGGTGGTGCCGCACGGAGTTATTTTTTATTAGTCGATACCGAAGCTAATTCTGTACCGCAACAAGGTGTCTGTATATTGCCGCGCGGCAGTAACGAAGGTGACGAAGTGCTGTTGCAAAACCGGCAATTTGCCTTACGCCTCGGTTTGCCAGTGCGTTTTCACTTAGCCTCAACCTCAGCGGATACACCTTATCAGGCAGGTGATCTTGCATTCATTACTGATGAACTCTTTCACCCCTTACCGCCCTTAGCGGTGGCCTTTGAGCAAGATAGCGCTACGTCTAGCCAAGAGGTTACCGTGCAATTAGCGGTCACCCAGACCGAAATTGGTACTTTAAAAATTCAATGCGTAGCCGTTAACGATACTAAGCAACGCTGGGATGTGGAATTTCAAATCCGCAAAAAAACCGGACTGCAAACAGTCGGCATAGCCTTGCCCGCAAATTTTAACCAAGCAGCTGAAAAAATCCACGCAGTCTTTGGCTCTAAATCCAAGGAAGTAAATTCCACCGCAGTAAAGAATTTACGCGCCGAGCTTGAAAAAATCTTAGGTGCCAGAACCGAATGGGATTCAGGCTTATTACGTGCCCTGTTTGCCGTGTTATTGGAAGGTATAAAATACCGGCGGCGTTCGGAACAGCATGAACGGCTCTGGTTAAGCCTGGTAGGATTTTGCTTGCGTCCAGGCTTTGGCTATCCTCTGGATGACTGGCGGGTTGAGCAGTGCTGGAAACTCTATCCCCACACGATCCAATTCGTCAATGAAACCCAAAATTGGACTGAATGGTGGACACTCTGGCGCCGGGTTGTAGGTGGCTTAAACACGGAAGCACAACAACATATCTTCAGTGATATTGCCAAATTTATTAACCCCGCATCAGCGCGGCAAGCAGGCGTTGCCAAACAACTTAAAACCCGCAGTTATGATGATATGGTTCGCCTTGCCGCAGTTTTAGAGCGGTTGCCGGTTAAGGATAAAATACAATTGGTGGGCTGGTTATTAAACCGCTTACAAAAAGCCAACGAACCCGTACAAACTTGGTGGGCAGTTGGACGCGTTGCCGCGCGCGTGCCATTTCATGGCAGCAACCATAATGTGATCACAACCGAAGTGGTATCAAAATGGTTATTAAGCTTATTAACAGAAGACTGGAAAAAAATCCCGCAAATCAGTTTTGCTGCAACTTTAATGGCACGCATGAGTAATGACCGCGCTCGGGATATTGACCCGCAACTGCGCTTACAGATTATTGAAAAATTAAAACTCAGTAAAGCCCCGGCTTCCTGGGTCGAAATGGTAGAAGTCTACCGGGAACTGGATGAAGCGGAAGCAAAACAAATGTTCGGGGAAGCCTTGCCACCCGGTCTCAAGTTACTTAACTAAAGGGCAGTAAAGCGCCGCAATTGAGTTACTTCGAACCCCAATGCTTCCCGGAGGTTGCTAGGGAAATTGTCAGCTTAATAAATGCGTAATCCTAACTATCTTAATATTCAACGCACCAACAACTCTGATCCAAACCAATCCACTAAAACATGGCGGTAATATTCCGCCTTTTCCGTTTGCAAATGCTCTAAAGGATTAAGATCGTCGGTCAATAATTGACCTTGGCTTTTATCAACCCTAAACAAGCGTTTTTTTAGCCAATCAGTTTGCTCAGCTAATAGTGCCGTCGAATTAATATCCAGCGCTTGGTTACTACTCAGAAAGATAAAATCGTTAAAATCTTCCCCAGGTTCAGAAATGAACACAGATAATTCCGGCAAGACCTGCGCCAGCGTCTTTGCCACGGACGCTAATGCAAAGTTACGATCATTTGCAAAGCCTACAAAATTAAGCGCCAGAATACCCTGTTCGGATAGCAATGCTTTTAATTCAGTGATGGTTTCAACCGTTAGTAAATGTGCAGGCTCCGAACCACCCGTAAAACAGTCGTGAATGATCAGGTCGTAAGGGCCGGTTAAATGCCGAATTTCATATCGGGCATCGCCGACGATACTGCGTCCAGTGGGCTTAAAGCCAAAATAATCAACCGCTGCTGTAGCAACAGCCGGGTCTATTTCCAAGGTATCGGTCACCATGCCATACTGATCGCGCAAAGTTTTCGCCATGTGTCCGGCACCAAGACCGATAATCAAGGCACGGGCCATCTCCTTGCTGGTCAGCGCAGGAATTAAACCCACAATTTTTTGATAGCCAAGTAAGCTTTTGCCATTAGTAATACTGGCAGCCCCGATCATCGAGGCATCGGCAGTCAGAAAGCGCAAATCCCGGGCAGGCTCTTCAATCACCCTAACCCAGCCATATAGGCTTTCACGTTCCGACAAAATCTTAAATTGTGTCCCGCCGGTATAGGCATGCCCAGCATCCACTATTTTGGGGAGCAAACACAAACCAATGATAATCAGGCCAATACTCGGTAGCCACGATCCAGCACTTTTAAGGAGCTTATGCTCATACACAGCGACAATCAGCGCCAGGGCAAACAAAGCCAACCCTAAGCTAACTAAGATTGTCCGAGATCCCACTAACGGAAACAGAAAAAAACCTAAGGCTAAAGTCCCAACAACACTGCCAACCGTACTAACGGCATAAATCGAACCAGAACTGCTCCCAATACCTTCTAACCGCGCAGTGGCAAGCTTGATAGCAAAAGGGCTAACCATGCCTAACATGGTTAAACTGGGAGAAAATAACGCCAGCGCACTGACAAATGCACCCACACGTAAGCCCAGCGGGTCTGTTGCTAATAACACCGGACGCGTTAACCAAGGAATTAACAGGGTAAACAGCCCAGCCAAGGCGATAATCAACGAAAGGCCGGTATATTTAGCCCGATCTGCCCAGCGACCGCCGAGAAAATAACCAAGCGCAAGGGCAATCATGGTCACCGAAATAAGCGCCGACCAAACGGTCAAGCTCGTACCGTAGAACGGTGCAATCATACGAGTTCCGAGGAGTTCAATGACCATTACCGCAGCCCCGGTCATAAAAACGGTCAGAAACAGCCCTCCGCGTCCGAAATTTTTTGGCGAATTTTCATTCATCATCTTAGCCATGGAGTGTTGCAAGAGATCCCGCACCAGCGGGGGGAAAGTATCAAAGCCTTATTCCCAAACAAGATAAAGCACATTATCTATCAAGGAATCGCTTATCTAGCATTGCTTCTGCACTAAGCAAGTAATGGGGTTAAAAGCGGCTTATCTCTAAAAAACATTAAATAGCGCTTATCAGTGTTAAAACGACCCGCCCGTCCTGCCTGTAACATCTACCCAACAATGCGCCAAGCCCAACTCCTCCAGCCACTGGACACCCTTTTGCGCTTTAAGCATCGCGATGGTCGCGGCACTGCCGGCGAGTACACAGAAATCTGCAACTACACTCACCGCAGCCAAATGCTGCACCGGCCAGCCAGTTTGGGGATTGAGCACATGCCCATAACGCATTCCGGCAACGGTAATACAGCGTTCGTAATCGCCACTGCTCGCCAGCGCCCCCTTTGATAATAATAACGTCTGTAACATACCTGATTGATACGGATGACGAATAGCAATGCGCCAAGGACTGCCATCGGGTTGTGGGCCAATGATTCTAATATCACCCCCCAAATTGACCAAGCCATGCTGAACATCACGCCCCCAACACAGCGCAGCAACACGGTCAGCCGCATACTCCTTCACTATGCCACCGAAATCCAATTCCATGCCGGGTATCAGAAATTCAAGCATCGGCGCTTGCCAACAGCAGTGATGCCAACCGACTTTTTCTAGTAAGGCTGCTATGTTTTGTTGATCCGGCAGCGTGTTTTGATCAAAGCGCCAGACACGCCGCAAGATGCCAGAAGTAATATCGAATAAACCATCACTTTGCAGATAACAAGTTGCCGCATAATTTAATAATCCGGCGGTTTCGGCATCTACGGTTATGCTGCCGCCTTGAGCAGCTACGTGGTTGATAGTGGTGAGTAAACTGTCATGGCGATAGCGGGAGTAACGCGCCTCTAACCTTTGCAGTTCTGCAATAACCGCATCTGCTACCTGCTTGGCGTGGGCAGCGCTTTGGCTATATAACTGAATTTCACAGGGGGTTCCCATGGCGTTAAAGGCATGTTGGTAGCGCTTCAAGCGATTGATCCACCACCACTCAGTATGCTACCCATCAAAACATATAACTCCAAGTCGCAGATAACGCGCCTTCGCGTGGCAATTGATAGCCATTAACATCATCATGCACCGGTTGCAGCCACTCAAAACCTAAGCGGTTACCCTGTAAATCACCGGAGGGTATAGACGCATTCAGCCCAAAACCAACATCAAAATACCGCCCACCGTAACTGTTCGCATAATCCATTGGGCCAATAGGAATATACTTACCATTATACGCCCCCCTATTTTGACCCTGAACAGTGTAAACGCCGCGCACGGAAGCGCTAAGCCAATTAAAAACGCTATAGCTCCCCCAAGCGGTGCCTTGAAAAATATCCCCATAAGCAAAGCCGGATGCGTTTTGATCTTCAAGCCGTTTTGTTCCGCTGAGCTGCGCACCCCATGACCACTGCTCCAACTCCCCGGTATAGGTAACACTGGGCTTAAAATCCCAGGTACCGCTACCCAACTGCATACCATAATGTATAAACCCCATATCGACAGCGTGGGTATCGCGGAGTTGTATACCGACATCACCGGTTGGGGCGCTCAATCCAAGCGTCGCATGAAAATGATGCCCTTGCATATCAAACACCTTAAACAACGCATACATCCCGGTATCGCCAATGCCACCCGTGTTATGCGGATGACCTGAGTGAGTCACGGCATAACTTGTTTCTCCCGAACCAGTAGACGCCCCCGTCAGAGAACGCATGCTCATATTCATATCCATGAACTGCGGCATCAGCATTAAAGTTAACCAATCAGTAGGCGCGTACATCAGATCCAACATGTGCATAGACATATTCATCGAATCAGGGGCCACGTAGCAGGGCTTGCCGTTACAGCCCGCGTTAATGATCGTGCGGTCGCTCACCGGATCGGTACCACGCTGAATGCCACTGCCTTGAAAACCATACATAAACCGATAACCCACCATAAAATCACCTGCTTGGGGTAACAGGTGATCAAACATAACCCCAGCCGGCGCGTGGCCGCTATGCTGGGTATGCTGTTGACGCGTATGACCATTATGGCCAGCATGATGGGAAGACCCGCCACCAGCAAGCGACAACGCCGACAAATCAACTTTCAACGCAGCATTGACCATATAATAATTAAAATCGGCGTACGCGCCCTCACCAGAACCGCCCAACATAAGGGAACCTGCGTGGGTATAATATTCCCCTCCTGCCTCAATACTAACGCCTTTGGCAAATTGCTTACTAATAGTGACACCGCCGCTTAACGCCCCAAAAGCCGACAGCCGCTGATCACTGGAATAAGCCGAAGGCAGTTTGGACGTATTCAGGACAACCGCCCGACCCGGTGCGGCTTGCTTGGAAACCATAAACGGCAGATAAAAATCCGCTGCATCCTGCGAATAATAGCGAATCCTCGGGGTCACCATCCAGCCTTGCGACAACGATTGTGCCCAATCTAGCTCAAAGGTATGGGCGGTAATGCCCCAATCGTCATGAAAAATCCGGTAGTCAAAATGCACCCCCGCATCCAAGGCATCTACATGCTGCACATAACGAAGATTAGCAGTCCACTGGTTGCGTTCATCAGGACGTTTTTCAAGCAGCGCCAACACCGTGCCGCTAGTTATATCCAGGGTGTTAAACGCTTGATTAATTGGGTCAACGAAGATACTGGTCACGGTTTTATAAGGATTAGCCATATACCCGGTACTTCGCGTGTAACCCAGATTAGCTTCAAGCAGCGAGCTTTTGTTTAGCACCTGGGTCAATCCCAATAAAGCCCCCCAGTCCTCCCGATTACCCTGCAAAAGATTAGCTTTTAATGTGCCATATTTACTCAGCTGGCTGCTGTCATGCGTTGAATTGTAAGTATTGAACCCATTGGATGCCTCATAAATATACGGTGCGGCATCATGATCAATCGAAGCGTTGGTATTGCTGTTGGCATAACTTAAATTCAGGTTTAAGGTGGTTAGTTTCTGATTAAAATCCAGCCTTCCACCGACGTTACCAAAGCGCGATTCATAATCATTTTCAAGCGAAATACCCCCGCCTAACTCAACAGCGGCTTCATCCCATTCATATCCCAGCTTAAAATCCCCTTGTTTGCGGGTCTCGGGAGAAGCTGATGATAACGTATGCACCATCTGCTTATCTTGAATATATTCACCTGTCGCAGCAGGGTCTAGGGTAAGCGGATTCATCTGGGCATCCATGCGTACAACCTGTTGTGGCTGGATAATAGGCGAGGCACCAGAGATAGACGGCTTTGTTTTATTCTCTCCAAACGAAAGCGGGGCGGTACTAATAGGCGTCGCGCCACTCCAGGTGTCTTGAATATAATTAAAGGCAAACTTGACCCGGTCGGATAATTTTACATGCGCACTGCCCTGTAAACTTTCAACCTCAATTGGCTTTAAATTGCTATTCCCCTTATAAATCTGCCGCTTTCCCTCTTCGTAATGGCCATATTGAAAACTGACTTCGTCCTCACTTGCGGATACCACGGACGATACAGTCAAACCGGGCAACGCCAGAGCGGCTAAAGTCAACGCTTGCAAAGATGCGCTAACAACTGCCGTTGATTTGGATTTAAGGCTGCTTATTTGCGGCTCAACAGCCGCCAATTGTAAGCTAACCAACGGTAATAATTCAGCTTTAGTAACAGCCACAACCACCACCGCCTGAAGAACTACCGCCTACCGCTGCTTCACGGCTGTTGTAATTATGCAGACGCATCACCGTCTGAAGCGGATGGGGATCCAAGGCCATATTGGGCTTAGCCAATGTGCCGCGCTCCCAAGGCGCAACATTAGCACAACCTGAAAGGCCAGCACACAAAACAATCAAAAGCGCCAATAACGCAGGTGGAATTCTATTCATTCGCCGTTTCTAAGCTAATGGGGGATAATCAATAACATGGGAAAAACACCATAATATCATATAGATAGCAAGTATAAATTCATTTAAGTCTTTTTTTAGAATATGCCTTGATCCAAATTAAGGCTAATTTTTACGCATTGTGCCGCTTATTTTTCTTTCAGTAACAGCTCAGCTAAAACCCGCAACTCTTTTGCCGCTTCCGGCCGAAAACCCATTTGAGCATGCCGGATAACGCCCTTCCGGTCTATTAAGTATGACGACGGCATAGCCATCACGCCAAAGCCCTGGGCACATTGCTTAGTGGTATCTAATGCCACCATAAAACTGGCCGGTTGTTTTGCCAAAAAAGCTTTTGCATCGTCCAGCTCTTCATCCATATTAATTGCAATCACTTGCAGCCCTTGCCCTTTAAAATCGCGCTCAAGCTCATTCAAAAAAGGAAAGGATTTTAAACAAGGCGGACACCAGGAAGCCCAAAAATCGATATACAGGACTTTACCACTGAATTTTTTTAAATCATAACGAGCAACGTTATCCAGTGAAGTTAAGGTACAATCGGGTTGCTTACGCTCAGGTGCCGCGCTGAAAGCGGGTTGCATCTGAAGCAACAGTAACGTACAAAAAAAAGTCAATAATCGTTGGGTCATGATGCTATTTTTTTAGTAAACAATGGAATCATCGACGCGAAAGTGAGATTCAAATTTGAAAGGGAAAGCAGATACAATGCACCATCCGTCTGTATATTGACTGCTACTGCGCCTGTAATACCGTAATGTCAGTGCCGGTATGCACACCGCCGCTGGTTTCACAATGCCAAGTAGCATTAAAGGCTCTTGAACCCGCACCGGTTTTATTGACAGATATACGGTATTCCCCATCACCACCCACAAGCGTTATCGCCGGACTGGAATTGCCATCCCCCGAGACCGTATCGGTAATATTATTCATCTTGTTATTTTTAAACACCTGCATATTTACCAATAGCCCCGGAACAGGTGCAGAAACATCTTCTATGGATACTGTAAGACGGTCCGGTGCACCACCGCCATCATCGTAGCACTGCACCGCGGCAAGATCCGTGGCCGTTGCATCGTCCCCAATAGGCACTGCACCTGACTGATGCGCTAAAGCGATAGGCGCAGATCCTGCACCAAATAAAATAACAGCGGATAGTACAATTTTTTTCAACAGGGTATTTTTCATAATATACACTCAGATTGCTAGCGGACCAGCAACCATAATAACTAAAAAATGCTGATGGCCTCATTTAAGCCTATCAGCTTAAGCATGACGAACCGACTACATTCGCAGTTACATTTTATCCTAAAATCCTTATCAAAAAGCACAAAAACCAACACGCTTTTTTGCAAGCGTGTTGGTAATGACAATCAGTACACTAGCTCAGGCATCAACCCCGTTAAACCGAATTAAATGCCACACTGCAAAAATTATCTCCAATAGTTAATACCGGTTTGATCAGCTTCAGACCAAATAGGTAACTCTTTGTTAATTTGATCGGCAGAAGGGTAAACATACACATCATCCCCTTTACCCGCATTACCCGTACAACCTGCAGGCAATGGATTAGCAACCAGATCACGGGTTACTTTCAGTGTAGCAGGAGAATTCCATCCATCTCCCGGTTTTGCGGTAGCAGTGCCCATACCTACTTTGTCACCATTCGACCAACCGTCATACTCGGAAAACTTAGGCCCAACCGGAATTTTACGCGCAGCATCCGCGACACCAGCACCGAAAGGTTGTCCGGGAACCCCCTCAAAATTGGGGATAGGTGACCAAAATAACGCTTGTGCATCGCCGATGTTGGGGCTTTTTGCGGTCGGATCGCAAATATCCGCAACCGCCAATACAAAAGTTACCGAACGCGCACACGATGCTGGAACAATCTTAACCGCAGCAGAAAAGAAATCAACCTGTACCGACGTAGCAATTTTTTGGTCGTAAGCTTTACCACCCGCCCAAAAACCATCTTTATTTTTTAAAGCATCCACTTTATTATTTTTGTAATCCCATGGCCCGCCGTTGCGAATCAACGTACCAATACCGGTTAAAGGCGTATAAAAATCAGTTGCAGGTTTAGTGGTATAAACTTTCGCAGTACCAAGACCTGAGGTAGAGTCAACGCCAATAATAGGGGTATAACTTACCGCATTGGGAAACACGACACTGGTACCAAAAGTAGGTTGGTTTTTTAATGCGCCTTCGCCTGCCAAAGCACCTGAAGGATCAGCACAACCATGACCAATGTTAATGGCATTGTGAACCCTGGTATTTTCTGCAACAGTCGCCGTTTCTAAACGGGTATGCGCGAAAACGCCCTGGGCACCCATTAGCATTGCTGCACTTGATAATGCACAAAGCGCACCTTTTTTAAGCTTTATTGAACTTGACATAACCCTGCTCCTAAATCGATTTAATTATTAAATAACTGATGAACCCCAGTACCAGCCGCTCATAGTTATAAGTAACAACGCATCTTATATGCCAAGTATTCATAAAAACCTCAAAAATCATCCTTATTAATTAATAATAAAATTAATCTGCTTTATTTCAAAAGCTTAATAATAATTATTTTTCAGCTGTTTTTAATTGATGCCTAACATCAACACACAGCCAAGCCGCCGTAGCAGAAAAATAAATTAAACTATGTTATTTAACGCAATAAAAATACAAAAATTGCGTCATTTAACCTATTTTTTAAAAAATTAAATATAATAATATGATAAATAAAGATTAATAAAATGTTATCCCGTA
>JBEBJQ010000009.1:0-79020 GCA_040079795.1 Methylococcales bacterium
GATATATCATGTCGGCGATGCCCTGTATTTGACATGCTTTTCCTTCAAAATTATTGAGATAGAGAGATTATCTCATAATCTTGTGACGACAGTATCTAGGATTAATAGTAAAAAGATCAGTTTTTTTTTGATGCCAATTTAGGATAGCTTGAAAGGGTGTGATGCGTCCAATGGCGCGCAATTTAAGATTGAAATATAGTTAAGGCAATATTCGTACAGATGCTTTTTAAGGGCATCCACGCCCCCATAATGAAAGGCCTTAACCGTATGGGTCTTGTTTTTTGTTCATGGCTTCGACCATCCCATTAGTCCACGGGTGCCTGACCAGCGTGGTGCGGTGTTCAATCTGGTGGTCTTGGCAGGTTTGGTCGGACGCATGTAATTTGCCGCCTTTGGGTTTCTTATCCTCAGGCAGCAGGTTATAACTGAATTCGGCGCCATTATCGGTTAATATCTTTTCAACCTTGAAAGGGTATTGCGCCAGAGCCGCCAGGAGTAAGATAAAATTTGGTTGAAAATAGCAGCGAATTTTAGGCGCAGGATAAGTCTTAACGATTTTAAAACAAGACTTAAACAGGTGAATGAAGCTGTTTAGGCTAAAAATGCATATTTCCTCATAATCATCAGGAATTATTCCCGATATTTTTTAAATGAAGTTGTTGATAATAGCCATTTAATGACAATGTTGATTGACTATGAAGCAACTATCCAAAGTATTATTTATTACCTTGTTTTACCCGCTGGCATCTTTCGCCCATGGGCCTACGCCTCAAAAAGCTAAAGAAACCATCACCATCAATGCGCCTGTCGAAGCCGTTTGGAATGCTATTAAACAATTTGATGGTATTGCATCCTGGCACCCTGATGTAAAAGCCAGTAACGGTGATGGTAAAAATGCCGCGGATGGTACACGTACCTTAACGCTGCAAAACGGTGAGCAGATTGTTGAAAGTCTGGATTACTACAGCGATAAGGATCATGAATACAATTACCGTCTGAAAACTGAAAATGTGAAAGCGTTGCCGGTCAGCTCTTACACGAATAACATTCAGGTAATGGCTGGAGATGATACAAAAAGTAGCATTGTTAACCTAAAAAGCCGTTTTTATCGGGGCGATACGGGTAATACCCCGCCTGAACATTTAACCGATGCGGCAGCGGTTAAAGCCATGAATGCATTTTTTAAAAATGGTTTGCAGGGCTTAAAACAAAAACTGGAAAAATAATGTTTAAGTGCAGAGACGCAATGGTCGCGTCTCTGGATTTAGCTATTAGGCTTCATACTTTTCTATCAACCCTTGCCTGCTCGCTAATAAGGTCAATTCGGCAAGGGTTTCAACCGCCATTTTTTCCTTAATGGCAGTACCGTGATTACATACAGTTTTGTAACTCAAACACAGCTTTTCCGCTATTTTGCGGGAGGTATACCCATTCGCCAGTAAGCAAAAAACATCAAATTCCCGGGGCGACAGCAATTTTATTTTTTCGGCTTCATCCGGAATAGTTGCCATAACTACCGCCAATTGCTGGGCTAATTCAGGGTCAACATAAGTCCCACCTTGGGCTATTTTGCGGACTGCTGCAATTAAAATATCCGGCACACAGTTTTTAGTAATATAGCCTTTCGCACCGGCTTTTAACGCGCGCGTAACATACACCAGCTCATTATGAATGCTGAACACCAAAATTTTACAGTGCGCATCCCGGTGAATCAGCCGCCTGATGCTTTCAAATCCACCTATTCCGGGCATAGATAAATCCAGCACCACGATGTCCGGTTGCAATTGCGTATAAAGCTGACACGCCGTCTCCCCCCGATCAGTTTCATAAATTTCACCAATTTTATCGGATAACGATAAATAGGTTTTGTAACCGGTTCTGACCACTGCATGGTCATCTACCAATAACACATTGATCTTATTGCTCACTGACTGCCCCTAAATTGTAATGTTACAAAAAGGCTATGATGCCTGTAGGTTGGCGCTAAACCTATAGGAAGATTTCCTCTTTTAATTCCCGCTACACAAACAGGAATTTTTCATGTGTTTATTTCGGTTATTTTCCCCTGGTTTTCTAGGCTTATTCCGTAACGTTGATGCGCTTAACTCCAGTAGTATTTGCAGTCGCAAAGCCCATGCGTATTGATACCAGGCGATTTAAATCTTGATCAAGAAAGCATTGCCACACATTAATAAATAACGTCACTACAACTGGGCTTGGCGCTATTCAAGCGGACTAAAAAATACCAACACCGGAGTAATTATGAGGATTTCCAAATTCACCCGTACTGCCTTGGCGATTGCCATGAGTGGTGCATTATTGACAGTTGCCATAGAAGCTAGGGCCAACAAAGAGTTGGACAAGATGAGCAAAGAGGACAGCAACTGGGTCATGCAAACTAAAGATTACGGTGCAACACACTTTAGTAGCATGAACCAGATTAACTCACGTAACGTGCATCATTTACAACCGGTTTGGTCGTTTTCAACTGGCGTGTTGAATGGTCACGAAGGTGGCCCGTTAGTCATTGACGGCATCATGTACGTGCATTCGCCCTTCCCGAACAACATTTTTGCCATTGATTTAAACGATCATGACAAAATTTTGTGGGAATACAAGCCTAAACAAAATCCTGCGGCGCGTGCCGTAGCGTGTTGCGATGTGGTTAACCGAGGCTTGGCGTATGCGCCAGCGGGTAAAGATTATCCCGCAACTATTTTTCAAGATCAGTTAGATGGTCATATCGTGGCATTGGATGCTAAGACCGGCAAGATGCTGTGGAAAATGGAAAACTCGGATATTGCCATGGGGTCTACGTTAACCGGTGCGCCGTTTGTCGCAAAAGATTTAGTCATCGTGGGGAGTGCGGGCGCGGAATTAGGGATGCGCGGTTACGCGACCGCGTACAGCATCAAAGACGGCAAACAAGTCTGGCGCGTGTATGCGACAGGGCCTGATGATGAATTGAAACTGGCGAAAGATTTTAACAGTGCTAACCCGCACTACGGCCAATTCGGCTTAGGTTTAAAAACTTGGGAAGGCGATGCCTGGAAAATCGGTGGTGGTACTAACTGGGGTTGGTATGCGTTTGACCCTGAACTGGACATGATTTACTACGGCTCAGGCAACCCTGCACCGTGGAACGAAACCATGCGCCCCGGTGATAACAAATGGACCATGACCATTTGGGGCCGTGACGTGAACACGGGTGAAGCGAAATTCGGTTACCAAAAAACCCCGCATGACGAATGGGATTATGCGGGTATCAACTACATGGGCTTATCTGAGCAAATGGTTGACGGCAAAATGACCAAATTGCTGACCCACCCAGACCGTAACGGTTTGGTGTATACCCTCAACCGTGAAAACGGTAACTTGGTGAATGCGTTCAAAATTGATGAAACTGTCAACTGGGTCAAAAAAGTCGATCTAAAAACGGGCTTACCAATTCGTGACCCTGAGTTTTCAACCCACATGGATCATGAAGCTAAAGGCATTTGTCCTTCGGCGATGGGATACCACAACCAAGGGCTAGAGTCTTATGACGCGAACAAAAAATTGTTCTTCATGGGCATCAACCATATCTGTATGGATTGGGAACCGTTCATGTTGCCTTACCGCGCGGGTCAGTTCTTCGTAGGGGCAACGCTAAACATGTATCCAGGCCCTAAAGGCGTGCTGGGTCAAGTGAAAGCGATGGATTCCGTTACTGGTGAAATTAAATGGGAAGTGTTGGAGAAGTTCTCCGTTTGGGGCGGTACCACTGCCACAGCGGGTGATTTAGTGTTTTACGGTACCTTGGATGGCTACATCAAAGCCTTGAACTCTAATACCGGTAAAGAACTCTGGAAATTTAAACTGCCTTCTGGCGTTATTGGCCATCCGATTACTTACGCGCATAAAGGTATCCAATATGTGGCGATTTATTACGGTGTAGGCGGCTGGCCGGGTGTGGGTCTGGTGTTTGACTTACAAGATCCAACGGCGGGTTTGGGTGCGGTGGGCGCGTTTAAAGAATTGGCGCATTACACCCAACAAGGTGGCGGTGTGATGGTATTTGCTTTAGGTAACATCCGTTCGTAATTGTTAAAAAGCATCTAGCTGTAGGTTGGGGTGAGGTAACGAACCCCAACTTGCCCATTACGATATGTTTTTATAGGGAAACCCATGCAACAAAAACTTCTTTTTATAGCAATCTCTAGTTTTGCTGCCGTTTTAAATATCGCCTCAGTTCACGCTGAAACCAGCAGTCCTTTAAAAGTGTGTGTCGCTGAAAATGAAATGCCTTATGCCAATAAACAGGGTGAAGGTTTTGAAAATAAGCTGGGCTTATTGGTGGGCAAGGCCTTGAACCGTCCGGTGGAGTTCGTGTATTGGACGGATCCACGTTTTTATGTTCGTGATTATCTCGATAAAAACCTGTGTGATGTCACATTAGGGGTGGATGTGGGTGATCCGCGATTACTCACGACCAAACCTTATTATCGTTCTGGCTATGTATTTATTTCTAAAGAAAAAGAGGACTTGGATTTAAAAACTTGGGACAGCGAAATTTTACGCAAAGTTAAACGTATTGCTTATGTACCGGGAACCCCCGCAGAAGAGATGATACGGGCAATTAACCGTTACAACGACAACTTTAGTTATACGCAGGAATTGGTCGGGTTTAAATCCAGACGCAATCAGTACGTCAAGTATGAAACTTCAAAGTTAGTGAATGAAGTGGCATCGGGGCGTGCGGGCGTGGCGGTGTTGTGGGGGCCTGCGGCGGCGCGGTATGTGAAAGCATCCAGTGAGCCGTTGACCATGACCATGATACCCGATGACAGCAAGCGCGCAGATGGTAATAAAGTACCTCATCACTTCAGTACCGCAATGGGCGTGCGTAAAGCTGATGGTGCGTTGCAAACGGCATTGAACAAAGTGATTGAAGATCAAGCGGATGAAATAGCAGATTTGCTGGAAGAAGAAGGCATCCCCTTGTTGGATGAACCTAAAAAACCTTAACCCACAGGAAAATAATGAACAAAAAAGTATTAGCAATAACGGCCTTAATCGCGGGTGTGATGAGCGTTCCCGCACAAGCGGATGTTGAATTTCGCCACTCCATCGAAGGTACGGTGTTAGATTTTAGCTTTGCCAAAAAAGGCGGCGATACCGATGCGTTCAAAGCCTTTAAAAAAGACGGTAAGAACCCTTACAACACCGATAAAGCGGTGATTGAAAAAGGTCACACCTTGTATTTAACCGCCTGCTCCGGCTGTCACGGGCATGAAGGTGAAGGTAAATTAGGGCCGGGCTTAGCGGATGATTATGCAACCTACCCTGCTATCCTGACCGATAAAGGTTTGTTTGAAGTGTTGTACGGCGGCGCGAAAGGCATGATGGGGCCGCAGAACGTCAATCTTAACACTGATGAAATGTTACAAATTATGGCTTGGATTCGTTCCGTTTATAAAGGCGATCCTAAAAAAGCAAAATGGTTGAAATAACTTAACGGAGACACATAATGAAAACAACTTTATTAATAGCATCTAGCGTGATGATGAGTGTATTAGCAGTTTCTGCCCATGCGTATGACGGTCAAAAATGTAGTGAACCGGGTGTTTGTTGGGAGCCTAAACCGGGCTATC
Organism: Methylococcales bacterium; assembly: GCA_040079795.1. Taxonomy (GTDB): domain Bacteria; phylum Pseudomonadota; class Gammaproteobacteria; order Methylococcales; family Methylomonadaceae; genus SXIZ01. Next base: position 5,634 of record JBEBJQ010000009.1, read on the forward strand.
CTGATAAAGTCTTGGGCAGTAAATATGACCCCAAACATGATCCGGCTGAGTTGAATAAACAATCGGAATCCATTAAAGAAATGGAAGCGCGTAATGCGAAACGGCAGGAGAATTTTGCTAAAACCGGCAAGTTTGAATATGACGTAGAGGAAATTAAGTAAAACATTTTTAAAGGTGGGCGACATCCGCCCACCTGCTATTGCTGCACCGTCACAAACGACAACTTGCCCACCCCTGAGCGTTGTGCACTGGCCATGACTTTGGCAACTGATTCAAACACCGCTGCCTTATCCGCCTGTAATTGCACATTCAATTCGGGGTCTTGTTCTTGTAGGGTTTTAAGTTCCGCCTCCAGCGCATCCAAGGGTACGGGTTTATCATCCAATTGCGCTTCACCCAGCGCGGTCACGCTCAAAATGGTCACATGTTTATCGGGAGCGGGTTCAGTTTCCTCGGTTTTAGGCAGTTTAACCCGCACCACTTGGGTTAATAAGGGGGCAGTGACGATAAACACCACCAGCAATACCAGCATCACATCCACCAGCGGTGTGACATTGATGTCGCTCATTTCACCGCCTTCATCATCATTAGGCATTTGTAGGGACATGTTGTGGCTCCTGGTTGGTGGACATTAAGTCATTTTCAATACAACGCTGTAAAAAGTCGTTACCGATATGTTCCAGATGGACTAACTGTTGACGGTTTTGGCGTAGAAAAAAGTTATAGGCAATCACGGCGGGAATTGCGACAGCAATCCCTAAAGCCGTCGCGATTAACGCTTCACCAATGGGGCCTGCCACCACTTCCAAACTGGCATTGCCTTGCACACTAATATCTTTCAGCGCATGCATAATCCCCCACACCGTACCGAACAACCCGATAAACGGCGCGGTACTGCCAATACTGGCTAGCCAGCCCAAACCTGAATCCATCAGTGCCTTTTCTTTTTGCAACTGTTGGCGTAAAGCACGTTCCATCAACTCATGCCAAGCCGCATGCTGGTGTAAACTGAGGCTAGGTTGCTTTTGTGCTTTGGCATAGGTTTGTTTACCCGCCAATAACATGCGACTCGCCTGAGTAGCTTTACTGGTTCCACTCGACAGCGTTGATGGCGACCTTGGATCGAGCAAGGCTTGAGTCGCTAACTGCTGCATGACTTTACGATTTCGGTAACGGTTCCAAGCCATTTCACCGGCTTTTAAGAGAATAACACTCCAGGTCAGGAGTGAAAAACAGCCGAGTAAGCACAAAGTGCTATCAACAATAGTCGTTTCAGAAAAGTTCAAGAAAATCTCCTTCAATATCAGTAATAAGTTAAATAAAAAACCAAAGATCTAGTGACTAATCCTCCGTGTCGCCCCACCGGATCATGCGATCCGGGCGGGTTAAACCTCCTTGTTAGCCCGATTGAGGGAGAAGCTCGGGATGTCACACAATTTCAATCCAGTTCAAAATCTATCGGTACGGTTGCCCAACTGGCTTCCGGGGTATCGCCGCGCTTAGCTGGCACAAACCGCCACTTTTTAACCGCTGCCAGCGCAGAGTCATCCAACTCCGTATGACCACTGGAGCGTTGCACAAACAGCTTTTCACAATGCCCGCTGGCACTGATAAACACCCGCAACAACACCCGGCCTTGCCAATGGTTTTCTCGTGCACTCATCGGATAGTCCGGGATCGGATTATTTAAATAATTCGCATTCGAACTGGATGGTGTATAGCGTTCATTACGGGGTGCCGCCGGGGCATGATGCGTGACTGCAGGCGCTGCCAGTGCAGGCACCGGTTCTGGTGCACTTTCCGGCTCTTCCTGCGCTTTTTCCAATGGCTTAACCCGCTGTTTAACTTCGGCATCCCGGTGAATCGGCTTAGGCTTGGGTTTTGGTTTTTTAGCTGGTTTGGGCTGCGGCTTTTTGGTCACTTTGGGCTTCATCGGTTGAGGGGGAACCACAGGTTGAGCAACCGCCTGATTCGGTGCAGGTGGCGCCGATAACACCATCGCAATCATGGGGAGTGGTGCAGCCGCGCTAAAAGGCGGTGGTGCTGGGCGGGTGATGTACCAGAAAAACACCCCAACATGCAACAGCACAGCCAGCAACGTTGCGAAACTCACTGCTGAATAGCGTAGTAACTTGGTAGCGCCTGCTATTACAGCAGACGGCATTTCACCATTGGCTTGCCGCTGCGCTTCACCGAGAAAAAAACCGCGTAAACTAAAATTGCCCATAGCCAAGCGCATTAATGGCGGGCCTTATTTTTCGTGGGCTCTCGCCTCAACGGGGCTTGATCCGCTTCTACATCCGTCATGTTGTTTTCATTTAAGCCAAGCTGCGACCTATCTAACAAACTTTGTTCCAATTGGTTAATCTGTAGCCGCATCGCTTCCTGCATCCGCAGCAGCAGTTGCAACTGCTCCTGCAAGAATTCAAAATGCACCTGAAAATAACGCGCCGTCGGGAACTGTTTTAAAGGCTCCTTGTTGCTTAATAGCTCAGCGGGATTTTGTGGCAAGTGGCCAGAATGGGTAAGGTTGTACATAAGGATTCCTGCTTGGTTATTGGTGTTTGTGCTATTGCATGGGTTGGTATAGGCTTTAAGCCGTACATACGTAACCAGTTAAACTACAGTTAAGGGTGCTTGACCAATTCATGAACTATGATTATGATTTCATGAAGTCAACTATTTTTTACAAACCGCCAATAGGTCAAATTTACAGATAAAAGGCATCGACGATACGTTGTATGCAGAAATCAAGGGACTTGCCGCCTCGGAAAACAGATCGGTTAGCCAACAAGTCCTGCACTTGGTTAAACGTTATATGGCTAACAAAAAACAATTTCAGGAAACTAAAACACCCGCCCAAGTCCTTCTGGCGCTTTCCGGCTCATGGGAAGATGAGCGCAGTGCCGATGAAATCGTTGCCGACCTAAAAAATACCCGCAATAATTCTTCACGCTTCCAGGCAGGTACTGATGTTTTTACTTGATACCGATACCGTTATTTTTAACCTGAAAGGCAACGCTAATGTACAAAAAAACTTATCCCAACATCTCAACGATTCGGTCTCCATCAGCGTTATCACGTTGATGGCGTTATATTACGGTGCCCGAAAATCCCAAAAAATCGCCGCTAATCTAGCGAAAATTAAGATGCTGGAGCAATCCATCGAAATCATTCCCATTGGTGTGGAATCGACAGAGATCTTTGGCATCCTCAAGGCGCAATTGGAACTTGCCGGAAACCGCTTGGACGATTTCGATTTACTTATCGCCTCTTGCGCCATTTCCCACAACCTGACCTTAGTCACCAATAACATCAAACACTTCCAACGGATTGAAGGGCTTAAACTGGTGAACTGGGCATAAAAACCATGGCTGTTTAATTGCATAGCCATCCTTAATCCCTGCGATTAGCAGCATATTGTTTAAGCTGATGTTGCGCTTTTGTCCGTCGTTTTTGCAACCAACGGATAACCCCTGTAACAAACAACACCGGACACGCCAAACCACTCAAAAACACTAAAATTCGTCCCGTCCACCCAAACGGTTTACCTGCGTGTAACGGCATCTGCCAATGGGTAAAAGTTTCGCCTGCTGTCCCGGTTACTGGATTATCGTCGTCCAACAGTTTGCCGCTATATTGATCCATGACAATGCAGCGCCGATGCAAAAAACTTCCTGCTTCTTGCACATCATCCTTACACACGGTGTAAGTGCTACTTGGGTCGTTGATACCGTAAATAGTATCCAAACGCCCAGAAGGATAGTGTTGCTCAGCAATGGCAATCGCTTTAGCCATCGGTAACGGTTTTGCATCTTTGCTTGGAGTAGATTTAAACCAATAACGGTAGGTGACTGGTGAAAATAGCTCGATCACTGGCACGACATGCTTAGGTACATCCATATACACACCTGAAAATAACACTGGCAGTAATACTAACGTTGAATAAAAACCGAACGTTTTATGCAAATCAACATTTAGGCGTTCATAGCTGGCGTTGCGTTTAATCGTTAATGCCTTTAGCCATTTTCCCGTCAAAGGCCACCAAACAATCAACCCTGTCAACACCGAAATAATCAACAAAGCCCCCATGATGCCGACAATCACGTAGCCGGGGCTTTCATCCAGCAATAAAGCGTAATGCAGTTCAAAAACAATACCGATAAAGGTTTTAGGCAAAAAGCTGTCACTAGAACCTGTCAACTGCTTGCCTGTCACTTCTGCTGTGTAAGGGTTGACTGCCACCTGCCAATATTCTGTGACATCAGAAGCCAAAGGCAAGGCATAGCGCAGTATAAAAGCGGCTTCAGCGTTGCGGGGATAAGTCGCAAAGGTATGTTTGGCTTGTGGCGGCATAGCGGCACTTCCATTTTTAAATATATCGGACAGCGGTTTAACGCCAACGTTATCCAATGGCGGCGCAACTACTAACATATCGGGGTTTAACAGCTCCTCAATTTCAGCGTAAAACACTAAAATGCTCCCCGTAATCCCAAAAATAGACAAAAACAAACCCAACGCCAAGCCTAGCCACAAATGTACTTGTAACCAATGCTTACGGCGAGCTTTGAGCTGCACTAATTTTTGCATACTCACCATCATTACCTGCTAAATAGAGTTATATACATCAAATTATCATTAGCTTATGCCCGTAGCCACAAGCTAATGCTGTTTCAACCCAAAGCACTGCACGTATCGTCAATACTCAACTCGGAGAGATCCCATGAAAGTTAATGGTGCGCCGAATGGAATATGATTGCCGCCATTCGTGCCCAAGGCGTAAGTTTTATCGAGAAGGTTATCTACATTGAGCTGCGCGCTGACGCGAGTGCGGCCAACATTCCAAGCATAACGTCCCATCAAGTTCACGGTGGCGTAGCCAGGTACGGTATAAGTGTTCGCATTATTGCCTACGCGCTCGCCAACGGCTGCCATCCCAGCACCAAAGGACAGCCCTTTGAAATTACCACCTTGAACCTCATAGGTACTCCATACGCTGCCGCTGTGTTCTGGAACGCCGTGAAACCGAGTTCCAACTTTTGGAAATGAAAATTCGTTGCCTTTTGTCACTTCGGCAAAGGGTGTGTAAGCATAGGCAGTGATAATTTTCCATCCCGGCAAGAGTTCACCTGTGGTTTCAAATTCCACCCCACGGCTTTGTGCCTCACCTATAAGAATAGCCCTTGTGGGGCTTGCTGGATCAGTCGTCTTTTGATTTTGCCTAGTGAGATCGAAATAAGCGAAAGTGCTGGTAAATCGACCATTCCAGAATTCGGTTTTTAATCCTGCTTCCCACTGTTGAGCGGTTTGCGATGGCAAGAAAGTACCGTCGCTTGATTGTTGGCCATTGGCTGCGCCGAAGTTTTCCGTATAGCTGCCATAGAGCGATAACCAAGATACAGGATGCCAAACAAGACCGCCGCGCGGGCTAATTTTGTCGTCCTGACTGGTGACAATTCCATCAAGCAGGTTATCGCGGACTTCCGCGTTGTCATAGCGGAAGCCGCCCAGTACATGGATATTGTAGGGAAGTTCAATCTGGTCTTGCAGATAGAGACCATACCATTCTATTGAATAATCTTCGTGATAAATATCATCACCAACTTGAGGTAGTTGCGATTGGTGGCTTGGGTTAAAAATATTAGATGCGCTAAGTTGCCCTCCAGGAGGAAAGTCATTTTCAATAGTGCTTTCATCACTGCTAAAATAGTCGCCGCCAGCCAACAAGGTGTGCTTGATGCCCCAAGTTTCGAATTTGCCGGTTAGATCGAGTATGGAAGAATACCGCTCAGCCTCAGAGGGATCGACGTTGAATAACCCTCGCTGCACGGTTCCATCAGGTGATGCGGCCGACGAATAGACCCCGACGAACTTATTTTCGAACCTCTCCGTATTGAAGCGGTGATGTAGCGTCCAATTATCATTGAACTGATGCGACCAATCCAAGCCGACAAGAACCCTGTCGCTTTTCAGCGTAGACCATTCTTCACCGATGTTACGATTAATCGGCATTGACGAGGGTTTATTGCCAGTGGGATTAAGCGCTAACGGGACATTGCCGATATCAGGAGTATCCTCATTGTGCATATATTCGAGATCTAGCGTCACTTGAGTGCGAGGACTAATATTCCAACGCAGCTTAGGCGCTACGAAAACGCGGTCACTCTTGACGAACTCACGGAAAGAACCTGCATCTTGGTAAGCCATATTGAAGCGATACAGCAAGGTATCGTCTGAAGTCAATGGACCTGTCGCATCCAGCGTCGTGCGGTAGAAATCATAAGAACCGATCTGTTGCTGTAGTGAATAGTACGGCGTTGCCAATGGCTGCTTAGTAACTAAATTGATGATACCGCCAGGCTGTGCACGTCCGAAGAGGATAGATGCAGGCCCCTTGAGAAACTCGATGCGCTCAACATTGGCCGTCTCCCTAAGTCCTGTCGGACAACAGGCTACTTGGTCATAAAACGAATACCCGTCCCGATAAACGCCAGTGTTATTCGCAAATCCTCGACTGATAAATGTATCAGCAACATTCTGGCTAGTGGCGAGTGGAATCACACCTGCTACATTACGCAACGAGTCGCGGATGCTGACCACCTGCTGGTCTCGTAACACTTGCTGCGGTAGAACCTTGATAGAGAAAGGTGTTTCCATGATGGGTGTGTCAGTTTTGGTAGCCGAACTGGCATTTTTTCGGTGGTAATTTGAATTGTAAGGATCGTTGCCCCCAACTTTATCATTAGCATAAACCGCTTTCCCAGACACCTTCACCGCCGGTAACGAGGTAGGCTCAGCCTGACTCAAATTCTCCACTGGCTTAGGCGCTTGTGCCACCAACACCGAGCCATTAGCGGTATGTTGATAAGTCAACCCACTCCCCGCCAGCAAAGCTGATAAGCCTTCCGCAACGGAAAACTGACCGTTCAAGCCCCGGCTGGCTTTGCCATCGGTCAGCCGCGCATCTGCGGATAGCACAATGCCCGCGCTACCTGCAAACTGGCTAAGGGCATGGCTAAGCGTACCGCCGCTGATATGAAAGGTCTGTTGGCTACGCTTGGCCTGAGCGGTGTTATCCGCCGCTGCCGGTTGCGCGGCTAAACTGCCGACCATCACCAAGCCAGTTAAGGTTTGTTGGGTCAGGGTGAAGGTTTTTCTGTGTGGGTGCTGCGTTGCTCGCTTTTGCATGGGTTAACTCCCTTGGATGATTGCTGTTGTTATCCTATTGCCAAGCGAAACGCAAAAAAGGGAACTAAAAAATGAAATATTTTTTCATCCTTTTAAAACAGGTCGTTGCGGATGAGGTTATGCTATTCTTAACCGAATGAAGCGTATAAACTGGAACAGTGAGAAAAATCAGATTCTAATGACCGAGCGAGGGGTGTCGTTCGAGGCGGTGCTGTTTGCAATTCAGTCCGGCGCATTGCTGGATGATATTGTTCACCCCAATATTGACAAGTATTCAAATCAAAAGGTATTTGTGGTTAATATTGCGGACTATGCCTATTTGGTACCCTATGTGGAAACAACCGAAGAGATTTTTCTAAAAACGATTATTCCCAGTCGAAAAGCGACTAAAAAATATTGTCGAGGTGAACATGAGTAAGCTGCTGTTAGATCAAGAAGAACAAGAATTATTGGCTGCTTTTGAAGCCGATGAATTTGAATCGGTGATCACCGAGGAACGTAAGTTTTATTTAGCAGGGGCGGCTGAAGCGGTATTTAAAAAAGATAAACGGATTAATATCAGAATTTCGTCCCGAGATTTAGCCGCTTTACAGCGTCGCGCTTTAGAAGAGGGTATGCCTTATCAAACGCTGGTTGCCAGTGTCTTGCACAAATATGCCTCTGGTAGTTTGCGCGATCTTTCTGCAAATAATAAATGATGAGTGAGCAATCCCAGCTTGTTTTGGCTGACAATTTATTTATAGATAGGTGGGTATCGCTCGGAGCCGCGGCGCAGATAAGCGGTTTGTCTTTGTCAGAATTCATTGAGCATCTGAACCCATTGGATATTGATTTAGTGTTAGCCGATCAGCAAACTGAAAAGGAATTAGCCACGCTAGACGTGTGGTTGTCAGAATTGCCGTTGAAGTAGTCGATCCAAACGCTGGTATCAACCAGTATCATTTGCCGCCCCGCATTTCATCTAAATTTCCTTCCCATTTCAGTGTACCGCGCAATTCCCGTATGGCTTGTTGCTCATTTCTTTGCACTAACAGCTTAAGCGCTTGCTCAACCACGTCTTTTTTTGATTTTAAGCCGCTGACCTGAATAGCTTTGGCTATTAGTTCGTCGTCTATGACAATATTCGTTCTCATGTTTGCTTAGCCCCCAAGTGGATAAATCTTGCGTTTATAAGCAGCATGATAGGAGTAGGGATATTACAAGTCAATCAAATGCGCCAAGATACCAACGGATTTTAAAAAAGCTATTGGAGATTATAAATTTGATTTCGCACTCGGTTAGTTTACTGAAGTCTATACCTTTTCTTTGGCAGTGGTTATAATAACCACTATGAACAGTAAACAACTTATCAAGCAGCTTGAAAGTGACGACTGGATGCTCAGAAGCGTTAAGGGGAGCCATCATATTTTTGTGCATCCTATCAAGCCGGGGCATTTAAGTGTGCCGCACCCCAAGAATGATTTGGGCAAAGGGTTGGTCAATAAGCTATTAAAACAAGCGGGGTTAAAAGCATGAGATTTTTTATTGCGATAGAACCGGGCGATGCTAGTCACGCTTTTGGGGTGGTGGTGCCTGATTTACCGGGCTGTTTTTCCGCAGGTGATACCTTGGATGAGGCATTTGAAAATGCGAAAGAAGCGATTGATTTATGGTGTGCGACGGTTATTGAAGACGGCGGCATGATTCCGCCCGGCAAGACGTTGACGGAATACCAGTCAGACCCTGATCTCGCGGGCTGGATTTGGTCAATTGTTGAGGTGCCGGTTGAGAAATATTTAGGCCCAGCTGAAAAAGTTAATATTACGCTGCCTAAATTGTTATTGAGCAGAATTGATGACTATGCCAAAGCGCATGGTGCCACACGATCCGGGTTTTTAGCGCAAGCGGCACGGCAGGCTATGCGGTGAATTTAATTCGTTTTTAACGCCGTTCAATTCTCACCCACCACGGCGTTTGTTTAGAAACGCTAATTGGCAGGGTTTCTTGCAATACCGCCAGTATCCGCTCCTGATCATTCAAGGGAAATGCACCGACGATTCGCAGATGGGCAATATCAGGCGCACAAGTGATATAACCATGCCGATAGCGATTGAGTTGGATGACGAATTCACTTAAGGGTAGGTTATCGGCCAATAGCACGCCTTGCGACCAAGCGGGTTGATGGGCTTCAATTTTCTTGATGATAGCGATCTGTTGACGGGTGAAATTAGCCGCCTGACCGGCCTTTAAGGTTTGCGACAGGGCCGGATTGGCAGCGGGTTGTATATTAATCGCGCCCTGGTAGACGGCAGCGTGGCAATCCGTGGCTTGTTCGCGCACACTAAAACGTGTGCCTATCGCCCGCACTCGACCTGCCGCACAATCGACCACGAAGGGGCGGTGTACGCTGCTGGTATCAGGAGCGGTTTCTATATAGACTTCACCACGCACTAACCTTAGGCGCCGTAGGTTTTGGGTAAAATCAACGTCAATGGCGCTGTCCGTATCCAGGGTGATTAGACTGCCGTCAGCTAAGGTGAAGGTCTGGATCTCCCCGACGCCACTGCGATAATCAGCCGTCCATTCTTGCCAGTAGCCTTGCCGCCAAACTTGCCAGCTAGATAGTCCTACCGCGCAGAAAACGGCGAGTGTTTTAAGTGCTTGGCGGCGCTGCAAATCCGGTGAGTTTAAGGCCGATAGCGATGTCTGTGCGGGCAAGCTGTTAAATTTATGCGTGAAAAATTCAACGCGCTGCCAAGCGGCGCGGTGTTCGGGTTTGGCGGCTAGCCATGCTTGCCATTGTTCATGATCTTTTGGGGACGTGGATGCAGCACCTAATAAGGCAAACCATTCTGCCGCTTCTGCCAGTACGCTGGGATTAATATCGCGGTTATTGTTAGACACCCTATTTTTCCTTACACGTCCGCCATCAGGCAATGCAACATGGCGCGTGCCATGTACTTTTTGACCATCCGTTCGGAAACGCCCAAACGCTCACCAATTTGAACATAGGTTAATCCATCCAATTGCGACATAAGGAATGCGCTACGCACTTTTGCGGGTAACTGGTCGAGCAGGGCGTCAATCTCTTGCAGTGTCTCCAAAATGATAGCATGTTGTTCTGGCGAAGCGGTCAATTGCTCTGGATGTTCTGCAAGCGATTGCCAATAGGCTTGTTCTATCGCCGAGTGACGCCAGTGGTTGGCGAGAATGCCTTTGGCAATGGTGGTGAGATAGGCGCGTGGTTCGCGTATGCTATGCACATCCCGCGCTGCGATAATCCGCATAAAGGTGTCATGTGCATGGTCTTCGGCCTGCACCCGGTTGGAGACCTGTTTGTGCAACCAGTTAAGCAGCCACGGGTGATGTTCGCGATAGAGCTGGGTTAACGCAGCGTTGGTGGTTAGATCAATGGTGGGCATTTACGCTCCTTACCCTAGCCCAGCGGTAGGTAAATGGGTATATTAAACCAAAATATAAAGCACACAGCATGCCATTTTATTCATGTAATTGTTAATTAACGATTTATGTAATTTTTAAAGGCCTCGGTTTACGTAGGTTAATTTAAAAATAGGGCATATCACTTAATTTATTGCGTGAAATAACACATATTATTTTCACAGGGCGTATTTAGAAATAATGACTACTGCATAAATTGCTTGGGTTGTTATAAGCGGGAAGTTTTCCCATTATTTGACAGGAAATATTCTTTATTATCAACTGTATATTGTTTTTTATGGGTTGATAACCTAAAGTCCGCGTCTATTTTAACTTCGGCAGCGCATATTGCTGGCAATGGTTAGTTATGACTACAGCGACTTCTTTAAATGACTGGCGCATTAAAGCGTTACAGTTCGAGCAACAAATCAATCAAACTGTCTTAGGGCAATCTGCCGCCGTCCGTGCCATCACCATTGCAGTGTTTGCACGGGGGCATGTATTACTGGAAGGCAATGTTGGGGTTGGTAAAACCACCCTGCTCCGCGCCGTCGCACAAAGTTTAGGCGGTGATTATCAGCGTATCGAAGGCACGATAGATTTAATGCCCGCTGATCTTGTTTATTACACCTATTTAGATCGCGATGGCCGCCCTAAAGTCGATCCGGGCCCTTTATTGAAACAAGGCGAAAATCTCGCTACCTTCTTTTTCAACGAAATTAACCGCGCCCGTCCACAAGTGCATTCGCTGTTGTTACGCGCGATGGCAGAACGCAGTATTAATGCCTTTAACCGTGACTACACCCTGCCGCACATGCAGGTCTTTGCTGACCGGAACCGGGTTGAGCGTGAAGAAACCTTTGAGCTGCCCGCCGCCGCCAAAGACCGGTTTATGCTGGAAATTAACCTCGATACGCCTACCGATGATGCGGTGTTAGATGAATTAATGTTCAATCCCCGCTTTCATAATACGGATCAATTGATTGCCAGCTTGCCCAGCGGGCAAATTCCGTATTATCAGCTCAATGATTTAGCAAGCGACTTACAAAACAGTATTCAAGCCACGCCAAAATTACATGCTTATGCCTTGAGTTTATGGAAAGCCACGCATAACCCACAACAGTTCGGCATCAAGCTGGAGGATGTGGATATGCAGCAATTATTGCTGTCCGGTGCCAGTCCGCGCGGGATGAGTTATTGGATACGTGCCGCCAAAGTGCGTGCTTGGCTGGAAAACCGTGACCATGTCTTGCCGGAAGATATGCAAAACACTTTCGCTCATTGTATCGGGCATCGGCTGTTTTTAAACCCGATGTACGCTTACCGTAAGGAACAATTAATACCGGACTTATTGTCAGGCATATTAAAACAAGTGGCTGCGCCATAGAGGAATGTAATTTAGGTAATCAGGCATCATAAACACCGGGGGAAATAAAAATGCTAGGAATATGGGGCAATTATTCAAGTCAGTTCCTCTTTGTCATAGGCACTTCAACGTTGGTGATTTTTGGTGTGCCAATGGCAATTTGGCCTATTCATTGGGCAAAAACCCTTCGCTGGGAAATTCCAATCCAAACCGATTTGGCTGTTTATTATGGCAGGTGTCTTGGCTGCGTAGCTTTTGTAATTGGCTCATTCGGGGTTGTAGCCGCTATGAATCCTGCCGTGCAGATATTCTACTTTCAGTTTCTATTAGCATGTTGGGTTCTTATGGTCGTAGTACATGTATATGGAGCTGTCAAAAATATCCAGCCAATAACTGAAACCTACGAAATCGGTTTTTGGTTTGGGTTGTTTTTGCTTACGTTATCGTTTTGGCCAACTATGCCTGCCTAAAATTACGCTCTAGTAACCGAACATATAAAACGTGTTGTTTTGCCGAACTGCCAGCAAGATGTCCGACCTGATTGCACGTAGATGTTCCACCAATAAAATTTCAACGTTGCCGCTCATGTTAGATCACCGGATTCATTATTTAACAATTTTAACCTTATGCACGAACGCCTCAATTATCGGTTAATAAAACCTTCCGCTGCCGTTTACCCCGGCGCACATCCGGGGCAAATGGTCGGCAGCGGGCAGTTATTTAAACGCCACGCGCCCTTAATCGCCAGCCCTGACCCGCGGCGTATAGATCTCCGCGCCAGCGTGCTTGACCCCTTCAACAGCTACCGCGTAAAAGTGTATCAACAACAAAGCACCATCAATGTCACCTTAATTGCCGACTTGTCTGCGTCCATGCGCTTTAACGGACGCTTCTCCAAGCAACATACCTTAGTGCAGTTATTAGTGGCGATTGCGGATGCCTCCCACAGCTATGGTGATCGTTTTGGGTTTATCGGTGCTGCCGATACCTTAAAACCCCAATGGCAGTTGCCAGCCAGCCAAGCGATTGGACGCGTAAGCTTATTGGCGAAACAATTGCAAAATACTACTTTTCAAGGCACTGCCCATGCACTCACGCAAGTTGCACCGTTTTTACCGGCCAGCAAAGGCTTAGTGTTTTTGGTGTCGGATTTTCATTGGCCGTTAGCGCATTGCAAAGCGGTATTAGGCGGTTTAAAAGGACACGAGGTTATCCCTGTGGTGTTATGGGATGCCCAAGAAATTAACGATTGGCCCGATTGGCGCTTAGTCAGCTTGCAAGACCTTGAAAATGGCAAAACGCGCACCTTGTTGATGCGTCCAAAATTACGAGAAAAGATTGCAACCGCTTATACCCAGCGGCAAAAAGACTTAAAAAACTGCTTTCGGGGCTTTGGCATGGAACCTTTGTTTTTAAATGCGGGTTTTCAAGTGGCACCGATTAACCAATATTTTGCACAACGGGCAGCGGCATGAAACGGTTAATGATGGTGTTGTTGTTAACAGGTTGCTCCGGCTCGAATACCGAACCGGTGAGAAATTTCACCTTCACTGCGCCGCGTCCGTTTGGTTACGTGTTAGGCGATGAAATCACCCAGCGTATCGAATTTGATACTGAAAATAATGTCACCCTACAAACCGCCAGCTTACCCGCCAAAGGGCAGGTTAATCGATGGTTGAATCTGAATGACGTATTCATCAAGCATCGGGAAAGCGGTGGCAGTGTCCATCATGAATTGACGTTGCGTTATCAAGTGTTTTATGCCGCATTAGAAGTGAAATTACTCACTATTCCAGGGTTTAATTTAAGTCTGCAACGAAACGGAAAAGCGCTAAGCCAAGCGGTACCGGCATGGGCATTTAATATTTCACCGCTGCGGGAATTGGCGGTGCGTAAAACCGAAAATGGCGAATACAAACGCCCGGATACCCAACCGGAATTGCTGTCTACGACCAAGCCTTTAATGGGTTTAAGTGCTGGTTTACTCATTTCATTTGGTTTAGGTATCTATCTGGCAGGCGTATATGGAGTGTTGCCTAAACCGTTTAAACGCAATGCTTTTAAATCGGCACTCAAGCAGCTTAAATCCTTGTCCAAAGACAATATGGCGCAGGCGTTAAGCGCTGTACATCAGGCATTTAACCAATTATATGCACAGCCCTTATTCCATAATCGACTGGCAGATTTTTATATTGACCATCCAGAATATCAACAATTAAGCGCTGAGTTAGATTGGTTTTTTAACTGCTCCAATCGTTTTTTCTTTAGCCAAGGCATGATTCCGGTAGAGATCGACTTGGAAAAATTGCACAGCTTATGCCAATCCGCGCTAAATATTGAGCGAGGCAAACGATGAATTGGGCGGTTAACCAGCCTTGGCTGCTCAGTGGCTTGGTATTGAGTTTATTGCCCTTATTCAATAGCGGTATCAAACTCACGCCCAGCCCGTATTTAAGCCTTATTCCTACGGATCATTGGTCTACCGCATTGGCGCTACTGCTGCGGTTAATTGCCAGCATTGCGATGGCCAGTTTGGTGTTAGGGTTGGCTGGTTTGCACCGCACGGAACAAACGATTGAGCGTATCGGGCATGGCGCGCACATTGTATTGTTGCTGGATCGCAGTAATAGCATGGATAACACCTTCGCCGGACAAGCGGCGAATGGCAAAGATGAATCAAAGTCCGTCGTTGCTAAACGCCTACTCACTGAATTTGTCGCTAAACGCGAAAATGATCTTATCGGCGTAGCGGAATATAGCACTGCGCCGTTGTTCGTCATCCCGCTTACCGAAAATAAACAAGCCGTGCAAGCGGCGATTGCCGCCACTTCAACGCCTGCTTTGAGTTACACCCATGTCAGTAAGGGTTTAGGTATGGCGTTGTCGTTTTTTCAACAACAACCCTTAACGGGTTCACGCATTGTATTGCTGGTGTCTGATGGCGCAGCGGCATTATCCAGCGATGATGAACAAAAATTGCGGGTGTGGTTTAAAGAGCAGCAGGTACGTTTGTATTGGATTTTTTTGCGGACGGCTGGCAGTCCGGGCATTTTTGACAAGCCCGCCGATAGCCGGGACGACAACGCGCAAGCGATGCCGGAATTGTATTTGCATAAGTTTTTTTCCAGCTTACAAACACCGTATCAAGCCTTTGAAGCGGAAAGCCCCAATGCGTTAAGTGTGGCAATCGCAGACATTAACCGCTTGGAAAATCTGCCTTTGCAGTATGTAGAACGCATTCCGAAACTGGATTTATCGGCAAGCTGTTACCAAATAGCAACTGTGTTAATCGCGGTGTTGTTAAGCCTGAAATTTGTTGAGATGAAACGATGATTACCCGAACCATCCGCCATACCGCAATTTGGGGAATATTGGCGACCAGTCTGTTGTTTTCCATCTGGCAAGCGTTGTCTTTATTAGCCATTCGCCATGAAAACGGTTTGATTACCGATTTATTGAACCAGCAAGACGTTGATTTAAACACTGTCAATAAGGATAAACCTGAACTCAGTCTGGCACGGGCATTTTATCTAAAACAATTGCATCGTTACGACCAAGCCTTAATCACTTTGGGGACAGTGATGGAACAAGGCGACAACCGCTTTAAAGCTAAAGTGCGCTACAACCTGGGCAATATTTATCTGGAACAAGCGATGGTGGAAGTGGAAGCCACGCGCTTAGCCGCTGCCATGCCGTTAGTGGGCTTGGCAAAACAAGCCTATCGGCAGGCATTGACCCTGGACAGCGGCTTTTGGGATGCCAAATACAACCTTGAGGTGGCGATGCGTTTGTTACCGGAAATGGACAAAGTGAATTTACAAGACGATGAAGTAACCAATACCAAGCAATCGCAGCTGTGGACAACCGTCCCCGGTTTTCCGCGTGGATTGCCTTAAACTTGCAATGCAACAGGAGATTAACTATGAATAAACCCGTAAAATCAGCCATTTTCGCCTTGTCAATGGCACTTTCTCATCCAAGTATTGCGGGTGACATTCCGAATTTAGTGGGAGTTTGGGTAGGTGAAAATAAAACTTATTCTGAACCCAAAGGCTATCAAAGTTGGACGAAAACTATCGAAATTACCGAGCAAAAAGAACGTATTTTCAAAGGGCATTTTACTTTTTCGGGGGGCAACAAGCATTTTTTTGGGGTCATTTATCCTGATAACAGCACTTTTTCTTGGGTTGGCGAAGATAGCAAAGGCTACAACCACGGACATTTTTACAATGCCGACCATATTAGTGCCTGTTATCTTGAGGCAGGTGCGGATGCCACAGCGGGTTGTGCCGACTTGACCAAGCAAAAACCTAAACCGTAATCCATCCATTAAGCGTTTCGCCATGACCAAACTCCGTTGGCTAACCATTGATTATCGAATGATCTGCCTTTGCATGGCGTTGCTGGCAATGGCGGTTTTATGGCTGCGTCCGAGTCATATCCAAAAGCAGCCGATTTACCAATTCACGGTGATTATTGACATCACCCGCAGTATGAATGCCACCGATTATCAAACCGAAGCGGGCGCAATCAGCCGCTTGGAACATATCAAAACCACCTTACGGCAACTGCTCACCCAACTGCCCTGCGAATCCAAAATGGGTTTAGGCTTATTTACCGAGCGCCGTTCTACCTTACTGTTTGAACCGATTGAGGTGTGCCAATCTTTTGCTGAAATTGATGCCGCCATCAGTCATATCGACTGGCGCATGGCGTGGGCGGCAGACAGTAATATCGCCAAAGGCTTGTTAAATACTTTGGAAATGCTACAAAAACAAGACGGCGGCATTATTTTTATCACGGATGGCCAAGAAGCCCCGCCAGTCAATCCCAGCTACCGTGCGGATTTTTCCGCTTTAAAAGGCAAAGCGAAAGGGTTGATTTTAGGGGCGGGCGATTTAGCTGCTGTACCCATTCCTAAATTTGATGCAGACGGCAAACCTAACGGCGTGTATGCGCAAGACGATGTGCCGCATCGTTCGACCTTCGGGCAAAACAACCTAGATCCCTCGCAAATAGAAGGTTACAACGCCCGTAATGCCCCGTTTGGTAGTGCCGTGGTCAAAGGTAATGAACATTTAACCTCGCTGCACGAAGACTATTTACAACAATTGAGTGCAGAATCCGGCTTGGCTTACGCACGGTTAACCGATTTGGAAACCTTACAAAAAACCTTGCAAACCTCGGCTTTAGCTACAGCAAAACCAGTCGCTACTGATGTGCGCTGGCAACCGGCGATATTAGCTTTAGCCATGTTGTTATTGGTGTATTGGCCGCTCTCGTTTGCATTAGGTCGTAACGCTTAAAAAAATTATATTTCTGGAGCATCTTTTATGAATAAACCCTTTTTTTTATCTGAACACACGTTATTTATTGCCCAGATGGCATTAGCCTTAATCGGTGCGTATTTGACTAACTATTACGAAGCAGCCAGCCATTTTTACTGGTTGTTGATGGTATTATTATCCGCATTCGCAACACTCGCGCCGGATTTTGCACAAATGCAAGCCAATGAAGGCGCGGCCAAACAACGGTTTTATGTTCATCTGCAATATTGGGCAGGCAGCCTGTTTGCCGCCATGATTGTGTATGCACTGCATCAGGATGGTCGGATTGATATTCACGAAACCGGCTTGATTATTTTACTGATCCTGGCGCTTAGCACTTATTTTGATGGCGTATTCAAAGCATCTAAACGTACTGCTTTTACAGGGTTTTATTTAGGCATGATTGTATTATCAACCGCCTTCCCAGAAACCTATCTTTGGCAGTTGTTGCTATTAGCCATTGGCGCAATTGCGGTGAGTTATCATCTGCAAATGAACAGGCAAGGCCAAATTCTCCAAGAACAATAACTACCTAATAAAAAAACTATTAAAATGATGTGTTACAAACAGTAGCTTAAAATATATTTACTTTTAGTGATGTTCTTCTAAAATGCCAACAAGGCTTCCCTTTTTTAAATTACTTTTGGAGAACATCATGAAAAAAACCAGCTTATATTCAATCGGCGCAGTAGGACTTGTTTTAACAACCGCATTAGCCAACGCTGCGACTCAACCACTCGACACTTGCATTAGCGCAATACAAAAACAAAAGCCTGGTGAATTAATTAAACTCGAAAAACTAATAGTTTCAGGTAAGCCTGTGTATGAATTTGAAGTCAAGGACAGCAGCGGTAACGAGTGGGAGTTTATGTGCAATGCTCAGAACGGCAAAATCACCGAACAGGAAAGTGAAGTGATTAATGCTGAAAATGAAGCGTTTAAGAAACATCTGAAAATCTCAGAAGCGGACGCTACTGCTACCGCTTTAAAAGCCCATCCCGGAAAAGTCCAGGAAGTCGAATATGAAATTGAAGCGAATGGTGATGCCAGCTATGAAATTGATATTATCAGCGACAAAGGCGTAGAAACCAAAGTTGAGGTTGATGCCGGGAGCGGTAAGATTATTGAAACTGCAACAGAAACTTGGGAAATAGGCGAAGAAGCCGATGAAAAAAGATAGTGGCTATTGGGGTTGTTGCATAATTTGTATTAGCTCAGACTTAATCTGACAGTTACCGGTTTTGCAGTGTGTCCGTCAGATTAGGTTAGGTTTGGTTCAGGTTTTTCTGGGCCCAAATCCGTTTTCCATCCAGCAAAGTATCCATTGGCGTCCTGCCATTGCACATTTTGCCCTGATGAGTCCGGTCATTGTTGTAATAAATAAGCCATTCGCCCAGATCCTTTTGCGAGGATTCCAGGCCACGATAAAGCTTTTTACGGAAGATGACCTGATAGAACCCTTGCAATATGGTTTTATGGGACTGTTCATAAATCCCATTGGTTTGCGGATGCCTGGCCTTGGTTTTGGTATGGCCGATGCCGTTGATCGCCAGATATAACTGATAGCCATGCTGTTCGGCTTTACCACAATATTCTGTCCCACAGTCCGTCAGGATACGCAGTGCGGGCAGCCCGTTCGCTTCATAGGACGGCAATACTTTGTCATTCAGGGTACCAGCTGCTGTTATCGGTGTTTTGGCCGTGTACAGGTTACAGTGCGCCACTTTGCTGTAGGTATCCACGTAAGCCTGCTGGTATTGCGCCCTACGCCTTTGAGGTTGCCAACGTAGAAAGTGTCTTGTGGATCAAGGTATCCTGGATGAACTGTTTCAATTTCACCACAGGCTTCGTCATCGTGTGTTTTTTCTCTAACGCAGCAATCTGGGCACCGGCCAGCGGCTTTTATCGGTTAAAGCCTCAACACCCCCTTCGGCAACCAGTTCCTGATAACGATAAAACGTATCACGCGATATGCCCATTACCTTACAAGCCTTGGATACGTTTTGCAGTTCTTAGGCTAAGTTTAACAGCCCAGCGTTGGGTTTTATTATCGGATTGTTAGTATGTGGAGCGTTATCTTTCGGGTTTTGGTTAAGGTTTCGACCCCCCTATCTAAACTGGTAACCCTCATCTTTTCACGTCGATGTGTCAGATTAAGTCGAGACTAATACAGTTAAATTCGCTTCTGGTTAAACCAGCTAAAAACTATGCTTGAAATCATTAAGTGAGCGCCCCAGCCTCACTGCCCACGCAAAAAGAATTTATCCAACTCTTTTTTGGATAAGGCTATCCAGGTGGGCCGACCATGATTGCATTGCCCACCACGTTCGGTTTTTTCCAAATCACGCAGGAGCACATTCATTTCGGGAATAGTTAAGCGCCGTTGTGCCCGCACAGAGCCATGACAAGCAACACTCGCCAGTACGGCATTGGTTTTTTCTTGGATACGCTGACTCATGCCTTGTTCCAAAATATCGGACAACACATCGCGCAGTAAACCTTCCATATCCCCCTGACCAAATATCGCGGGTGCGGCACGCAACACCACGGTCTCAGGACTGGTTCTGGATAAGTCAAATCCTAACTTTAAGAAAAAGTCATATTCTTGCTCCGCTAAATCCGCTTCGGTTGAACTGACCATAATTTTAATAGGCAACAATAACGGCTGGCTGGCAATAGCACCTTGTTGATAAAGCGCTTTAAGGCGTTCATAAGTGACACGCTCGTGCGCAGCGTGCGCATCTACCAGGATAATGCCTTCCGGAGTTTCCGAGAGGATGTAAATATTATGCAAATGTGCAACCGCATAGCCTAACGGCGGTGTTGCTTGTGGTTGCTGCCTAGGCAACGGTTGCGATACGTGATAGAGTTTTGTATATGCCTCAATCTGTTCCTCCACCCTTAAAGGCAACGCGCTTTGTTGTGGGCTGGATTGATAAGCACGCGATGAATATCCAGAGGACGTTGGCGATGCTGGATAAGTTGCTTTAGCCGTTGCGGGTGCCGGCATAGGATCGTAAAAAGCGCTCACGGTTGCCGAAGTTTTCACTTGTTCAGTCGGTCTAACGCTGGCTAAACTACGGTGCAGCGCAGTAAATAGAAAATCATGCACTAACCGCCCTTCACGGAACCGCACCTCCAGTTTGGCAGGGTGCGCGTTAACATCCACCAAGGCCGGATCAAGGGTTAAGTAAAGCACAAACACCGGATGCCGGCCATGGTACAAAACATCCTGATAGGCTTGTTTAATAGCATGGGCGACCAATTTATCTTTGATCAAACGACCATTCACATAAAAAAACTGCATATCCTGCTGGCTACGGGAGAAAGTTGGCAATCCCACCCAGCCGGTCAGTTGCAAACCGGAAGCCTCAAAATCAACGGCAATGGCATTTTCAAGAAACGCGGAACCACAAACACTGGCTACCCGTTGTGCCTGATCTACATCACTGGATGCCGGACGACACGCAAACACTTCCCGTTGATTATGTTGCAGGATAAACCCAATATCAAAACGGCTCAGCGCCATGCGTTTGATTAAGGTTTCGATATGCGCAAATTCGGTTTTTTCGGCTTTTAAGAATTTACGGCGCGCGGGGGTGTTATAAAACAAATCCCGCACATCCACAGTAGTACCTAATGGATGCGGGTCAGGCTGTGGATCAAAGTCCTGTTCCCGTCCGTCAGCGCTGACCCGCCAGGCACAATCAGCATCGGCAACCCGTGAGATTAAGGTTAGCCGCGCCACAGAGCTGATACTGGGCAAGGCTTCGCCCCTAAAACCCATACTCATGACTTGTTCCAAATCCTGCAAGGTGGCGATTTTACTGGTAGCGTGCCGGGAAAGAGCCAAGGGTAAGTCTTCTTTTTCAATTCCACAGCCATTATCACGAATTTTGATCAGTTGCGTACCGCCCTGCTCAATCTCGATTAAAATCTGGCTGGCACCAGCGTCAAAGCAATTTTCCACCAATTCTTTGACCACCGACGCAGGGCGTTCGACAACTTCACCAGCCGCAATCTGATTAACCAACTGAATAGGAAGGGCATGAATACGCATGATAAGCCTGTTACAAAATTCAATATCTTAACGTAAAAACGCTACCGCCGCTTAGCTTTACCGTTGCGCACTCTGCGACAATTCTGATTCTTTTGACCCAACTATCAGCCTTTCCAGAACCTTACCTTATTAAGGATTACAGCGGGTTTCAGGCTGCATATTTACAAGCAAAGTCTGCTAATCTGTAATATCATAATCGTCTTTGATTACCTAACGAGAAGCAATCATGCGCCGTTTATTCCTATACTGCCTCATTAGCTTGCCGATTTTGGTTAACGCTGAAACCAGCGAGAATGCAACTATTCCCCCCCCGCCTGAATTATCATCTCCGGGTAAAGCAGAAGTACCGCCAGCTACAAAAAATAGCGGAGCAACTGATAATGCGTCCATTCCCCTGAGCGATACGC
This sequence comes from Methylococcales bacterium, assembly GCA_040079795.1. GTDB lineage: Bacteria > Pseudomonadota > Gammaproteobacteria > Methylococcales > Methylomonadaceae > SXIZ01. Next base: position 27,399 of record JBEBJQ010000009.1, read on the forward strand.
CAGAGCCACCGGATTTACCTATGCCCGTGCAAAGTGGTGAAAATCTGGAACCTGACATTACCATTATCCGTCGTGGCCAAGAGACCATTCAGGAGTTCCGTAACAATGGCGTGGTATATCTGGTAAAAGTCATTCCAGATCTCGGCCCTGCCTATTATTTAATTGATAGCGACGGCGACGGCAAGCTGGATGTGCAAAGAAGCGACCTGGACAAAGGAACCAAAGTCAACATGTGGAAACTGTTTGAGTGGAAATAGGGGCTACTTGTAAGCCATCTGCTTCCCAAGCTCCAAATTCTCATTACCAACTGCTTACTTAGACTCTCTAACGTTAATAACAAATCTGGAACTAAATCGGCAATCAACGTTAAAATAGCGGTTTAATTACCAACCGCCTTAAATCGAACGGATTTTTAATGACCGATTATAAATTGACCCACCTTAAACAGCTGGAAGCAGAGAGCATCCACATTATCCGCGAAGTAGCGGCTGAATTTGAACGCCCCGTCATGCTTTATTCAATTGGTAAAGATTCAGCGGTGATGCTGCATTTGACCATGAAAGCCTTTTATCCGGGCAAGCCCCCTTTCCCGTTATTACACGTAGATACCACCTGGAAATTTAAAGAAATGATCACTTTTCGTGATCAACTCACCGAAGACCTCGGCTTGGATTTATTGGTTTACAAAAATCAGGACGGCATAGACCAAGGCATCGGGCCATTTACCCACGGCAGTAAAAAACACACCGATGTGATGAAAACCGATGGCTTAAAGCAAGCACTCAACAAATATCAATTTGATGCGGCTTTCGGCGGCGCAAGACGCGATGAGGAAAAGTCGCGTGCCAAAGAACGGGTTTATTCTTTCCGTGATAAAAACCACCGCTGGGATCCTAAAAACCAACGCCCTGAACTCTGGAATATTTATAACGGCCAGATTGATAAAGGCGAAAGCATACGGGTCTTTCCCCTCTCAAACTGGACTGAACTGGATATTTGGCAATACATTCATCTGGAAAATATCCCGATTGTGCCGCTTTATTTCGCTAAAGAGCGACCAGTGGTCAACCGCGATGGCATGCTGATCATGGTTGATGACGAACGGATGCCAATTGGCGCAGATGAAAAAGTCGAAATGAAAATGATACGTTTCCGCACCTTAGGCTGCTACCCCTTAACCGGCGCAGTTGAATCAACAGCCACCACGCTGCCGGAAATCATTCAGGAAATGCTCTTAACAACCACTTCTGAGCGCCAAGGCCGATTGATTGATCACGACCAGGCAGGTTCAATGGAACAGAAAAAACGTGAAGGGTATTTCTAGTAAATTTAGGCAAATACTTTAATGTTGCTGTTGATATTAAAAAGTCTTATTTTGACTTTAATGTTAATTTATTCCATGAATAGTTACGCTAAAATCTATAAATGTATTGATGACTATGGTCATATCAACTATACCGATAAAATCTGCACCATTACAGATAAACCTAATATTATCAATAAGGCAGAACCAGCTCCTGTTTTAGCTAAGCCGATTTTGAAAAATTTGCCAAATCAAAAAAATGTATCTATGCCTCAAACATATCTTAATCCTTCTTCAGAGCTATCATCTCCACCACAATCACCAAAAAATACATCTTTCCTTTCATGGCTCTTCGAATATGTAAGTAATTTTTTTAAGCGATCCCCTGATAACAATGCAAATAGAGTTAAAACAGTCGACACTGATGTTTCTAAAAATCAACCAACCTATCAGTGTGATGGTCGCACCAAATGCTCTCAAATGACTTCTTGTGAAGAGGCGACTTTTTTCATCAATAATTGTCCAGACACCAAAATGGATGGCAACAACGACGGCATTCCCTGCGAAAAACAGTGGTGTCGATAAATTTTTTACCTTTTACCCTGAACCTAACACCATGTCCCACCAATCCGACTTAATCAGTACCGATATTAATGCTTATTTAGCGCAACATGAGCGCAAAGAACTGCTGCGTTTTTTAACCTGCGGCAATGTCGATGACGGCAAAAGCACCCTTATCGGGCGTTTGTTACACGACTCCAAAATGATCTACGAAGACCAGCTCGCTGCCGTGCAGGCTGATAGCGTCAAATCCGGGACTGCCGGCGCCGGCAAGATCGATTTGGCTTTATTGGTTGATGGCCTGCAAGCTGAGCGGGAACAGGGCATTACCATAGATGTCGCCTACCGTTATTTTTCCACCTCTACCCGTAAATTCATTATTGCCGATACCCCAGGACACGAACAATACACCCGCAATATGGCGACCGGCGCCTCCAGTTGCGATTTAGCGGTTATTCTGATTGACGCCCGTTACGGTGTACAAACCCAAACTAAACGCCACAGCTTTATCGCCTCATTATTGGGCATTAAACATATCGTGGTTGCCATTAATAAAATGGATTTAGTTAGCTATAGCGAGACAACTTTTAAACAAATACAAAGTGATTATTTACAATTTGTTAAAAGCCTGGATTTACACGACATCCGCTTTATTCCCTTGTCAGCTTTGGATGGCGATAATGTGGTCAATCCCAGTGAAAATATGCATTGGTATAAGAGCGAAACCTTAATGGAACTCTTAAACAGCATTGAAATTGCCAGCGACCGCAACTTTACAGATGCCCGCTTTCCGGTGCAATACGTTAACCGCCCTAACTTGGATTTTCGGGGCTTTTGCGGCACTGTGGCGTCGGGTGTTTTTCAACAAGGCGACACCATCACCGCCCTACCCTCCGGTAAAAGCAGTCGAATAAAATCTATTGTGACTTATGACGGCAATCTTGAAAAAGCTTTTGCGCCAATGGCGGTAACCTTGGTTTTAGAGGATGAAATTGACATCAGCCGCGGCGACACACTGATCGGCGTGCAAGCAACGCCCCCCAGCATTGCAGATAAGTTTAAGGCTACCATCGTCTGGATGACAGAACAAGCAATGGCACCAGGTCGGCAATATACGCTTAAACTGGCAACCCGCAGCGTTTCAGGCTCAATCTCCAACATCCATCACCGGATTGATGTCAATACCCTGGAGCATCATGATGCCAACGAGTTAAAATTGAATGAAATCGGTTCCTGCACGGTATCCGTGAACGCGCCAGTGGTCTTTGATTCCTACCGTTTAAGCAAAGGCACCGGGTCGTTTATCATTATCGACCGCTTAACCAACGTCACCGTAGGCGCCGGTATGATTACCGGTCATTCCGACAGCCTTAACCTCTCTGCCGTCACCACAGAGGAACGTGCTGCGCGCTTCAGACAAACGCCTACAGCAATCAGCCTGAGTGGCACTAATGCGATTAACTATGCCTATTTATTGGAGCGAAGGTTGTTTGATAACGGTCATGCAGCAACCGTATTGGAAACACAGATCGAAGCCAATATGCTACAAGCCATCAAAAGTGCAGGCTTAATCTGCTTATGCGTGAGCACTCCTTTAGCGGATATTCAGTTTGACAGTTCAGCAGTATCGTTGGACGATATTTATGCGACTTTAAAAACTCAAAACATTATTCATTAAATCTCTGGTTTCGCTAAGTGCAGAGACGCAATATCTTGCGTCTCTGCTTCCTTAATTAAAAAACTCGCCCCACACTTAATATAGTTTTATAAATACCCCAGCCCAAGGGTATTAAAACCAACAACCATGCGAATAATACTTTTACCAAACTGTCCGCTTTTAAAGTATTTACCTTTGCAAAACGAACAGCATCACTTCTCTTTTCATGTGCCAAACGTTTTTCATCAGCCAGCTCGGCATCAGTCATAAACCATTTATCGGCTACTGGACGGATCAAGAGATTACAAAGCAGACCGAGCATCAACATGCCTGCCAGGATGAGCATGGTTTGGTTGTATACCTGTTCCCGCGGCAGACCTAACTGTAACTGATACTCACGCATGTAATTGACAATTACCGGCCCTAAAATGCCCGCCGTCGCCCATGCGGTGAGCAATCGCCCATGTATCGCGCCCACCATTTGGGTACCGAACAAATCCGCCAAATACGCAGGAACAGTTGAAAAGCCGCCACCGTACATGCTTAAAATGATACAAAAGGCCGCGACAAATAATAATTTGTTACCCGCCATGGCGCTGCCGGGTACACTGATATACATTAACGCCCCCAACACAAAAAACACATAATAAGTGCTTTTACGTCCCAATTTATCTGACATACTGGCCCAAAAAAAACGCCCGCCGATATTGAACAAACTCAACAGTGCCGTAAAACCTGCTGCCACACTGGCAACCGCCGCCAACTCGGTTTTATCCAATTCCGCATAAGTTTTACTAAGACCGATTAATTGCCCGCCGAAAACTTCTTGCAACATCGGTGAAGACATCCCAATCACCCCGATTCCGGCACTGACATTCATACACAACACGCCCCACAACAACCAAAATTGTTTTATTCGAAACACCTGTTTGACATGCACATGCCGTTGCGTAATCATTTTATTCTGCTGTTCTGCCAAAGGTGGTATCCAACCTGCTGGTATCCAGCCTGTTTGAGGCACGCGGTAACTCAATGCACCAGTCAGCATAAACACAAAGTAAACGCCCGCCAAAACCATAAAGGTTTGCATCACACCTACATTCGTAGCAGTCGCAAAATATTTCATCAATTCTGCTGCCAGCGGAGATCCGATCATCGCACCACCACCAAACCCCATAATGGCCATACCCGTCGCCATACCGCGCCGATCTGGAAACCATTTAATCAGTGTTGAAACCGGTGATATATAGCCAAGCCCTAAACCAATGCCCCCTATAACCCCTGAGCCTAACAGCATCATCCAGAATTGGTGGCAATAAATCCCTAATGCTGAAAACAACATGCCGCCACACCAACACAACGCGCTCACCACGCCAGCTTTGCGTGGGCCGACCTGATCCAGCCAGCCGCCCCAAATGGCAGCAGATGATCCCAGAAACACAAAAAAAAGCGTATACATCCACCCTAAAGTGGATATTCGCCAATCACAGTCGGTTACCACTAATTCTTTGAAAAAACTGATGTCAGGCCCGCAGCTAATACTGGAGCTGATACCTATGGCTTTGGATAAGGGTAACCAAAACACCGAAAATCCATAAGCCATACCGATACATAAATGAATCGCCAAAGCGGCTGGCGGAACCAGCCAACGGTTAAAATTGGGTTCGGCGATAGTCCGCTCTTTATCTAAAAAACCGGGTGTTTTGGAAGCCATAAAATCGTATTATTAGGTCAAAAAAGTAATATTGTAACTTGCATGCTAATCCCTAAAATTCTCAAACTGCAAAGGCATTTCTAATTTTTCTTCCCGAAGCATTTTAATCACCTCTTGCAAATCGTCGCGGTTTTTGCCCGTTACACGCACTTGATCCCCCTGAATCGCAGCCTGCACTTTTAGCTTTTTATCCTTAATTAATTTAACAATTTTTTTGGCAAACGCCGAATCCAGGCCTTGTTTCATGGTAATTTCCTGACGCATGCCCTTACCACTAGGCTTAGCATCGCCAGTTTCCATGCAGGCGATGTCAATGCCGCGCTTGCTAAGCTTTGTACAGACCACGCTGAACATTTGCTGCAACTGGAAAGCAGATTCAGAAATCATGATCACTTTATCGTCATTCAATTCAAAACGGGAGTCAGTGCCTTTAAAATCAAAACGTGTCGCCACTTCTTTATTGGCCTGATCAATGGCGTTTTTTAATTCGTGTTTATCAAATTCGGAAATAATGTCAAAGGTAGGCATACGGGTACATTCTGGGTTAGTAAAAAAAGAAAGTAGGTTAAACCACTTTATTGGCGTTAATCACCTCGGCAACCGCTTGTATGCGCAAACGCCGGATGGCTTCGCCGATTTGTGCGCCTTGCAGCCCACTATTGAAAACAGCCGAGGTATCGACCGCAGCGGCCGCAGTTGCAGCACGCTTAATAAATTCGGCTTGCGGATACGGGTTATTTTCTAAACCGGTACGGCCTTTGGCATCAGCCTCACACGCGGCTAAAAACGCTGATAAATTGGAAGTAGCCTTAAAAGCACTAAGGCTGGTCAGTAAATCAGTTAAGGTGCTGGCCTTTAATTCAGCAACCCGATGGCTGTGGGTATGATATTGCATAACCAGTTGCGCCAGGGCTTTAAACGCATTGGGTACCCGCAAGCGCTCACAAAAAGTAGCCAACAACGGTAGGCCTTTAGTTTCATGTCCATGATGATGTGGCAAAGTGGCTTTGGGAGATAACGCCTTCCCTAAATCATGGACGAGGGCGGCAAAGCGAACTTCCGGCAACGGTGATAAGCGCGCTGCTTGGTCTAATGACAATAAGGTATGAATGCCAGTATCAATTTCCGGGTGGTATTGTGGCGGTTGCGGCACACCAAATAACGCATCAATTTCAGGGAATATAACGGCTAATGCGCCACATGCTTTCAACGTCTGAAAAAATGCGCTAGGGGTTGCTTCATTAAGCGCTTTATAGAGTTCCGCCCAAACCCGCTCCGGTACCAGATGATTAACCTCGCCTGCTGCAACCATCTGCTGCATAAGCGTTAAGGTGTCAGATGCAAGTACAAAATTCAGGTTGGCGTAACGTGCCGAAAAACGGGCGATGCGTAAGATCCTGACTGGATCTTCTGCAAACGCGGGGGAAACATGCCGCAAAATCCGTTGTTGTAAATCCTGTTGACCTTTGTAAGGATCTATGACGATACCATCGGGCGTCATCGCCATAGCATTAATGGTAAGGTCGCGGCGGATTAAATCTTCCTCCAAAGTCACATCCGGCGCAGCATGCACTACAAAACCTTTATAGCCAGGTGCGGTTTTGCGCTCGGTGCGAGCCAGGGCATACTCTTCATGGCTTTTTGGATGTAAAAACACCGGAAAATCTTTGCCGACCGGGCGAAAACCCATACGCTGCATGGATTCAGGGGTTTCGCCAATTACTACCCAATCCTTTTCGGTTACCGGACGATTAAGGAGTTGGTCACGTACCGCCCCACCCACTAAAAATGCTTGCATAATCCTAAAATATCTATTAAATATCAGGGCAGTATAACATATACTGCCGTTTTCGGCTTATCTGGATAGTGCGTCATTTATAGATTAAGGACTTCAGACTCTCGTTGATGCTTAACTTGGAGGGATTTTGAATGGCACCGTGCTTAAAAAGCAAACTTGAGTGGCATCGAGACAGATTAAAAAATCAGGAAGGTTCGTAATTTACTTGCAAGCTATAATCCCATGCCATCCATATTACCGGTCTCCCGATATAACATCGGCTCGCCTGTATTTAAGAAAACCGCATCCAAAACCTCACACACTACCAATTCATGATCCCCGGCATTAGTCATTTTACTGACTCTGCAATCAAAGTAACCCAGACTTTCCGTTAGTACCGGTACACCAGCCTTTGACTTTTGCCATTGATGCCCCGCCATTTTATCTGGTTGGCCAGAGCGCCCAAAATGGGCAGCCAAGCTTAGCTGTTGTTTTGCTAACACATTGATAGTACAGCGACCTCCAGACTTTAAGATTGCATAGCAGCCATGCCGGGGATTAATACTAAAGGCAGGCAACAACGGCTCAAACGAGACCTGCATCACCCATGCGGCGGTAAAAGCCCTGTCGTGCTGTCCGTCTGTCACCGCAATGACATACACACCGTGGGTAATCAATTGACATAATGTCTGCGGTGTTTGCATGGCGTTTGATCTCTAACTTGCCAATTGAATACGCATCGACAAATCCACCGCCTTAATGTCTTTGGTCAACGCACCGATAGAGATATAGTTAACACCGGTTTCCGCAATTTGCCGAATATTATCCAGGCGAATATTGCCGGAAGCTTCCAGATCAATTTGCCCGGCAGTTATGGCTACAGCTGCCCGTAAATCAACCAAGGAAAAGTTATCCAGCATAATCCGATCAGGCTGTGCAGCTAAGGCTTCCTGCAGTTCCAGCAGCGTTTCGACTTCAACCTCGACTAAAAGTGAGGTAAGCTGCCGGGCAGCCTGAATGGCTCGGGTAATAGAACCCGCCGCCATAATGTGATTTTCCTTAATCAACACGGCATCATACAAACCAGTGCGATGGTTAAAGCAACCGCCACATTTAACTGCGTACTTTTGCGCCAAACGAAGTCCCGGTATGGTTTTACGGGTATCCAACACTTTGCAACCGGTTCCAGCAACCGCATCTGCATAACGCCGCGATACCGTCGCAGTCGCCGACAAGGTTTGCAGCAAATTTAAAGCGGTACGCTCACCCGACAATAAAGCGCGCGCCGGGCCGTGCAAACGGCATAATAAAGTTCCCGCACTAACCAACGAGCCTTCCGCTTGCAACCAGCCTATGCTAACGCCGGGTTCTAATAGTTTAAACACGCCATCAAACCAGGCTTGCCCGCATAACAGCATATCCTCACGGGTAATAACTTCTGCGCTGGCTTGTTTATCGGCGGGAATAATAGCCGCAGTAAGGTCGCCTGCGCCTAAATCTTCGGCAATAAAACCACGCAGGGCAGTGATCATTTCTTCAGTCATCATGTAAACATTTTCAGTCATCATCTTAAAAGCGGAACTATACGCTAAACCTCGTTATAATTCCGGCTACTTAAGCCATTTATTAAATAAACCCATGCGCATTAGCCAGCACCTGTTAGATGCCGCGACCCAAATTCCGTCGCCCAACTTTGATGACCGTAGCGACCCGGAGGATTTGAGTTTACTGGTCATCCATTGCATCAGTTTACCCCCCGCTGAATTCGGCAATGACTGTATTACCCAATTATTTTGCAATCAACTGGATGCAGACGCCCACCCCTATTTTGCCGCTATTCATCAAATGACGGTTTCAGCGCACTTATTAATCAAACGCGACGGCAGTATCACCCAGTATGTACCCTTTAACAAACGCGCCTGGCACGCGGGCGTTTCCCATTATCAAGGGCGAGAAAAGTGTAATGATTTTTCCATAGGCATTGAGCTAGAGGGCATAGAAAACATTCCCTACACGGATGCGCAATATACGCAATTAGCACAAGTCATTAACACCCTGCTGGGCCACTATCCTACGCTCTCCAAGCAAGCTATTACGGGGCACAGTGACATCGCCCCCGGTCGAAAAACCGATCCCGGGCCTCTGTTTGCTTGGAACAGGCTATATGAATTATTGTGATTATGCTGCCCGCCGTTAATCAAAAAAACCGTATAAATTTTTATCCTGCGCAGCGCTTTTACGTTATCATAGCTGCCCGCTCAACTGAAGGTTTTCTACATGCAAATTGGCACTTACAGTCTGGCAAACAAATTAATTTTGGCACCCATGGCGGGCGTATCCGACCGTCCCTTTCGGGAGATCTGCCAGCAGCAAGGTGCAGCCTTGACCGTCTCGGAAATGGTCGCCTCTAACCCAATCTTCAGCAAACATCCCAAAACCTTATTAAGAACCGATTTTAGTGCCGAAAGCGGCTTACGCAGTGTCCAAATTTTAGGCACCGACCCACAACAAATGGCGGCCGCAGCACATTTAAACGAACAGCGCGGCGCACAGATTATCGACATCAACATGGGCTGTCCCGCTAAAAAAGTCTGCTTGGTAGCAGCGGGATCCGCTTTATTAAGGGATGAAGACCTGGTTAAACGCATATTAGATCAAGTGATTGCCGCGGTATCTATTCCGGTAACCCTTAAAATTCGCACCGGCTGGGATGCACACAGTAAAAATGCCCTAAGTATTGCCAAGATTGCCGAAAACGCAGGGATTGCCGCCTTGACCATTCATGGACGCACCCGTGCCTGCAAATTTGAGGGACAGGCTGAGTACGCAACGATTCGGGCAGTCAAACAGCACATTAATATTCCAATCATTGCGAATGGCGATATTGACAGCCCTGAAAAAGCGCAATTTGTTTTAGACACTACCGGCGCAGATGCGCTCATGATCGGTCGCGCCGCACAGGGAAATCCGTGGTTATTCAAACAAATTAACCATTTTTTAGAAACCGGAAAAACCCTTAACAAACCGTCTATTAGCGAATCGAAACAATTACTTATGCACCATCTTGAACAACTTTACGGCTTTTACGGCTCGGCGAGTGGTGTTAAAATAGCGCGAAAACACATCGGATGGTATTTAAAAAACTTAAGCCAAGCTCTCCCTCTTGGCGATAGCCGTTATCTACAAGCCCAAACCCCTGCCCAGCAACAAACAGCGGTTTGGTCGTTGTTCTCTTTACAATAATCACCATTTAGCAGCGTAACTATGGCAGCGAATCTTTCTAAAGTAACTATGCTTAACCCCCATCAACCAAAAATAGCGGCTATTCCCTTGTCTACCCACGTTAAAACAGCAGTGGAACTTTATTTTGCACAGCTTAACGGGCATACCGCCGCTGATTTATACAACATGGTGCTAAACGAAGTTGAAAAACCCTTGCTGGAAACAACCTTACAACAATCCGGTTACAATCAAACCAAGGCAGCTAAAGCCTTAGGACTAAGCCGCAGCACATTGCGCAAAAAACTGGATCAACACGGCATTTCCTAAAACTACGCAGCTCACTACCCCACTTTTTTTGAGGCCATCATGAATAAAAAAATCACCCGTGCGCTGGTGAGTGTTTCGGATAAAACCGGCATTATTGAATTCTGTCAGCAGTTACAGCATTTAAAAATCGACATTTTATCAACCGGTGGCACAGCGAAAGTGCTGCAAGCGCATAACATCCCAGTCACCGAAGTTTCAGATTACACCGGTTTTCCCGAAATGATGGATGGTCGAGTTAAAACCCTGCATCCCAAAATCCATGGGGGCATCCTCGGACGGCGCGGGGTTGACGACAGCATTATGTCCGACAACGACATCCACCCTATCGACATGGTTGTGGTCAATCTTTATCCGTTTGCGGAAACGATCGCTAAACCCAATTGTGATCTAGCGGATGCCATTGAGAATATCGACATCGGCGGCCCTACCATGATTCGTGCTGCGGCTAAAAATTACGAGGACGTTGCAGTCGTAGTTGATCCAATTGATTACGCCGGAATTATTGCGGAACTGGATTGCGATAACGGTTATTTAACCGCCACCACGCGCTTTAGTTTAGCCCTTAAAAGCTTTGAACATACCGCCCAATATGATACCGCCATTGCGGTTTATTTAAGCAACCTTAATCAAACGCGCTTTCCTAAAACGCTTAACCTGCAATTTCAACATCACCAAGCCCTGCGTTACGGTGAAAACCCTCATCAACAAGCCGCTTTCTATCGGGAGAAATCACCCGCATCCGGCACCGTCGCGGCTGCGGTGCAATTACAAGGCAAAGAACTGTCATTTAATAACATCGCCGATACCGATGCTGCTTTGGAATGCGTTAAAGCATTCGATGGGCAACCGGCGTGTGTAATAGTCAAACATGCCAATCCTTGCGGTGTCGCGCTTGCAGACAATATTTTGGCCGCTTACGATCTCGCCTACGCTACTGATCCAACCTCAGCGTTCGGCGGCATCATCGCCTTTAACCGCGAATTGGATGACACAACAGCACGGGAAATTTTAAAACGCCAGTTTGTAGAAGTCATTATTGCGCCCAGCATCAGTGCAGCAGCAGAAAATGTACTGAACGAAAAACCCAACATCCGCGTTTTAGCCTCAGGACAATGGACTAAAAACCTACAACCTGAATATAATTTTAAACGCGTCAGCGGTGGGCTGTTAGTACAAGATAATGATAATGGTCAAGTTACCCAAAGCGACATTAAAATTGTCAGCCAACGCACCCCGACTGAACAGGAACTCAATGATTGTTTATTTGCCTGGAAAGTCGCTAAATTCGTCAAATCCAATGCGATTGTTTATTGTAAAAATAACCGCACCATCGGCGTTGGAGCCGGCCAAATGAGCCGTGTTTATTCCGCTAAAATTGCGGGCATCAAAGCCGCCGATGAAGGTCTAGCAGTAGCTGGCTCAGTAATGGCCTCGGACGCGTTTTTCCCCTTTAGGGATGGCATTGATGCTGCCGCAGCTGCGGGCATTACCGCAGTCATCCAACCAGGCGGTTCGGTGCGTGATGATGAAGTCATAGCTGCGGCTAATGAACATAACATGGCAATGCTATTCACCGGGATGCGCCATTTTAGGCATTAACACCGGAGAAACAAATGGCTCTACAACCACAGTTTGAACATGACAACGTTGCAATGACCGAAGTCGAATATTTAAGTACTGAACCCTTGTCTGAGGTTCGGCGTGAATATATTGATGGTCGTGTTTATGCCATGGCGGGTGGCAGCACCAACCATAATATTTTAGCAACTAATGTACTGCGTAAACTTGGCAATCATCTGGAAGGTACGCCCTGCATCACGTTTATGTCTGAAATTAAAGTAGCCTTAAAAGCAGCTACTGGGCAAAACTACGTTTATCCTGATGTCATCGTGGATTGTAACCCTACCACCAATGACGGGTTTGCCACCTCCCCCGTGATTATCGTCGAAGTGCTTTCGAAATCAACCAGAAGGCTGGACACTTCAACCAAGCTATTACGATATATCAACTTACCGACGCTAAAAGAATATATTCTGGTCGAACAAGATTTTGTTGCCGTACAAGTGCTGCGTAGAGATAATCATTGGCAATCAGAATATTTTTATCTTGGCGACAGGGTTATTTTTGAATCCATTAACCTAACCCTCAGCGTTGAAGAAATTTATGATCGTGTCAACAATGATGATATGCAGGAATTTAGGCAACACCTGCAAGTTGTAGAGTAATTTCGCGCTTTCTTAGTTTGACGGTCGTTTAGTTACACCTGTTTATTGGTACGAAACTACTACAACCACAAGATAAGTCCTTCATTAATAATAGATCCTTACACTTTATCGCAACGAGAGCACACCATGAAAATCCTCATCGTAGGCAGCGGCGGACGTGAACATGCCTTAGCCTGGAAAGTCCGGCAATCAAAACAAGTTACGCAGCTCTATGTTGCCCCCGGCAATGCTGGTACTGAGCTGGAGTCAGGCGTTGAAAATGTTGCTATTGCCAGCGATGATATTCCCGCCCTGCTGGCTTTTGCGCAACATGAACAGATCGCTTTGACCATCATAGGCCCGGAAGTGCCATTGGTCGCAGGCATAGTTGATTGCTTCCAAGCGGCAGGCTTAAAATGTTTTGGCCCTAGCGCGAAAGCAGCGCAATTGGAAGGTTCCAAGGCATTTTGTAAAGATTTTCTGGCTCGGCACAACATTCCCACTGCTGAATATCAAACCTTCACCGACCCGCAAGCTGCGATTGCTTATATTAATAGCAAAGGCGCACCAATTGTGGTGAAAGCGGATGGCCTGGCGGCTGGTAAAGGTGTGATTGTGGCACAGACCGAGCAGAAAGCGATTGATGCCGTCAATGATATGCTGGCAGATAATGTCTATGGTGCGGCAGGGAGTCGCGTGGTGATTGAAGAATTTTTGGTGGGTGAAGAAGCGAGTTTTATTGTCATTGCCAGTGGTTTGCAGGCCTTAGCGGTGGCGACTTCGCAAGACCATAAAGCGCGCGATAATGGCGATTTAGGTCCTAATACCGGTGGCATGGGGGCTTATTCCCCTGCACCCGTGGTTACACCTGCCATTCATCAACGCGTAATGCAGGAAGTGATAGCGCCGACGTTGCAAGGTATGTTGGATGATGGCATCCCGTACACCGGTTTTTTGTATGCAGGTTTAATGATTTCCCCCGATGGCTGCGTAAAAGTGTTGGAATACAATTGCCGCTTTGGTGATCCTGAAACGCAACCGATCATGATGCGATTGAAAAGCGACTTGGTTGATTTATGTTTTGCAGCCTTAAATCAAACCTTGGATACGGTTGCCAGCGAGTGGGATGAGCGTCCAGCCTTGGGCGTGGTGCTGGCAGCAGGCGGTTATCCAGACGAATACGAGAAAGGTAAAGTGATTTCTGGGCTACCAACCACTGACACGGCAGACAGCAAAGTGTTTCATGCAGGTACTGTGCGTGAAAACGACAATATCGTCACCAATGGCGGACGGGTGTTATGCGTCTGTGCCTTAGGTGATACCATTGCGGACGCGCAACAAAAAGCGTATGCGTTGTGTCAGCCAATTCATTGGGATGATGTCTATTACCGCACGGATATTGGTTTTAAGGCGATTGCTAAATAAAGTTAAACGATTATCAGGGGCAATAATTATGTCAGAACGAGCCTTCACCGAAGCAGAAGTAAATCAACGCCTGCAAGCAGAGCTGCCGCATTGGACGTATGAAAATGGCTGGATTCGGCGCAAGATCAAAACCAGTGGTTGGAAAGCAACCTTAATGGTGGTCACGACTGTCGGGCACTTGGCTGAAAAAGCGTGGCATCACCCCGATATGACTATCTCTTATGCGTTTGTGATTGTTAAGTTGGTAACGCATTCTGCTAAAGGCATTACCGAAAAAGATTTTGCCCTAGCCAAAAAAATTGAAGAAGTGGTGCTGTGGGATCCCGCAACTGAATCGCAAGGGGTGTTTGAAGGTACGCCGGAAGACGACCAACGGTTTAGCTATATTAAAAAAGACAAGCCTAAGGAGGCTGTGTGATGGAATTTACTGAAGTACCCAGTCCTTTTTGTGGCATTGGCACCGATGATTTGCGCATACAAGTGGATGGCGTAAACCTGAAAGTGCTTGAACAGGGTTGTGCGGTTAATACCCCGTTGTTTGAGCAACCGATCACCGATACCCAACCGCGTGTTGCGGGTAATCCGGTTAGCTTGGATGAAGCGATTGTGAAAGCGGCAAGCCTATTAAAAGACACCCGTTATCCCGTGATTGGCGGTTGCGCGACCGATGTAAACGGCATGCGTGCCTTACTGGCGCTGGCGGATAAAAGCGGCGCGGTGGTGGATAACATGAATTTCAAAGGCGCCCGGAATAACTTCCTCGCCTTGCAAGATTCTGGTTGGATGAATACCACGCTGGCGGAACTTAAAAACCGTTGTGATTTGTTGTTGGTGGTTGGTACGGATTTAGAAGCTTTTGCGCCGCGTTTTTTCGAACGTTACCTGTGGAATCCAGAATCCATGTTTGTGCCGGATACAGCTAAGCGTGAAGTGATCTATTTAGGCAAAACGACCCCTGGCAATGCCTCCACGTCGCCCAGTGGTCAAAAGGCGCAGGTGTTGGATTGTCCATTAGCAGAATTACCAGAAGTGATGGCAGTGTTGCGGGCATTGGTGAAAGGTAAGCCGATTCAGGCGCAAAGTGTTGGTGGGATTAGTGTTACTGATTTACAGGCAATTGCGGACAAATTAAAAGCCGCCAAATACAGCGTCATTACTTGGGGTGCTGGCGCGTTGGCTTACCCGCAAGCGGAGCTGACCGTGCAAACCTTATCTGAAATGGTGAAAGAGATTAACGATCTCAATACCCGTTGTTCCGGCTTCCCATTGGCAGGTAAGGAAGGTGACCAAACCGCTAACCAAGTATGCGGCTGGACAACCGGTTATCCGGCGCGTACCCGTTTTAGCAGCGGCTTCCCTGAGTATGATCCATTTCTAAACGACACCAGCGTACTTTTAAGCAACGGTGAAGCAGATGCTCTGGTGTGGGTGCAAGCGTTTAACACGCAAGCCGTCCCGCCCAAAACCAACCTACCCACCATTGTGGTTGGACGTTCCGGTATGGTGTTCGAAACTGAACCCGAAGTATTTATTCCCGTTGGCACCCCTGGTATAGACCATGCTGGCCATGCCTTCCGTACCGATAACGTGGTGGCGATTCGGTTGAAAAAATTACGGGATTCAGGACTGCCCAGCACCGCACAAGTTTTGAACGCCATTGAACAAGCCTTACATGAGGAAACGGTATGTTAATTAGATTAACCGGCGGCATAATCTACGATCCTGCCAGCGGCATTGATGGCGTTAAACAAGACATATACCTCCAAGACGGGCGCATCGTCAACAAGCCCATCGGCGACTTTAAGGTTGATAAAGAATACGACCTAAACGGCAAGGTGGTCATGTCCGGTGCGATTGATATGCACACGCATATCGGCGGCGGCAAGGGCAATATTGCCCGTACCTTATTGCCGGAAGATCATCGCCAAGATCCGGTTATGCGCTCGGATATTACCCGTTCCGGCTGCGGTCATGCCATGCCCAGCACTTTCGTAACAGGCTATCGTTATGCCGAAATGGGCTATACCGCAGGCTTCGAACCTGCTGTACTGCCGATTAATGCCCGTCAAGCACACATGGAAATGGCGGACATCCCCATTTTGGATAAAGGTGGCTATGTTATGCTGGGCAGTGATGATTATTTGTTACGCATGCTTACTGCCAAAAAAGACCAGAAAGCCATTAACGACTATGTAGCTTGGACGATGCAAGCAGCCAAGGCGATTGGCGTTAAAGTGGTTAACCCCGGCGGCATTAATGCCTTCAAATTTAACCAGCGCAAACTAGATTTGGACGAGCAAAATGCCCATTATGGGGTGACCCCACGTGAGATTTTGCGGGTGCTGGCGACGGCGGTAAAAGAAATCGGCGTGAAGCATCCGTTGCATGTGCATGGCTGTAACTTAGGTGTACCCGGCAATGTGCAAACCACCTTGGACACTATCCAAGGTATCGGCGGCTTGCCGATGCACTTAACCCACATTCAGTTCCATAGCTATGGTACAGAAGGCGATTTTAAATTCTCCTCCGGTGCGGCGAAAATTGCCGAAGCGGTCAATAAGAACAAGAATATCAGCATTGATGTTGGCCAAATTTTGTTCGGTCAAACTGTTACCGCCTCCGGCGACAGCATGCGCCAACACTGCAACCACAAATTCGCCAGCCCCAATAAATGGGTGACCATGGATATTGAATGTGATGCCGGTTGCGGCGTAGTGCCTTTTAAATACAAAGACCAAAACTTTGTCAATGCCTTGCAATGGGCGATTGGCTTAGAAACCTTCCTGTTGGTCGAAGATCCGTGGCGCATTTTCCTCACCACCGACCATCCCAACGGAGCACCCTTCACCAGCTACCCACATTTGATCCGTTTGTTGATGGATAAAACCTTCCGTAATGACGTGTTGGCGACCATCCATCCCGAAGCGCAAAAAATGACCACCTTGGCGTCGATTACCCGTGAATATAGCTTGCAAGAAATCGCCATCATGACCCGCGCCGGTGCCGCCAGATTGATTGGTTTGCAAGACCGTGGCGCATTAAGTGCGGGCAACTGGGCGGATATTACCGTTTACACCGACAACCCCGACCGCCAAAAGATGTTTGAAAAACCGGATTATGTATTTAAGGATGGGCAATTGGTGGTGGTTGACGGTAAAGTCGTTTCAACCAAATGGGGAACAACGCATGTGGTTAAGCCTGAGTTTGATGTGTCAGTCGAAAGTGGCTTGCAAAAGTATTTTGATAGCTTTTTGACCATGAAATTGGGGAATTTTAAGATCAGTGATGATGAGATGACTGAGGATGGGCGGGGGAGTTTGACGGTGCATCCGCTAGCAAACTAACTATGCACATGAAATACACCCAGTATTTCGATGTCATGCGTCAACGCCCTGATCGGGCTGATATTCGACTTGACTGGATTACACGAGTGGTTGAATTTCCAGTTAAAGAAGTCACGCAAGAAGATGGCAGGATTCGGCGCTGGGCGGCTATTGAGGAAGCGAATGGCAAATACTTACGTGTTGTTCTGCTTTCCGATGGCGAAACAGTTCACAATGCTTTTTTTGATAGGTCATTTACACCATGAAAATTAAATACTTTCAAGATACGGACACCTTATATATCGAGTTTCGCGTTGCTGATGTCTTTGAAACCAAAGATTTGGATGAAAATACCCTACTGGATATTGATGTAGACGGCAATATTTGCGGCATGACACTAGAGCATGCCCAGGAACGTGCAGATTTTCCAGCATTTTCTTATGAACAGATTGCGGCTTGAAATCTGAGTTTGATGCGTCAGTGGAAAGCGGCTTGCAGAAATACTTCAATAGCTTTTTGACCATGAAATTGGGGAATTTTAAGATCATTGATGATGAGATTACTGAAGATGGGCGGGGGAGTTTGACGGTGCATCCGTTGCGGGGTGTTGCTTAATAATAAACATTCTGGGTTGGATTCTTGTCTTGCTAACTGTAATGCTGGGTTTTATTTCATTAATATGGCAGAAAACTATATAAAAGACTCTGAACCATTCGACCCAGAGTTTATTTCCCGAATAGAAATGATGGTACGAGCAGGCGATGCCCTTATTGCTTCACCTTCGACCATACAAGATGCTTATTCGTTGGAGGAATATATTATAAGGGGAGCTAACACTTCGCTTAATGTGCTTCTTGATACCAATATTCTCACTCGATTAATTCATTTGGCAAAAGGCATTGAAATTAATGAGAGTGAAAAAGAAATTTATCAAAATTGCTGTGCTGTCATGTGTTTTTTCATATTAGGGAAGTTTCAAGTCGAACCTAATATTGCAGTTTATGAAAAAGCCTCTAAAAATGGGCATTCAAACGCTTTGAATGACTATCGAAATTTTATGATTGCTAACCATATTCATCCACTGGTTTACGCAAAATTAGCATTTGGTCAGATTAATAAAATTGATACCAAACAAATTCAATATACAAAAGAAACAATAAACATTGGCAGCCCAGAAGAATCTGATTTTGCTAAAAAGCTTAATGACTGGAAATTAATCTATTTAAGCCTGCTAAAAGCAAAAACATTATTAAAAGCTGAGTTAGAGCGGACTGAAAAATTTAAAAGCATGATGGAATGGTTTGTTTCTCAAAGTTCTACTACACCTGAAATTATAGTTTTTATCATATTTTTATTTAGTCCAAGAGCAAGCAACAAAATTGGTAAGATGATAAATGACATTAAATCACCTGATTTTGAAATACAAAAAGAAGGATTAAAAAATACTGCCTGGGATTTAACTTTTCTTACTGAGTGGGACACAAAGTGCCGGTCTCAGCCAAAAACAACAGTATGGTTTTTTTGTACGCACGATAAAGTTCTTGAAGCAATAGCTAGATACTGTCATCCAAAACAAGTCGAAGATAAAGACATTACATTACAAAATTTAATAACCGATTACTGGGGCAAAAGCGAAGGTAAAAAAGTTTACTCACATTATAAAGAAATGGAAAAAGCCATTTCATCAAATATAGACAATAGAAGAGATCACAATAGGACTGTTTGGTCTAACATAGATAAAATGATTGAAGATTTAGAACTAGAATTGCAAATGTAAAAACCTTATAAATCCGTTTATTAATCTAGCCAGAGGCTGTAAATTAGAGTGCAAAAATCATGGCGCACCCTACACGAATTATTATTTGGAGTTTTGTTATGGAGTATTTTTTATTAGGTTTTGTACTTATTCTTTTGTTATTGTCGTTCTCAGTTGATAGTATGAAAGAAAAAGCTAAAAACTCTAAAGCAGATTTTGAACAAAAGTTAAACTCACTGCCTGATTTTGATTCAACCCAACAAGTTTTAGCTTTTGCTTCACCTTTAGAGGTTGAAACTTATGCATACAATTCAGGTATTGCGCTTGATGACCAAAGAAAAGAAAATGTGCCTTATTACTACTGGCGATAAATTCGATTCATGGCGCATTATTCCTTACAAGGATGTTTTATCTGTTGAACTGTTTGAAGACGGCAATTCGATCACTAAAGCTGTTAGATCATCGCAAATCGGTAGTGCCGCTTTGGGCGGTTTATTGCTTGGAGGTGTTGGTGCAATTGTTGGCGGTTTATCTGGAAAAACCAAATCGTCTACAACAACAAACCGCATTGAATTAAGGCTTATCGTTAATGAGGTAAATAATCCACTGCACGACGTTATATTTCTAAATGTGGAAGCGAAAAAAAAGGATAAGCTATATATAAAATCAATGCAGTTAGCGCGCCGTTGGCATGGCATCATTGAAGTTATCCTTAAACAAACTGAAGATGGAAAAGAAACAACCTCAAAAGCCAATGAAGTTAAAACACACCCTAAACTATCCAGTGTTGCGGATGAGATTAAAAAGCTTGCCGATCTTCAAAGTGCAGGTGTTTTGACCTTAGAGGAATTTCAACAGCAAAAAGCCAAGTTATTAAGCGATTAATATAGTGCCGTAGGTTGGACTGAGCAACGTGAAGCCCAACGAGCTGAGGAATAAGTAAAACAATAGGTTGATAAAACGAGCTTAGGAAAACTGAAATGACTATAAAACAACAATTGATTGCAGAGATTCAAAGTATTGATAATTCAATTGCTTTAGGCAACGCCAAACACGAAGCGTATCAATTAGTGTGCAGAAAAGCGTTACGCACCTAACAGACCGAGGTACAAACCATGCAAGCCATCAAACAATACACCGAAGTCATCGACGGCAGCATCCACATCAATCTGCCTAAGAATTTCACTGCCAAACGGGTGGAGCTGATTATTTTGTCCGCTGACGACAATAATGTTGCAGAAGGTGATTTTCAACGGTTTCTGCTCGACAGCCCAGAAATGGCTGATGAAGAATACCAAACAATTGAAGAAAAAAGACGGCATCTTAACCAATGGACTTAATTTTCCTGGATACCAATATATTAATGGCCCATAAACGCGCGAAAAAGGTGTACTAGCGTGGATAATATTAAAAACTATCCCATCGGAGTTTTTGATTCGGGGGTGGGCGGCCTTTCGGTATTACGTGAGATACAAAAACTGCTGCCGCATGAAAATCTCCTGTATGTCGCAGATTCTGCCCATGCCCCCTACGGTGAAAAATCTAAAGACTATATTCTGGAACGCTCAACAGCCATTGTTGAGTTTTTTGTTAGCCAACAGGTAAAAGCTATTGTGGTCGCTTGTAATACTGCAACGGGCGCGGCTGTAAAAGAATTACGGCCTAAACATACTTTGCCCATTATAGCCATGGAGCCAGCAGTCAAACCCGCCTCGGAACGCACACAAACAGGTGCTATCGGCGTAATGGCAACCCGTCGAACCCTGTCCAGTAATAATTCCCAGATGCTATTTGCCCGATTTGCCGATCAAGTAACCATTATTCCCCAAGCTTGCCCTGGATTGGTTGAACAGGTAGAGCGTGGCGAATTAACCACAGACAAAACGCGCGACTTGGTGTCGCAATATGTGCTGCCATTGGTCGAACAAAATGTTGACTTTATTGTATTGGGTTGCACCCATTATCCGTTTTTGGCTGCTCTTATCCAAGAGATAGCAGGCCCTACCGTATCGGTTATTGATTCTGGCTTTGCTATTGCACGCGAACTTCGATCCCGCCTTGAAAAAGCTGAAATTTTGACGCATCGCGCATATCAGGGTTCCGTGCAGTTTTGGAGTAGTGATTATTCTGACCAGGCGAGAAGAATTATTTCACATTTGTGGGGCACTGATGTCGAGGTGGCTGTTTTGCCTGAGCAGGCTTTAGCTTAAAAATGCCGACTAAACAGGGCGACGTCCAAGATTTGTCACTTCGCTCTGATTATAAAGTGTATATATTATATAAATAAATTTATGCCAACCCTGCTAATGCTTGAAGGATTTAAGTTTTTCTTCTATGCCAACGAACATGAACCCAAACACATTCATGTAATGAAAGGAGGGGATTTCACTAAAATCGAATTACAATCTTTGGCGGTAACCCATAATTATATGAAACCAAAAGATTTAAAACGTGCCTTAGAGATTGTTAAGTATAACCAAGCAGAGTTTGAGAGGAAATGGGATGAGTACTTTAATTAAAGGTAAGTCAGTACATGTGGATGATCGCTATCTTCAGGTTGAACTCGAAGATGGGCGCATTATACTAACCCCTATGGCTTGGTATAAAGAATTACAAGAGGCGACCTTAAAGCAATTGACCCATTACGAACTCATTTGTCAAGGAACCGGTATTGAATGGCCAGAATTGGATTATCACTTAAGTATAGACAGTATGTTGGCCGCCCAAGCTATGCAAAAAGCGGCCTGATAATGCCGTAATCCCGATACAATACCCTGCGTAACAAAATATTAACCATGAGTATAACCATATGATTATAAATGGCGTAAGCATAGACGCAACTTTTGCGGAAGCCTTTCCCATGAAAGCCACCCGTGCCATTATCACCGCGCACAATGAAAAATGGGCGATGATCGCCGCGCAAGCCATGACCGGTTTTGCCACTTCGGTGATTGCCTGTGGCTGTGAAGCGGGGATTGATCGGGTGCTTGACCCCTCCGAAACCCCCGACGGACGTCCCGGTGTGGCGGTAATGATTTTTGCGATGGGCGGCAAAGGCTTGGCGAAACAACTGGAAACCCGCGCCGGCCAATGCGTGTTAACTTCGCCAACTTCTGCGCTGTTCGCAGGCATCGACGGTGGCATCCGCATTCCGTTGGGTAAAAACCTGCGTTATTTCGGTGATGGTTTTCAAATTGCTAAAGTGATCGACGGTAAGCGCTATTGGCGGATTCCGGTCATGGATGGCGAATTTTTAACTGAAGCAACTACCGGACAAGTTGATGCAGTAGGCGGCGGTAATTTTTTAGTATTGGCGCAATCACAAGCGCAAGCCTTGTCGGCGTGTGAAGCTGCTATTGAAGAAATGTGTAAAGTCCCAAATGTGATTATGCCGTTTCCTGGCGGCGTGGTTCGTTCCGGCTCTAAAGTCGGTTCAAAATATACTACACTCAATGCTTCCACTAATGACGCTTTTTGCCCCACGCTCAAAGGCGCGACCAAAACCGAGCTGTCCCCAGATATTGAATCGGTTATGGAAATCGTGATCGATGGCTTAAGCAAAGAGGATATTGATAAAGCCATGCGCGTAGGTATTCAAGCAGTGTGTAATCTGGGTTCAGCTAATGGCATCAAACGCATTAGCGCCGGTAACTACGGCGGTAAACTAGGGCCATTCCACTTTCATTTACAGGAGATCATGGCATGAGTGCCTTAACCTTTACGTTAAAACAAGCCCCTGCACAACGGGTGGATATGTCACCGTTGGTGTGCCAAAAGTTGGCGAATTTACCGTTGGCTGAGATAGCAGCGATCACATTACAAAATGGCAAACGTAAGCCGCGAGTGGATGAATTGTTTGCCATAACGGGCGATGATGCCCAAAATATCGTTATTAAAAATAGCTGTGACAAGCTGGATTTTATTGGCAAAGAACTGGATGGCGGCACTATTAGCGTTGAAGGCGATGCGGGTGCGTATTTAGGTCTGGGAATGAAAGCAGGTGAACTAAAAGTCACGGGAAATGTAGGCTTATATGCCGCGTGCGAAATGAAAAAGGGCTATCTGGAAATTAGTGGTAATGTCGGCGACTTTCTGGGCGGTGCATTACCCGGTAATAAAATGGGTATGAAAGGCGGTACTATTTTAATTAAAGGTAATGCCGGCGAACGGGTGGGCGACCATTTGCGCCGGGGCACGATTTTAATTGAAGGCAATGCGGGTGACTATTGCGGCTCACGTATGACTGCCGGAACCATTGCCGTCATGGGACAAACGGGACGCTATTTAGGCTACGCCATGCGGCGGGGTACTTTATTACTTTGGCAAAAACCGGTACTCTCGGCCAGCTTTAACGACTGTGGTGCGCATACCTTAGGCTTCCTGCCTTTGCTCTTTGCTTCTTTTAAAAAATTCAATTCCAAGTTTGCAGATACCGGTTTAGCTTTCAACCGCGTACAGCGTTATGCAGGCGATATGGCAGAAACCGGACGCGGGGAAATTTTAGTCAAATTATAACAATGTGAACTGGTAAGCTATTTAGGGATGCAAAAAATCTATTGTTGTCTACACTAGGTAGTGTTTTTTCGCGTATAAAAGCACTACTCAGCAAAGCAGGCTTTAGTTTTCAGTCCGCTTGCTAATCAACATCGGAAATTTATGTACAAACACACGCTTGCCCTGTTCACTTTTTTAACTTTAACGCTTTTAAGCAGCGCTGTTTGGGCTGACAAAATTTATAAATGCAAGAATGCCAAGGGGATTTTAATTTATGGCTCCTCCCCTTGCGCAGAGAATGTGGAAACACTGAATACCTGGACAGTAACAACCAGAGTAAAACCGCCGGAAATGTTGGTGTTAAAGCAAAACGATTACGGCCATTATATGATGGATGGCGCAGTCAACGATCAGCGGGTTTCTTTTATTGTCGATACCGGCGCATCTAAAGTTTCATTACCGGTCGCGGTGGCACAAGCTGCGCAGATCTCATGCCAGGATCAAGTGACCATCCACACCGCCAATGGTTCTGCCCAAGCCTGTTCGGTTACCATCCCTAAATTCAAATTTGGTCCTTTTGTCCTGCAAAACGTCTCGGCGATCATTGCCCCGAACCTCAGCGAACCGCTTTTAGGTATGAACGTTCTACAGCAATACAAAATTGCACAGGAACACGGGGAAATGCACATTTCAGAGCGGCACTAAATTCTCAAATTGAACTATAGGATAGCTACGGTAGAGACGCAGTAGTTTGCATCCCTACCAATCCTTTTAAGCAACTCAACCAGCCGTCAACGCCGAACTTTGCCATGCTGGTAATTGTTCAACATTACCATACCAACGCAAAATTTCTGGATACCCTGATAACGGGTATTGTGCAGGCGCTGCTAAGGTCAGCCATGACCCTATCGAATAATCTGCCAGCGTTACAGCATCACCTACCAACCATTCGCGACCGGTTAAATGTTGCTCCAACACTTGTGCAAAACGGTGAAAGCGTTCTTCCCCTTTGGCAATCTCTTGCTCATTGGCAGCCCCCATATTAAAAGCGCTTTTTATGACCCGCTCAAACACCATAACCCCACAGGCACTGCCAAAGTGCCCTACCTGCCAGAACTGCCAGCGACTAATATCCGCCTGAATTTTCGGGTCGGTCGGCCATAGTGAATTATTGGGTACTTTCGAGCAAAGATATTGCATAATGGCATTAGACTCCCACAACACAAAATCATTGTCTACCAAGGTTGGAATCATATGATTCGGGTTTAATTTTAAAAAATCGGGCTGCAATTGCTCCCCTTTAGATAAATCCAAAGCTTGCAGCTCGCAATCTAATTGCAAGTGATGCAACACAGCAACAACCCGACGTGAATTAGGTGATATAGGAAAATGGTAGAGTTTCATAAAGTTTTCTCGCTAAAAATGTTACTTGCTTATTGCAAGTAACTTAATTTTACACAGTTACTTGCATTTTGCAAGCTTTAAAGATTACAGTAGCTATATACTAAAAATTTTCATGAATACCGAACCCACAAACTACCGTTCCCTCTGTCCGCTGAGCACTGCCCTGGATCTTATCGGCGACAAATGGAGCCTGATTCTGGTACGCGATATGTGTATGCATAAAAGCAAGTATGGGGATTTCCAAAACTCCCAGGAAGCAATACCCACCAACATCCTCGCAAATCGTCTGCGGAAACTTGAAAGTAACGGTATTATCAAAAAACGTCCCTACCAGGAAAAACCCATCCGCTATGAGTATTTTTTAACGCTTAAAGGTGCAGAGTTGCTGCCGGTTATTCAACAGCTCGCACGCTGGGCACACCAACATATTCCTGAAAGTATGCCGCCGCCGGACTGGTTTTTAAACGCAAAGCCTGAGGATTTGATTAAGTCTTAAAGCTTTAGAAAAAGCCCTGAAACCTAAACATTTTAGAAGTATAACGATTTTATCAACTTACTTTTCTATAGTTTTTATAAACTCATTGGCCTCATTAATAGAGGATTCCATCGCCTTCACCAACGAAGAAACGTCAGATTGCACGCTACCGAGATCGTCTTTTAACGAGGCAATCGCACGGGCATTAAGATTATGTTTTAAATATAAGACCTGATCTTTAAAAATTTTCAATACCGGTTCAATTTTTGCTTCAGCCTTATTCATCGCGCCAATCAGCTGTTGATAATGCTGCTGGGTAACCGTTAATTTTTGCTGGCTGCTATTTTTTAAGGTTGCACTCTGATACTGCTCTATTTCCTGTTCCCATTCTGAAAACAAGGACTTAGAAACACTATCAATGTCATCAATGCGTTTCCTAACCAGCTTCGCCTGCTTAACGCTTGCTTCATATTCATCATTCAGCTTGTTGTAGACCTTATCAAGCTCACCGCCTTTAAAATTGGTTGCGGCCGTAAATTGCGCTAAAGCTGATTTAAATTGCTCCTTAGTTTCTTCCTGCGTATCGCGGGCTTTTTCAACCCGATGCACCATCACTTCACGTTTTGGAATGCCAACTTTTTCCAGTCCGCTATAGTACATTGATGAACAGGACGCCAATGTAATCAGTCCGATAATCGACAATAACCGGCATAAAACTTTCATATAATCTCCTAAGAATGAATGCGTAAGATAATAAAGGATTGTTATAAGCCCCAGGGACGGATAAAACCAGTCCTAACCAACCAGAAACGATTAAAGCTCATCAATAAAACTTAATTGTGAAGGCATTTTTAAACCAAAATGCGCATAGGTACTCTGGGTCACTACCCGTCCACGCGGCGTACGCATAATAAAACCCTGCTGAATCAGGTAAGGCTCAAGCACATCCTCAATGGTACCTCGCTCCTCACTGATCGCTGCCGACAACGTATCCAAGCCCACCGGTCCGCCGTCAAACTGCTCCATAATCGTTCTAAGAAACTTACGATCCAAGGCATCAAAACCATTGGCATCAATTTGCAGCATTTGCAACGCCAAATCGGCTATTTCCAAGGTAATACGGCCATCGCCCTTAACTTCTGCAAAGTCCCTTACCCGTCTGAGCAAACGATTGGCAATACGCGGTGTACCCCGCGAACGTCGGGCAATTTCAGTAGCACCTTCGGTCAGTATAGAGATCCCCAGCACCTTCGCTGAACGTTCTACAATAACACTGAGCTCAGTAATAGAATAAAACTCCAAGCGCTGCACAATGCCGAAACGATCCCGTAACGGGGAAGTCAACAAACCTGCGCGTGTGGTAGCCCCCACCAGCGTAAACGGCGGCAAATCCAGTTTAATCGAACGCGCCGCAGGTCCTTCACCGATCATCAAATCAATCTGATAGTCTTCCATCGCTGGGTATAAAATTTCCTCCACCGCCGGACTTAAACGATGGATTTCATCAATAAACAAAACATCATGCGCCTGCAAATTAGTCAGCAATGCCGCTAAATCACCGGCCTTATCCAACACCGGCCCGGAGGTTTGACGGATACTCACGCCCATTTCGGTCGCGATAATATTCGCCAGCGTAGTCTTACCCAACCCCGGCGGCCCAAAGATTAAGACATGATCCAGCGCTTGTTTACGCGCAGTCGCAGCATGAATGAATATTTCCATTTGCGTGCGCAACGCTTGCTGGCCGATATAATCCTGCAATCGCTTCGGGCGAATCGCGCGATCCTGACGTTCCTCATCGACCTTACTTACCGCGCTGATTAAACGATCCGGCTCAATCATCGCGCCGCGCCTTGTAGCGCGAGCCTTATAAGCTCTTCACAGGATTTATCGGTAGCATCCAACGCCTGCACCATCCGGCTGGCATCTGGCGGTTTATAGCCTAACGAACATAATGCGCTGATTGCTTCTTGTTTGGGGTCACCTATTGAGGGGACAGGAGCGCCCCCAGCAAGTGATGGAATGACTAGGGCAGTCGCTTCCCCCAAGCCGGGTAAACGGTCACGCATTTCAATCACTAAGCGTTCTGCAGTTTTTTTACCAACCCCCGGTAGCCTAACCAACGCCTGCATATCGTTATTCTGGATACACTGCTGAAACGCTTCCGCCGACAACCCCGATAACAGCGTTAAAGCTAATTTAGGCCCAACACCATTAACTTTTATTAACGCCCTAAACAGCACACGATCCGCCAGTGTTGCAAAGCCAAACAAGGCGTGGGCATCTTCCCGCACTACCAAATGCGTGTGCAAGGTCACTTCTTCACCGACCGCGGGCAACAGATAAAACGTTGTCATCGGCGCTTCCAACTCGTAGCCAACCCCTTGTACATCCACAGTCAACCAGGGCGGCATCTTAGCCGCCAACTTGCCATGTAAAAAACCGATCAACGCCCTACCCCTTGCAGTACCCGTTGCGCCGTTTGCTGGTAATGCGCATGACACAAACTGATCCCCAACGCATCGCCAGCATCTACCTGTAATTCACCTTGCAATTTAAGCAAAATTTTAACCATGTGTTGTACTTGTAATTTATCCGCACTGCCCTTACCGACCAGCGCCTGCTTAACCTGTCTGGCAGCATATTCAAACACCGGCAAGCCACTCACCTGCACGGCACAAATCGCCGCACCTCTGGCCTGCCCTAATTTTAACGCCGAATCGGCATTTTTATGCATAAATACCTGCTCGATTGCCATTTGTTCAGGCTTATAAGTCGCCACAATGCCACTAATGCCCGCAAAAATTTGTTGTAATCGGTCTGGAAAATACTCGGCGCTGATGCGTATACAGCCGCTGGCAACATATTGATACCCCTGCGGGCTTTCATCAATAATACCGTAGCCGGTCAGTCGCGAGCCTGGATCTATCCCTAAAATACGAGCCATAATTTAACAATTGAACACCATCATTTATACCAACTGATGACGATTAGGTAGGAAAGGCCATCATTATACCTAATTCCAGCAATCCCTTAAAATCCAGCAAGCTTGGCTATTCGTAAATAGTCCCAATTGCAATAAAGAAACTTACATCCGCCAAACCAGCAAAGTGGATTGATGCAAATCGTCTATTTTGACTTTTTTATAAGGTGTTTGGCCTGGAACTGTAAAGCTATTACTGATAAAAAGGCTTCCTGGGCGCATTTCAGCTTTTGCTTTGCGCCATAAGCGCTCCATCGGTACGGGCGAAAGGTAAGCGAATACCACATCATAATCTGCCAAATCATGCGCCCAGAAATCACCCCAGTGAACCCGGCACTGTCGATACCCCCCCAGACGGATGCGTAACCAACTCCACACAAAAGGCAGCGGGGCCGATTCAACCCCGCTATAGTCGCCATCAGGCCGAATACTGGCAAGATAGGTCAGAACCCCGCCAAATCCTGAGCCAATGTCTATAAACGTAAATCCCCTGCCTGCTTTAGGCTGCGGAAGCAAATTTCCTAAAGCGTGCCATACCTTGTTGCTGGACAAATAAAACGGCACTTGTGTGCGGTAGGTGTTCCAATACACCAGCATCATAATGAGAAATGCAGCAAGAAAAAAATAAGCGGGGATGTTAAAGGTCAGCGTTACCACCAGTGCAGGGGCAAATAAAAATTGCAAAACCAACCACCATAGAGGCAATTTTGCTATATAAGCCATAACGGCGGCCAGAATTCCACTACAAAAAGCGAAAGCCATAGCAGTCACTTTAATTGCTAAGAGCTGAACGCAAAGCAAGGCCAATGCAATCGCTGTAAATTGCAAAAACAGCGCAATTACGGCAGGTGGAAAACTAAACAGGCGTTTAAATAGATTACCCAACATAGTTGCTTTGGCCCTTAATCCTTTTAAAAGGAGCCATCGTACCTTAAAAAGAGTATGTTAGCAGATACCAATGTTTAAAGTTTTGAGCGAACAAACCAGCTTGCACAGGCTGGGAAAATAACTAAATGAATACAACCAAAATAAGAAGCATGCAATAACCAGTGTAACAACTGGTTCTGCCCAATCAGTATTAAGATGGATTGCTTAATTAAATCTTACGGGTTTCTCAGCCGATTCTTTTAACCAATCCAAGTATTGAAGGTAACCATCATCCACATAAAAGCAAGCCGCCCGATTATTACCGTGCTAGATAATGTGTCGCAGCACATTAGGCAGAATAATTCGAGAGCGGCAGGGGCATGATTAAACCCTAGACGATATTTTCCTAGAGGTTAGCGTAAAACGTGGTCTGTCCACTATTTTTCGTGTCCTATTTTTCGGGGTGCGACAATTGGTCACATTGCTTATTTGAATAGATATTGGGTAGACTTCGCTTGCTAATTAATTTTTGTAACCCTGTTGCTTTGCAAGAAACGCACATGCAAGGTGCCTGTTAATCCATATTTCATAGAGGATGTAATAATGTTAAAAAATAGCAGCAGTACCTTAAAAAATACCTTGCTGGTCGGCTTCTACGGCATGGCAAGCTTGATAACGTTCAATGCGTATAGCGCCGATCTTACCCCCCTCCCGAAGGATTGGTTAGTAGAGGGCTCTTATATTGTTACATTTAATGACCCTGTAGGGTCTGAAAAGTCTATGATTGATCCGCCCACTAAAATGCAGCATAGCCCGGTCCCTTTTGGGGAACATAGCACTGGACAGAGCAAACAAGCCCTACAAAATGACTTGGCCATTAACGGTAAAGTCAACCGTATTTTTGAGACTATCAATGCTGCGCATATCTTGATGGATGCCACAGAAGCACTCCGGTTAAGACAAGATAAACGGGTTAAAAGCGTTGAGCAGGATGCACTGTTCACTTTTGCTACGACGCAAACCAATCCAGGCTGGGCGTTGGATCGCCTTGACCAGTCCACGACAGTCTTGGATAACAAATACAACTACAACTATAATGGTGCCGGTAGGACTATTTATATTATAGATTCTGGGTTAGCGTTATCAAACCCAACTGTTGCGGCTGAATTTGGGGGGCGTGCATCCATTTTTTATGATTTTTTTAACACTGGGGGTTCAGATACTTTAGGACATGGCACTGTGGTTGCCAGCGTAGCTGGGGAAACACTTATGGCATAGCGAAAGGCGCAACGATAAAAATGGTGAAAGCCGGAAATGAGGGGAACATTAATAATTGGCTCAGCAACCTCGTCACGTCGCTTAATTGGTTAGGGGCAAACAATGTCCCACGAGGAACCATTGTAAATCTCAGCATACAGCTTACTAATTTGAACTGTGCCCTTTCTTGGATATATCCGCCCTTGGACAATGCTGTTAAAGCCGCACATAACGCTGGCGTTATTGTGGTGCTGGCAGCGGGCAATGATGGTTGCAATACTGCCAATTATTCACCGGCGCAAATTCCTGAAGCCTTTGTTGTGGGTGGGACTAATAGAACGTTGTTAGCTTCAGGTAAGGATGCTAAACACTCAATGTCTGGCAATACCTCTAGGACTGGAGGGAATATTTCAGCGTTCGCTCCAGGCGAATTGGTTGACGTGTTGAATTCAGGTGGTTCCCCTGAAAAGGCCACCGGCACATCACTTTCTGCACCCTATATTGCAGGCATTTTTGCCGTTGCATGTCAAACAAATCCAACTTTCTGTAATACCGCCCCAACCGCTGATATTTATAACGTGTTACGCGGCT
Source organism: Methylococcales bacterium (assembly GCA_040079795.1). Classification (GTDB taxonomy): domain Bacteria; phylum Pseudomonadota; class Gammaproteobacteria; order Methylococcales; family Methylomonadaceae; genus SXIZ01. The sequence continues at coordinate 58,739 of JBEBJQ010000009.1, forward strand.
ATGGCACTTTAGGGACGGTCACCAACACCGACGGCTCACCCTTAACAGGCGCAACCTCAAGGTTTATCCGGCAGCAATGGTAAGCTCAGATAGCCAGCGTAAGCGTAATGCGCCGCAGCGGAAGCCAAGCCATTCGGCGCATTACGCTCTCGAGACTGTGAAAGAATTGATGATTTGGAGTACAAACTTACATTTGTACTCCGTAATTAATTAATAATTAATTGATTACAAAATAGCTAAAGCTATTTAGCTCCTAAAAATCAAATACTTTCATAGCCTCTCTCGCCTTTAACCCCCAGGGCAACTATTTCCTACGAACTGAACAAGTACCCTTTAACCTTAGATTAAGGATAAATAAGCTTATGAAAAACCTATTCAACAAATTCTGCTCTGCTTGCACGTTCCTGATAATAGTCAACTTGGCAACAGCTCATGCTGAAGGGACTATCCCACCGCTATTTTCTTACACCGTACTTGAAACACCTGAATGGGGTTCATTCTCTCAAACGGATGACCCTTGGGCTAGGATTATCAATACCCAGGAAGAATGGCAAGCACTTAACAATGATCCCCGGTTTTTCAAACTATGGCAATTGCCAACAACATCCCCACCCCCAGCAATCGATTTTGAGCATTATCAGCTCGTGATTGGGGGTTTGCAAAGTGGCCCTGCCGGTAACGAGGTAGTAGTCACGAATGTCCGTGAAGAACTTAACGAAGTCCAGATCTTTGCAACTGCAATCAGTCTGCCTTGTAGCGGATTTCCAATAAGCACCTCTCCTGTTGTCGCCATTTTAATTGCAAAAACGGGTAAGCCCATTAACATTAGGCTTAAACATGCTTCCTATGATTGTATTAAACCACAGCAGTAAATAGGGGACAGGCCACGTTTTGAGTAGTATAAAACATGGCCTGTCCCCTATTTTCTTTTCCATTCACCCAAAATCTCCACGGTTCACCAAAGGTATTGCCAAGACAACGACTTCGGCTACCGACTTACTGCCGCAGCCCTCAAAATCTGAAAAGATATTTTCTTATACATAGTAGAGTGCATCGAATATCACCGGGCTTGTCCAACAACCGGTTCAGATTGTGGCTCGCTTCGCTCGCAAAATCTAACTTTATTCGTCAGGCAGCAATTTCAATATATTGAACGGTACTTGTTGGCGGCGGAATAGGCAAACCATCTTCTACCATCCCCTCAATATGGAATTCAATTGCTTCACGAATTTCTCGCTCTGCCTCCTCAATTGTAAAGCCAGTGGCAACACAACCTGGCAGATCCGGTACATAAGCCGAGTAATTATTTGCCGCTTTTTCGACAACGATTGCATAACGCATTGGTTACTCCTTTAGTTTTGCTTGTTTGAGTATGCTATTAAAAGTACCGACTGCCAAATCATCACTAGGTTTACCGGGGACGGTTACACGACCGCTTTTGGTAGGATGCTTGAATTGGCGATGACTGCCTCGCGTTGTTACAAGATACCAACCATCTTCTTTCAGCATGATTAAAACCTCATTTATTTTCATGCCAATAGAATAACAGATTACATAGGGCTTTCCAAAAACAGCCTAACTACTATAAGTAGACCCACATAAAGAACCTAATCTTTTATGCGGGCTTGTTTTAAAACTATTGATATAGAAAGAAACCAACGCACTAAAACATCCCCCTATAGGCAGCCCGCCCAACTCGCGTTACAATTCGACCCCAACCTTTGATTACTCAAAAAACACCCATGCAGCAGCCCTTCAAAACCATCGGTATTATCGGCAAACCCAGCGATCCTGATATAGTTGAAACCCTGGTTATCTTGACTCAGTTTTTAAAACGCCAGCAGTATGCCATTGTGATTGAAGCCAATACCGCGCTGTTACTCCCAAGATTAGCATTTGACGCCTGCGCAATCAATGACCTCGGGCAGCGGGTCGATCTGGTGATTGCAGTGGGGGGTGACGGCACTTTTTTAAGTGCCGCGCGGGCCATCGCGCGCTATGATGTGCCGTTGATTGGTGTTAACCTGGGGCGCTTGGGGTTTCTAACCGATATTTCGCCAGATGAACTGCTAGTCAGTCTCAATGCGATTTTATCCGGTCAATATAAGGAAGAATGCCGCCATCTGTTACGCACTAAGGTTTTTCGGGATGGGCAGATGATTCGTGAGGAAACCGCAGTTAATGAGGTGGTCATTCATCGCTGGATTACGCCGAGTATGATTGAAATCATCACCACCATTGATGGCGTGTATTTGAACTCACAACGCTCCGATGGCTTAATTATTTCTACACCTACAGGTTCTACCGCCTATGCGCTGTCAGCGGGTGGACCGATTATCCATCCTTCGCTGAATGCGTTGGTGTTAGTGCCACTTAACCCGCATGCGTTTTCTAATCGCCCGATTGTGATTAGCGATTCAGCAGAAATTGAAATCAGTTTTTATCAAACCAAACAGATTAATGCGCTGTTAACCTGTGATCATATTGAAATACCGGATGTGTTAATCAGTGATAAGATTTTAATTAAAAAAGACCCAAAACCTATTAGAATGCTGCATCCCGAAGGCCACGACTTTTATAATACCTTGCGTAAAAAATTAAACTGGAGCGGTGGTTACCACTAACAGCTATGTTACTTAAACTGTCTATTATTGACTTGGCGGTCGTTAAGTCGCTTAATCTGGATTTGCAACAGGGCATGTCAGTGCTCACTGGAGAAACCGGTGCCGGTAAATCTATTTTATTGACTGCACTTGGTTTAGCACTGGGTAATCGTGCTGACTCCGGGTTTATCCGACCCGACAGTAAACGCGCGGAAATCAATCTGGAATTTGATCTATCCGACGCACCTTTGGCTCAGCAATGGCTTATTGAAAACGAACTGGACAGCGAACAGGAGTGTTTAATTCGACGGACCATCAGCGATGATGGGCGTTCAAAAGCCTATATTAATGGCCGATCAGTTACCTTGCAATCGTTACAGGACTTGAGTGAAAAACTCATTGAAATTCATGGGCAACACGCTTACTTAACCTTATTAAACCCCGATGAACAACGCCGGTTACTGGATAACTATTCTAAACACCAGCAACAGTTACTGGATAGTTTCGCCAAGACCCAGCCTTTGATTGAACAGGTTAATCAACACTTTCATCTCTGGCAACAGGCTAACCAGGAACTGGAGCAATTGATCAAAAGCAGCAAGGCTCGGGATGAACGCCAAGCCTTATTGGAATATCAGCTGGAAGAGTTGCAAAATTTAGACTTAAAACACTTTAATTACGCAGAACTGTCAGAAGAGCACGCCAAATTAGCCAATCTAGGTGAAATATTAGGCGTCGGTCAACGGCAGTTAGATGTATTGACGGATAATGATCAGCAATCGCTCAATCAAGGTTTAAACCAAAGCATTCAAGAGTTGAATCAGTTGGCACGTTATTCACCCGAATTAGCTGCAATTAGTACACAATTAGCGGATGCGCAAATTCAGCTGGAAGAAGCTGCACAGGAACTGCGCCGCTACCTGGACGCACAGGAAGCTGACCCGATGCGCCTGGATTTTCTGGAAACACAAATTGGCGTTATTCATAGTTTAAGCCGTAAGCATCAGGTAAGCGCCGAAAATCTACCCGAGCTTGCCAAGACTTTACAAAAGGAGCTGGACGGCCTTACCCATAACGCTGAACGTATCAGTGAACTAACGGCAGAAGTTAAAGCCATTGACAAAACCTATCAGCAACTCGCGCAACAATTATCCGCAAAACGCAGCCAAAGCGGTCTGGAATTGCAACGCCACATTTCCGCTATGATTAAAGAATTGGGTATGCCGCAAGGGGAGTTTCTAGTTAGCCTTACCAGCATTGGTGACGATAAGCCGCGTTTGAATGGGCTGGATAAAATCGAATTTTTAGTCAGCGCCAATCCAGGATTGCCCCCTAAGCCGCTGGCAAAAGTGGCCTCTGGCGGCGAATTATCGCGAATCAGTTTAGCCATTCAAGTGGTCACCAGTAACGATAAAACCACGCCGACCATGATTTTTGATGAAGTGGATTCCGGCATTGGCGGCGGTATCGCTGAAATTGTCGGCCAAAAGTTACGTTCTTTAAGCCAAAATCGGCAAGTATTATGCGTAACGCATTTGCCACAAGTCGCCGCGCAGGCGCATCATCACCTGTATGTCGCCAAAAATAACCAGACTGATATAACCTCTTCTACAGTAAGGCTACTGAATAACGAAGAGCGCATTGAAGAAGTCGCAAGAATGTTGGGTGGGGTAAATATCACCGCCAACACACTTGCCCATGCCAGAGAAATGTTAACAACAGGGAAACAAAGCTTATGATCAGATTTCCAGCAGAGTGGGAAAAACAATCCGCCGTTTTAATTGCTTGGCCGCATAAAACTGGCGACTTCAGTAATCGACTAACTGACGTTGAACAAAGCTACAGCATAATCGCCGACACCATCACCCAGTACCAACCTTTAATCATCGTCTGCAGTGATGATGAACATCAACAACATATTCAGAAATTAATCGGTAGAGGCGAAGATGTGATTTTTATTCACGCCATCGTTAACGACATTTGGGTGCGCGATACGGTTTTTTTAAGCGTCGAAAAAGAAGGCGTACTCACCCATCTTAATTTTCATTTTAATGGCTGGGGCGAAAAATATCAGCACCAAAACGACAATGCCTTAAACCATAAATTATTAAACGCCAAACCGTTCAAAGGCACTAGCCATATTGATGTCGATTTTATTTTAGAAGGTGGCAGTGTTGAAAGTGACGGGATTGATACCATTTTAACCACCCGCCAATGCCTACTTAACCCCAACCGCAACAAAGGCTTGAGCCAGACGGAGATAGAACAACAATTATTAACCCACTTGGGTGCAAAGCGTGTGTTATGGCTGGATCAGGAAAACCTAAGCGGCGATGATACCGATGCGCATATAGACACCCTGGCACGGTTCTGTTCTGCCAACACCATTGCCTACACCAGTTGCGAAGACAAAAATGGCCAGCACTATGCCAGCTTAAAACGCATGGAAGCGCAGTTACAAGCATTTAGAACCCAAGCAGGCGAACCTTATCAGTTAGTGGCGTTGCCATTACCTTCGCCCATAGTAGATGAGGGAGGCCAACCGTTACCGGCTAACTATTCTAATTTCCTGATTATTAACCATGCGGTGCTAGTGCCTGTATATGGTGATCCACAGGATAAAGTGGCTTTGGAAAAATTAAAAGGCTGCTTTCCACAACATGAGATTATTCCCATCCCTTGCCGGCCGTTGGTGCATCAGTATGGCAGTTTGCATTGTATGACTATGCAGTTTCCGGCGGGAATTCAAAAGCAGTAGTATATTTGTTTAGTCAGTTAAACTTCAAAGAAAAAACATGCGAATTGTAATTTATTTAATATCGGTAATTTTACCCGTGCTTTTAGCTTGGCTATTGGGATACGTTCAATTCCCAGAGTCTACTTATTTTCTAGACTACTCTCGCGGTGGTTCAGATATTCTTAATTTAGATGAAGAGCTTAAGAAAAATATTGTGGTATTAGTTGGAGGGAACAAAAAAGAAAAGCTAAGCCTTTATAGTGTTCATTTTATAAATGAAAGTCTAAAGCATCATGACAAGATAGACATTTCATTTGTTATTGACCCCAAAGATGGAACAGAATTAATTGCCAGCACATTACAGGCTCCAGAAAACTACCCTAAAGATTCTATTAAAAAAATCTCAGCGACGCAAAACGAAGTTAAGTTTTCATTAGATCACGTAAATCGGGCAGGCAATCAAGCAAGGAATTACTTTACCGCTAGCTTTTTATTTTCTGGCTCAGCCCCAGTGAGTATTACACCAGAGAGCCATGAAAAAGGCGTTGAATTTCGATTGGCAAGTGAAAATACTAAAAATATAGCTTACATAAGCATTTTTATTTTTTATATTACTTTTTTTTGTTTTTTATGGTGGATAACTAAAAAAATGAATCTTAAATTGGAAGAAAAAAGCATAGTATACAAACAAAACCTTAAAAAATATCTTTCAGAAAACCTTTTAATAAACATTGAATTGCTCGATTCATCTGTTCAAGAAATAGAGCGCATTCATGATCAAGCTTACAAGCCATCTGGTTTTATTAAAAAAAGTATAAAGAGTTGGTTAAAGGAGCTTTAATATTAACACATCAATTTGGATAAATTTCGCAATCAATCACATCTTTGAAGACAGACTGAGCGTATTTTAAAGTTCTGTAGAATTACCAAAATAGCAACCAGAATCCGATCAGCGGTTTTTGATTTCTTTAAGTGCCATTATCAAATACAATTAGCGGATAATTTAAGCGTACCTCCCTATTTTTTTTCAGGAGCTAAGAATGATCCCAGGTTTGATTGCTGATATAACCGGACACACTGATGTAGACCCTACCGAAACCCGTGAATGGGTGGAGGCTTTACAAGCCGTTTTAGCCCAAGAAGGCACCGAACGGGCTTACTTCTTGATTGAACAATTGGTCGCGATGGCGCGGCAGTCCGGCGCAAACATTCCTTTTAGCGCAAATACCCCTTACATCAATACCATTCCTATACCGCAACAGCCGCTTTATCCGGGCGATACCACCATTGAACGCAAAATTCGTTCGTATGTACGCTGGAATGCGATGGTTATGGTGTTAAGGGCTGGTAAGCATACCAACGTAGGCGGGCATATCGCCAGCTTTGCTTCGGTTGCGACCATGTACGAAGTTGGTCAAAACCACTTTTGGCATGCACCTTCTGATAAACACGAAGGCGACTTGGTGTTTTTTCAGGGGCATTCATCCCCCGGCAACTACGCACGCGCTTTAATGTTGGGACAACTAAATGAAGCGCAACTGGACAGTTTCCGCCAGGAAGTCGGTGGCAATGGCTTGAGTTCTTATCCCCATCCATGGTTAATGCCGGATTTTTGGCAATTCCCTACGGTGTCGATGGGCTTAGGGCCGATTATGGCGATTTATCAGGCGCGGTTTATGCGCTATATCCAAGATCGCGGCTTTGCCAAAACCGACGGCCGCAAAGTATGGGCATTTTTGGGCGATGGTGAAACTGATGAGCCAGAGGCATTAGGCGCTATCGGCATGGCTGGACGGGAGAAACTGGATAACTTGATTTTTGTCGTGAATTGCAATTTGCAACGCTTAGATGGCCCGGTACGCGGCAATGGTAAAATCATTCAGGAATTGGAAGGCAGTTTCCGCGGCGCGGGCTGGAATGTGATTAAAGTGATCTGGGGGCGGCGTTGGGATCCCTTATTGGCACGGGATAAACAGGGCTTAATCGTCAAACGGATGCTTGAATGCGTAGATGGTGATTATCAAAACTTTAAAGCGAAAGATGGCGCGTATGTACGCGAATTTTTCTTTAATACCCCGGAATTAAAAGCCTTGGTTGCCGATTATACGGATCGGGATATTTGGGAGCTTAACCGCGGCGGACATGATTCCATCAAAGTCTATGCGGCTTTCCAAGCGGCGGTAACCCATCAAGGCCAACCGACAGTCGTGCTGGCAAAAACCATTAAAGGCTATGGCATGGGTGATTCTGGCGAAGCACAGAATACCAGCCACCAAGCGAAAAAAATGAGCCCAGAGTCGCTGCGCAACATGCGTGACCGGTTTGAATTGCCATTGCATGATGATGATTTGGCAGACTTGCCTTATTTGAAGTTTGCGGAAGACTCCAAGGAAATGCTGTATATGCGCCAGCGCCGCGCAGAGTTAGGCGGTAACTTGCCTGCCAGACGTGGCAAAGCTGAAGCCTTGGAAATACCGCCCTTAAGTGCCTTCCAGGCGTTATTAGATGGCGGCGGCGCAGGCCATGAAATTTCTACCACAATGGCGTTTGTGCGAATTTTAAATATCCTAACCAAAGACAAAAAAATCGGTAAGCGAATTGTGCCCATTGTGCCGGATGAATCACGCACTTTTGGTATGGAAGGCATGTTCAGGCAGCTGGGTATCTGGTCGCAAGTCGGGCAACTCTACACACCGCAAGATGCTGATCAATTGATGTTTTACAAGGAAGCAAAAGAAGGTCAGGTACTACAGGAAGGCATTAACGAAGCGGGCGGATTGTGCGACTGGATTGCCGCAGGTACTGCTTATTCCACGCATGGCGTACCGATGATTCCGTTTTTTATCTATTATTCCATGTTCGGTTTTCAGCGGGTAGCAGATTTGATCTGGGCGGCGGCCGACCAACGTACGCGTGGTTTTTTACTGGGTGGAACGGCAGGGCGCACCACGTTAAACGGTGAAGGTTTGCAACATGAAGATGGACACAGCCATTTGATCTCAGCGACCGTGCCAAACTGTATTTCGTATGATCCTACCTATGGTTATGAATTGGCGGTGATTATCCAAGACGGTTTGCGCCGCATGTATTCCGAGCAGGAAGATGTGTTTTATTACATCACGGTGATGAATGAAAACTACGACCAGCCACACATGCCAGAGGGTGCTGCACCTGATATTTTAAGAGGCATGTACCTGTTCCAACCTGCCAAACGCAATGCCAAATTAAAAGTGCAACTATTAGGTTCAGGTACGATTTTTTGTGAAGTCGTCGCAGCAGCAACCCTGTTGCAAGATGAATGGGGCGTATCAGCCGATATTTGGGGCTGTACAAGTTTCACCGAGTTGGCGCGTGATGGCCAACAGTGTGAGCGCTGGAATCGTTTACATCCCACCGAAAAACCAAAACAAGCGCATGTGACTACGCTTTTAAGTAAATCTCCTGCGCCAATTATTGCATCGACGGATTACATGCGCGCATTTGCTGAACAAATTCGCCCCTTTATTTATAAAAATGCTTATACGGTCTTAGGGACAGATGGTTTTGGGCGTTCTGATACGCGCGAAAAATTACGCAGTTTCTTCGAAGTGGATCGCTTCCATATTGTTGTCGCTGCCCTAAAAAGCCTTGCTGATCAGGAGCAATTAGCACCCAGTAAAGTTGAAGTTGCTATCGCTAAATATGCAATTGACCCCAATAAAATCGCCCCCTGGTTAATTTAATTCAAGGTAACTGAAATGACTGTTGTAATCGAAATTAAAGTTCCTGATGTCGGTGATGTTAAGGATATTAATGTAGTAGAGGTGTTGGTTCAGGCGGGTGATACCATTGTCAAAGAACAAACGTTAGCCATTCTTGAAACCGATAAAGCCAGTATTGATTTACCCGCCAGTACCGCTGGCAAAGTGCAACAAGTGCATATCAAGCCGGGCGATAAGGTTTCAGAAGGTTCATTAGTCGTCACTGTGGAAGCTTCGGATGCTCTGGAGCCTAAAGTAGCACAGCCTATCACTGCCCAGGCCAATCCGGAACCTACCCCGGCAAGCCCTGCCCCAACAGTTGCCCCCCCCGTATCAACACAACCCGCCGCAGCACCTGTTGAAACAGCCTCTGCTAGCCTAACTCAAACCAGCCATGAACTGGTCGCCCATGCTACGCCTAGCGTGCGCTTGTTTGCGCGTGAGTTAGGGGTAGACTTAAACCTGATTAAATCTGGTGGTGGCCGTAAAGGCCGTATTTTGCAGGAGGATGTTAAAAAGTTTGTAAAACAAGTGATTTCCACTGGCGCTGTTGCAAGTGGCAGCGGTATTCCCCCGATTCCGGCAGTAGACTTTACCAGGTTTGGCGCAATTGAAGAGCAACCATTAAGCAACATTAAGCGCTTGACGGGTCAAGGCTTGAGCCGTGCCTGGTTAAACTTACCAATGGTCACTTATCACGATGAGGCGGATATTACAGAATTGGAAGCCTTCCGTATTGCATCAAATAGCGAAAAACTCGGCGATGCCGTCAAACTAACGAATCTGGTGTTTATCATGAAAGCGTTGGTTGCGGGTTTGCAGCAATTTCCAACCTTTAACAGTTCACTGGCACCGGATGGCGACAAACTCATCCTAAAAAAATATTTTAATATCGGTGTCGCCGTTGATACCCCTAATGGTTTAGTCGTACCGGTCATTCGCGATGTAGACAAAAAAAGCGCGACACAACTATCCAGTGAATTACTTGAAAAAAGTGCCAAAGCCCGCGCCGGTAAACTCATGCCAGCGGATATGCAAGGTGGCTGCATGACCATTTCCAGTCTCGGCGGCTTGGGTGGCACAGCTTTCACGCCCATTGTGAATGCCCCTGAAGTCGCTATTTTAGGGGTTACCCGGACAGCCATGAAGCCTGTCTGGGATGGTCAAGCATTTATCCCCAGATTAATGTTACCGTTAGACCTAACTTATGACCATCGGGTGATTGACGGCGCGGAAGGTGCACGTTTCATGACCGCGGTAATACGTTGCTTAAGCGACATTCGCCGCTTACTACTTTAAATCGGAGCTTTGTGATGACGGAATCTGTAATTCATGCAGAAGTGTTGGTGTTAGGGGGAGGCCCCGGTGGTTATACGGCGGCGTTTCGTGCGGCTGATCTCGGCAAACAGGTCGTACTGGTCGAGCGTTATCCGGTGCTGGGCGGGGTATGTTTAAATGTCGGCTGTATTCCTTCTAAAGCACTCTTACACATGGCGCAATTAATTCATGAGTTAGAAGAGTTTAAACACTTTGGGCTTAGTTACGGCGAGCCAACATTCGATCTTGATAAGATCAGGTCCTGGAAAGAAAGTGTTACCAACACGCTTACCAGCGGGCTTACGAAGCTGGTAAAGCAGCGTAAAGTAAACTTGGTACAGGGTGCAGGGCAATTTACGGGGGCCAATACGCTGGACGTTAATACCGCCGGGGGGTTGCAAAAAATTACTTTTGATCAAGCCATTATAGCGGCAGGATCACACCCAACTAAAATCCCCAGCTTCCCGAATGATGATCCGCGTTTACTGGATTCTACCGGTGCGTTAGCGCTTAAAACCATCCCTAAAAAAATGCTGATTGTCGGTGGCGGTATCATTGGCTTGGAAATGGCGACGGTTTATCATGCTTTAGGCGCTGAAATCAGCGTCGTGGAACTTATGGATCAAATTATTCCGGGCTGTGATAAAGATTTAATCACGCCCTTGTTTCGACGTATTAAAAAGCAATATCAAAATATTTGGTTAGAGACACGCGTAACCTCTATTGAGCCGCAAGCGGATGGACTAAAAGTTGCGTTTGAGGGTAAAAATGCCCCCGAAGCTGAGATTTTTGACCAGGTGCTAGTTGCGGTGGGCAGGCAGCCTAATGGTAAACTTATTGGTGCAGAGTTAGCGGGTATTAATGTTGACGAGCGGGGCTTTATCCCAGTAGATAAACAACAGCGGACCAATGTCGCGCATATCTTTGCTATTGGTGATATTGTCGGCAATCCCATGTTGGCACATAAAGCTGCGCACGAAGCCAAAGTGGCTGCTGAAGTGGCTGCTGGCTTAAAAGTGGGATTTGATGCCTTAACTATTCCTTCAGTTGCTTATACCGATCCTGAAGTGGCGTGGATGGGGCTTACTGAAAATTATGCTAAAGAACACAACATTGCTTATGAAAAAGGCGCTTTCCCTTGGGCAGCAAGCGGCCGCTCACTCAGTATTGCGCGGAATGAAGGGGTCACTAAAATTCTGTCAGATCCTGCCACCGGCAGGATCTTGGGAGCCGGAATGGTCGGCACTAATGCTGGCGAATTAATTGCTGAAGCGGTATTGGCTTTGGAAATGGGTGCCGATATGCACGATATTGGTTTATCTATCCATCCACATCCCACCTTATCGGAAACTTTCGCTTTTGCTGCCGAAATGATTACTGGCAGTATTACAGATTTAATCGTTAAAAAATAACCCTGATAAGTTCAAATAGGATAAAGCGGGGGCAGTGTCTTTTCGGGCGTTTTGTTAAATAAACCACGCTGGTCTGCCCTAAAGCTTCAAGGTTATAAAATTCAGGCTTTAACTAATACAGGTGCAATATTTTTTGGTTGCACCTGCATTATTCCCTGCAATTTAAATCAATCTGTTTTAAAAGCGTCCAAATTACCCTGGATGCTTTTAGACATAAACAAAAGCTCCCTGTTTTGCAATTTCAAATCCTCTAAATCTTGTTCCAGTTTTTGGATACTCTCAATCGTATTGCCTTTTGATTCGTCTATTTTTCGCAACATCAGCAAACGGTTTTCAACTTGGATTTTATGGTCTTTAATCTGGTGCATCAAAGGTGTTAAAACATTGTTACTCCAGTTGATAGCATCCTGATGGGCTTGTTTTAAAACATTCCGCGCCTTGGCAATAAGCGTGCTATAGAGCTTGTTAATCACAATACTTTGCTGAGTCAGTGTCGTTTTCGAACTGCTGCGAAATGCTTCGCCTTCTTCAAAAATTTGTTCCAATTCAAATTGATATTGTTTAATAGAAAACAATTCCGGCTCTATGGTTTTAAAACCATGGTCATCCTGGAATTTTTTATGAATCGCATTAACTAACCGGCGTGTTTCATTGGTGACTTCAATAGAGTCTTGCAACAAATCGCGCAATTCATTAAATAGTTTACGGATACTTTGTTTCATACCGTAAGTTGTTAAATTATTGGCCATCTCAATGCGGCTGGTTTTTATGAGGTGGTCAATTTTAGGCGTAGCAAATGAGTCAATGAGCATTTTCGCCTGTACGGCAAAAATATTACGGCTGGCTTTAAAATTTTCAATATTGGTTAGGTATAAGTTTTGCCCATCACGCGTTTCGGCAAGTAACTTACCGGTCATTTCGCTGTTCTCAAAATCAATTTTTTTGAACTCTTCCAATTGTTTACGGGCATTGTTCAATTGTGAATCCGTTAAACTTAAGGAGCCTCTAATTAAATAACCGATTTCCCGGTCAATGATATTAATTAAAATCTTCCGGCGCTGTTTAAGAATTTTTTCCGATAAATAACTTTCCAGCGCAGCTAAACGGCTTTTGTCCAACAAGGCAGTATCTGATTTAACTTTTGCGAGTAAAGCTTGCTTTGCAGACACCGGAAAAATAGCTTCTTCATGAATATCCAGTAATTTAGCCGAAATTGACATTTGCGACTGTATAGCAGCCTCAAATCCCCCTTCACCCGACAAATCATCCCACATCGAGTCAATTTTATTCATCACCACAGCCAAGCCCTGCTTACTATTGCCCCGGGCATTGCAAACGTGGCTGCGCCACATTTCCATATCGCTTTTAGTAACCCCGGTATCTGCTGCCAATACGAAAATAATCGCTTGTGCACTGGGCAACATATTTAAGGTCAATTCGGGTTCTGTGCCTAACGCATTTAAACCAGGCGTATCTAAAATGGCCAAGCCTTCCATCAATAAAGGATGCGGAAAGCTGATTAAAGCGTGCCGCCAGCAAGGTATTTCAACTTTTTCAGGATTAACGATACCCTGTTCAGCGGCATCCCGTTCATTCCATAAGCCCAACTTAAAGGCTAATTCGCGGTCTACCAGTTTAGTTGCAATCAATTCCTTAAAGGTTTTTTGCATTTGCGTCGGCGAGGTGCAATCTAAATCAATTTGCACCCAACGCTCAGGGATCTGTTTGAATTCATTTAACGAAATATCTTCTAGCCGACTTTCGATATTGAGTAAACGAATATAGCTGCCACTGGGGTCATAAAATAATTCCGTGGGGGACATGGTGGTACGGCCCGGGGAAGAAGGCAGTAATCTAACACCGGTCTCAGCAAAAAACAGCGCATTAATCAGCTCTGTTTTACCTCTGGAAAATTCCGCAACAAACGCCAGCGTTATTCGATCTGCGCGCAATCCGTGCAACATGTTTGCGATAGTAGCAGTACTCTGTGCGTCGTTTAAATCATACCGTTTACGCCATTCCATGTACATTTCAATTGATTGCAGCAATTGATTACGCCATTGCGAATATTCGTGCAGTTGATGTTTAAATTCCAGATGACTCATAGCGAACCTTGTTTATAACTAACGTTACATTAAATAAAGGGTATTTAAAGATGTAGGGTAAGTGTAGTTCAAATATAAATTACTGCCAGATAATCGTCGTTTAGTTTTTTATACCATACTGAAGTTGATAGGCTTTGATACTCGCCAGCTGCGCATTAAACGCCGGGGATGCCTCCAAAAATTCGATAATATCCGCCAGGCTAATAATGGCAAGCACAGGCATATTAAAGCTTTGCTCAACCTCTGTGATGGCTGAGCACTGATTTTGACCCTGCTCCTGACGGTCCAAGGCGATTAAAACCCCCGCCGGAGTGGCCCCTGCCGCTTTAATAAGCTGGACTGATTCACGCACCGAAGTCCCTGCGGTTATGACATCATCCAAAATTAAAATATTGCCTTGTAAAAGAGCGCCAACTAAAGTGCCGCCCTCGCCATGGTCTTTGGCTTCTTTACGATTGAATGCCAGCGGAATGTCTGTGCCGGTAATTGTGTAATACGCAATAGCAGTTGCAGTAACCAGTGGAATCCCTTTATAAGCGGGGCCAAAAAGTACATCAACGGGGAGTTTGCTATGAATTAAGGCTTGTGCATAAAACTCCCCAAGTTTCGCCAGCTGTGCCCCGGTATTAAATAGTCCGGTATTAAAAAAATAGGGGCTGTTACGACCGGATTTAAGTTGAAAATCGCCAAATTTAAGGACACCGCAGGCTAAAGCATATTGGATAAAGTCTTTTTGATAATCGCGCATAAGATGGTTAGTTAGGTGTAAATGGAGTGACTGACGTATACGAAAGAACCGTAGCATAAGCCTGAAATGAAGAAACGCAATAGCCTGTAGAGACGCAAAACCTTGCGTTTATACAGCAGCAGAATTATAACAGAATAAATTTTTCCAGCAGTGAGTCCAGGAAGTTCCAGCCTTGTTCTGAACAACTATAATAATTATCACGACAGTCAAGCAACTGTTCTTTAAGGCATAAACTTAATGCGGGTTCCAAACTATTGCAACTAAGTCCGGTTCTGGCCTGAAAATGGGCGGCACTAAAACCCTGTTTTAAGCGCAGTTGATTCATCAAAAACTCTAGGGGCAGTTCTGTGGGTAAAATCGCAGTGGTTACGCTACCCTCCGCATAATCCCGCAAATACTGTTCCGGATGTTTGGGTTTGCTGCTACGCAGAATGCGATTGGGCAATTCCAGGCTAATTTTACCGTGCGCACCTGCCCCGATCCCTAAATAGTCTCCAAATTGCCAGTAATTGACATTATGCTGGCACTGCCGCCCTGGCTTACTGTAGGCGGATATTTCATATTGCTGAAACCCGTGCTCTGCAAGTAAAGCCTGGCAGGCTTGCTGCGTTATAAAGACCTCGTCGTCAGAAGGTAACTGCGGCGGATATTTATAAAAAAACGTATTCGGTTCCAGGGTTAATTGATAAAAAGAAATATGCTGAGGCTTTAAACTGATGGCGGTCAGAATATCCTGTTGACTGGTTAGCTTTTCAGCATCCGGCAAGCCAAACATCAGATCCAGATTAAAGTTATCAAACCCTGCCAGATGGGCGATTTCAGCAGCTTTTTGGGCTTCGGCAGCGTTATGCACCCGGCCTAAACGTTTCAGTAGCGTGTCATCAAAGGTTTGGATACCGATGGATAAACGATTAATACCCAATGCCCTGAATTCAGCAAATTTATGGCTTTCAAAAGTACCGGGATTCGCTTCCAGGGTAATTTCCACATTATCTGTTAAGACTATTTGTTGCTTAATGCCGGTTAGTAAGCGTTCGAAAGACTCTGGGGAAAACAGGCTG
Organism: Methylococcales bacterium; assembly: GCA_040079795.1. GTDB lineage: Bacteria > Pseudomonadota > Gammaproteobacteria > Methylococcales > Methylomonadaceae > SXIZ01. Next base: position 74,462 of record JBEBJQ010000009.1, read on the forward strand.
GGGGTACCGCCGCCAATAAAAATACTCTGTATAGGCCGTTTGACTTGAAAGCGCTGCAAGTCTTTCTTTAAATCCAGCAAGAGCGTGTCAATATAAGCCGACTCAGGCGTATCAGATTTGACTTCATGGGAGTTAAAATCGCAATAGGGGCATTTTTTAACGCACCAGGGAATATGAATATAAAGGCTTAAGGGCGGTAATAAAGGTGTCAAAGAAAGTATCAAAAAATTAGGGGGCTCCAGAATACGATGTAGAGACGCAAAATATTGCGCCTCTACCTGTCAAACGCGTTTCTAAAAGTCTTAATTAATGATTTTATGTCCGCGATTTCTTAAGCAGCTATTATACGCACTTTTGTAACGTTCATCTGCTTGAAAGCCTTGGGTTGCACCCCCACCCAAGCCACCGGCGGTAGCGCCAATCATTGCACCTGTTGCCGGGTTACCCGCTATTGCGCCAATTGCAGCGCCTCCGGCGGCACCCAGTAAGCCACCCGCGCCCATCCCCACGGCACTTTCTTTTACCGCGCCGCCGGAAGCCTGAGAAGCAATCTGCCGACATTCAGCCATATCCTGATTTAAGCGATAGGCATTAGGGTTGCCATAGCTATCAACCGTAGGTGTCCAGCCGCGTTGTTCGGCACAGCCTGCAATCAAAAAGCTTAATATGAATAACAATGTCATGCTGTTTTTCATCATGATCTCCTGAATTAATAACGAGAATGACAGTCTAGTGTAAAGTATCTGAATACGGTCTGAATAAGCCTTTAAAAGTGTTATATGGAACACTGGCCGGTCACTATAAGATAACTTGTCTTCCGACAAAATAATTTTCAAAAAAACCATTTCCGCACTAAAGTATGTCCAGTTTACTTTAACGTTATTAGATTACGCACGGTTCATATAACCGAACTTTACTACACCACCCATTTAGCCAGGAATACATTTATGCCACTTAAATTAAGTGCCGTTGAAATAACGCCGACTACGCGACCCCGTTATGCAATCATTTGGATGCACGGTCTGGGGGCTGATGGCCATGATTTTGAGGGTATTGTGCCGGAACTCAGATTGCCACAGCAATCCGCGACACATTTTATTTTTCCCAACGCCCCCGTGCAGCCAGTTACCATAAACGGCGGCATGTCGATGCCTTCCTGGTACGATATTCTGGAAATGACCTTGCACCGTAAAGTTGATGTGGCAGGCATTTATGAATCCTCAGGGCAAATAACGCAACTGATTGACCGCGAAATAGCCAGCGGCATTGCCTCTGAAAATATCCTCCTGGCCGGTTTTTCACAGGGCGGGGTTATTGCCCTACATACCGGATTACGCTATCCGCATCGTCTAGCGGGTATCCTCGCCTTATCAACTTATTTGCCAACCCTGGAGCAACTTGATCTCGAAGCAGCACCTGCCAACCAGGGATTACCCATTTTTATGGCGCACGGCAATGCCGATCCAGTTGTGGATATTCAAGCTGCAAAAACAGCACATGCCGGATTATTAGCGCGGCATTATCCGGTCCAATGGCGCGAATACCCCATGCCGCACAGCGTGTGTGCAGAAGAAATTAAGGATATTGCCGTTTTTATTAACACTGTTTTTAATTAACGGCTGAGACCAAATTATGTTGACGTTTTTATTACGTTTTGCACTGATAGGCTTTGGTAACTTGCTTTTGCCAACCTTGTGCCATGCCACCGAACCCATGACCGTACCGGTATTTGTTAAATATGGCTTAATGCAGCAAGTCATGTTACGGGAAATGTTCAAAGGCCCTGGACATACTGCTATTTACCGGATTGATGGCTCAGGCTGCAACACCGTCAATTTTGCCAACCCCCAACTGTCGGGTATTGACGGTTTAATGCAGGTACGCGCCAATGTGTTAGTTAAACTTGGCATCTCCGCCGGCGAAAAAAAATGCACTAACTTAAAACATTGGTCAGGGAGAACCGTAGTACAGGGCAAGCCCCTGATTAGCGGGGCTGATGCCCTGGCCGTCCACTTTAAGGTCAGCAATGCCGAAGTATTCGATGCTAATGGGAAGCAATTAAACAATCGCTTAGTTAAAGCAGCGTTGGAAGGCCAGCTGCACCCGCTGCTTGACCGGTTTAAAATGGACTTAAAACCTAATCTCCAACAATTAAAATCGGTGTTACCGTTTATGCTACCCGGCTATTCGGCAGCCCAAATCGACCAGTTAATTGCCAGCGTTCACTTAGGCAATATCCAGGTGCAAAATAACGGCCTAAACATTGCCGTACAAATGGCAGTCGATAAGCAATCTATGCTTAATTTTTTACCAAAGTGATAAATAGCCTTATGTTTAAACCACTCACTGTAGTTGCGTTAATCGCTTGGTTTTCTGCCGAACGGCAGCATTACAGCCATCCGCTATGATTGAACGTTAGGCTAAAATACTTATAACTCAAGCTAAGCGGCTAGACGGGGAATTTTTCGACGCTCATAAGGTGCAAATGAGCGTAAGTGTTCGGGATAATATTGCCAATAGTCATCACCTTCTAATTCATGGGTATCCGAGTGCACAATAAGCGGCTTAATACCGTAGGTATCAACTATTTCTTGAAAAGCGGGTAAAACTTTATTTAACGTAAACTCCCGCTCCTTACCCGAAAACAGGAAGGTTTCAAAAAGAATTGCGTCTTTTAGGAAAAGCTTTAACATCTCACGGTACGCGTTTCCCTTTCTGCGGCTATGCCGTCTATACCATTCAGAACAATCAATGATATTGCTGGGGCTTAATTGAGGAAATTCCTGTAAAAGTAAATTATGATGGAATTCCACTAGAGATTGGCCTCTATAGGTTATGCACTCTTGAAAAGGACGGCCATTGCACTGGTTTAAATCAATAATGCTGCTGTAACGAATCTTTTTTCCACCTTGACGACCTATTCCTTCATAAAACCCCATGCGTCCTAGCGCGTATTTCCCAGTATTCTCGGTTGTAAATTTGTCATCCTGAATGGTTAGGATAAGTAAATTTAATTTATAGGTGTCACATATTTTGACTACCCGGTGCATTTCATGATTAGGCGTGGCAATTTGGCGAAACAAAATAGCAGTCCTAGGTTGCGTTACACCTTGGGGAAGTTCCAACCCCGGGATGTCAATAGCTGGCTTTTGTTGTTGCCGGGCGTGCAATAAATGTATCGCGTCTTCAAGAGGGGTATATATGACTTGACGCAAAGGCTCATATTCTGGTGGGCAACTATAGCCTTTAGAATGTAAATAATTTGGCTGTTGATGTAAATATTCCTCAAATGACATAAATGCTCCTGATTTAAAGTTTAGTTGTTGCATTAAAAATGCACCAAAAATTTCTAACACCTCAAATGTTCCGCTACCGAATAAAAGGCAATATTACCCTTCACCAACAAATAGCATCAATGTGGCGTTAAATGTTTACCATGACGGTTAAATGGCTATATCATCTTCATAAAAAGATGAATAAATTAATCGTAGCTAAGAAAACCCATCACTACCTAAGCAAATAAAAGTGCCATAAGCCAGCGATTCCATTCCCCACTAACACCGATACACAAATCCAGTAAAAATTGCTGACGAACACACTGCAAAAGAAGATGCGCCAGTCCAATGATGTCAATCCATTAAAGCGTCCCTCCCGAAAATAGGCGGTAGTAATAAACGGATCAGAAAAAACACACAATAACAAAAACACCGCTTTTTGATTATCCTTAATGCGACCGTACAATCGGCCCGAAAAACTGGTGGACTGCTGCTTGTACCAAGTATGTAAAGCACCGGCCCCAACCCAATCAATTTGCATTTTTTCATAAAATCGAAGGGTAAAGGCACATTGAATCAAAGACCCTAATGTCATTAGTCCGCCGCCAATTAACATGCCCCAAGTGTAAACCACATAAACATAGATAACATGATCAAACACCCAATTGAAACCGGCATAAAGCAAGTGACCCAGACCGATAGCCGTAAACCGATTATTGGTAATCCTGGAAAAAATATCTACCATCTTTTATAAGTATCGATTTTGCGAAAAAGTTACTAAACATCATGTTTTAATGGATTAACGTTTATGATGCGCAGCCGTGGTTAAATAAGCTATTAAATTTAGATTGAGTTAATCAAATGTCAAGCTCATTCGTTAACATATAGCCTGAGTATCCCCTTAAGTAAGGTATTTAAAAGAGACTCTTGAATTATAGCTACATATCCAAAAAATAATACTTGGCTAGAAAGAAAATATTTTCTAATTTCTCCAGAAAACCTATTTTGACTGTTAGAAGCCAAAAACAACGGACAAGATTATTCAATTTAAAAAGATCGGCGCACAGAGATATATCAAGGGATGGAGTGAGGTTAATAGCTACTTTTATTTAGTTTAATGCGACCCAGCGAAAAATATCCTAATGGATTATGCAACGTTTTTGCCCAGTAAAAAATCTCCCTGTATGATCCCTACCACGAATAGTAGACACTTTAAAAAGCGAGTATTCTTAACTGAAGAGAGGCACTTGCATGAGCACGAAAACGACTGGCAGCAAACCCAGC
>JBEBJQ010000166.1:0-3329 GCA_040079795.1 Methylococcales bacterium
GGCACCCACACACGCACCCACACTCATTATCTTGGTCATCTTGTTAAAGAGCGGCAAGGCTTAATGCCCTGCTAAGCCCGTCTATTCTACAGATTATTTGGGTACTGTCAATATGATATTAGCCATCCTAAGAAGAAAAAACGGTTTTTTGTCAAAACGACCACAAAGGCCTAAAGCAATTAGTTGCTTAGACTTGAAAAAACAAGTTAAAGGAGACCGGGGGCATAAAAACGAGGTTTTGACACATACGAAAACTTAGAAACATCGCTGCAACCCAGCAAAACCTTAGCGGCTATAACCACACCAACAATCTCGCGTTCTTCGAAAGAATCACAAACCCATGTGAGAGATGGGTTAATTGTATGAATTATTGTTTTTTACAAAGAGTGATTTTGCTTTTATCAGATTCAACCTAACCAAAGGGTCTTGAACCTGGGACTTGAAATCAGCTAAAGCCGCGCTTTTGACGGGCATTGAATTGGAAACCTGGGCTGTCAAAGGATTTTGATGTATGCCATCCATTCTGAACTCATAGTGCAAATGAGGACCGGTCGCCAAACCCGTTTGACCGACATAACCAATAACTTCGCCTTGCCTTACCGCAGACCCTTCCTGCAGACCTGATTTGTAACGGGATAAATGCGCATACACAGTCTCATAACGATCACCATGCTTAATGATAATCACTTGACCGTAGCCACCTTTACGACCCAAAAACGCAACTTCTCCCGCACCTGTCGCCTTGACTGGCGTACCGGTTCTTGCTGCATAATCAACGCCTTTGTGCGCCCGTATCCTATTCAACACAGGGTGTTTTCGGTTCAGGTCAAAGTGTGAGCTTATTCTGGCAAAATCAACAGGTGTACTTAAAAATGCTTTTTGTAATGCTTTCCCGTCAGGCGTGTAGTAGTTGGCAAAGCCTTCTTTATCTATGTAACGAACCGCCCGATAAATCTTACCTCTATTTATAAATTCAGCCGCTACGATGTCGTCAACACCATTAAAGCCGCCTCGCTCATAGACGACAGTAAAGTGATCGCCATTGTGCAAGTTTGTGGCGAAATCAATATCCCAAGCAAATATCTGGGTTAGCTGATCCATCAACTGTTCCGACAAACCAGCATTTTTACCAGCCTGCGCCAATGAAGTGGCAATAGTTCCTTGACCACTTGCCATCTGCAGCATGTTGAATTTATGAGTATAACTATTAAATTTCCGTAATGAACTAATATACCCAGACGAGCTATCGCGACCAGAAGCCAATCCTTTAAACTCTCGGGGCGCATCAGTTGAAATCGTCATGAAATGAGTCCTATCCTCACTGGAACTCACTATTTGATTGGCTTCTGAAGCATTTAACCGCGACAAAAATTGCGACACACCTTCACCCGGCTTAATGGTATGCTTGACGATTTGCGTATGGGTAGTATGACTACGATTGTGGACTTTTAGCGCTTTAGCGTTAACCGTTGCAGCCGCCGCCACTAACAAAAAACCTATTAAGTAAGCGACAAACCGCCTAATGCTTACACCCAAAGACCCAAGCCATTGATTTTTAATCAAAATTAATATCCTGTTTTTCACCGACGTTAATTGTAAGGTTTTTTTTAAAAATCACCAACATTTAATGTCACCTGATAATGTCATCCGAGTAATCAAGCAATATTTTATGCATTGTGCTCATCCAATAAATTTATAATGCTCAGCCTATAAAGAAAGTATTTGTTTTTGGAGAATGTAGTGCAAGAGGATGTATTGAACAACTTGTTAAGAGGGACTGAGGAAATTCTGGTTAAACACGAATTTGTAAAAAAGCTCGAAGAGGGTCGGCCTCTCAGGATAAAAGCAGGTTTTGATCCTACCGCGCCAGATTTGCATCTTGGTCACACAGTATTAATTAACAAGCTCAAGCAATTTCAGGATTACGGACATGAAATCCTGTTTCTGATCGGTGATTTTACCGGCATGATCGGCGACCCTACCGGCAAGAATGTGACCCGCAAACCCTTAAGCCAGAAAGATGTCCAGGCGAACGCCCTTACCTATCAGGAACAGGTATTTAAAATCCTCGATCCTGATAAAACCAAGATAATGTTTAATTCCATCTGGATGAATGCCATGTCACCGGCAGATTTAATCCAATTAGCGGCAAAACATACCGTTGCCAGAATGTTGGAGCGTGACGATTTCAGCAAACGCTACAAAAGCGGTCAAGCCATTGCGATACATGAGTTTTTGTACCCCTTAATTCAAGGTTACGACTCCGTGGTGATGAAAGCTGATGTTGAATTGGGTGGAACTGATCAGAAATTTAACCTACTGGTCGGCCGACAATTGCAAGAAACTTATGGTCAATCACCGCAAGTCGTCATGACTATGCCCATCCTGGAAGGCTTGGATGGTGTCCAGAAAATGTCAAAGTCATTGAATAATTATATCGGCATAGCGGATGTCCCCGATGATATGTTCGGCAAGATTATGTCTATATCCGATGATTTGATGTGGCGCTATTTTGAATTATTAAGTTTTGAAAAAATGGCCGTCATTAATACTTACAAAGAAAAATGTATTTCCGGCGAAGAAAACCCCAGAAACATTAAATATGAACTGGCTAAAGAAATTGTCAGCCGCTTTCATGGCGGGACATCTGCTGGTGAAAACGCGATGCAACATTTTATTGCCCAATTTCAACGCGGCACGATACCCGACGACATCGTTGAAATAACCTTAAAAACCGACAATGGCAGCTATTGTATCGCCAATTTATTGAAAGATGCTGAGCTAACCGCCAGCACATCGGAAGCGGTACGCATGATAAACCAAAGCGCAGTTAAAATTGATGGCGAGAAAATTTCCGACCCGAAGTTGATTATCCAGTCCGGCACACAGCATATCTATCAGGTTGGAAAAAGAAAGTTTGCCCGGATTTTTGTTGTCGATTAACAAGATGACATGGGATATTGCGACAATACTTTTTCCATGCCGACTTAAACGCAAATAAATTCATGCGATAAATACCTTTGTATTTTGCTGTCGGCCCTAAAGGTCGATAGCTTTGCTTGCGGTTCGCGTTCACGGCATTCAATCTCGTGACTCGAATCAAATCCGCCTTAGTTCAAACATATCACTGGAACTAGGTATTTATACGTATGTTTTTTGTTAGAGATAGCTGCCAAAATATACTCGCATTAAAGTCAATCTTCGCCGTTGCCGAACCCACCGATAAAGCATCAACTTATCCCGACAATGATGGTACGTAGCTCAGATTAGAAATTATTAATGCGATAACAGTAAACACTACTTTAGGGACTAGACAGTCGATGCAAAAC
>JBEBJQ010000078.1:0-19055 GCA_040079795.1 Methylococcales bacterium
CTGCAAACCATGGAATCGCTGCTTTTTCAAATGATTGGCACCGGTATGGTTTTTCTTTCAGTCTCACTTATAAGTGGCTTTATTTTTATTGAAAATTTATTTGCCCAACACCTTGTCCATAAAACTGTTCTTTCTATACTGGCCTGGATAATTTTCACTGGCCTACTGTTTGGCCGCCTGCGCTACGGCTGGCGTGGAAAAACTGCCGTCAAATGGACATTAAGTGGCTTTATACTTTTACTACTGGCCTACTTTGGCAGTAAATTAGTGCTTGAGCTAATTCTGCACAAATGAGCCCTATTCTCCAACCACTACTAGCTATTTGTATCTATAAGGTTGCAGCCAATCTAAATACTGAGTACAACGATAATTTACGCTAGGCTTTCAACTATATCGGCACTCAAACCAGTTCCTCCAATATATTTATCGACTTCGAGTATCCATCACACTTAATAGCTTATTTTTAAAAATAAAAAAAAATATGGCATGCCATATGCTTAATCTAAGTTGAGATAAAAATCACCCATTTTTTAAACTTTAGGAGCATATCACCATGTCAAGTGGCTTAGTTATCAACACCAACATGTCATCACTCAATAGCCAACGCATGTTGAATAAATCTACAAGTGCCTTATCCACCTCAATGGAACGCCTGTCGTCCGGATTGCGCGTTAATAGCGCGAAAGATGATGCGGCAGGACTGGCTATTGCTGACCGGATGACCTCGCAAATCAGAGGCATGACTGTCGCAGTCCGAAACGCCAACGACGGCATTTCAATGGCACAAACAGCTGAGGCGGTTATGGGCTCATTAACCGATATTTTACAACGCATGCGTGATCTGTCCGTACAATCCGCCAACACCGGCGTTGTGGGTTCCAGTGACAGGCAAAAATTACAAGATGAATTTCACCAACTGGGAAAAGAACTTAAACGCACCATCGACAACACTTCATTTAACGGCAAAACCATTTTAGCGGGTAGTTTATCGGGTAAAAACTTTCAGGTTGGTTTCGGAACCGCATCGCATAACCAAATCAGCATTACCGTCCCGAATTTGAATTCTGCATCCGGCTTAAAATCCTTATTCGGTAACGGCTTATCTATAGGTTCTGGTGCAAGCCTTCCAACCAATATTTTTTTGGCAATGAACGCAATCGACCTTGCCATAAATAAAATTGATAATTCCCGCGCTAAATTAGGTGCCGTACAAAACCGCTTTATGGCGACGATTGCCAACTTACAATCCTCAATTGAAAATAATACCGCTGCCCGCTCACGCATTATGGATGCCGATTTTGCCATAGAAACCGCAGCCTTAAGCCGCAATCAAATCATGCAACAAGCGGGAACCGCAATGTTAGCGCAAGCCAACCAATCGCAACAAGGCGTTTTAAAATTACTGCAATAATAACAACGCTATCAAGAGATAATGCTAATGAGTAACGAAAGCACCGCTATAAATGGTTCTGTAGACCTCGGTCAATTAAAGATTAACAGCTTTGGTGAACGCTATTTTTATGGGCTTAACCGGGGCAGTTTTGATAAAGTCAGCGCCAACGCTTTATATGAAGCGGAATTGAGTAAAAACCTTTTTAAAAGCAACACGCTTAAGGTCATCATTGGTACTGATTCTGGCTTGTTGCCCCGCTATATTAATCAAAAAGGCATTCCTAGCGGCTCCCGTTACCTATTTATTGAACCTGATGAAATTCTGACGCAACTTCATGCCCATCATTTATTAGATGAATTGCCCCCGGAAATCTGCTGTACATCGCTTGCAAACTGGGAGGAGCAGGCGGAGGTATTCAAAATAGCAGAATATTTTTATATCAGCGCTGTACAATCACTCAATAGCGTCTGCGCACAAGAAGCAAATTTTGAAGACTATACCGAGCTTAGTTGGCTAATCACCGAAAAATTAAACCAAGCGCACTGGAATTTCAGCATGTCCTTAGGCTGCGAAGGGTTTATTGTGCGTCAAATGAGTAATTTAGCCGACAATTTACTACCCGCCGGCATATTGACCGATGCCTATAAAGGCCAAACCGCAGTCATCCTGGCAGGCGGCCCTTCCCTGGATGAAGCATTTTCCTGGGTTAAACAAAATAGAGACAAAATTACCTTATTCGCCGTTTCACGTATCGCCAGACAACTGCAACAACAGAATATCGAACCTGATTTTATTTGCTCAGTAGATCCCAGTGACTTAAGCTTTGATATTAGCAAGGAAATGCTTAATTTCAGTGATAAAACCATTTTTCTCTACTCTTTCCATACAGTTTCCACACTGGTACAGCAATGGCAAGGAACTGCTTTATATTTGGGCGAACGGCTACCCTGGAAGTCACCGCTCAACCAAAAAAACATTAGTGGCGCAGGCCCAACCGTAACCAATACTGCGATTGCCACTGCGCATAAATTTGGTTTTAAACGCATCATTCTGGCAGGAGTTGACCTGTGCTTTACCCGTGAGGGCTATACGCACGCCCAGGGCAGTAACGAAGCCCTGGCAGGCCCCCGGTTTAATTTAACCTCCCTGCAAGTTGAAACCAATAATGGCCAATTCGCACCGACGAGTTGCGACTTTTTGACGGCGATTAATAGCTTAGCCATGCAAGCGCATATTTTAACTAACAGTGGCTGCGAGCTAATCAATCCCGCTGCGAATGCTGCAAAAATCGAACATATCGCCTACACGCCTTGGTCAGCTATGCAGCTGCCCCCTAATTTAACGGGCAATACCACAGACATTACCGGGCAGCTCCAAACCGCACAACAACAAGCAGTAAATGACCGGCACTTAATGTTGGCCGAACTGCAACACGCCCAGCATCAAATCAAAACCATACAAACGCTGGCAGAAGAAGCCCTCCAAATTAACGACAATTTGTATAACGCCCAGGGGATCATCGAAAATTATAAAGACAAACGCAAACTGGATAAAATTGAGCAAAAGCTAAAACGGCAGTATCGCAAATTCAGCGTCATGGTTAAAAAATTTGGCGTGCGGCATTTTATTAAAATTACCCGCCCTTTTGAGGATATGGAACTAACCGCAGAGGATGCGAAAGAACTGTGCAACCTGTATTACACCGCTTATCGGGACGGCGCTAAAACCTTCCTGGGTTTAATTGAAAATGCTATTGCCCGCACCCATTCGCGCCTAGAAGAAACCCGGACACAACCTGATTTTGAAAAACTTTTACCCCAGTGGCAAAAAGACCAAAGCTTTGGTCGCGCCATCGGTTGGCAAAGCAAATTCAAACAGCCACTCACAGACGAGATACAAACAATCCTGCAAGATTTCGTTACACAATTTCACAGCGTTATAGCCGACCAAAACACCCCGCATCTTGCGCAGGCCAAACGCTTTTCCAGCCTATCGGCCTTTAAAAATCGTGCAAAGTTACTGTTTAAGCATGGCAAAATAACCGAACTGTACGATCTGAAAGCTGGGCTCGACAAACATCCAGAACCGGAATCGACACGCAATTACCAACATCTGGCTACTGCTTATATTGCCGATCTCGAAGGGGACACCAGCAGTGCTTTAGAAGCCTATAGGGCTATTATTGACGGGGGAGACTCGAGCTTATATGAAGACGCTTTAATGCGCATCGCCCAAATAAGCCTGAACACCGAAGATCACCAGAATGCTTATCTGGCGTTGCAATGTCTGGCACAACTTTCACCAGTGCATCTGCCACTGTACGCTGAAATCAATCGCCTGTTTGGCAATACCGAGGAAGCCATTGGGCTTTATTATGATTACTTGAACCAATTCCCCAGAGATACCTTGGTACAACTAAAATTAGCAGCACTGCATATAGAAAATAAAGCCTATAACATAGCCGACGTAATGCTGAGGTTTATTTTAACCAAAGACCCTGACTCCAAAGCTGCTCTGGCCCTACAAAGTCAAATCCAAGCCTTGCAAAATATTAGCGAAGGCATAGCGGTTCAGGAACGTCAGCATTTTGAGGGAGGGCTGGGAGCGCAGGCGCATTTCATGCCCGGCTCTTAAAACTACCCGGAAACCCATAACTTCAGTTAATTACAAAAGTCGGCTAGGATTTAGAGAAGTCCTCACGGTGACTTATGCAAAGCTGAGCCGCCTAACCTCCGACTGGAACCTTAGGTTAGGCGGTAGCAGAGTACCGCTCAATGCCCAGAATGGGCTTCCGGCGCTTTTGTGACATCGTTTCTACGCAAAACATAGCGCGCAGCATTTTCACCGGTGATGGGATTACCCTTATCATCCAGTTGGGTCAGGGTATTTTGACCGACCAGATAATGATGTACCGTAGTACTTTTACGAGGCGTCAAAGCAACTGTCTTACTTTTGCTATCCCAAGTAAACTTACCTTTCTCTACAAATTCCCTAACCGATTTACCAACAAACTGGGTAATCAAGATATAACTGCTATTGGTGTTTAAAGCGAGTTCGGTTTTAACGCCCATGCAATCCGCACAGGGAGTAAAGCCTTGATAAATACCCGGCCAGTCCATTTTATTGTGTGCCTCATGTTCGCCCGCCGCAGGTGCTTCAGTTGTTTCAGCAACAACCAGATTGTAACCTAATGAAATTGTAATAAAAAACAAGAGCATCAAAGATTGTTTAAGGCATTGTTTAACTGTGCGCATAGCAGGCTCCTGAGCGAAAAAGCAGATCATAGCACGGTGCTTTAACAAACCGATAGTTAAGCCCAAACATTAAGGGCTTTGTCGTATTTAGCCAAACAACAGTGATGCGCAATAATCCAATTATGGATCGTGCTAACTGTCAGGAAAACGGCAGTTCTTGTTGCTCTGGCGCACCTGCTGGGGTTGCCTGACCCGTCGTGCAAAGTCGGTTAAGGAAGTCGACTACTGATAAGCCCAACTCATAAGCCATATTTGCAGGGACTGCGTTACCGATCTGCTTGTATTGGGAGGTCAATGCACCCTTAAACTGCCAATCGTCAGGGAAGGTCTGGATACGCGCATATTCGCGCACGGTAAACGGGCGGGTTGCTTCAGGATGGCAACGTTCTGTCTGCTTTTGTGCGGGCGCGCAAGTCAGTGTCAAACATGGCTCGTCCCAGTGCATACGCCGCGCCATGCCAGTTTTGCCGCCCCCTAAATAGAAACTTTTTTGCATATACACTTTTTGTATGTCTTCCGGCAAATCTCGCCAATAGCCACCAGGTGGCACTTGTGCCATGATAGATTCTTTTTTTGCAGGGTAGCTTTGCCCAGCTGATACAGGGACATCTTCGATAAACAATTCGCCAGCCTTCAGCGCATCTTTAAGCGTATAGACTTTCTGATACGGGCGGGGCCAATGGAATTTAACCAACCCGGCAAGATCATTACGGACACCAACCAACAACAAGCGTTCGCGTTTTTGTGGCACGCGGTAGAAAAGCGCTTTCATCACATGTGGTTCGAGCAATGTATAACCCAGTTCATCAATCACTGAACGTATGTTCTGCAAGGTATTGCCTTCGTCATGGTTAAGCAATCCCCTTACATTTTCTGCCATAAACAATTTAGGGTTAGTTTCTTTCACCGCACGGGCAAACTCAAAGAATAAGGTACCCCGCGCATCTTCAAAGCCCATTTTCTTGCCTGCATAACTAAAGGCTTGGCAGGGAAAGCCCCCCGTCACCACATCAATTTGATCGCGGTAGGGCGTAAAATCCAGTTGGGCAATATCGCCACATTGTACATTCCAATGCGGACGGTTAGCCATCAGAGTGGCGCAGGCATTTTTATCAAGTTCATTGAGCAGTATGGTATCCAGTCCGGCTTTTTCCAGGCCGATGGCCAATCCCCCAGCACCAGCGAACAGCTCAATAGTTTTATAAGCATGATCTGGCTTAATATCGGGCCGGTGGGAGTCATCAAAGATAAAATGTAGTTCCTCGAATTGCCGGAGTTGATCCTTGTTGTAAAATCGATAATTATTCATGGGATTACGGATGGATGGCAATTTCCCGTTGTTATCCCAACGGCGTAAGGTTTCTTTGGAGACCCCTAACATATCAGCAACTTGTGCGACAGAATACATAAACAACCCTTAACAACATTACACATGGTTACTATTATAAACGAGGTGTTAACCGATGGCTATAAATTGGACAAGAAGTGGTGACTTAAGTCAAATGGTAAAAACCCAATGACTGACCACGTTGACAACGCTACCCGTTCACGTACGATGGCAGCTATCCGCAGCAAAGATACAAAACCGGAGAAATGGGTGCGCTCTGCCTTGCACCTGCAAGGTTTCCGTTTCCACCTGCACAACAAAAAACTGCCCGGTTCACCCGACCTGGTAATGCGTAAATACCATGCAGCAATATTTATTAACGGCTGTTTCTGGCATCAACATGAAGGCTGTAAGGCAGCGCATCTCCCTAAAACGCGGCGCGACTTTTGGGAGAAAAAATTTAACCGAAATATGGCGCGCGATCAGAAAGTGCTTTACCAGCTCAAAGTACAGGGTTGGCGGGCAGCCATTTTATGGGAATGTGGCTTGCAGCAAAAAATAAGGGCAACCACTATCCAGCATCTGACCGCGTGGCTGCGGAGTGGTGCAGAGTACCTTGAAATACCGGTTTACGATGAATTCAGTGAACTATAATCAGCCAAACGCTTTATGGAAAAATGCTCTGGCAAATTCACGATCAGTAAAGCGGTAATCTGAACACTCTTCAATCACGTCAGGCAAGGCTAGAAACAATTGCTCTAACGCATTCGGAACGCCTGTTGCCAAGGCATAAAAACTGTAACCGTCAATTTGGCGGATCAATGGATTGGCGCGGCGCGGCTGCCCTTTAGCACTGTCGGGCGGGGTAAACGGCTTGTTATAACGAGAGTTGGATTTGGGGATAATTTCAACATAGTAAGCAGTGAAATCCTTGTATTGATGGCCTTTAGTCATTACCAAGGTTTCCATTTGGTCATACACCTTAACCTTATCCGAACCTTTAACGGTGTTATGCTTATTTTTGATTTCAGCTATGATTTTTCCTGTTGTAGATACAACATCGACAACCCCGCCGGTCCCCAAATCTTGCCAACCTGCCATCATCCCCAAAATAGCTTGATGAAAAGTTCCAACGTGGTTTTGTAGCGTCTTTTGGGCTTGCCGGTTTTTTTCACCTACCAACCATAAAGGCTCATCCACGCTGAAGCCAGACATTTCAAACAGAATGGCAAACGGATCAATCACATTTCTATCAAATTCTTGATCTGCTTTAGTGCGCGCTTTCAAGGCAATCTCCAAGAGATGTTTAACCGCTTTGAAAAGCGCTTCATCGGAAATGAAACTGAGTTGTGGCATATTACATCCTTGTTTATGTGAAATTTATGAAGAGAAAGCTTGAGCAAAGCGATGTTAGCCCTCTTTGCTACTTTTCCATTAATGCTAACACATTCCATTGCATTTGGAGGGTCAAATCCGTGGACTCTACCAAGGGTAATCAAAATGCAGCCGAATATAACCAACTCCTCAACCCATCAAAACAAAATCTCCCTAACCTCGTCTTCCTCCGTTATCTGCGCCTGCTTTAAAACCCCGGTCTCGTCATAGGCATAGCGATGCTCAGACTCCACTTCGTTATAAACCATTTTCTGGCACAGCAATAATCGATCTTGAGCATCAAAATAAACCCGGTAATAGGTGTTACGGTTGTTTAAACTGGCAACAGGGATTTCATTGACCAGTTTTAACGGTAATTTAACGCCGCTGTAACTGACAAAATAGCGCCATTCAGTAATGGAATCAGGGTGCATGGGGATAAACCTTAAGAAAAAAGATGGATAGCGATAACGTCCAGAACTTGGTCGAAGGTGAGGTTTTCGTGTTCGCCGACACTATTATGCGCGGGAATTGGATAACGTAAGTCGATACCATAACGGCCAGGGGTTTGTGCAAAAGTGTAGATATAAACAGCCAGGCCATTATCATCAACCATGCGTAACTCAATGGATTGTGGATGCTGTTCCTGGGTATTTAAGGCGAGGGTATTTTCACCGTAACGGTGTACCAGCTCCAGAAGCAAAACTTTGAGCGGTAGGTCTTTTTCAATCGCCCAGACATTCATTGGCTTGCCTGATTAAAGTTTCTTCACCACTACCGGCCGGGTATAAAAACCGAATAAAATCAGATTTTGTGCGTAATGCACGAGCCATAAAGCCAACAATAAACTGACTACAGCCCCTACAGCTATCCAACTATCGGCAGCATGGAAATCATCCGGCAGCAACCAATCGACCATGCCACCACCAGTAAACAGGGCAGCCAACGGAAACAGGTACATTAATAATGTCGCCAGCAATAATAAGCCCTCATCAATACCGACAACGACGGTATCGCCGACAGCCAAACGACAGAAGCTGTCGACTTCCACCGGCACGGGAGTTTTCTTAAGCATGCTTGCTACCGCCTTGGTGGTGCAACCCGCTTTTTGGGCACAGCCTCCGCAAGCACCTGTTTGTGAACTCGCCACCCAAACCCTATGCTTATCCACCTTAACGACTAATGCTAATTCTTCTATCATTTTAGACTCCCCTTAGTCACTTAAGGTCAGGTGTTTTTCAGCAAAATATACTGTACCGTCAATTTCTTCCACGCGAAGCGCCTGCAAACGCTGACCATAGCACACAGGGCTTTAGCACTCACCGGTTGTAGGATCAAAAATAAAACCGTGCATAGAACAGCGCAAATAGCGTCCAGTGTCATCAAAGATGGCCGCTTGTTCACAGTTTAAACGGCGCTGCATATGCATACAGTGGTTAACGTAACTGTAAGGCTTGC
This sequence comes from Methylococcales bacterium, assembly GCA_040079795.1. Taxonomy (GTDB): domain Bacteria; phylum Pseudomonadota; class Gammaproteobacteria; order Methylococcales; family Methylomonadaceae; genus SXIZ01. Next base: position 8,807 of record JBEBJQ010000078.1, read on the forward strand.
CTTCAAACATAAAAATCAGCGCCGTGGTTGACTGACCTTTTAGGGCTATTCTTTGCTCGTGGTAAGGCAACGCGCGTAATGCTTCACTGGAACAAATGGCTTTATATTTGCCCGGTAACATGAATAATCCTTAAGCCCAAGCAGCTGCAATACTACCGAGCCAAGCGTCCAAACGGTCTTTGCTAAGCTCTTTCTGGTTTTCCTGATCCAAAGCCAAACCCAGAAAATGCGCATCGGCTACAGCCTTGGAACGTTTAAAGGTGTAGCCCTCGGTACTCCAGGCACCAATCAAGGTCGCACCACACCGGCTGAATTGTTCGTGAAGATAGTACACAGCACTGATAAAATCATCTGGGTAACCTTTTTGGTTTCCCAAGCCATAAATGGCCACCGTTTTGCCGGTAAAATCATGTCCGTCTAATTTTGGCAAAAACTCTGCCCAGCTTTCAGTTGAGGTACCAAATTCCAGACCAGGCAATTCACCCTCACCATAAGTAGGTGTACCCAAAATAAGTACCGGATATTGCAATAAATCCTCTACACTGGCAGTGCGGATATTAACAGGCTTAGCAGCAGCGCCACCTAAAGCCGTCGCAATATCTTTGGCAATGCGTCGGGTGTTACCAGTGTCTGTGCCGAAAAAAATACCGACCTTAGCCATAATGACCTCAATTGTAATTTATGGAGCCAATTTATAAGTCTCTTCTACCCTGCGAACCCCTAAACTGAAATTTGCAACAATCCACCCGACTGATTGGCTTGTTTAGCCAGCCATTCATCCGGAGTAAAGGCTTTTACACTGACCGCGTGCAATTTTCCGGAACCCAACGGCTCGGTTAAAGTTGCCATCACCAGTTGCTGTTTTTTAACTAAACTAAGCTCCGTAAACTGTTCGCTGACCACGGTAATGGTTAAGTCGCAGCCTTCACCCTCTATCCAAACCTTAGCATTTGGAATGCCTTGCAGAACCAGACGCTCTGCTTCGGCAGTGCTTAAAGTTTCACTTGCAGAAGCTTCCGGCGTTTTAGGCTTGGCGCTGGCTAATAACGGTACCAAGCTGCCGTTATTGGACATCTCTTCAATAATGTCGCAACCGCCGACCAATTCACCATTCACAAACAATTGTGGATAAGTCGGCCAGTGGGAAATTTTAGGCAGTTTTTCGCGAATAAACGGCGCCTCCAACACATTGACATAGGCGTAAGGAATATTAGTTGTCGTAAGAATAGTCACCGCTTTACCGGAAAAACCACATTGCGGATTGCTCGGCACGCCTTTCATGTACAAAATAATCGGATTGGTCGACAGTTGTTGCTGAATTTTTTCTTCAGTTTTCATGATTTTCTCAGGTTTGAATAATCTATAAGGTATTTGGAAAACGTTCGTTCGCTAACGCGCTAACCGATTTGCTGCCGAAGTTTAATCTCGTCTTTTTTAATCAATTTCACCTCGCCTTCCCCTTTCACTACCTCCCCATCAACTATACATTGCTCAACATCATCCATTGATGGAATGTTAAACATGGTTCTGCGGAGAATCTGTTCCAGTATGCTGCGCAAACCACGGGCACCGGTTTCACGTTCAATGGCTTTTTGGGCAATTTCCACCAAGGCATCCTGGGTAAAATTCAGCTCAACCCCCTCGTAGGCAAACAACTGCTGATATTGGCGCACCAAGGCATTTTTAGGTTCCGTTAATACTTGGATCAAGGCATCAACATCAAGCGGTTCTAAGGGGGCAAGCACCGGAAACCGGCCAATAAATTCAGGGATTAAACCAAATTTGCGTAAATCGCTTGGCTGGGTAGCATTAAGCATGGCTTCTAACGAAGGTTTATCGTTGGGATTGCTGACTTCGGCGTGAAAACCGATTGCTGAATTGGTTGGCACCAAACGTTTTTCGACATGCTTTTCCAATCCCGGAAAAGACCCGCCGGCAATAAACAAAATATTGCGGGTATCTATAAGCGTTTCACCCTCTTTATTCCGTTGGCCTTTGGCAGGAATTTTAACATGCGAGCCTTCTACCAAACGCAGCAATGCCTGTTGCACGCCTTCACCCGACACATCCCGTGTGCCGGTTTGTTGTTCGGAGCTGCGGGCAATTTTGTCAATTTCATCAATATACACAATGCCCCATTCAGCGTTCGCCAGATTACCCTCAGCTACATCCAACAGCCTAACCAGAATATTTTCGACATCATCACCAACATAACCGGCTTGCGTCAGGGTGGTCGCATCGGCAACCACAAACGGTACGCCGACTATTTTAGCCAGCGTACTGGCCAGTAGAGTCTTCCCGGTTCCCGATGAACCAATCATTAAAATGTTCGATTTGCCAATTTCGACATCTTTATCATAGTCACCCAGCCCAGCATCACCGCCTTCATGTTTAAGGCGCTTGTAATGGTTATAAACCGCCACCGCCAGTATTTCTTTAGCCAGATGCTGACCGATAACATACTGATCCAGATGCGTCTTAATTTTGGCAGGTGTTGGCAACGGCCCCTGCATTTCCGATAACTCTTTTTTGCGGCTCCAGTTAGTGACCACCTGATTAGCCAGTGATACACACGCCCCGCAAATATAGCCCTCAGAACCTGCGATCAGGGGTACCGATGCAGACTGATTGATGCCACAAAAAGAACAGTGCTTACTCTCTTTTTCACTCATGACCGCTTTCTCCCCACCTGCTTAAGGATTAGTAAACGCATTTAAAATGCGTGTTTAAATTAACTGAGGCAACCATTGTGCCATTTTATATCCAATTGAAAGTACAAAGATTACTATAAATAACATTGTAGGAAAGCTTACAAAGCTAGGTTTGGATTTAACTTGTGTCGCAGGTTTGACAGAGCAACTAAACCACAAAGTATTTAAAATGCCGGGGGATTTTATTAAAAAATTAGTCAACTATTGGTAATTTGCGTAGTGCCTATACAAGCCGATTTCATTAAGCCACCCACTTTTTACGGAATTATCAATAATCGACGCTCCCTTATCCGTCATTTTTATTTCAATAGCCCCATTTTTAGGCAATATAGGAAAGTAGTTGTATGCGCTATGCATTAATCCTGTAAGATCTGCAGTGGGAAGCGTCGACTTTTCAATTATTTATTTCCAGAGGCTCTCCGGAAAATATCCCCAAAATTTTTTATCTACATTATGAATTTCATGAAAAAATCAATTTTAAACTTTATTCTGGCCGTCTTTTTAGGCGCTAGTAGCATGATCGTTTGTGCAGAAATAGCCGTTCTCAGTTCAGCGGAAAGTATTACTAAAACTATCTCGAATGTTGAGAATGCGCTTGTTGAAGTCAATAAAGGCGATTTTTCTAACGCCAATCAACAGATACGCGCGGCGCGTGCATCGGCTGAACACATTACCGGAGACAAAGCCATCATCAAACTAGCCAACGACAGCGTTAAGGAAGGCCAAGCCCATTCTAAAGCTGGAAATGCCGCAGAAGCAGCAAAATCTTTAAATGAAAGCATAAAACTGTATAAATCTTTATAAGTTTAACAAGCAAATAGAGTAAAACTTAACGCTTCTGCCCCCCCTCTAAAAAGTTAGTAAGGGGACAGGGGGTTATTTATTAATCCTGCATCACACTAGCATTTAACTGCCCTTCAAGATCATTACGGGCACTCAACCTACCTTCAAACGCTTCACTGGAACGCCCAATCTCGAATTGTAGTGCAAATCCACGAGGGAAATCCGCTAGAAGTCTCGCCTAACTACCACTAGATTCAGGTCCAGGTAAACTGGCTAACCAGGCGCGCTGACACGTGCGTTTCGCGCGATCTTTCATTAGCTGGCGAATTTTCGGTGTTGCTTTGGCTAAAGACAGGGTTTCAGGTTTTTGAATGCTTTTACATAACAACACATGAAAGCCAATTTCCGATTGCACCGGATCACTGATTTCTCCGGGCTTTAAATTGAACAGTACCGCATCCAGTTCAGGATAAAGTGTGCCGCGCGGCACTATTCCCAAGACACCACCTTGTAAAGCGGTAGGACATTCAGAATGCTTAAGCGCCATATCCGCAAATTTATAAGGTTTTTTATGCAATTTCTCAGCGATTTCCTGCGCACGAATCAATGCCATTTCCAAGGTATTTTCAGGATAATCCGGGTTAACACTGATAAAGATATGACACACTTCCCGCCTTTCAGGGCGGTTAAATTGCTGGGCATGCATATGGTAGTAAATACCGATTTCAATCTCGTTGATTGTGGGTGAATGACTACCAATTAACTCCAACACCGTATTAACCTTACACTGCCGTTGCAAGGCCGCCAGCAGGCTGGTTTCGTTGAGCTGATTTTTTTCAAGGTCACTTTTAAATGCCGCCTCGTCGTGATAGCGCCCGCGGATTTCCTGATAAGCAATCTGCACTTCCTGTTCACTAATAATCACGGCGGCAGCTTCAGCTGAATTCAGCACCCTATTCTCAATGCTGAATTCATTAATAGCCTGAATTTTTGCCTGGTTTAATTCCGCTTCTGCCAATTCAGTAGGGGATTTTTTGAATAAACTTAACGCCGCCCTTAACAGATTATAATTGTCCATCTGAGCAGTTTTTTCAATTTTAGCCATATCAACACTCTGGTTCATTAAAGGTCTCAGGGTGCGCTGGAGCAAGAACAGACTCAGGTACTTGCAGGGTTCTACCGCCAAAAGCGATATGGTATTGAATCAGCTCATTGTCCCTGATCACCTTAAACACTTCCCCTTCAGCATCTTTAGCAACCAGGATGTCACCTTTAATACCCAAGTCGAGTGTGCATACCACCCTATCCCTAAACTCAAAGCGACTGGGGTTCCAAGGTTCATCCCCACCGATCAGCTCTTCCAGCCGACAGCCCACCATTCGGTCAACAGACAAGAAATGGACGGTATAAATCACTTGATCTTGTAGAAAAGTGCCTACATTAAGGATATTGCCCACACTGCCCCGACGAACTAACAAAGTTCCTACATCCATGCCCGGATAAGTGCCGTCATTCCTAACGTTTCGAGTAACCCGTACCGATTCACCGAATTCAAACCGGCCTTCGTCGTATCGATCGGGGTTCATGTTTTTATATCGTCTAAAGAAACAAACGCCGTTTGCGACGTTTCAGCCATTGAAAATACTTTAAACACTTTTTCGGTTTGGGCATCGGATTCGACAAAATCTTGATAGGCTCGTACCAACAATTTACTGTAAACAGCGCGCTTGGCCGGTTCATTTTCAGGCATTTCATCAGCGGCTTTTTGCAAGTAATCATGAAAACGTTGCAGAATATGCAGGCGGTTAACATGCACCACGCTTGGTTCATAGTCCAGTTTAAAATACTGTAAGAAGTCTTCAGCGGACTCCATCTCTTCCAATTCTTCTTCAAAACTCATGGGGTTTCTCCAGTGGACTAAATGGGGCCGACTAATGCCGGATCCTGGTTTAATAAATAGACAGCCATAATGATAAAAACCACTACAACCACAATGGTCAAAAATGAATCGGTAATATCTTTTAACATGCTCGTGCTCCCATAAGGTTATTTGTTTGTTCGCTTTTGCGCTGGATAACCAATTCCAATAACCCTTTTACGCCCAGCCGATCCTTGCTATCCAGGCTGATCAGTTTTTCAAAAATACCCTGACTTAAATCCAGACGCTCCAGGCGCATATTTAAAAAGCCAATCGCCTTCAGGGTAAATAAATACAGCCGCACCTGGGTAAATAGCGTAGCGGGTGCGTTAGTAATATGACTTAACTGCAATTCACGCCAATCCTCAGGAAACGCTATAGTAGGCCTGATAATAACTAACGCTTTGGTAGTGGCAGCCAAAGCCTCTTCCAACCGATGCTGGTAATAATAAAAGCGGTTTAATGCCACCAACACGTTTAACGACTCAGGTGCCTTAAAATAAGCCTTCATAAGCGGTAATTCCGCTTCGCCGTTGGCATACAATCCAGCTGCGGTATCAATCAACTCTTTAACGCCTGCTACATCGGGTTCTTCGAAATACAAGCCCTGAGCTTCAAAATCTAACAAATCCATTTAGGCACTCACTCTTAATTGTACGGTCTGCTCTTTTTTAGGCAGGCAAAGGTTTTCAGCATCGCAGGTATCACAATTTTCTTCGTGCTTCGCATGTTCAGACGAATCCTCAGCCTCGGCCACCTGTCTTACCTCAGTCAGTTGGCTCTGCCTTGCTTCCAGCTCATCAATACGTTCAATCAAACAGGCAATAGCCTTACCAACGGGGTCAGGAATTAAATGATGATCCAGATCAATGCCATGCCGGTTTTGAATCTGTGTGCCCTTGCTTTGAATGATCCGTCCCGGAATACCCACTACCGTACAGCAGGGTGGGACATCTTTCACAACCACCGAATTTGCCCCTACCCGCACATTGTTACCTAGCGTGATAGCACCCAAAATTTTGGCGCCAGACCCCACCATCACATTATTGCCCAGGGTTGGATGGCGCTTTTGCTTATTCCAAGTGGTGCCGCCTAAGGTGACGCCGTGATACAAGGTGACATCGTTACCAATTTCAGCAGTCTCGCCTATTACCACGCCCAAAGCATGATCTATAAACAAGCGCCGCCCGATAGTGGCGCCGGGATGAATATCAACGCCGGTAATGGTTTTACATACCGCTGCTATCAGACGCGCGGACAATTTCCAATTCGCTTGCCAAAGCACATGTGTCAAGCGATGGGTAATTACCGCATGCACACCGGAATAGGTCAGTAAAATTTCCCATACATTGTGTGCTGCCGGGTCACGTCCAAAAACGCAATACACATCTTCGTGCCATTGGGCGAAAAACCCCAACGGCGCTTCTGCATTAAGGCTTGCAGTATTGGACACGACCCTGACCATTAGTTAATACTCCAAGTGGTTTTACCTGGGATGGGTCTCCCTGGAATCCTAAAAAAGGAACCGGGATAACGGTCATCATCCACATAGGTCGAGGCAATGACATGCCCCTGCTTTTGGGAGACCTCTTTGTCGTAGGTTGGGGTAGCTTCAGCGTAACCCAACAAGAGCGGCTCAGATTGTTGGGTTACGCTATCGCTTACCCAACCTACACTATTTATATCTTTCATGATGGCCTCTCCTAAAGAGCTTGATGGAAACGGTTGAGATCGACCGCACTGGGTGTTTTTTTAAACTCACTCACAAAACGTCTAACCTGCATTAATAAAACTTGTGCCTGAATTCGTGTTACCGCCAAACCTATTTGCTTATAGGCATGAATAACCCCCTGAGTGCCGGAATGTTTTCCTAACACCAGCTGATGGCTGCGCCCTACCAGCGCCGGATCAACGCCTTGATAGTTCCTGGGATCTTTCAGCAAGCCATCGACATGAATACCCGCTTCATGGCTAAAGACTTTTTTGCCAATCAGACTTTTGCGGCTACCGATGGTGTCATCCGAGGCAGTAGCGACTTGTTGCGACAACTGCGGGAAGGCTTGTAAATTAACGCCGGTTTCAATGCCATACAATTGCCGCAAACCCACTACCACTTCTTCTAAAGCCGCATTCCCTGCCCGCTCACCTAAACCGTTCACCGTGGTATTCACATGCGTCGCGCCTGCGACCGCCGCCGCTAAAGTATTGGCAGTAGCCAGCCCTAAATCGTCATGGGCATGCATTTCAATATCCATATCGGTCACCGCACGCAGCTTGGCAATCGCATCCCGCACCCCGAAAGGCTCCATAATGCCTAAGGTATCGGCAAAGCGAATCCTGCAAGCGCCAGCTTGCTGTGCGGCTCCCGCCATTTGTGTCAAAAAATCAGGATCAGCGCGGGAGGCATCTTCAGCCCCGACACAGACTTTTAAACCGGCATCAACCGCAGTTTTAACGCACTCAGCAATCGTCGCTAAGACCCATGCCCGGCTTTTGTTGAGCTTGTGTTGAATATGTTGGTCAGAGGCAGAAATCGACAAATCCACCATGCCTACCCCTAATCCTAAACACAGTTGTAAATCATCCAGCCGCATCCGAGACCACACCAATAGCGTGCTGGGTAATTTCAGCGCAGCAATGGCTTTGATTTCATCGCGCTCCTGCCCACCCATAGCCGGAATACCAATCTCCAGCTCTGGCACACCTAAAGTGCTAAGTTGTTTGGCAATAGAGAGCTTTTCCGCCAATGAAAACACCACCCCCGCGGATTGTTCACCATCGCGCAGGGTGGTGTCGTCAATAATGAGGCTACGTTTTAAAGGGCTCATAAAAAACTCGCTAAACCATAAATCAGAAAGACCGGATAAAGTGCAATCCGCTTTTAATAGGGTTAAAGCAAGATGTTTGCCAAGTTATGAAAGTGAGGGAATCAAGGGCTTGTAGACCATCAGTGAGGGATTGCTAACAAACAATTGGGGACAAACAAAAATCGTTTGTAGGGAATCTGACAATTGCTGATAGGGAGGATATTCTAATTGGCCTTAGCAATCTAATCTACTTGCCTTACAATAGGGAAACTAAAAATATCGCCTAAATCTTAATTGAGGAAAAATCGATGCAAACAGCAAAACAAGCGGCACAACAAGTCATTGGGCAGCTGCAAGATCAAGCCAGTTGGGATGACATAATGTATGAGCTATATGTAAAACAGAAGCTGGAACAGGGCCTTAAGGCCGTGACTGAAGGCCGCATGGTGAACCACGACGAAGCAAAAATGCGGATATTGGGCAATGTGGGTTGAATGGACTGAACTGGCACTGGAGGATTTAGCAGCTATTCAAGCCTATATCGCTAAAGATTCGCCATATTATGCTAAGCAATTAATTGAACGAATTTTTTCAACAGTTGTAAAACTGCAAAATTTCCCGGAGATTAGGCGAAAAGTCCCAGAAGCAGGCCAACAGGATAATATCCGCGAACTCATTTTCCACAGCTACCGGATACTTTCTCTTAATGAACCTGATTTGGTAGCTATTTTAGCCGTCACTCATGGCAATAGGGATTTGACTAACCTGCCCAAAAAACCTCTTCATCTCAAATAGCTTCTTTGCGTGAACACCAAAATATCGGCTTGGCTGAAATTTGTAGGCACTCATGCCCAATATGATCTGATTAGCGTGGGAAACCGTCAATGATTATTAAACCGATTTGTAACGATGATGAATTGAAAGCGGCTTTCCAAAACCTGGAAGCTGTTTTCCAAGCCGAAGCCAATACCCCAGAAGCTGACGAAATGGAAGTGTTAGTCACTTTAATTGAAGCCTACGAAAACAAACACTACGCCATAACCCCGCCCGATCCAATTGAGGCCATCAAATTCAGGATGGAGCAACAGAATTTAAATACCCGCGATCTGGAGGCCTATATCGGCAGCAGCGGACGGGTTTCAGAAGTGCTAAATCGTAAACGCCCATTGAGCCTTAGAATGATAAAACGTTTACACGATGGCTTGCGTATTCCTTATGAAAGTTTACTGGCGGATGTGGGGTCAAAGGGGATTGTGATCTAATGAACGCCAAAGCGGGTCGGGGTTTGCAACCCCGACCCAAACGTTTAAAACCTGCTACACGAATCAAGACACAACGACTATGCCTTCAAAACGTGTTGCCACTAACCTGAATACTGGAACGTATTTCCTTACACTCACTATTCAACGTTGGTATTATTTATTTGATCGGCATCACCGCTGGGAAATTCTGGCGGATTCACTTCGCTATTGCATTGCCCACAAAGGCTTGGAATTAAACGGCACTGTGTTTATGCTAAACCATGTGCATCTAATCATAAGCGCTCCTGATGTCGCCGGATTTTTATGTGATTTTAAAAAATTCACATCCAAACAATTTAAAGCGAATCTACAGACGAATGAGCCGAGCGTTTTAAGCTTATTTGTAGATGATAAGGGACAATACCGCTTCTGGATGGAAACCAACGCACCAAAGAAAATCGAGAATCATGCGTTTTATTTACAGAAACTCAATTATATACATGAAAACCCGGTGAGAAAGGGCTATATTGACCGCCCTCAATATTGGCATTGGTCGTCTGCTAATCCTGATTCGCCGTTACCCGTTCGACTTTTTGCCAGTTAAATTGTGGGCTTCATTACTGAGTTTGGTTTGTATGGGTCAGGAAAAATTTGAAACCATTTGGAGGGAAGACCAACTTGCGCCCTAAACATTCGTGACGGGGTTGCAAACCCCGTCACGCTTCGCTTCTTGCTTTTTAAACAAAATAGGAGTTAATTTATATGAAATTCATGATAAAATTATTTTTT
>JBEBJQ010000167.1:0-3299 GCA_040079795.1 Methylococcales bacterium
CCGCTTACCAGTACCTTCTCTCCTGCACGCAGTGCTTGACTAAAGCTACCCGTGGTAATGCCAGTGCTGATGACCGCGCCCACATAGCCGCCTACAATGCCCGCTCCTACAGTTACGACAGCCCCCAAAAACGTGCCCGCTAAGAATCCACCTGTAATGATGGTTCCTGCTGCTGCTACCGATATGCCTGTCAACGCACTGAGCACATGCGGCGCAGCCGCCCCTGCTGTTACAAACGTCAATATCGCCCCCACAACCACACCAGCAATCTGCTTCCACTTAGAGACTTTTTTCGGCTCAGGTGGCACCAAACTGATGCTGTAAGCATCGCGCAGCCTTTGCTGGGCGATTTGGGTGGCTTCTAGGTACTCTGGGCTGCCTACGGTTAACTCACCGTTTTGCAGCTTAGCCAGCAAGACGTTCTCCGCCTCGCCGTTGGGACGCAAAGCGGGGTTGTATTGGAAGAGGTCAAAGCCTTGGCCAAACAACTCATTCGGGTTGACTTGGCTCAGATCAATCTCATTGGCTTTTCTTTGGGCTTCGGCTACGCTGAACTTGGGCGCAATGTTGAAGGCTAGGGAATTGCTGTAAGCGTTACTTTCGGCGACAACGTTAGCCGATGAATTAGCGGGTTGCCCAAGCTGGGCATAGGCCTGCGTACTTTGCGCCAGCGTACCCAGCTGTAGCGAAACCATCACCACGTAGATGATGATTTGCTTGAAAAGATGGGTAAAACTAGCTGACAGGCTCAAGTAAAAGTCTAAAAGGATGATTTATACGACCATTTATGCCTCTAGCCGGCGTATTTATTGCCTAATTAGCTATTAAATGTATAGCATATTTGAGTATTTCTGGATCAATTCACTTCACCCCAATAGCCTCTTTCACTGCCGCTTCTAAGATCGGCTCAATCTTTTGCTGAATGATGGGTAGCTTGGCTTGAATCGCTTGGGCGGATTTGATATTCACAGCCACCATCTTTTGCATCAAAGCCATATAGGCTGGGTCTTTGTACAGTGCCGCTAAACGGTTCACTTCTTCTTGGCTCAGGCTGTCTTGGTAAATCTTAATGTAAGCCAACTTCATCTTGTCCCAGCCCATCTCGGTTTGCATGACCTTGGTTACCTGCGGGGCGGCTTTGTCTACGGCTAGTTTTTGAGCGGGGGTGATGGGGCCGTTGTTATGGGTGAAGATGGCTTTGTTGATTTCTTGGCGCATTTTGCCTTCTACGCCGGCTAGGGTGGATTCCAAAGATTGTTGGGCGCCGTTGGTGGAGAGGATGGCTTCGATGCTGGAGGGGGTGGGTTGGGCGGCGAAGGCGGCTGTGCTGGCGCAAGTGAGGGCGATTAGGAGAAGTTTTAAGGGGAGGGTTTTCATAGGTGTTACTGTTTGCAAGATAAATTTCAGGGTTGACGCTAAATCAATCAACAACTTAAATTTGGATATGTGATACCCAATAAAATACCAGCTTGTTTAATTAAAATTAGCGCTTCATCAGACGGTACATATTCTCCCTGACTTATCAGAGCAACCAAATAATCGTATGAGAGACCACATTCACTATAAAACATATATTCGTAGACGGTAAGCAAGTCTTCTTTTGATAGCTTGTTTACGTCTAATCTTAAAGCCTTCATGAAGGCTCTCTCGGGATCAACTGGCATATCAATCATTTTGGATTCCTTGGTAAATCTGGTGGAAAGGCAGTAACAACACCCCCGCCTTTACTTGGTGGCTCAACCACTACACGAATTTTTACACCGTCTCGTACCCCTTCATAGCCAATTCTTCCATCTTTTTGAACATCTCTTTTTGAGTTTGGGTCAGTTGCAACACTTTTAGCTTCACTCAAAACCTTATTTGCATCCCAACTTTGTGGAAATGGTGTCTTACCAGGCTGACCTGGCCAAAGATGTCCGCCGCTATTAGGGCCATCGCCATAAAGAATATGCTGTACACGGTCTGCGGAAATTACCGGAATGCCATCGACCTTCGTTGCAACCCTCGCCGCATCCCCAACTGCATCTATAACCCCGCCAACTTTCTTAACTGTCCCTAAACCACCGCCTCCAATAGGCAAGTTAGCAACACTTGAACCCAGTATCTCACCAACCGCTTTACCGTTCCCAGTTTCGTAGGCTACAGCTAGCTTCTCACGGTCTGCGGGTGTCATCGCACCTACAAGATAAGGCCAATTGTTCGGGTCTTTGACCGTGTCCCACATAGCGCCTGCGCCATCTTTGACGGTTTGCTGAGCCTGCGGGTCACCTAATATAGCTTTACCAACTTGGTACATGCCAGAACCTACAGCCACAACACCATCGACTACCGTGTTTCCAAATCCAGTAGCCGTGCCTAGCGTCTTGCCCGACATTGTTCCGTCTGCTAACGCTAAGGTTTCTGCCTTTTCTGCGTTGTAGATGCCATTTGGGGCATCCAATGGAGAAACGTTTTTTCTTATGTATTCCGCTGCAGAATTGCGGACATCTTGTCTCATACCATCGCATGATGAACTACTGATCCCTTCGCAGGCAGCTAAAGCTTTGTTGTTAGCTGCATCTAGCTTCACAAGATCTGCAATTTCATTTTTGCAATCAGCATTGCAATTGGCTTGCCCCTTTAAGGCAGCTAGTCGGCTTGCACTTGCATGATTCAAATAATTATTAGCCACCGCATTAGAAGCCGTAGCCGCGCCCGTCGCAAAGTTCGCATTCACATCCTCAGCTTTGCTTGCCAACGCGGCCGTCGTGCCGCCGACCAAACCACTAAAGAAGATGGTTTCGTCTTTGTTCAAACTTCTGCCAATCGTGCTATTGGCCGCAGCATCCAAGAACCCTGAAGCTGCTGCCGCTTCACCAGTCATTGCCCCAATCGCCCCAGCCGCGCAATCTGCGCCCTTAGCCGCTGCACTGGCACAGCCCAGAACGCCATGCGCGGCGTAGTTGGCTAGGTTAGTACCATCTAGGTTCGGAAATGCATCGCCAATTTTGTTGGCTGCGCCCTTTGCAATTTCATCTACAACAGAGTTAACCGCAGCCGTTTTCAGGTTATCTGCAAAGCTGCCACCATTGAGGATCGTCTGCGTGATGCCGCCACTTAAGCTGTTTACCGCAATGTTGCCCAATGCGGCTTCTATACCTTCTAGCCCACCCAAACCTAGGCTGCTGGCTAAGATGGTCGTCACAAATCCCTTGACCGTACCGCTTACCAGTACCTTCTCTCCTGCACGCAGTGCTTGACTAAAGCTACCCGTGGTAATGCCAGTGCTGATGACCGCGCCCACATAGCCGCCTACAATG
>JBEBJQ010000079.1:0-18936 GCA_040079795.1 Methylococcales bacterium
CAGTCGTTGTCATGGCTTCCCCTCGCATGGTTGCAACTAGTATCTATAGTATAAACTTTAAACAACCTATTTTCGATGAAAAAGCAGTTTGAAACAGTACATATATAGTATTGTTTCAAATTGGGCAAGGCAAGTCGCTAAGGTAAACAGCATAATGCGGGGCAGGGGGCTTTGGTGTCTCGTATCCCGTGCTTAACCTGAAACACTATTCATAATAGTGTTTCAGGTTAAGCACCTGGCGATGGCGTGTTGCCTCATAATTGACGGTTGAGAAGCGCTGTAAGCCTCTACTACCAAGGGTTTAAGAGGGGTCGCAGGACAAGCCGTCCTTTCCCTTGTACTACCTAACCATTGGGCTTCAGTACATCCTATTTTAATTAAAAAACTCCCACAGTTCTCCCATTACAGACTGCAATTTTTAGTCGATACTATCACCATGTTGAAAGAGCAGCTTCAAGGCGAAACGAGCTGCTTTAAAACGGGTTATTTATATTGGCATCCAAAGTAATTATCACAATAGCACTGTGATGATGACAAGGCATACACCAAATACATCCAACGTCCACCAGAGAGAATACACACATGAACAGATTGCCCGAAGCCGTCAGCACCCAATTCACTGAACTGTTTGCTGTATTGAAATACGCCACAGATGACCTGAAAATCGCAGGCGCAGAAGCCTGTTTAAATGGTGATTTTTCGCAGGTGACCGCACTCAATGATTCCTGCCGTAAGTTGCAAGCGTTTGAGGCGGAAATAAAATCCACGGTGACTAATTTCGCCTCAAAGTATACGGCGCGTTCGGTGGAGAAAGTGAATTTTCGCCCCAAAGATCACCATCGCACCCGCAAAGCAGGCGGACGTTTGCGCGTTACAATGGCGGATAAAGTCATTGAGGAAGCCACCATTGCCGACACCTTTGTGAAAGCGTTACGCGCTTTTGGTTTGGAGCGGGTCGCCAAGCTCAACAAAGTGGTCAGTTCGATTCCACTCATGGCCAGAACATCCGTCACAGGCTATCAGGCACAAAAACGTTGCGACGGCTGGTTCATCACCACCCATGTGAACAAAGTCACCGCGACCAATGTACTGGAAGAAATCGGCAAGGCTTTAGGCGTGGCGGTTAAAGTGGAGTTTATTGAGCGGTGATTGATAAAAAGCAACCCGTTCGATTGATGGACAGCAAAACAACGGCAATAGATGTGGTGTCTATTGCCCTGAATACACGCTTGAAGCAACAAGCGCACAAACAAACCCAAGGACAAGAATCATGACTGAAGAACACGCTTTCAACATTGCCGAATTACAACAAAAAGCTGCCAGTGGTGATGCGCAAGCTCAGTTTGGTTTGGCGTTGTGCTACGTTAGCGGGATCGATGTTAAAGAAAATCCGTCAATGGCTTTGGATTGGCTGAATAAAGCTGCTGAACAAGGCGATGGAAATGCTCAAGCTGCATTGGGATTTTATCATTTATTATCAAAAGGTATAGAAGACAAATCTATAAACATTAACGAACTCTGGGCTAGAGGCGGAGGGTTTATGTGGAGTAATGATGATTTAAAAAAAATATTTTTTGAGGGTGCTATCAATCCGACATCTAACTTAAATAGCACGCTAAAAGCTTGGGCTATTGTGAAATCAAATAGCGCAAGAGCAAAAGAACCGATTCCACACTGGGCAAATTATGATGATCCCGCTATAGCTAAGGAGATAATAGCGGCTTGGGATAATTTAGACTCTGAAGAACAAGCAGTAATAAAAAATAATGGTTCAGTCCTTCATGAAAGATTGAAACTAAATGAGGCAAAGTATTGTGATTTTTCGATCAATATCGCCATTATCCTGACAATTAAAATGAGAGCCGATAATGGAAAATTGGCTGTGCCGTGGTTAAAAAAAGCGGCTGAGCAACATCATGTCCTAGCAATTTATTGGTTGGGACGAATCTATCGTAATGGTATTGAGGTTCCCCAAAATGATGGCCTTGCATTTGAATATTTTAAAAACGCTGCTGAAGAAGGCATTTATGAGGCGCAATACTGGCTTGCGAGTTGTTATTTTTTTGGAACAGGATGCGAGGAAAACCAACGCCTTGCTTTTGATTGGCTTACAAAGTCTGTTAAAACTCATGACAATGATTTTGCGGAAGATTTTTTTGAAGCTTATTTATTGTTAGGCATGATGTTCAAGTTGGGTAAAGGTGTTGAACAAAGTGATGAACAAGCTTTTAAATGGTATAAAAAAGCAGCTGAAATTGAAGGAACAGGAGCCGAAGCGCAATTTTGCTTAGCGCGTTGCTATGATCAAGGTATAGGCGTTGAGCCAAGTTATAAATTAGCTTTTGAATGGTATAAAAAAGCGGCGGAACAAAGTCATTCTGAAGCTAAAAACTGGTTATCTGAACAATATTTTAAATTTGGAGTAGGTTGCCATTTTGGTAAGGATGATATAGAACCAAATGATGAACACGCTTTGGCGTGGTTTATCAAGGCGGCTGAGCTTGGTTCTGCAGATGCTTTATGGTTTTTAGGTATTTTATATGACACTGGCAAAGGTGTTGAACAAAGCCACGAACTGGCATTTGAATGGTTCAAAAAAGCCGTTGAACGTTGTGAAAATAATGTCAACGATAAAAACCGAATTAAGGTTTTAGCTAACAAGGCATTAGCAGAATGTTACGAACAGGGTAAAGGTGTTGAAAAAAATGAAGCATTAGCTGCTCAGATTTATCAGCGTATTAATCCCAAAGAATTGCAAGAGATTAAATTAGAATCTTTAGCGGGCATAATGGAAATTTCACCTAAATCATCAGCTGCAATAGAAATACTCCCATTAAGGCTCGCTGCTCATAATTCAATTCAAGAATTTGATTTGTCAGAAGAGTTCGTTGAAAAAGTATTTGAGGATGCCAGAGGCCGGGAAAAAATATTTAAAGAAATTTGCTTGACTAATATTAAACAAGCGAAAATTTTAATAAAACAAAAAGAGGAAGCTTCAAATTCTTTACATGAAAAAGAGAGAGAAATGTTATCTTTCTTCACCCACACCATGCGTAATGCCTTAGCAACTGCCCCAGAATCCCTTAGACAAGCCATTCATCTTCTAGGTGGAGATGTATATGAAAAAGATACCAAACACTATCAAGCCATCAACAAAATTGCGGCGCTGTTTTCAACTCTGTCATTAACCGATTGTTTGATTGACACCTTTAAGCAGTCCATCAGCGATCCGCAAGAATTCAAACACTCCTGGCAAATGGATCACAGTGGCGAAGCAACGCCCAAGTGGGTGATTGCTTCAGCCTTACGTCAATCCTTAAATCGCATCATCTTTATGAGCGATACCACTGAGCTAAGAAAGCTGTTGAATAACCCCGAAACGCCGTTAATTAAGACAACACGTAAGTCGTTTATCGAAGAGATTTTACCGCTGAATGTCGATAACCAAGGTGTTGGGGTGTTCTATGATTGGACACTTAAGCATATTCCGGCTGTTGAAGTGTCTATAACTGGTTGTGATAAGCTAAACTTTGGGGTGAATCAAATTCGCTTTTCTTTGTTGTTTGCCATCACTTCTGAACTTATATTGAACGCTTTGAAATATTGGGATGGCGAGAACCGTATTCACATTAGCTGGCAGTTGGCAGAGCAAGGCAGCTATGTATTTTCAGTTACAAACAATTGCAAAGCTAATGCGACCAGCAATTTAGCCGGAACCCATAAAGGCTTGGCATTTATCAAGCGATTAGTGGAATTGTTAGGTGAACAAGCGCAATTTATCTGTAAAAGTGAAGACCAGCTATTTACAGCAGAGTTGATTTTAAATAAAACTTTATTTGATGAGGAAGTATGAATATCTTATGGATTGAAGATTTTGGAGGAGGATTAAATCATGGTACGGCGACATTAAATCTGGTTTTTGGGGATTTAGTCAGCTTTGACAACTGGGATGAAGATGAGCTTAGTTTGTTGAGTAATCCAAGTGATTTGGAACAGTTTTGTAAAGAAAACTCGGCTTTAAATTGCATCTTTTTATGCCGTCATTATTTTGATTATGTAGAATTTAAGCAAAATAACGAATTTTCCAAAAGGATTGATGCGGTCATTATCGATATTCGCTTGGATAATAAAGTTGATTTTAGCTCGCCTATCCCTAGTGATTTATCAGAAAAAGAAAAATTTCATATCAATGCCGGTTTTTACATTTTCAATGATTTGGTGCATTTAGGCTTTCCCGCCGAAAAAATGTGTTTTATGACCGGTGAAAAGAATTCTTTGAGCGGTTTTAAAAAGCAATGCAGTGATATTTACATGCCTGAAGTAATCGGGTTTGAAAAAAGCGATGCCGAATACGAGAAATTAAGACGTTGGATTAAAATGCAAGAATCTGATTATGCGATGTTAAGACGTGGGATTATTGAAGGTTGCAGCCAATTAAAATCCCATATTGAAAAAGACGAAAGCAATATTCAATTTAGAGACTTTATAAAAACTGAAAATAAACAACCGACTATTGAAATACCCACCACGGACATAAAAAACTATCTTGATGCGTTGTCACAATTTTTAGTGCTTAACCAACCGAATGAGCCATCAGCCACCAATATACAATACCGTTTATTTTTAAGAACACTGGTTCATGAATGGGAAGAAAATATTGATCCCAACAGCTTAAAAGAAAAAAATGCCGGTGATTTGAATAAAATCCGCGACATTTATACCTTTGCATGGCTTATGAAAATGGCCCGCAATTGGACATCCCATGCCAATTTACTTGAGCCGTTAGATCCCCAAATCATCGCATTTTTATTCCTGGTCAACATGCGAGCGATGTTCAAGTTACCCAAAGCAATACAGCCTTACGAACAAATTTTATTACGTTGTATTACTTTATCACCAGCCAAAATTATCAATATTGACACTCTACGTGATGATATTAAACATTCCGAAGATCATGCTGATGACATATTAATCAGAATGAATAATATTCATAAAAATGAAAAATCGGATTTTATCCTTACCTATTTCGATAAAAACAAAGAAGAGAAAACAAAAAAATTGAATAATTTTAAAGAGAAAATTAATGAAGTTTATAGGTACAACACAGGCCAAAGTGATGTCGAAGATCATAACTATAAAGGCTTTTTACTACAATATTTCTGGGTTAATCAGAAGACTGATTTAAGAAGCTTAACAGTCAATTCGGATGAGTTTTTACACACATTGGCCCGACATATTTATCGCGCCAGTTTTTCAGAGGTTTAACCACCATGCAACCCCTACAGCCCTATCAAATCACCACCAGCAATCAAGAAGTGGTAATTAAATTAGACCGTTCCCTTATCGAACCGGAAAAGCTGGAACAATTTTTGGATTATTTGTCGATTAAATCACTGCAACAAAAAAGCCAGTTAACGGAAACATCAGTGAATGAATTAATCGGTGAAATTGATGCAGCCGTGTGGGAAAAACAAAAAGACTTGTTTGAAGAATGAAAGCGGCTAAGCAACCGATTATTGTTGATACCAATATTCTGTTTTCCGCTTTATTAACCCAGCGTTCCAGCTTTGCGGATATTTTGTTGACCACTACTAATGACTTTTTTGTCTGTGAAATGGTTTTAGTCGAGCTGTTCAAGCACAAAGAAAAAATTATCAGGCTCAGCCGCTTATCGGAAGATGAGATTATTCAATTGTATCAAATTTATTTGAAGCGGCTGCATTTGCACAAAGAGGCGCTGATTAGCCTTGAAAATCGTCGGCAAGCTTACGAATTGTGCCATGACATTGATAAACACGATTCGGCGCATGTGGCCTTAACCCTTGAATTACAGGGATTGTTATGGACAGGTGATAAGGTACTTAAGAACGGGCTGTTAAAAAAGGGATTCAAGCAGTTCTTTGAAGCGGGTCATTTTATGGATTCCCAAGTTGAGCCATGACCGTACAGCTAATCAAAACGCTCATCCAAAACCTACCCCGTTACGCTGAAGAAGAAGGTGATTTCTACAGCGTCACGCGTGACAGCCTGATTAATGCGCTTTGCCAAGAGCACGGTATTGAGTTTAAGGTTGCAGAAAATACCGTTTGTCTGTGTGAACGGTTGCTGGACGCCTTGGCAACCTTGAATGCTGATTATTTGCAAAACGGTGAATGGTGTTTTGTTTCTTTTCCGGCGCAGTTAATGGCTTGTTCGGTCTTGGCGGCGATGAGTGATTCAGGTTCCCGTTTTTTTGCGGCGAATTTCTGGAACACGCAGGGTATTGCGGTGGACAAGAAAAATCAGCAACGCGAGGTTCTGAGCGCCGTCGAAAACAGGCGCAAGCAATATCATGCCAGCTTTGATGCCCAGCCGATTCGTTACATTTATGTGGCATGGGGCATTATTAAGCTGGACAATAACATTCTGCTATACCAACGAGAAGATACCCAAAAACGTTTTGATAAACAGGCGGGCGATTATGGTTTGCTGGGTGGTCGGGTTAATCAAAACGATTTGCCTATCGCAGACAAGGTGGCCGCATTAACCGGGCTGCAATCTGCCGATGCTGATTTTATTAAACAAGCTTTACCCACAACGCTTAAGCGGGAATTGCAGGAAGAAGCCGGTTTAGTGTTTGAAACCCATTACACTTTTACACCGTGGCGTAGTTTGAAACCTTATCGACAAGTGCAAGGCACTGCGCCTAATTATGCGTTGACTGAGTATTATCTGAACATTTTCCAGATTAAGTTGACGCTGGAGGGTTACCTTTTTTTGCAACAGCAAATTAAGACCGACGACCGTTTAACTTGGTTTTCAATCGCCGAGTTAGTAAGCGGAGCAAGCGCTGATGGCAAAATTGCTTACCTTAAGGCGTTATACGATGATTTTACGGATGACAAGGCAGCACTGGAATCCCAGTTGATAACTTTACCCGTTAGTTTTAGCAGCCAGTACTTGTTTGAGCCAACCAAGTATGGCCTTACTTTGCCTATTGACCATAGTATGCCCTTGCTGGCGGGCGTATTGGGCAAGGAAAAGCCAATGGATTTAGCCTTAACGGCTAGGCACAGCGCTATTTTATTGGGATTGGCCGCGCACTTACGTGGTTTTGAATTTGCAAGCGTTGAAGAAGCCATTGTTTTTCATCCCTTTGGATGGGTAGCGTTTCAAGGTAATCCAAGCTTGCAAGCTGAATTAATAGACTTGGCTAATGCGCTGAAAGGCACTGAATTAATCATCGAAAATTATCGGGATAGTTTATTCCGTTTGTCAATTGCACCTGAGGTGGTTTATTTTGATGAAAAGCTGTTTTCGTTTTCTGTGAAACAGGCAGATATGGCAGGTGTTCGAACCAAAATCCCCGTGACAATTCATAGAGTATCTTTCGCGACAGCTTTCGGTACGGTGCAAGCTAAAACAGAAGTGTTCGAACTCACGCTGAAATCTGTAGGTGACTTGCATTTGTTATCTACCCGACAACATGCCGCAGATAATGACGATGCAGTAAGAATTGAGGATGCTTATAAAAAAGGGTTGCATCAAGAACCTAGATTTTTATCATTAGGTTTAAGAAGTTTGATACGCCGTGAAGCTGGTATTGTAAGGTTTGTTATACAGTATTCCAACACCAAATAATTTAACGTCGCGAAGAAAATTGATTTCTAATCGGCACCAACAGCCAGGTGCAATTAATGTGAGAAAAAGTGATTTTATAGAATAAATGGGGTTTGAAGTCCAGTGGTACGGAAACGTACGTTAGCGTCTAATCTAAGTTGTAAATATTTATAAGTGTCTAAAATATAACAACATAATGTACATACGAATTACCAGAAAAATATGTGTCTAATAATCGATTTAGCAGACAGTTTTAACGTTGATTTTTTATCATAATAGTCCTTAACGTACATTTCCGTACCACTGGACTTCAAACCCCGTTTACTAACGTTACAGATAAATAATGATCACTGATTTTAAGAAAATTGATTTCCTTTCGCCATCAGACTTTGAAATTTTCGTCCGCGATGTGTTTGTTGCTGCTGGCTGGAGTGATGCAATCATCACCAAAGTCGGGCAAGAATTTCAGCATGGTGACGGTGGTGTCGATATTTTTGCCTACAAAGCTAAACGCAAATTTGCTATCGAAGTCAAACAAAGAACAGCAGGCATAACGGTTGATGTTAAATCTTTAAATCAGTTAGTCACAGGTGCAAAGCTTGCTAATGTCACGAACATGATTTTGGTAACCAATTCTTATTTTACCTCAGAGGTAAAGGTAAGAGCGTTAAGGCTCGGTGTTGAACTCACTGATCGTGATGCTTTGCAAGATTTGTGGATCAAAAAACATTCTGAAATTGGTCGCGAGATTAAACCCAGAAAATATCAAGAAACCGTAATTCAAGACAGTTTGACGCGTTTTCATGAAGGTAAAAATCGCCTACTCATTGAAATGGCAACAGGGTTGGGGAAAACTTATACCGTTGCGCATTTGATTAAACAGCTATTACAGCAAGGCAAAATTAAGCGCGTGCTATTTTTAGCGCATCAAGTGGAAATTTTATTACAATCAGTGACGGCGTTTAAAAACGTTTTAGGCATTGGCACTTATTCATTTTCTGCGTGTTTTGGCGGGGCTGACCCAGAACATACCGACTTTGTATTTGGTAGTTTTGATACGTTATTCAGCAGAATTACCACGTTGGAAAAGGAAACGTTTGATATGGTAATCGTTGATGAAGCTCATCATACTCCCGCGATAACTTACGCTACCGTTGTTAACCATTTCCATCCTAAATTGCTGGTAGGTCTTACTGCAACGCCATTCCGTGAAGATAGCAAAGATGTACTGGCGTTTTTTGGCGGATCAACTGGGCATGTAGGCAAGTATGATTTAGCGTGGGCGTTACGGCATAATAAACTGGCTTTCCCTAAATATTTAGTTATGCTTGATGACTTGGATCAATCACGTATAGACCAGCTCAATCATGGCATGTCTATTAGTGATTTAGACCAACGGCTTTTTCTACATAAAAAAGACGAGGAAGTTGTCCGCATCATAGAAAAAACTGTACAAGACAAACAAATACAAAACCTTAAAGGCATTGTTTTTTGTCGCAATATCGCGCATATAAATTACCTCATTCAATTTTTCCCCGCAGGTAGTGCAACGTTTGTGCATTCAAAAATGACTGATCAACAACGCTGGCAAAATATCCGTGATTTCCGCGAAGGCAACTACCGTTATATTTTAGTGCGCGATTTGTTTAATGAGGGTATTGATATTCCAGAAACCAATCTACTGGTTTTTATGCGCTATACAGGGTCTCATACAGTTTGGTTGCAACAATTGGGCAGGGGTTTACGCAAAACACCTAATAAAGATTATGTGCATGTATTGGATTTTGTCGGCTCATTAGAACGCTTAAACGACGTGCATCAATTAACCAAGAGAGTGAACAACGTTCCCATTGACAAAGAGAATTGGGAGCCTGCACCCCGCGACGACAAGGAAACCATTCATGATTCATCATTGGAAGTAAGCTATAACCAATCTGCCGTGCAGGTGTTAAAGCTGATAGAAGAACTCAAGTATCGTTTGCAGTCACGAATGCAGGCCATTGAGGTTTTGCGAAGATATTATGAAGATTACAATAAAATTCCTGCACTGAGTGAAATAGAAAATGTTTTGACCGATACCACTGTTGACCAAATCGCCACGCATTTTGACTCGTATTTCGGTTATTTAGAAGCAGCATTAACGGGGCAGTATGATCAAATTCACTTTCGTATCCTGTGTTTAGATTACGCACAACACTATTATCAACAAAATCACATTTGCCCATCCTATAGAGCCATTAGCCTAGCCAATCAGTTTAACGGCTTACTAGCTTGTTCTGAGCCAGAAGTTAAGTTTTTACTCGGTAATAAAAGTGAGCTGGAAAATTTTTTATCAAAAAACACACAGGCTGAACCAACGCACCAACCTGTTGCAGAAAAGGTTAAATTAGAAATGCCAATTGATGCAACAGCCACTGAGATAAATGATGAAGCGTTGCTCATTGGTAAGTATTTATCCATCATTAAAACGCGACAAGATTTATTGAAATTATCAAACGAAGAGCGAGAAGAAATTAAAAGCGTATTTAATTCGGAATTTCGTTTTTTTAGTTGTTTGCAAGATAAAAATAAATAAGGATTACTTTATGGATGAAGGCGTTAATTTAGATATTTCAGAATACTATCAATTACCTTTAGCAAATCTTGTTTTACCTGGTTCTTACAAAAAATTGATTAAACGAATAATGGGGTTGAATGGCCTTAAAAACACCTTGGGTGAGAAAATTAATATTGAAACAGTTGCAGATATTGTTAACCTTGAACCTTATCAAGTTTTAAATTGTCAAGGTATTGGAAAACACTACGTTGAAACACTGATTGAATTTAAAAAAGAATTACCTTGCTTGCTTAGTAAGGCGGATTCAACTCCGAAGTGCAATCCGCCTAAACTAAAACAAGAACCAAACGCTTTTTTTACAGACGATATTTTAGCATCGACCGATAATAGCTACGACTTTACAACACCAATAAACCAACTTGCCTTATCACCTAAATATCAAAAGCTCATAAAAAGAATTTCAACGGTAATGGAGAATATTGATACGGTTAAAGATATTATTGATATTGACGTTGCCGGTTTTTCAAAACTACCAGCAGTAGGTACATTGTATGTTGATTCGTTAATAAGCCTACAAAATGCTTTATCACCTACAGATAGTCAGTCTAGTAGAAATATCGCTCAAGAAATAAAATTACCACCGCAAACGACACTTTCAAAGCTTTATATAAATTATGGCTTTTTAAGCGAAAAAGAAATTAAGCAATTAATAAAGCTAGAAAAATATTATGGTGGAGATGTTGATATTCGCAATGTGAGTACACTTTTAAATCTTGATAAAGTTAATTTAGCAAAACAAGTTGGATTCGGTGCATTATTTATGATTGCGCTAAACGGTTTACAGAATAAAATAAAAAACACGCTAATTGCGCTACCAGAAAATTTAACAGAATACACCATTAAACATAGAGGTTTATTCATATCAAGTGAGTTCACTTTTATTGAATTCGATGAAATTGATAATATCTTAATCGAGGATATAGAAGGGTATCTATGGACATTAGATGAAATGAAAATGGATATTGCGCTTTCACGCTGGGGATTTAATCAACAACATGAAACACTTGAAGAGGTTGGAGATCGATACAAAATTACAAGAGAACGAATACGCCAACTTGAAAAAGGCATTCATACCAATTTGCCATTAAATTTCAGAATACAACCCAAAGTGTTACTGGCGAATATTCGCGAAAAAATGACCGAAGATTTAACGACATTATTACCAAACTTAGCTAAATGCTTTTCAACAGAAAAATTATTCTACGCCTTTATTGAATTATGTTGCCAAGTTGAAAACGGAAGTATTTTTGAAATAACCACACCCAAAGTCAACAATAAAATCCTCAACCCAATTTTTTGCACTAATCCGTCACCTATTGCCCAAGAAATAATCCTTAATGAACTGATGTCAAACTATGGTTATAGTAAAGCCTCAGCGATCCAAAGCATTAAACAACTTAAAAAAAACGATAAAATCAAGATAACTGAACAAGGCATTTACCCCAAAAATCTTGGTAAAGTAGAAGCTGTTGCTCATGTCTTAACTTTTCATCCGGCAGGATTGCCTTGGAAAGATATTGCCAGAATAGTGAATAAAAAAGGCTATTCATCAACACCATTTGATGAAACAAGACAAACACCATCAGCCTTAACAAGTTCTGAATATATTTATTTATGCGGCTTGGGTACATATCGGAATTTAATATTTCTTGATTTTGAGCAGATTAATATTCCTGAAATATTGCAACACCTTCTTGCTTACTTTAAACAACATCAATTAACAGCTTTACATTTAAACGATTATTATTATCAAAGCAAAATTGATCGAAGCTCAATAGAATACTTCACCCTACGTCATCTTGTCAGAGAGCATGGTGAAGATTATGGGCTTTATTTTGAGGGTAAATCAGGTTCCGATAGCGTAAGCCTTGATCCAGACCTAAAGCGTATTACACAAGCTGATGTCATTATAAAAGTTCTTAATGAGTCCAAAGTTGCTATGACAAGGCAGGAAATTGCTGAAAGGCTAAGAAGTAAAAGTACAGCTCATGCTGGATTTTACTTAAATGATTTAATGGAAGAGGGAAAAGTAGTACGCGTTGATCAAATGGTTTATACCACCCCCGAAAAAGCCTTTAGCAACATAGATAAAAAAGCCATTATGCAAGTGATTCAAGACATTATGAGTGCCTCAAATATTATCGTGGAAGCGGATATTTTTCGTGAATATGTCAATATGGAGCTTAACTTAAGTTATTCAAAATATTTTTACATGGCGTTGGTCAGATCGCAGTTAAAAGAACTGGGGTGGTATCGCAATAACACGTTATTTAGTAAAAAACATATTCAGTACAATAACTTGGTTGATATGTGTAGAAAACTGTGCAATCCAGATTTATCCAAACATGAAAATGCTAAAATCCTCCAACAAGCAGCATGGTTAACTGATGCTGTAACTTCAGATGCAATTCAACAGTGGAAATGGCAAATTACGCATTAATTACATCAAATCTCATATTCGGTGATGGTTAGAGTTAGAAGTCATGTCATTATACACAAGTCGAAAAAACCTAATAAAATCAATGATGATATATTTTTATGATCTCGTTGATTCTACTGATAATTTCGGACTTATGTGTAAGGACATGGGTTAGAAGTAGTGAAATAGCGTGTACGAAACCAATATAAAGCTCAACATAACCATTCACCTGCGTCTCATACCAAAATACTGTCTGTCATTCGAGAGTTCCTTTTAACGTCAATTCACTTCATCACCTCGTAATGTATTCCACTTAGCATCTTCTTCCATCAATTTGTCCAGAAAGCTAATAAATTCCCTGTATTTATCTTTAATTTGCTCTTCTGTTATGGCTATATCTTTACGGTTTAAATAAACACACTGAGCTAATTTATCCAAATCACCTACGGTTAGTTTGTCGTCAATCTTTGCTAATGGAAATAACATCCGCGGGCTAATTTGATCTAATGCAAATGCGCTTTTTAATGGGTAGCTATTGCCTTGAATAGTAAAATAGTCGTTGTCAGCTAACTCTAGGATTTTATACTCTTCCAAAGGAATAGGAATTGATTCTCTTTTTAACCATAAGGATAAAGTTTCTGGATTATTGGCGCATAAATCTTTGCAATATTTTTTTATGACTTCATCAGGCAAAGGTTGAGGATTCGTTTTATTTAGCTCAACAAACAGTTCGTCATCACAATAAACCGGACTAAATCCTTTATTTTTAAGAAATTTACTTACTAATGTATAAACAGTATTTATACACTTTCCATTTTCGTCGCAAAGTCCGGTAATAGCTATTCTTATTGTTGAGTTATTTTTATATTTTTCAGGAACATATGTTGGGCAATCATAATGTCTATCTTGCTCATCTGACCAGGTGTCTTTGGGTATAATAATCGTTTGATAGTCTGATAACTCTTCAAGCGGAATATCAGCCGGTGAATCTTCCTTGGATACAGAAATTAAAATCCGGCTCCACTCCACAGTAAAATACTCAGGCCGACTCCAGCCTTGTATTTCATATTCGGCTGCGATTACCGCTTTATCTGCTTCCTTTTCTAAGGCGTTATAATATTTTTCTCCATCCTTACTGATAAAAAAGTCTTGAACCGCCAGGCTAACACGAGTTAACAACTTTTGTTTTTCCTCACCATCTCTAAAGTTATTACGGTTTAAAGTAAGGATTTTGTCTGCTTCATCATCGAACAAATTGACCGTCATCGAGAGTAATTTTAAACGAATACGCCACTCAGTTATTGGTTGCCCTCGGTAACGAAATCTTATTTGTCCCAGTTGTGTATAATCTATTGGCGCATAAAGTGAACCAGTAGGGACGATAAAGCGATTCACTGCCTCTGTATTTTCCTTCTGTACGAGATCTTGATAAGGTCTTTCTTCATTAATGGTAATTTTAGCAATGCTTATTTCCATCTGCTGCTTTGCAGAATAGTACTGATTTCTTACTGTGCAGTTTTTACTCAAAGGAATTTGTTGATTATTTCCTGTGTCAGTAATTTCCAAGCTAGCTTCTAACAAAGCCTCTTTAAAGAATTTAGCTATTTCAAAAATAATTAATTGCACATTAAAATCAAACAGTTCTTTTATTAATCCGTCGTAATTTTTAAATATATTTTCAGCACTCTTATGTGCTGATTTTTTTTGAAGCTGTCTTTTGTCAGATTTATAGATAAAACTCAACTCGCAACCAAAACGTGAAAAATCCCAAGGTTGAATGTGCTCTTTTACGCAAAGGTTACCAAACTCCATCTCTGTTGATTCTGTAATATGCCGAAAATACACATAACCTTTTTCTTTACTATCAGTTGGATTGGTTAGCCGAATGACCAACGTTTCTCCGGTATCAATACTCCGGGTTTTTAGCCATACTTCATCGGTTAATAAAAAAGCACTGTGCAGACCAATACCAAAAATACCCGACGGCTTCATCCAAATGGGCATTTTGTCAATGATGGCTCTTCTTGAAGAATTATTTTTTGAACCGCCCATCTGCAACATATATTTCAAATCGCCTCTGGATATGCCCGTTCCTGAATCGATAATCGTAAAACGCCAGTAATTGTATTGCGCATCTTCTTGCAGTTTTTCAAACTTAACGTCAATCGGATTAGCTTCGAGAAGTTTCTGAACCTCCTCAGATCGCGGCGAGCTATCACGTTTAATACACTGGTCTATGCGCGGCACACAATCCTCACCGTACTGACGCCAGATTCTTATTAATGTTGCATCTACCGCATTCTGTAATAATTCCCGTAGCGCTTGCTCTTTATTCTCGTAAAGTCCAGCCCCTTGTAATAATTCAAATATCCTTTCACGATTAAGCTCAAAATGAGGACGCTCATTTTCGCTAATTAACGCCCAGGGTTTCAATTCAACTTTTAAATCACCTACCGAGGGCAATAAACCGAAATCGCGAGAGGGTACGATGTCAAACCAGTAAATCATTTGGTTTTTGATTTCCTCACGTAACAACTCGAACCACTGAGTTGTTGCGAGATAGCTTTCATAACTTGGACATTCAGCCTCAATTTCAATACGATCAAGATCCGCACGAAAATGGCGAATAGCTAAGTGTTTATCATGATGGGCTTTGCTTCTGTCGGGTAGCTTGCCTGCCATCTTTAGCATCACCGGACAAAAACGATTGTCGTCCAAATCCAATAAATCGCCCAAACGTAATAAACAGGCAACGAAGCGCGGATGACAATCATCCGTACCAATACCAACTTGTTGTTTGGGCAACTCCATCACGCTTTTAAAATCTGCACCGTGATAAGCGCAGATTTTACCTAAGAGACTAAATAAACGGGCTGGAAGTAATTCATTGCGCGGTGAATTAAGGCCGATTTCTTCAAAAGGATTCGGAATAATTTTATTGGCCTGTTCGGGATGTTTAGCTCGGTAGTACTCGGCTATAATTTCTCGAAGTATTTTGAGTGCGTAAAACGGTGGTATGTTGGCGGTAGTGAAAATCGAACTAGCTATGCTGGTTTTACTGTTCAGCAGAGCATCCATGATGGTTAAGGTATCATCGTGAGCTAAATGCTTGGTTTTTTTGACATGTTTTTTTATGTCCTCAAAGTCGTTATTCAGTTGCTCATCCGTGACGACCATACCGATATCATGTAGATAGGCGGCTTCTAATAGCAGCCATGTATCGGTGGCGCTTAGTTGCAAAATATTGTCTTTACCTAACAGCCGTTCAATATGCACCAGAATTTGCCGTGAATGCGATTCGTCATGGCGGCTGTAATTGGGGAAATAAGCACCGACATTCTGCAAAGCCTTAGCTATTAATTTCTCATCAAAAGCCCATTGTGCTTCCAGTGGCTTGTAAACAGTGTCGTTTTTTGCACATTCTTCCAGGTGTTTTATCAGTTGCGTTGCCATGATTTTGGTTACCGAAAATGTTATTGGATAGCTCGGATGTACTGAAAAAAGTAATGTTGACAGGCTTTTTATCCACCGCGGCATCATGTTTGTTAACGGTTGGCAAAAAAAGCCTGGCCGCCCTACTTGACTTGAGGTGCTATTTAGTTATGATGCTTTTCCCTCAAGAAGCCCACAAATGGCGGAAGCCCATTTAATCGCATCATAAGCAGATTTGCGAAGTGTTGGTTTTGTCCCGTGAACATCCCCCATACTTCGGCGCAGTGTTTGAAGTGCTTCTGCCGCATTGTTTGTAGCTTTTGATATGTTCTCTGCTATAGAGATGGCATCTTTACGAGATATTCCTATTAGTTGAAACTCTGTTTCCATCTCATTTGAGATATCAAGATCTTTGAGAATAGTACCAACCTTTGCTGCAAAAGAGACTTTTTCTGGATTGCCTAAAGAGTGGTGATTGTAGATTGACTGCGTCACCAAATCTACAGCTCCACACGCAGCAGTAATAGCACCGCTTTCATCTCCTTCAATAAGGCGTTTCATGGCTCTTGCTAGTTCCGATGCTGAGGATGGTGGAAGATAAAGAGCTTCTCTAGCATCAAGAATGCCGATGGGTACAAAAGCATTATCAATAAATTGAAAACCATGCTGTCCAAGAAGATTTCTCACGCTTTCTTCTAATCTAGGTGTTTCAATAATTAGTTTTTGCGCCAAAATTTGAAGAGTCGTAACCTTGACTTCTGAAGTCATTTCACTAAACAGACGGTCTATAACAGACATTACTTCTGCACGGCTCCCAAGTCCATATCGTGCCTCTGATTGAGCAGGTATCTTTGTGACATCGAACCCAGCAGCAGCGGCAGTGTTGCGGATATTTGACACCGATAAGTTGTTTAGTTCAGATCGGAGTGTGCCGTAGATACGAACGATATTTTCATCACTAAAAATATTTATTGCAGTCATCTTCATCCCATCAAATAGTTTTTCTCTGCCATTTTTATATATTGCCTAACATTTGATTATATGGCAAATAAGCAATTGTTTTTAATGTTTTTTTGTCTAGATCAAAAAACACTTCCTAACATTATCATGGTTTCCTAGTAACGAAACATTAGACAAAACGATATAACCAAACCACTGACGATTTTTTTATCGCCCTGTATACATAAGGGTGAGATTTTAAACATATGAGTCAGTTGCTATCCAGCGACAAATGTTTGACATAACACCGTGTTTTTGTTAAAATTCATTTTCAATGAATTTGGCATATCGTAGCCTTTTCGCATAAATATTCTTTTTGATTTTACTCAAACTTAGCCGACTTTAAGACGCATGAAAGTACAGCGCTGCATTCAAAATAGCGCGATTTTCTCTTAAAAGACCTCTTTTTAAACACCAGAGTCCGTTTGTAAAACACCCCCATTACGGGAAACCGAAACAAAAGCGCAATTACCTACCCTATTGCCTAGCGAAATACACCGAGCCAAAGTAAAAATAGGCGCTCCATCTAAATCGGTTCAACTACGCTCATTCGCTGAAAATCCTGGACACGGAGCGTCAGCGAAGTGAAGATTTTTAGCCTTTGGTAGGCGCAGGTCAGATTGAGTTTTCCAAGAGTAATGCGGTTGAGCATTAGTCTTGGAAATAAGCAATCTGTTTCCCGAATGAGCCGTAGAGTCGATTGTAGCGATGTTCGCGATCCCCTTGCCGGGTCGCGGACGATACTGGTACAGGACGGCCAAAGCCGCCGGAGGCATAAAACCTGTCGCGTAGTTTTTGCCGCTTGATTGGGCTGGGATGCCCAAAACAAGCTATCGCAAAATAGCGACACTATCGAGTTTTTCCGCGTGCCTCACATTTATGTTCGCTTATAAGGCCTGTGAAACTTTAGAGCCTTTTGTTTATTAGCACCCTTAACTAGGAAAATAGGCATTAAATAATTAGGATTTTAATCGTTGCCACAGATTCATTTTCTGGATAATGCCATAACTCATTTACTAAACTATACTCACCAATAGCAGGTTACCTATGTTTAAAGTCATTAAAGGCAGCCGTGAGCAATTGGAAGCAGAAGCACTGAGGGCCATCTGGTTAAGTAATGATCAACATGCTACGGAATTGCTTAACAGGTTAAAGCGCAAACCCCATAACACCTTACAGTTAGTCAATAACGGCTCAAAACCCTGCCAACCAGCGCTTACCCAAGAAATAGACTAAGCCATTAAATCGCTGTTTAGCCTTTGATTTAATAAGGGCTTAAAGTTTTTTTAACACTTTAAAAAATACTTGCAAGCAACCCATAATCGTCTTATAGTTAAGCCTCTAAACCGTGGTTACTACGTACTTAGTAACGCCCTTTGCTATCGTGGCCTGCATTTCCGATAGCCGATTCTTGCGGGAATCGTGCAGGCTTAAAGTTTTTTAACTTAGCCGTTAATTAACCTATTATTAAGACTTAGACATTAACTTGTCCTATTTGGCGAAATTCGCCAATTACACCCCAAGGTAAAACCGGTGCTGTAAAAAGAATACAGCCAACCGGCCACAGCCTTTTTTCACCTGTGCTAATAATGCCTGTTTCTGCCGTGCGCGTGCGCTTTAGGCAGCCGGTTTTTGGTTAAAACCGTCGGGCATTTTTACACCACAAAATTAGAGTTCCAGGCATTGCCGGGGGCTTTAATGGCATCATTTGTACATTCAAGTTGGTCTCTTTCCCAGGAAAGAGACCAACTTGCGTATTGTCCACACAAGACTGAATTGACAGTCTTTTTTCACAAAGCAGGGGTATTAAAACCTGCATTAAAACCTTATTTTTAGGGGTATTCACGAAGGTCATGGAGGGCTTTCGACA
>JBEBJQ010000080.1:0-18908 GCA_040079795.1 Methylococcales bacterium
TATATCATGTCGGCGATGCCCTGTATTTGACATGCTTTTCCTTCAAAATTATTGAGATAGAGAGATTATCTCATAATCTTGTGACGACAGTATCTAGTAAAACACTATTATTTTGCTGCTTGTCTGCGCTGTTTGGCATTACTTAAAAAATCTTGACGTGTTGCATCATCAACCTGCCGCCAATTTTTAATTTCATCAAGGCTTCGCCAACAACCAAGACAGACATCCTGCTCATTCAAACAACAAATATTGATACAAGGGGAATTTACAGCCGAAGGCGCGCCAATCAAAAAGGCATTTTTATCTGGCATTAGAAACGACTAAAATTATTTGGACGACATCATTAAGCTTAGACCAAAATTCAACTTAGGGGGCAAGGACGAGCATAAAATCCTGTAATTTTTTAATTTCATCGCGTAATTGAGCCGCTTGCTCAAATTCCAGGTTTTTAGCGTGTTGATACATTTGGCTCTGCATTTGTTGTAGTTTTTTACTTTGTTGCTTTGGCGTTAACACTTTATAACTGGCCATATTTTCAGCTATTTTGGTTTTTGTGCGGCTGCCTTGGCTGCCTGCACCGGGGATCGCAACTTCCAAAATATCTTTTACAGATTTAAAAATACCGGTTGGTTTAATATGATGTTGTAGATTAAAAGCCTCCTGTTTTTCACGGCGACGATCAGTTTCGTCCATGGCCTGTTGCATGGATTTCGTAACCCGATCCGCGTATAAAATCGCGCGTCCATTCACATTCCTGGCTGCGCGGCCAATGGTCTGCACTAACGACACAACTGAGCGTAAAAAGCCTTCCTTATCCGCATCTAAAATTGCCACCAGGGAAACCTCGGGAATGTCCAAGCCTTCACGCAGCAAGTTGATGCCGACCAGGACATCAAAAACACCTAAACGCAAATCCCGGATAATCTCGACCCGTTCTACAGTATCAACATCCGAATGCAAGTACCGTACCCGTACATCCTGTTCCAAATAATAATCCGTTAAATCTTCTGCCATTTTTTTGGTAAGCGTTGTGACTAAAACCCGCTCTTTAAGCGCCACACGTTTGCTTATTTCCGATAACAAATCATCAATCTGCGTGGTTGCCGGGCGCACTTCTACAATAGGGTCAAGTAAGCCCGTTGGTCTTACTACCTGCTCTACAAAAACGCTGGAATGCTCCCTTTCGTAAGTACTGGGGGTTGCCGAAACATAAATTTTTTGCGCTGTTTTCGCTTCAAATTCATTAAACATCAGTGGGCGATTATCTAGGGCAGAGGGCAATCTAAAACCATATTCCACCAGGGTTTCTTTACGGGACCGATCACCTTTGTACATAGCCCCTATTTGCGGCACCGTAACATGGCTTTCATCAATGATTACCAAAGCATCCTGCGGCAAATAATCAAACATGGTGGGCGGAGCTTCGCCCGGTTGACGCTCTGACAAGTAACGGGAATAATTTTCAATGCCAGAACAATAGCCAACCTCCAGGATCATTTCCAAATCAAACAGCGTGCGTTGCTCCAGCCGCTGGGCTTCAACCAGTTTATTCTGGGCATATAGATAAGCCAGACGGTCTTTTAACTCCACTTTAATCGCGTCAACCGCACTGAGCAATTGCTCACGGGGGGTCACATAATGACTTTTAGGATAAACCGTATAACGCGCGACTTTCGTTAAAATCACCCCGGTAAGCGGATCAAACAACGACAGACGTTCAATCTCGCTATCAAACAGCTCAATACGCAAGGCTTCTTGATCAGATTCCGCCGGAAAAACATCAATCACCTCCCCCCTTACCCGAAAGGTCGCCCGGCGGAGTTCGGTGTCGTTGCGGGTATACTGCATTTCTGCCAGACGTCTTAAGATAGTACGCTGGTCTATCATATCCCCGCGTACCAAATGTAAAACCATCTGAAAATACGAGGCAGGCTCTCCCAAGCCATAAATGGCAGACACTGTCGCCACGACAATGGTGTCTTTCCGCTCCATCAATGCTTTGGTAGCCGAGAGCCGCATTTGCTCAATATGCTCGTTTAAAGCCGCGTCTTTATCAATAAACGTATCTGAAGCCGGCACATAAGCTTCAGGCTGATAATAGTCATAGTAGGAAACAAAGTATTCCACACTGTTTTCAGGAAAAAACTCCTTCATCTCACCATAAAGCTGTGCCGCTAAAGTTTTATTCGGCGCCATGATCATCGCAGACCGCTGAACTTGCTGAATAACATTCGCAATGGTAAAAGTTTTACCGGAACCGGTAACGCCAAGCAGCGTTTGATGAACCTCACCGTCATTAAGGCCATCCACTAACTGCTGGATGGCAACCGGTTGATCTCCAGCAGGCAGATAACGGCTTTTGAGATTAAACGGTTTTTGCACAGGGTTTAGGCTTATGGATTTAAACTATTTTGCTTGAATGATCAGAGTATTATCATACCCTGTGTCGGATGTCGTAATGCATACGGTGAATAGAGGCGCCTATGCTTTAATCTGAGTACGTAACTTACAGCTTAAAAAATCATTGAATAGTTCCCCTGTTTCACATGGGAACTATGAATCCAAATTATATTTAGCTACCGGTTACTTAGCTGCCGCCAAAGTCTCGGCTAAATGTTTAGCTGGGATGTAGCCCGGAAACACTGTGCCTTTATCAGTTACGATCATAGGTGTACCGCGCACCTCAAACTCTTCTGCCAGTTGCATATGCTTATCAATTGGATTAGGACAGGTTTTGGCTTCTATGGGTTTATCTTGTTTTGCCAGGGTCAAAGCCTTATTACGGTCTTTGGCACACCAAACAGAGACGGCCTTATCGTAAGAACCTGAGCCTTTGCCTGCGCGGGGGAAAAACAGGTAACGGACACTAATCCCTTCGGCCAAATACTGGTCAATTTCAGAATGCAATTTACGGCAATAGCCACAATCGATATCCGTAAAAACATACACGGTGTGCTTATGTATCGGCGCATTAAAATCAATGGTTTCGTCTTTGTTTAATTTAGCCAATACACTTTGGCGAATAGTAACTAATTTTTGTTCCGTTAAATCTTTTTTGGCGGCAATATCCACCAATCGACCTTGCACGAGATATTTTCCGTCTTCCGAAACATAGAAAATAGTAGAACCAATAACCACTTCATATAAACCTTTAATTTCTGATACTTTAACACTGTCCAATTTAGCACTGGGCATGCTAATAGCCAGGGCTTTTTTAATAGCGGCCTCATCTGCCTGCGCTATAGCGGTATTTAAGCCTGTTAAGCAAATGACGAAAAAGTAAAGTATTTTTTTCATAAATAGTTATCCATAATGTTCAAAAAGGGTTCATATGAAAAAACCCGCGCACTTTAATAATTGTTAACAAACCGTTTCAGCTTTTAATGAAATAGCCGCTGCACATCCAAAACCATGGCCAATATCATTAGCGACATCAATAAGGCTGTTCCAAGCTGTTGAAAGAGCAGTTGCAATTGCTCGGGGACAGGGCTACCTTTAACCGCTTCAACCAGATAAAACAATAAATGCCCACCATCCAGCATAGGGACGGGCAATAAATTCATCACGCCTAAACTAACACTAACGATAGCCAAAAACTTTAAAAATTGTACCAGCCCCATACTGGCCGACTGCCCAGCGTACTGGGCAATACTGATGGGGCCACTTAAGTTTTCAACCGACGCTTTACCGGTTAACATTTGCCCCATTACTTTCAGGGTTGCCAATGAATAATGCCAGGTGCGTTGGCAAGCAGCAGAAAATGCTGCAAGCACCGGCAAGTTATAATTGACCCGCATACTGGCCAAAACATCTTCAGGCACTAATACGCCTGCGCCAATTTTACCGATAGGGGGCTGCCCTGCTTGTATTTCTGCTTTAGGGGTTAAATTAAGTTTAACCTGCATATCCGCCCGCTCTACGATTAAAGCAATAGCCACTTCCGGGCGTTTTTTAACATACTCAACCCATTGCAACCAATCTTTTATCAATACCCCATCAGCGCTGATAATTAAGTCGTTCTGCTGCAATCCCGCTGACATTGCTGCACTATCAGGTAAAACCGAACCAATCACCGGCTTTAAGGTCGGCGACCAAGGCTGCAAACCAAGTTGTTTATATAAAGCATCAGGATTTTGGGCAACCTCTGTGGGAATTACCAGTGTGCGCTGGGCACTTTGTTGATCAGTAGTCTTTACCGTAACAGGGATATTTAGTCCACCTTCCATGACGACATCAATGAGCTGGGTCATAGCTTCTGTCCAGGTCGGTGTCGGACGTTGATTCACCGTCAGAATTTCATCGCCTTCCATGAACCCTGCACTGGCTGCTAAAGTATTGGGGGCGACCGCCCCTAAAACCGGACGCGTCCCTTCTTCACCGATAATAAAAACACTCCAGTATAAAACAATAGCCAGCAGCAAATTGAAGACCGGGCCCGCGATGACGATTGCACTTCTCGACCATAAGGATTGCCGGTTAAAAGCATAGGGCAGGTCTTCTTGACTAACCTCCCCCTCACGTTCGTCGGCCATTTTGACATAACCACCTAAAGGGATGGCAGAAAGCGCATATTCCGTCGAACTGGGGTGTTTTTGATAGGACCAGATAACTTTTCCAAAACCTACAGAAAAGCGTAAAACTTTTACACCGACTAGCCTGGCCACCCAAAAGTGCCCGAACTCATGAAAAGCAACCAATAAACCGATGGCAATTATAAAAAAAAAGACGGTGTGTATAAAATCCATTAGTGCAGTAACATTTTAATAATTTGATGTGAAATCTCACGAGCTTGAGCGTCAGTGGCTAAAACCACTTCAAGACTCGAGGCTTCCACTACGACAAATTTTTGGAGACAACGTTCAATCACCACGGGAATATCGGTAAAACGAATGTGTTCATTTAAAAAAGCATCTACCGCAATCTCATTAGCGGCATTTAAAACAGTGGGCATAATGCCCCCCGCCGTAATTGCTTCATAGGCTAAACGCAAACAGGGAAAACGCTCTAAATCGGGGCGTTCAAAATCCATGCGCCCCACATCAAAAATATTTAACGGCAAAACGCCTGAGTCAAAGCGTTCCGGCCAAGCCAAGGCATGAGCGATTGGCGTACGCATATCCGGGTTACCCATCTGCGCTAAAACCGATCCGTCGACATAATCAACCATCGAATGAATGACACTTTGCGGATGAATCACCACTTCAATCGCTTGAGCAGGAACATCAAATAACCAACAGGCTTCAATCAGCTCCAAGCCTTTATTCATCATAGTCGCTGAATCGACTGAGATCTTCCGCCCCATGTCCCAGTTAGGATGGGCTACTGCTTGTGCTGGCGTTACCTCAGGTAATTGTTCTAAAGGCATGCACCGAAAAGGACCACCCGAAGCGGTTAATAAAATCCGCCGCGCCTGTTCGGCTCTGTGGCCAGCAGCATAGCCAGAGGGCATACATTGGAAAATGGCATTGTGCTCACTGTCAATCGGCAATAAATGTGCGCCAGACTCAGCTACAGCCTGCATAAATATAGCACCTGACATAACTAGAGCTTCTTTATTGGCAAGCAGCACTGTTTTGCCTGCTTTCGCTGCCGCTAAGGTAGGTAATAAGCCTGCCGCACCCACTATAGCCGCCATAACAGAATCCACATTAGGCAAAGTAGCGACATGTTGTAAGGACTCTGCGCCGGATAATACCTTAATTGAACTCAAGCCTGCTGTTGCTAATTGCTGTTGTAACACTTCAGCTTTAATAACATCAACCATCACAACAATTTCCGGGCGGAATTTTAAACATTGTTCATATAATACTTCTGTAGCCGTGTTTGCCGTTAACGCAATCACCTTATATTTGTCCGGGTGCCTCTCCACAACGTCTAATGTGCTCACCCCAATCGAGCCGGTAGCGCCTAAAATGCAAAGCCCTTTCATACGCTTACCGCCGCATCCATCATCCACCTAATGACCCATACACCTGCATAAAAAAACGGTGCGGCGGCAATTACACTATCTAATCGATCTAACAGTCCTCCATGCCCCGGAAGGAGCCCCCCGGAATCTTTCATGCCGCCGTGGCGTTTTACCAGACTGAAAAATAAATCCCCATAGATGGAAACCAACACAGTAAGCACCGATAACATGATCATGTCTGCAAAACTGATCAAAATTGCGTGGAAATACAGCCCGAAGCCTATTCCGCACAGAACAGCTGCACCTAGTGCACCATAATATCCCGCTACAGTCTTACCAGGGCTAATATCGGGTGCCAGTTTCGTCGTGCCATATTTTCGACCCACAAAATACGCCGCAATGTCTGCAGACCAAATGAGTAATAAAAAATACAAAGTCATTTCCGGTGCTTCTATCAAGCGTAACCGGGATAAAAACAGCCATCCAAAGACTAAAACAAACCAGCCAATTAAAGCTTTGTATCGGTTCTTTAAATGCAAATTCAATAGTTCAACCGGATTCCTGCGAATCAGGATCATTATTAACATCCACCAAAGCACCGGAAACAATACGGTAACCTCTATTAGCCAGGAATAATTTCTCACCTCCTGTACATTGGTGATCTGTGCCAATTGTTCCAGCACCATCCACCAGTATTGGAAAAACAACATGGCAACAAGTATTGAACATAAAAACGCAATACGCTGCCTGACCAACCACATTCCAATTAAATTCGTCCATTCCCAACCGGCCATTAAAATAATGACGCCATAAATTAGCGCGAACCATTCGGGGGACAATTTAAAGATGGCGAGTATAACAAGGGGGGCTAAAACCAGGGCGGTTATAATACGCTGTATTAACATAGAATCTTTATATTATTATTGTTATGGGGGGACAGAGTTATTCTGAAGGGTTTAAAACTTGATCGCCGGTACGGCCAAAACGACGCTGCCGACCTTTATAACTGACAATTGCTTGATCCAAAGCAGCTTGATCAAAGTCCGGCCACAATGTTTCAGTAAAATACAATTCAGTATACGCAAGTTGCCAAAGCAAAAAATTACTGATCCGCTGTTCGCCACCAGTTCGGATAAACAAATCCGGCTCCGGTAAGTCTGATAACGCCAAATGCTGTTGCAATAAGGCTTCGTTTATGTCTGCAATTTTTACCTTACCTTCGCTAACATCGGTCGCAATCGCCTTAGCCGCTTCAGACAAGTCCCAACGTCCACCGTAATTAGCAGCAATAACCAAGGTTAAGCCGGTATTCTGAAGTGTTTGCTGAACACCTTGGCTAATTTTAGCCTGTAACTTTAAATCGAACGCAGCAATATTGCCAATAAAACGCAGACGAATGTTGTTTTCATGCAACCGATTTATTTCAGTTTGTAAGGTCGCCATAAATAAATTCATCAACAACGACACTTCTTCTTTCGGTCGGCGCCAGTTTTCACTACTAAAGGCAAATAAGGTAAGGACTTCGACACCCTGTTGCGTACAAAACTCGACAATATTCCGCACAGCTTTAACGCCCGCCCTATGTCCAATAATTCGGGGCATCATTTTTTTCTGCGCCCAACGCCCATTCCCGTCCATAATAATCGCAATGTGACGTGGATTATTCTGCACCATTCCGGTTATCTGCTGCACACTGGCGGACATAAGGAGATTAGATGCTTAAATAGACAATAGATCAGCTTCTTTCAGTTCGAATTGATGTTCAATTTCTTTAATAAATTGATCAGTCAATTTCTGAATTTTCTCTTCAGCACTACGCGCATCGTCTTCAGATATTTTTTTGTCTTTTAAGGCATCTTTAATAGCAGAATTTGCATCGCGCCGGATATTTCTAACCGCAACCCGGCCATTTTCTGCCTCATGTTTAACGACCTTAACCAAATCACGACGTCGCTCTTCAGTTAATGAAGGCAATGGAATACGGATAGTCATGCCATTGGTCGAAGGATTAAGCCCTAAATCACTTTTTAAAATGGCTTTTTCAATCGCCTGCACCATGTTTTGTTCCCATGGCGTAACTGTCAACATACGCGCGTCCTCAACGGCGACATTCGCAACCTGAGATAATGCCGTATCAGTACCGTAATAAGGCACCATAACATGATCCAACAAGCTTGGATGTGCCCGCCCCGTACGCACTTTTGAAAATTCATGCTTTAACGACTCGATACTTTTTGCCATCCGGGTTTGCGCATCTTTATGAATTTCATTAATCATTATCCATTTCCTCGTTCAATAAGAGAGCCAATGTCACTGCCCCGCATCAGCTGCATAATGGCACCCTGCTCAAAAATATTCATCACCCGCATCGGCATATTATTATCACGGCACAAAACCAAGGCGGTGGTATCCATAACGTTCAGGCGTTGATCCAAGGCTTCATCATAAGTTAAGTGTGGGTAAAATATAGCGTCTTTTACTTTTTCAGGATCAGCTGAATATACCCCTTTGACTTTGGTGGCTTTAATCATTAACTCAGCGTTAATTTCAATAGCCCGCAAACTCGCCGCAGAATCTGTCGTAAAGAAAGGATTGCCAGTGCCGGCAGCAAAAATAACCACGCGGCCTTTTTCAAGATGCCGAACCGCACGCCTACGAATATAATCTTCACAAACCTGGTTAATTTTAATGGCTGACATAACCCGTACTTGAATACCCTGCTGTTCAAGCGCATCCTGCATTGCTAAAGCATTAATGACAGTCGCCAACATCCCCATTTGATCGCCAGTCACCCGATCTAAGCCAGCAGACGCTTTTTCAGCGCCGCGGACGATATTTCCTCCACCGATTACCAAGCCAACCTGAACGCCAGCCGCACAGAGCTCTTTGATTTCAGTGGCCAGACGCTGCACAATTGCCGCGTCGATACTGCCACCTTGAGCACTCATGAGTGCCTCACCACTTAAT
Source organism: Methylococcales bacterium (assembly GCA_040079795.1). Lineage (GTDB taxonomy): Bacteria > Pseudomonadota > Gammaproteobacteria > Methylococcales > Methylomonadaceae > SXIZ01. The sequence goes on from JBEBJQ010000080.1 coordinate 8,876, forward strand.
TTAAGTAAAATTCTCTGGCAAATAAGTTGTGTCATAAATTCACTATTGAGTCGTTAGTAATGAGGGGCGGGTAAAAAGCCGATAAAACCATCTTTTTATCGGCTGATTTTATTGCATGACAAAATAATTTACGAAGCCCTAACTTGAGCCATAACTTCTTCTGCAAAGTTCTCTTCTTTCTTTTCAATACCTTCACCAACTTCAAAACGGGTAAAACTAATCACGCTATTACCTTTGGCTTTAACTAACTGCCCAACCGTCGTACTATCATCTTTTACAAACGGCTGACCCAACAAAGTAATTTCAGCAAAGAATTTTTTGATCCGGCCTTCAATCATTTTCTCAATAATCTCAGCGGGTTTACCACTTTCAGCAGCTTGTGCAGAAAAAATATTTTTTTCTTTTTCAATCAGTTCAGCTGAAACTTCCGCTTCAGAAACACAGACTGGATTAGTCGCGGCAATGTGCATAGCAATATCTTTTGCCAATTCACTATCAGCCTTTGCTAATTCAACTACCACACCAATTTTGCTGCTGGTTCCATGAATATATCCTGCCGTTCCTCCTTGGGTAGCAATTTTTTGGAAACGTCTAACCGTGATATTTTCACCCAGTTTTGAAATCAATCCGCGGCGGGTTTCATCAATGGTTTTGCCATCTGCCAAGGGCAAAGCCAATAAAGCTTCATCATTGCTGGCATCTGCTTTCAATAAAGCTGCAGCAACATTTTGTGCAAAGCCAACAAAGTCATCTGCTTTCGCAACGAAATCGGTTTCACAGTTAACATCCACAATAACCGCTAATTTTGCATCATCACTGATTTTAATGCAGATAATACCTTCTGCTGCAGTCCGTCCTGATTTCTTATCCGCTTTAGCCAGGCCAGATTTGCGCATATTCTCAATAGCGAGTTCCATGTCACCATTACTTTCAACCAAGGCTTTTTTGCACTCCATCATGCCTGAACTGGTTCTTTCACGCAATTCTTTAACCATTGCTGCACTAATATTCATTCGTTCATTTCCTCGTTATTCATCACCATAAAAACGCCTCCAAAAGGAGGCGTTTTTAACTAAAAGTTTGCTAAATCTAACCCGCAACAACTTATCCAGGCGCTGCACTATTAAGTACTTTATTCAGCAGCAGCCTGTTCTTCTACAAAATCATCCACTTTATTGGCTGACAAACTCATATTGGCCGATTTTGCTTCTAAAACCGCAGCCGAAACGCTTTCGCAATACAACTTGATAGCGCGAATGGAATCATCATTACCCGGAATAATATAATCTACCCGTTCAGGTGAGTTATTAGAATCCACAATACCTACTACTGGAATACCTAATTTTTTGGCTTCACTTAAGGCATTTTTTTCGTAACCGACATCCAAAACGAAAATGACATCAGGAACACCTTTCATATCTTTAATACCGCCGAGACTACGCTCCAGCTTTTCCATTTCGCGTTCCATGCCTAATGCTTCTTTTTTGCCAAAACGATGGTACAAAGTACCGTCCGCCTTCATAGCTTCCAGTTCTTTAAGGCGGTTAATTGATTTCTTAATGGTCTTAAAGTTGGTCAACATCCCACCTAACCAGCGATGGTTAACATACGGCATGCCGCAACGTTTTGCTTCTTCAGCCACTACTTTGCGCGCTGATTTTTTAGTACCAACCAACAAAACTGTACCTCTGTTCGCCGATACCTGACCTAAATAATTCATTGCGTCATTGAACATTGGAAGCGTTTTTTCCAAATTAATGATGTGGATCTTGTTACGGGCACCAAACAAGTATGTTGCCATTTTTGGATTCCAATAACGGGTTTGGTGCCCAAAATGAACACCCGCTTCTAACATCTCACGCATCGACACTGCTGCCATTCTTTATCTCCTAGGAAAATATCCGAAACAGTTTATTGATATTTCGAATTGGGTTATGCCTCCACCTGCCCCACCTGGAAACCATTTTACTAAAAACAGCACCCTACCAAGCGTGACGACAAATGTGAGTATTTATTACATTGTGAACTGAGCTTTATACCATGATTTACCCCTAACAACAACCCCAGCGTAACATTTACAGGCAGGATTAAACAGCAAAATACTTAAAAAGCAGGCACCAACAATAACATTCAAATAGCACCTCGTCATTAACAATACCTGGGAATTCTGTTAGAATCCCGAGCAATTAGCGCCGAATCAAAAGCTCTTGCTTTCCCCCTTTCATTTTTAGCCTATTTTTTTAACTAGCACTCATGAGCATAATCATTAAAACAGCCAGTGAAATCGAAAAAATGCGTGTTGCTGGTCGCTTAACCGCGGAAGTCCTGGAAATGATTGATGAGTATATTGTACCTGGCATCACAACTGAAGAACTCGACCGGATTTGTCACGATTATATTGTAAATGTACAAAAAGCCATACCAGCGCCCCTTGACTACCGGGGCTTCCCTAAATCCATTTGCACCTCTGTGAATCAACAGGTTTGTCATGGCATCCCTAGTGATAAACGCCTAAAAAAAGGTGACATCGTTAATATTGATATTACCGTTATTAAAGATGGATATCATGGCGACTCCAGCAAAATGTTCGGTGTAGATACCATTAGCCAACCCGCACAGCGCCTCATCAAAGTAACCCGTGAAGCTTTGTTCCTAGGCATCGAACAAGTTAAGCCGGGCTGTACTCTGGGCGATATTGGCCACGCCATCCAAACCCACGCTGAAACCAATTTTTATTCCGTGGTAGAGGAATATTGCGGGCACGGCATAGGAAAAGACTTCCACGAAGACCCACAAGTCCTGCATTATGGCAAACCCAATACCGGTATCAGACTCGAAGCTGGGATGATCTTAACCATTGAACCTATGCTTAACATCGGTAAACGCCACGTCAAATTACTGGGCGACAAATGGACTGTGGTCACTAAAGACCGCAGTCTTTCTGCTCAATGGGAACATACTATACTGGTAACACCAACTGGATACGAAATTCTGACCTTGCGCCAAGAAGAATTATGAACAGTGTAATCAAATCAACACCCGCTCAAACTGCTATTACCGAACCGTTATCAATAATCTTGAGTACTGATTTATTTAGCACCCCCCAGGCAATACAAGTTTTTAAACAACACCTCAAAGATCAAAACGAAACTTTAAAACAACGCTATCATCCGCAGCAGTCGGTCAATACCTTACTAACACAAAAGTCGGATGCTATTGATGCGCTCTTACGGAGTGCCTGGCAACACTTCTTAGGTGAACATGGTAATCACTTATGCCTGCTTGCGGTCGGTGGTTATGGGCGCCGCGAACTATTCCCGCATTCAGATATAGACATTGTCATTCTCCTGCCTGAAAATCAAGACCGTCTAAATCACCAACAAGCACTCTCTAATTTCTCTTCATTTCTTTGGGACATCGGTTTAAAACCGGGTCAAAGTGTACGTACTTTAAGCGAGTGCATTCAAGCCGCTATTGATGACCAAACCATTATGACTGGACTTTTAGAACATCGTTTAATAGCAGGAGACCAAGGCTTACACGAGGCTATTCGTGCCGCCACGCGGAGCAATAAAATGTGGCCACCAACAGAGTTCTTTCAGGCAAAAATGCAAGAACAACAGCAGCGCTATTTAAAATATCACGACACTGCTTACAACCTTGAGCCGAACATTAAAGAAGGGCCGGGTGGGTTACGTGATTTGCAAATTATCGCCTGGGTTTTTAAACGCTACTATGACACTGAAACCCTGGAAGAACTTGTTAAATATGACTTTCTACCCGAAGAAGAGTTCGCCGACTTAATAGCGGCCCGCGAAGTCATCTGGCGTATTCGCTACGCTTTGCACTTACTGACCGGACGCTGTGAAGACCGCTTATTATTTGACCATCAACGGGACTTGGCGCAACAATTCGGCTTTAACGCAACCCAAGGCGGAAACGCAGATGTTGAACAGTTTATGCAGTTTTATTTTAAAACTGTCGTTGGTCTGGAACGGCTCAATGAAATGCTCTTACAACTCTTCAATGAACGTTTTATTGCCACTGAAACTAAGCGCGTGGTCATTAATGCCAATTTTGATGCCTATAACGGCTATTTGGAGGCACGCGATGAGTCTGTCTTTGCAACTCACCCTTTAGCATTGCTGGAAATATTTTTATTATTACAACAAAGCCCGTCACTCAAAGGCGTTCGCGCGACCACCATTCGCCTGATCCGTAAAAACTTGCACCAGGTTGACGAGGCGTTTAGGCACAACCCAAACGCCAACCGCATTTTTATGGAGATCCTCCGCCAACCACGTGGCATTACCCATGAGCTAAAACGCATGAACCGCTACGGCGTGTTAGCGGCTTATTTACCCAGCTTCGCTAATATTGTCGCGCGTATGCAATATGACTTATTTCACATCTATACAGTCGATGAACATACTTTATTCTTAATCAGGAATTTACGGCGTTTTTCACTGCAAAAGCACAGCCAGGACCACCCTTTTTGCAACGCAATTTTTATGCTTATTTCACAGCCGCACATTCTCTACATCGCAGCACTTTTTCATGATATTGCAAAAGGCAAAAAAGGGGATCATTCAGAGCTGGGCGAACAAATTGCCCGTGACTTTTGCGTACAACACAAGCTTTCCAGTCACGACACCAAACTGGTTACCTGGTTAGTGCGTAATCACCTCATTATGTCCATGACTGCGCAACGCAAAGACATCAGTGACCCGGACATTATTCACCAATTTGCAATGCTTATGGGCAGCGTTGAATACCTTAACTACTTATACTTGCTTACCGTCGCTGATATTCGGGCGACCAACCCTGAATTATGGAATGGTTGGAAAGACACTTTACTGAAAGAGCTTTATATCGCGACACACCACGCGCTACGTCGGGGCCTAAGCAATCCAATCATTGCAACTGAACGCTTAAATGAAAATATAACAGAAGCAAAACAAGAGCTTATAAAGCTAGGCATGTCCGAACAGCATATTTTAGAGTCTTGGAAGCATGTCAGTGACGACTACTTTTTACGCTATTCAGCGGATGAAATTTCCTGGCACACCATAGCGATTGCCGCATCCAGCGAAAATGAGTTACCCTTGGTGCTATTGCGCCCACAGACTCAGCGCGGTAGCGTCGAAGTATTTGTATACACCCACAATGGCCCGAATATATTTTCACTCAGCACCGCAACCTTGGATCAACTGGGCTTAACCATCTTGGACGCTAGAATAATCACTACTCAAGACGATTATATCCTAAACAGTTTTCAGATCCTCGAACAAAGCGGCGAGCCCATCAAAGATTTGTACCGCGAACTGCATATTTGCACAGCCTTACGTCAAAACTTAATAAACAAAACAGTTAAACAGGAACGCAACATTCGTTACAACCGCTCCAGACAAGCCCAACACTTTCCAATACCCACAAGCATCAGTTTCCATGCAGACAATGCCAATCAACGCATTATTTTAGAACTCATAACCACAGATTGTGCGGGCTTACTTTCGATCATCGGGCAAGTATTTACCAAATTTAAATTAGAACTGCACAGCGCCAAAATCACCACTATTGGCAGCCGTGCTGAAGATATGTTTTATTTATCCGTAAAGGATAAGTTCACGATGGAGAATATTGAGCTACAAGAAAAAATCCGCTCAGAAATTAACCAGCAACTGGCCGCCATAAGGCCATGAACGGGTAATTTCTGAACATCGATTATTGATGGCATCGGGCCATGTCCAATTTGACAAACATCCGCTAACTCTAACCTCATAATCAAGTCTATCTTAAAACCTTGTTCGGGGAATATTTGCACATTAACGCCAAATCAAGATTCTGCTATACTCTGCCTCCCTTAGGCATTCACCCTCTTCATAGCGAGCCAGATTAACTTTATCCAACTTCGAATTGGTCACCCAGGGCATAAATGAAAATATTAATTCTTGGCGCAGGGGTCACTGGATCTTCGGTTGCCACTGCTTTAGCAAGTGAAGAAAATGATATTGTGGTTATTGATATCAAACCCCAGCTTCTGGCAGCACTAAAAGACCGCCTGGATATCGCAACCATTGAAGGTAATGCAGCGCACCCCAGCGTCCTTGGAAGCGCCAACGTCCGTAACGCTGATATTGTTATTGCGGTTACTGATCGCGATGAAACCAATATGCTGGCTTGCCAGATCATCAATACCCTGTACAGCCGCCCCAAAACTATTGCCCGTATCCGTTCTATTGATTACTTGATTCACCCCGAGTTGTTTCAAGATAGTGGTATCGCCATTGATATTGTGATCAGCCCGGAACAAATCGTAATGGAAGCTATCCGAAATTTAATTGAATTTCCTGGTGTACAGCATGTTTCTGAATTTGCTGACGGTTTGGTACGTTTATTTTCAGTGAAAGCAGCTGCGAAAGGTTTTTTAACCGGTAAAAAAATTAAGGCGCTAAAAGAAAAGCTCGCTAATGCCAAAATTCGGGTGGTTGCTATTTTCAGGGGAGGTGCCGCTATTCCGGTCAATGGGGAAGCTATAATCTGCGAAAACGATGAGGTTTTTTTTGTATCTCCCAGAGAAAAAATGCGTAAAGTCTTGCTGGATTTACACAAACTGGAAGCGCCAATGAAAAGCATCATTATCGCGGGCGGTGGACATATTGGAAAACGCCTGGCAATGGCGTTGGAAAAAAATCACGGCGTCAAGGTTATCGAAAATAATTTAGGGCGGGTTAAAAAAATTTCGCCAGAATTAGAAGGCAGTATTGTGCTCTATGGCGATGCCACCGATGAGTCTTTATTAAGGGATGAATTAGTTGGCAGTAGTGATTTGTTTTGTGCGGTTACCAATAATGACGGCGTCAATATAATTTCCGCAGCACTGGCTAAAAATTTGGGCGTAAGAAAAGCAATCTGCCTGCTGAATAATAATTCTTATACTAAATTATTAAATGGTACCGGGGTAGATGTTGTGGTCTTACCTAATCAGGAAACCTTAGGGAGTATTTTGAAACATGTCAGGAAAGGCGATGTATCAAGGGTTTGCTCCCTTTGCGGCGGAACTGCCGAAGCCATTGAGGCTATTGCCCATCAAACGCCCGGACAACCTTCAGTAGTTGGATTATATGTTAACCAGATTAACTTACCTGAAGGGGTTGTGCTTGGCGCACTAATCCGCAATAAGGAGGTAATCCCCATTCATCATGACACCCTTTTTGAAGAAAACGACACTGTGGTGATGTTTGCGCTGGATAAAAAATTGGTTAAACACATAGAAGTTTTTTTTCAACGCATTTAATGCCTAGGGGCGTGAATGATCCAAAGCAGTCCCACGCCTTATTCGGTTACCCCTGAAAATAACCGCCAAAACTGCCGCTGACCGGTTACCCCCAAAATTTGCTGGGCGGTTTGCATACCTGAAAAACTGGCGCCGTAGACACCGCCTCCCGGAGCAGTCCAATGACCGGCGAAGTACAAGCCTTCAATAGGTGAACGTTGCGCAAGCCGATACGCTCCTGACTGCTCAGGCGTATTCTCCCAGCCATAAGCGGCACCTTTATAATTATCCGTATAACGCTGCATGGTTGCGGGCGAACCCGCTTCCAATACTACAATATGCTCTTTTAGCCCCGGCAGTTTCTGATCAGCCAACGCGATTAGTTTTTCTACCATTGCTGGTTTAGCTTTTGACCAGTCACGCTCAGAGTCATAAGTTGCCAGAGTCGTTAACATAACAATATGTTTACCTTCAGGGGCTAGCGTAGTGTCAACCAAAGTGGGTACCGTGACACTTAACCAGGAAACATGTCCATTTATTGCGTCCTGATAATTCACTTCATGATCAAGATTAGCATAATAAAAAGCCTCATGATGTGCTCCGCAGGCCACCAAATCAAGATCCGTTGCAATATACACGACAAAAACGGATATGGATTCCTGCATTTTATTCAAACGAGTTACATATTTTTTGGGGAAGTAATTTTCACCAATCATTTGTTTTATGGTTTGTCGAACGTCGGCATTTGATATAACCATGCGGGTATTAATTTGTTCCCCGGAGGCTAAAGCCACGTTTTGCACCTGATTATTGGCAACAGTAATTTTTGTAACACTGCAATCATAACGAACAATGCCACCCTGTTTAGTTAATCCATCAACCAGTGCTTCCGCTAATTTTTGAAATCCGCCTTTACAATAATACGCCCCATCCACTAAATACCCGATCAGCATGGTCGCCCAGTACACAAAGGATAGCTTTGAGGGCGGTAAGCCAAGGTAAGGCCAGTTAGTTGCAAAAATACTTTGTAATTGCGGATTTTGAATGAAATCTCCCCATACCTCCGCGAGGGTTGCATGCCGATATTTCAGTAGCAAAGACAGCTGGTCTTGGATTAATGCACTGTCATGGCTGGCCATTAGCTCATCAGCTATGGCCGCTTGTTCGGATATTTGCAGGCATAGTGCCAATAGTGCCTGCAAACCTTCGCTTTGATCTGGAAATTGAACGCTCATCGCATCAACAAACGCGTCAATGGAAAGTGGCAGGTCGATTACTAGATTTGGATATTCCGCGTGAGCAAAGGGATTTATCAGGATAAATTCAACTTGCTGATAAACATCACATGCCTCCAATACCCGACGAATGATCTGGCCACCACAATATCCATCCATACCGCAACCACTGGTCAAATGAACGCCTGCATCAAAAACAAAGCGTTTTCGCTTAAAACCGTGTGCATACCCCCCAGGACGATCATGCTGCTCTAGCACTAATACGGATTTCCCCGCTGTTGCTAAAAGCGCTGCCGCGGTTAATCCACCAATGCCACTGCCAATGACTATAAGGTCGAAAATCTCCCCTGTGTGATCACTCTGATCCGGAACCATATTCTTCCTTAAACATTTGTATATCCTTCATGGATTCAGTATCAAGCAAACTTAAACAGTAATTACTAATCAAAATATTTAAAGCATTAAAATACATACTCACTTTAACCATATTGCGTCTTCTTTACTCTTGACAATTGAGTTTGTTATACTGCATTCGTCTGATTGGTTGGTTCGTAAAAAATGTTAATTATATTGAGATTTTTCGTATTACGAAGAATCTTTACGTTTAACAGGCTTTGAATTCTAACTGAAAGGGACATCAACAATTTTTTATTTAACATTATCTTTTCTCATTTAATCCCCAGATAAAAAACACCCTTTCTACGGCCATAACTACTACCTTAAATATGGAGTTAAACACTATGAAGTTACAAACTATAAAACTTGGCGTTATTGCCTTTTTTGCGTTGTCGACAGCGGGATGCATTCAAAATCCAACACCTAATGCCGGATCATTCTCGATGACCGATGCTCAAACTAAAGCAGCTCAATACAACGTCTTACAAACACAAAACGCCGATCGCGAAGCTCGCAAAGGCATATTAAGGGATGAAGCTGAGGTGAGGGCTTGGGAAAGCAATATTTCCCGTCCAAATAATATCATTATCGTCCCACGTCGATAATAAAATATCTTTTAACATTTAGACATAGGAGCTAACCATGAAAAAATTTATCCTACCCCTAGCTAGTACGGTTTTAATTGCAGAATTAGTTGCCGGCTGCGTTTCAACACCGGCCGGGCCAAGCGTAGGTTCACTGGGTGCTGGATCTGACTCGGCTTATATCAATGCTTCACGCGGGCGCGCTGATGCACAAATGACGGCTGCACAAGCAGAACAATACAGACGCCAACAAGCTATAGTGAGCGAGGAAATGGATTTGGAACAAAAGAAACGGGCTAACACTTTAAACAATACTAACGGTCTTTTACAAGGCATTGGCACTATCATGCAAATGACCCGTTAAGCAGCGAACCCTTTTATTCAGGCTTCAAGTAGTTTCGTTATCCCTGCTTTTTAAAGGGATAACGAAACCATCACTCCCTTCAAAGCTGTCCGGCAGGTTTTTTGAGATCGGGCTTATTGCCCATGTCCTGCCCTTTATTATCGGGTTTTGGCGGGTTTTCATCGCTGGCATTGATGTA
>JBEBJQ010000010.1:0-77766 GCA_040079795.1 Methylococcales bacterium
CATAATGGTAGATAATCTAGTAATGCACTCTATAAGTCGACAGACTATAAGTAGCAAAAATACGAAGTAAAATAAATGTGGGTATAATGAAATTCAATGCCTCTCAAGAAGCTCATTTTAACTAACTGATATTAAGTACATTTTAAAAACCTTCTGGGGCTGGCATAAGTTGGAATCCAAGCGCTTCAGCGCGTTTGGTCAAGTTTTTAATGACCCGCTGGCGATATTTTCCTTCGTAATGTGCCTGTCCCTGGTCCACATAGCTTTCACCCTTAGTGGCCAGCGTATAAATCAACCGCGCCAGTTTGTGGGCGCAGGCGGTAACGGCTTTGCCCTTGTCCATACGGCCACAAAGCCTCCGGTAGTAAGCCCCCAATGCTGATTGGCTGGCCCGTAAATTTACCGCAGCCATTTTCAACGCTTGCGCGGCACGGTTGGTGTTTTTTGTGGTGGCGGCCGAAATGACTTTGCCACCTGATATTTTCGTACCCGGGCACAACCCCAGCCAAGAGGCAAAGTGTTTGGCGTCTTTAAACCGTGAAAAATCGGTGCCTACCTCTGCCAGAACCTTAAGCGCGGTGGTGACATCAATGCGCGTAAGGTCTACTCCACACATCTGCAATAGCAGGGTACGGGCATCAAAGCCTGGGGCGTTTTTAGACTTGCCGCCGCGCCGTTTGGGTTTGTCAGGTTTCAGCCCGTTTTGGGCTAAGCCTTTGAGCATGGCCTCCAGTTGCCGGTCACATTCCGTTAGCTGTGCGGCATAGGCATCATATAAGGCAACCGCTTGTTTCAGGGCGGACAGATGTTCTTCCCGCCAGTTACCCTGCAAGGCCTTGGCAATTTCCGTTTCATTGGCCTTGACGTGGTTGTTCCGGTATTTTGCCAAAACCTCTCCATCCCGTTCACCGGCAAAGATAGCACAGATAATCTTCATCCCTGTCTCACCCACCACATCGGAGATAACTTCCGTCAACAGCAGGTTCATAAGCAGCAAGGCTTTTTGGATGTGCTGGATGTGTTTGGCTTGATAGCGTAGCAGCATTTCCCTAAGCCGTGCCACCGCCCGCAACGCGCAAAAGTCACCGTGCGGGCGGAATGCGCCCGACAACAGCCCAAAACTCATCAATTGTTGTAGCCACTGGCAATCCAGCACATCTGATTTACGCCCAGATACGTTTTTTACATGCCGGGCGTTGACCAAATAAACCGTAACCCCCCTAGATTCGAGCAATTCAAACAGCGGAATCCAATACACGCCAGTTGAATCCATAGCTACTGTGTCTACACCGCAAGCTGAAAGCCAATCTGCTAAGCCAACCAGATCTAGAGTAAAACTTGGAAACTCTCGCACAGGCTGCTTGTCCCGGTCAGCAGGGACTGCCACAAAATGGCTGGAGGCACCTATGTCGATCCCTGCTGCGTTGGGATGAGCCAGTTCAAAATTATTTTGCTGTGTACGTTTGCCCATGGCCATGCCCCTTGATTGAAAAGTAAGGGTTTACACCACTGTGGAAACTTCTTATAAATTACTCTCTCAAACGGGATGGACAGGAAACCTGGCCTCACCAATATCACCGACGTCACCCTAAACCACGCTAACATTCGGGCGCGGACGCACCATTGGCTAATCGGTATTTAGCGGTGTAAACTACCCACAATTGTAACGCACAGCCCAGAGCTTCTTCAAAACACCTTCCGGCTTTAGGGGGTTACTACGCTAACATTACACTCAAGCGGGACGCGCTTTTTTGTGGACGCTTTCCCCTGGGTCAAATGCTTGAGGGTCAAGCCCTGCAAACTTTACCCATTCGCGATGGGATAGGTCTGGCGGCAGCAATAACAGCTCCCCCATCAGGGCAATCGCCGCTGGTTTGGGCGATGCCTTTGATACCAACCAGCAAAGCCATAACCCGCTTAAGTTCAGGATGCTTTTCAATCCAGATGGCTGCATCAGCCGTCAGGCAGCCGATACGTTTTTTCAGCTGGGAGATGGCCAGTTTGGCATCACATAGCACAGCTTTAGGGGGGTCTTGGGTGGCAGTAATGTGTGCAGGTGGTTCAAAGTTATGCGAAGCTTTGGGGTTCACCACCATCAGCAATACGCCTGCATCATGCAGCGCGATAGCGAGGTCGAAATGATAAATGCCCGTGGCTTCCAGACAAACCAAAATGTTGGGTAGCTTTATCAGCTTCTTCACAGGGCGTGTGCGGTCTGCTGGGATATTGGCGAACTGCTGCGTGTCGAAAGGCTTTCCTTTTTTGCGGATGGCCAAAACCAATTCTTCCGCACCGACATCAATGCCAGCGAAATGCTCAGATTTTGGTTTTTGTTTGGATTGGGTAGGTTGAGTAGTGGTCATCTTGATTGTCATAATGGGTTATTAAAAGTAGACTATCCAACGGTTCCCGACCCTGCACATGCACCTACCCTCCTTGTGCATGCAGGCTCAGGAGCTCACGCTTGCAGGCCTAAGATACTCCACTGCATGGATGACGAGGGCGGGGGCCAATCTACCGAACAGGCTCCGATTAATAATCAGTCCTCAGGTTGGGACGGCTCCCCATTGAGTGGTTAAAACTTACTTGGTTTCCTTTGTATGGTTTTTATTAAATTTCATCATACAAGGTTGGGTTGACCAGCGTGAAACACAACAATTGCCGCTCCGATACGTTGGGCTTCTTTACCTCTGCCCAACCTTGTATATTAAATCCATCTCTAAAGTGCGGAGATAAATAAGACAAAAAGTTTATAGTGTTAACTGATTTACTGGGGAAGCCACCCCAACCTTAAGCCTTGGGCTTGCGCGTAGAAAGGCTCCCCACCCTCGTCATCCATGCAGTGGAGTATCTTAGGCCTGCAAGCGTGAGCTCCTGAGCCTGCATTCACAAGGACGGTAGATGAAGTGCCAGGGTTGGGAAACCAGTTATCAACATAACAAAAATACAGGGGTTCAAACATGAATACGATAGGCATTGATGTAAGCTGTAAGGAATTGGTTGTTGCTGTGCATGTGGAAGGTAAAGCCCACAAAACTAAAGCTTTTGAAAATATCCCAGCCGGCCATCAAGCTATTATTGAATTGCTGGCAAAGCTCAAGGGGGAGACCAGGGTATGTCTTGAAGCAACTGGTGTTTACCATTTTGATTTGGCAGTTGCATTGAGTCGGGCTGGCATTGAAGTAATGGTGATCAACCCGAAGTCAGCCCATAACTTTGCAAAGGCGTTGATGAAACGCAGCAAAACCGATGCGGTCGATGCAAGCACTTTAGCGATTTATTGCGGGCGGATGCCTTTTGTTGCTTGGCGACGCCCAGCGGATGAAAACATCAGTTTACGGGCGATTGCCAGAAGGATAGTGGCTTTAAACAAGCTAAAAACCACCAGTTGCATGCCTTAAAAGCCACCGAAGACACCCCCATGTTTGTGGTCGGGCATGCAAGTGGGTTAATTGCGGTATTGGAAAAGCAAATGGAGTCACACCGCAAAAGCGCATTGGCGCTTACCCAACAGCACGAAAAGCTCAAGGTAGCCTTGGCGTTAATTATTGGTGTCAAAGGCATTGCACAAGCGAGCGCTGTGCAGATACTGGCTGAGCTGATGATTTTGCTAGGCGACATGACCGCAAAGCAATGGGTTGCCCATGCAGGTTTAGACCCACGGCACGTTGGATCAGGTTCCAGTGTGGCAAAAAAGCCGCGCATCAGCAAGGCAGGCAATAAGTGTATTCGCCAAGCCCTGTATATGCCAGCCTTGGTGGCGGCTAATCATGAGCCCAATGCCAAAGGCTATTACAGGCATTTAATTGGGGGCAATGGCTTGAAGAAAATACAGGCCATCTGTGCCGTCATGCGGAAATTATTGCATGCCATCCATGGCATGTTGAAAATCAACAAAGAATTTGACGGGGCTCGTTTTTATACGCTTTCCGCTCAAAAATATCCTGATTTTTAGGGAGTTATGCAAAATAAAACTTGCGTTTTAAGAGAGTATCTACGGACTGTGTAGTGCAGGGTGTTATAGCGATAGTGTATTGCGCCCGTGGACTCAATTTGATAGGCTGCACACTTTAATGATTAATAAGGAATTTTTGATGAAAAAAATATATGTGTTGGTTTTTTTAAGCTTGTTTAGTGGCCTCAGTTTAGCAGGCGGGAAATTCACCAGTAAGGATGGCTATCTGGTGCTGCCAGACATCAGTGTCGATGACAAGTCTTTTTACGATACAGTTACTTTGCAACTTAATTTTAGTAACGGTACTTTTTCGTACATTAGCAGCAATCCCAAACCAACCACGCTTTTTGATAAGCCAGTTGAACCACAGGTTACTGATGAAGGCTTCACCGTGGGCTCATTAGGCTGTAAAAAAACCGCCTCGACCAAGGTTTCTTGCTACTTACAGATAGTAAATAATAACGCCGATGCAACCGTAAGACTTTGGCTAGATTCTAGCTATAAATCACAGCTTTTTGATAACCTTAATAATACCTACCTTGCAAAATCAGGCATGATTTCGGCCGAAGAAACCACCAGTGGGTACGTTAGCTCAATATTATTTCAAGGTATACCAGCAAAGATCAGGATTGATTTTGAAGATATCAATGCCACCGCCAGCTCTGTTTCAGCACTTAAACCTGCGATTGGGTATACAGCTAAGGGCAAAAGTGAAGTGATTTTCTATCCTACATTTAAAGACATTAAATTCTAAATTAATACTGTAAGACTCGATTATAGGGTGTCAATAGCCGATAGGTGTATTGCGCCCTATGAACTAATCAAAATACTAAAAAAAGCGAAAACTACCAAATGAATAAAGTTACAAGCTTAATTGCACTGGTGATAGCTATTATTACGCTATCTGGATGCGGCACGCTCATTCCATACACCCAGGGCAAAGATTTTAGTATGGCCTCAGTTTCATCTATCAAAAAGTCCGAAACGACGCAGGCGGAAATCCTTACTATGTTTGGGGATGCGCCCATCAAAGGCTCAGACGAAAAAGGCGCTTTCTGGAAATACTCCCACCAAAGTACGGTAATGCTACAAACGTCGGTAAAGCGCCTGACTGTTTGGTTCAACGAAAAGCGTGTTGTACAGGACTTTAGCTTTCAAGAAGATCCTGTCACTGGCGCTGAACTTCTCGGTAATAAATAAGCCCGCGTGGGCGTAATAGTGGTAGCGTATTGCGCCCACGCGGAATTTAAAATGGTATATTAAGACTCTCGCCTATTTGCAGCCTATCAATGTCACTACGACTTATATTGTTTAATCCAAGGTCTTAATTATGAAGAACATGGTATGCTTTATTTTATTTGCTTTATCGCCACTGAGTGCTCATGCGATTTGCATGGTGGCTCCATTGACTTCAGCTCAACTTACAGGCACTCCTATAACTGGAGAAATAAAGCCAAACGAAGGGTGTCATGGCTTAGGCAGTCAAGCCGCTTATACTGCCCATCATTTCTCATTTGAAGCTGAAGAAAGAGATGAATTGGAATTTATTTCTTCTACCTCTTCTTTTACTGGTAATGGCTATTTTAATCCTGCACTATTCAGCCCAGATGGAAAAGAGATGTATTGGTATAAAAAACTGACATTACCTTTTAAGGGTATTTATAAAATAATTTTGTCCGCCAATAGTCCTACAGGAGTGGGATATCGTATTAGCATTAGAAAATCAACTTCAACACAAATAGCCCCTGTCGTCGCAGGCTGCCCTTCAGACACTTATAATAATGGTAAGCTCACTATCAATTCAGTAGAAGTGCCCGATGGGCTGGGCGGTAAATTGAGTTACAAAGCCACGCTGTCGTTAATTCCGTTATCCAATCCAATGGCATTCACTTTAGATAAGGTTGATCCCCTGCAATGAAAATCAACATGTACAAACTGATCCCAAGTAGCGAGTAGGCTTGCGGAATCCGGGGTTTTCGAGGCTCCGATGCCCCGCATTCCGCGTTGCGACATACTGGCTACACCAGATGAAGGACAAAAAAAATCATTTCAACGCTTAACTTCACCCCGCGACAAGCCACATACTAAAACATTGGAAAACATATGAAATTTAAACTAATTCTTTGCGCAGTAAGTTGTTTACTGAGCACCATCGCTAAAGCCGATCTAACTCAAGATGCTGAAAGCATTTTTAACTGGGCGGAAAACACTTTTCCTCGTTATTTTCCATCTCATAGAACCACCCAAACACTGGATTACTGGCGCTACCGCTATTATCCAGAAACCGGCATTTATGTTGGGGCAAATACCATGGACAACAACGTGTATGGATTAGGCGGCGAATTTGGTGTTGTTACCAAAAACGTTGGTTCCAGCCAAGCGCTTTTGGCAATGGCCGGTACCAATTCCAGCAATGGTTCAATATCCTGTGTAAATCTGTCTTTACCGGCCAAAGGCACGCGATTTTTTACTGATCACAGCATCAAAGGCCAAATTGGGACTGCTTTTGGCGTCGTTAGTAAAAGTGAGACCATTTATACAGCGGTTACCAATACTCGCCTGGAACAGACAGTGATCAGTACACAATTAAAAACAGCGTTTTTTCCAGAAAGCATCAGCACCAAGGATTCAGTCACTATTTTCGACGTCAAAGACGACATAGCCTATCTGTCTTCCAACGAAACCAGCATGACGAGTGATCGATTACCAGACCTTATCAAAACCAAAACCACGTACAATCCCAGTATTATTTCTGGGCCAAGAAATAAAGTGTGCAAAAATCAAACCTGGCAAACAACTCCAAGCGAGCAAACCGCTGTCTCGACAGTGAATGGCAAAGAAACGACCAAGGTTAGCAATGTTGACCCAAAACACACGTTCACCGTCGAAGCGATTGATGATGAAGTTGCAACGCCGGCCGGTAGTTTTAAGGCCATACGCATCCGTAACGAATCCGATACGGAAGTATTGATAACGTGGGGGAGCATTGACAAGGGGATTCCACTCAAAAGCGTAACGACGCACAAAGATAGCGCCACCGTAAACGAGTCGATTCTAACTAATGTTCAATATCCATAGTGAGTAGACTGGATGGAGCTTGCGAAATCCGGGCTTTAGTTGCACCGACTCCCCGTATTGCGCTGCACTTCATACGGGCTACTATACTGAAATTCACCTCATCAGCATATAACACAAAGACAAAGGCAGTACTTAAAAAGCACGGCCTTTGTGTTTCCTTAAATCTTACCAAAGCGACGGATAGGTTTATCAGTGACGACTTTCAGCCGCTGCACCGTCTGCTACAACATCAAGATCACCCCAGCCCAGGCGGCGATGAAATAATTCAAGTAGCAATCCCCAGCACTGTAAAGCCAAAGCCGGATCATAACGATGGCCTTCATCGCGCATGAAAGCGTGTTGACCATTGACCTCATGCCAGGTGAAGCGGGCACCGACTTCTTCAAGGCGGGCTTTAAGCAGGTTGCGGCCTTCCAATGGAACATGCGGGTCTTGGCGTCCCCAAATATGCAGGAGTTCACCTTTTATTTCACTCGCACGATCCAAAGAATTGTCGTTCGTGCCTAGTCCCAATCCTCTTTTATGAATATCCGTGGCATAGAAGCAGGTTGTAGCCAATACATCCGGATTCATGGCGGCACGAAACGCCAGATGTCCACCAATGCAAATTCCCATAACACCCAGACGTCCAGTGCAGTCATCCCGCGATTTTAGATAGTCCAGCACCGCCCGCGCGTCACTGTCATAAGAAGAAAGTTCTTTGGTAATCTTGTGGGCATTGCCACGGGTAGTGCCTTCCTCATCATAGGCAAGCACGGTGCCAGCTGGCTCAAGTTCATGATAAATCTCTGGGCAGGCAACAATAAAACCGTGCCCAGCCAGCATAGCAGCCGTGCGGCGAATAGGGCCGGTTACTTGAAATATTTCTGAAAACATCAGGATGCCGGGATATTTTCCTGGCGCCGCAGGGCGAAAAATATGCGCACGCATGTCCCCTGTAGGCGTGTTAATGTCAGCAATTTCATTGTCTTTAATAAGCATTTGGTTTTCCTTTTTCTTTGGCTCGATTGGATAAAAGCAGCAGCCAATGATTATACGCAATGATTTGGGGTAAAAAAACCATAATTCCCTTTAATGAACATTCCCTTATTTGAGCTGGTAAACGGTTAGCACCTTAGCTCAGCGCAGCATTATCAATATAAATATCCACCCCCATTTCCGGCTTGATCTTGTTAACAGGCAATTGAAAGCCAGTTTGCCACTGCTGAACAGCTTCTTTTTTACTCGCGCCAGTAACCATAAATAGCAATTGCCGGGTATTGCTAAGTGCTTTGGCGCTTAGAGAAACCCGCTCCGGCGGGGGCTTAGGCGCATTAAAAATGGCATGCACCCATTCATCAGCAGCGTGCTCATGCCCTGGAAACAGGCTGGCGGTATGCCCATCTTCCCCCATACCCAGTAAGACCATATCAAATGGCATCACCTCGACAATATTTTGTTGATAAAGCTTCGCCGCTTCAAGACCACCTAACTCAGCCGGGATGATCAGAATCTGTTCCGCTGGAATACTAACGTGGTTTAAAAAAGCTTGTCCTGCCATCACGCTATTACGGTTAGGATGGTCGGTAGGTAAGCAGCGCTCATCGCCAAAGTAGATAAACCATAGCGACCAATCGGTTTCTTTTTGCGTAAATAAGGGATATAGCTGCTCTGGTGTTGAGCCACCTGCCAATACCAGTTTGAAGCAACCCCGCTCCGCTATCGCCTGCTGTGCCGCAATAAAAACAACATCGCAGACCGCTTGCGCCACTTCTGCAGGAGTGTCGAATTTTTTCCAATGATTGATTATTTGCATTCGGGAGTTAAGGAACTGCGCCAATCCTGGCTTTCTTTATCAAATAAACGTCGGCTTTCAATAGGCCCCCACGATCCGGCTGGATAAGTGGCAATATAATCCCGTTCAATTGCCCAGGTTTGCAGGATAGGATCAACAATCCGCCAAGCATATTCAACTTCGTCAAAACGTAAAAATAACGAACGGTCGCCCTGTAAAACATCTAATAATAAGTTTTCATACGCTTCGATGGCTTTTTCGTGATCCTCCCGAAAATTGGTGTCCAAACTGCTGGTGCGGGTATTCATTTCAAGACCCGGCTCTTTGGAGGTCAGCTCAATCCGAATACATTCTTCCGGCTGAATTCCTAACAATACCCAGTTGGGGTTAAAACATTGCACCTGGGTGTCGCGAAACAATTGTTGCGGCGGGTGACGGAAGCAGATAGAAATAACCGATTGAGCTTTAGCCATCCGTTTACCTGTACGTAAGTAAAAAGGCACGCCCCGCCACCGCCAGTTATCAACATATAATTTTAACGCGGCATAAGTCTCAGTAACACTATTTGCCGGAATATCCTGCTCCTGCAGGTAACTATTGACTTTCTCACCTTTAATTGAGCCTTGCGCATATTGCCCGCGAAACGCATGCGCATGCACGGCTTCTTTGGGAATTGGGCGAATAGATTTTAATGCTTTAACCTTTTCGTCGCGCAATGCTTCTGCTTCCATAGAAACCGGCGGCTCCATAGCGACTAAAGTCATTAACTGCAACAAATGGCTTTGTAACATATCCCGCAGCGCACCTGCACCATTGTAGTAGCCACCACGGGTGCTGATACCCAGCTCTTCGGAATGGGTAATCTGGATATGGTCAATGTAGTTACGGTTCCACAGTGGTTCCAGCATAATATTGGCAAAGCGGAACACCAAGATGTTTTGGACGGTGTCTTTGCCGAGGTAATGGTCTATCCGGTATATTTGCTCTTCTGTGACATAGTGACCAATGCGCTTTTGTAAAGCTTGTGCGCTTTCCAGATCATAGCCAAACGGCTTTTCAATAATCACCCGTCGCCAACCATACTCTTCTTTAAAAAGGTGCTGTTCATCCAATAACCCCATAACGTCACCGAATTCAGCCGGGCTAATAGATAAATAAAACGCGATATTCTTGGGATAAATATCCTGGCTCAGGGTATTGCTTAATTCACTGTAGCACTGCTGATTCAGAATGTCGCCCCGATGGTAATACAGGCGGTCACTAAAACGCTTAAAGGTTTTTTCATCAAACTTTGTGCCGATTTTAGCCTGAATCATTTCGCGCACTTCACTTAGCCATTTGGCCTGGTCCCAGTCCCGTCGACCAATCGCGAGAATACGCGTACCTTTAGGTAGGCGATTATCAACATCCAGATGATATAAGGCGGGCATTAATTTGACGCGCGAAAGGTTACCGGTCGCGCCAAAAATAACGTAGGTACAGGAGTCTGCTTGCATAATTGTCCTCAAAGAAAATGTTGAAATACCTGCTTAATTCTGTTCAGCACATCCTGCAAACTTCAATTGATCAGGTATTTTATTTTTGGAGAGTTGCACAACTGCTGTAGAGACGCAAGATTTTGCGTCTCTACGCTACACGCTGCTATACTCGTAACAGTGGTATTGATTTAAAGTGTATATTGGGTCGATGCGACATTGCCGCCTTCCCCCGTCCAATCGGTATGAAAAAATTGTCCGGCAGGCTTATCCACACGTTCATAGGTATGCGCACCAAAATAGTCCCGTTGCGCTTGCAGTAAATTTGCCGGCAAACGGGCACAGCGATAACCGTCGTAGTAAGCCAACGCCGCTGAAAATGCGGGAGTCGGAATGCCCAACTCGATAGCGGTAATAATCGCCTTGCGCCAACCGGCATCCGCTTTTGCTATCGCATCAATAAAGAACTGGTCCAACAATAAATTATCCAGGTCAGGATTTTTTACATACGCCTGTTTAATATCATTTAAAAAGCGGCTACGGATAATACAGCCACCGCGCCACATTAAGGCAATATCCCCGTACGCCAGTGACCAACCGAATTCAGCCGCCGCTTCACGCATTAAACGAAAACCTTGGGCATAAGAAATAATCTTAGACGCATATAAGGCATCGCCAATCGCATCAATAAGTGCCTGCTGATCACCACTAAACCTACCGGTTGGTTTTGGCAATACCGTTGAAGCTTGCACCCGTTCCTGTTTTTGCGCCGACAAACAACGGGCAAAAACCGATTCACCGATTAAAGTCAATGGAATACCTAGATCCAATGCATTGGTCGCTGTCCATTTGCCCGTGCCTTTCTGCCCGGCTTTATCCAGAATTTTATCGACTAACGGTAAGCCGTCGGTGTCTTTATAATTAAAAATATCCGCACTGATTTCCATTAAGTAAGAGCTTAATTTCTCTTCGTTCCAGCGCGCAAAAAGCGTATGCAGCTGATCTGCTGAAAGGCCAAGACCTTGGGACAATACCTGATAGGCTTCGCAAATCAGTTGCATGTCACCATATTCAATGCCGTTATGCACCATTTTTACATAGTGTCCGGCACCGGCGTCACCAACCCAGTTGCAGCAAGGCTCATTATCCACTTTCGCGCTAATCACCTGAAAAATCGGCTTAACCGCCTCCCAGGCTTTAGGATTTCCGCCCGGCATAATAGACGGGCCATTACGCGCACCCGCCTCACCGCCAGAAACGCCGGTACCGACAAACAAAATGCCTTTGGCTTGCAACGCTTCGGTACGGCGGTTGGTGTCGGTAAATAACGAATTACCCCCATCAATAATAATATCGCCCGCACCCAATAACGGTACGAGTTGCTCAATGTAGGCATCCACCACATCCCCTGCTTTAACCATCAGCATGACTTTGCGCGGCACTTCCAGGCTATTGACCAAATCACCCAAAGTAGCACAGCCAATAACTTGCGTGCCTTTAGCAGGCCCTGCCAAAAACTCGTCGGTAGTTTTTTGGGTACGGTTATGCACCGCGACTTTAAAGCCGTGGTCATTCATATTCAGTACCAGGTTTTGACCCATCACCGCCAATCCGATTAATCCGATATTTGCTTTCATGCTTAACCTATAAAGTATTTTGTTCAGTGAGTAAAAAGCTTAACTGTTATAAAAGCCATTATCCTGCTTTCATAGCGATTAAACCGTGGTAAAAATAAAGTTGAACGTAGCAATCGTCTTGAGTCCGAATAGCGCCACCTTCGAAAACGAAAATTAGCCTTGCGGTTTTTTGCAACCCAATAAGACTATAAAACTCCACGTTCAATCTCTTGTAAATAAAGGAAATTAGGGGCTTTTACACCTGCCTGTTTTCTAATTTCGACTAATTCCGGGGACTCAAAAAAACGCCGGGCATTATCCAGTGAGTTCCATGCCGAAAAGTGCACAATCATATTATTGGCGTCATCGTAGCGCAGCAACTGGTAACTGATTTCCCCGGCATTTTTTCTGATTTCCGCCGCCTGATCAAAAATAGCTTTCCAGACCGGGTAGGCTTCGACTTCATGAATAATTAAAACGTGCTGCATGTAATCTCTAGTTCCTGATTAACTTGCGTGCCTTCATTAGGTGCAACTAAACAATATGGCGCTAATTTTACAGGGTTATCAAACACTACGTTCAATTAAATGCTGTTATTTAACACACTTTTAGCGAGGAGCAT
Organism: Methylococcales bacterium; assembly: GCA_040079795.1. Lineage (GTDB taxonomy): Bacteria > Pseudomonadota > Gammaproteobacteria > Methylococcales > Methylomonadaceae > SXIZ01. The sequence goes on from JBEBJQ010000010.1 coordinate 12,521, forward strand.
GGGTTAAATAACACAATGGATAAGTCAGCATAGTGATTCGCTTTCTCATTAAGATCAGGTTTGTAATATAATCCGACATCCAAGTACAGGGTTTATCGATCAAGCATCATATTTGCCGTCGATTGCCTAAAATTATAATAACAATATCGCCTCACTAATTTGATAGGGGGCTCATAAACAAGCAAAGAGGGGCAGGATTTATGTGTTGGAGTGGAGAAGCATCAGGTGTTTTAGCCGTCGCAGGCCTGAGTACCGCAGCGTATGTTGCAATCAAAGGCGAATCAAAGGAGCTCTGGATTCCATTAACCTATTTTGCCTTAATGGAATTATTGCAAGCGGTCACCTACATTTACATTGATCTATGCGATAACCCCAATAATCAGATCCTCACGCTTTTTGGCTATCTACATGTTTCCTTCCAGCCGTTTTTTGTGAATATGGTCGCCATGTACTTTATTCCTGAAAGCGTCAAAGTAAAAATCCGTACCGTTGTTTACAGCATTTGCGCGATCGGCACGGTTTCCATGCTGGTCAAAATGTATCCGTTCGCATGGGCAGGTACCTGTAATATTGGGATAGAAGGTTTCTGTGGCCCGCATATTTGCTCTACCTCTGGCTCCTGGCATATTGCGTGGCAAATGCCGTTAAATGGCTTATTGTCTAACCCTATAGAATGGCTGATGGGCTTTAACTGGGGCTTACATGCACTTACCTATATCCTAGTAGCTTTTTGGATGCCGCTTATCTATGGCTCGTGGCGTTTTGTCAGCTTCCATTATCTTATTGGCCCGTTTATTTCCGACATTACCACCACTGATCCCAATGAATATTCAGCGGTTTGGTGTTTATTTTCAATCGCATTATGTGTTTCAGTGATTAAAACGCCGATTAGAAAGCATTTGCACGTTAAAACTTGGCCGTTTTATAAGACTACAATCGCTGATTCATTGTAACTTTGCCCTCTAACACTGGCGTAGCCTCAAAAGCCACCAGTGTTTTTGAAGTAATCCTTAAATTCATTGTGGAAAGCTTTTTTTTAATTTAAAAAGGGCGTATTATCAAAATGTTCCAAAATAAAAAACAATAACAATGAACAATGAGGAGGAAATATGGGTAGTGTTACATTACTATTTTTGATTATGTTTATCGTTGCGGGCTGTGCTTTTGCGCCGCTGGGGTATTTTATTTATAAATTTACCCAAGAGGGTGGCAAACCTTTTGGTGAAACAGAACCGCATGGTGATAGCGAATCGTGGGTGCTTAATCTCGCAGAAACCGCTATTCATAAAGTCAAAGCAATCGTCGATAAAAAATAACTTGATTGTATATTCAAGACGGCTATTTACTGCAATCCAACGGGGCAGATAGACATCATCTGCCCCAATTATTTCTTTACTCCTAAATAAAGCTGTTTCTGATAATAACTATCAGTAAAGTGACGCCTCGCTTACCTTAACCCCTACGCCACGCATGATAACGCCTGACCCACTCCAGCAATTGTTGCGGCGCATGGTTACGTTTCCACACTCCGGCAACATATTTGTTCGCTTCCGCCAGCGTGGGATAAATGTGAATTGTCCCCAGCACTTTATTCAAGCCCAGATTATGCTTCATTGCCAACACAAATTCCGCGAGCAAATCACCGGCATGATCGCCAACAATGGTTACGCCTAAAATTTTATCTTTACCCGGTTTGGTCAATACTTTAACAAAGCCATGTGCTTCGTTATCCGCAATCGCCCGATCTAAATCATCCAGATGATAGGTACTGGTTTCATAGGCAATGCCTTGCTCTTTTGCTTCCTGCTCATTTAGGCCAACCCTTGCCACTTCAGGGTCAATAAACGTCGACCAGGGAATCACAGAATAATCGGTGCGGAATTTTTTGAACTGTCCAAATAAGGCGTTTACCACAGCATACCAGGCTTGATGGGCGGCGGTATGGGTGAATTGATAAGGGCCTGCGACATCACCACAGGCATAGATATTAGGGTAATTGGTTTCCTGAAAAGCATTAACCGCAATGGTTTTTCGAGGCGATATCGTGATGCCCAGCTCCTCAATCCCATAGCCCGTCAGATTAGCCGCCCGCCCGATAGCCAACAACACTTGATCAAAGCCAATACGCACGTCTTGTCCTTGATGTTCTGCGAGCAAATACTTTGCGCCGTTTTCAAGCGAAAATTGTTTGGCGGTATGTCCCAAGAATACCTTAATGCCTTCCTGTTTAAATTTTGCCAGCACCAGCGTGGAAACATCGGTATCCTCACGTGTCATCAACCTGGGTAGCTGCTCAACCTGCGTAACCTGACAGCCCAAACGGACAAAAGCCTGCGCCAGTTCACAGCCAATCGGGCCGCCGCCTAACACCAGTAAGCGCTTTGGCTGTTCACGTAAATCCCAAACCGTGTCGGAGGTCAGATACCCGACTTCAGCCAAGCCGGGTATGGGCGGCACAAATGGTTTTGCGCCTGCGGCAATCACTATGCTGCGCGTAGTAATAACCCGAGTATCATCAGCCGTTTTAACCTCTACCGCCCAGGGCGATATGATTTTGGCAGTGCCTGTAAGCACTTCTACCCCCAGCTGGGTATAGCGTTCAATGGAATCATGCGGCGCAATCGTTTTGACGATGTTTTGTACCCGTGTCATTACATCAGCAAAATCAAAAGCAGCCGAGGCAGATTTGATGCCAAACTCAGCGGATCGGGTCACATGCGATAAAAATTTAGCGGAACGGATTAATGCTTTTGAGGGGACGCAACCGGTATTTAGGCAATCCCCCCCCATTAAATTCTTTTCAACCAACGTCACTTTGGCTTTAACCGCAGCAGCAATATAAGCCGTCACTAAACCGCCAGAGCCTGCACCAATCACCACCAGGTTGTTATCAAACTTTTTAGGCTTAAGCCACTTGCCAGCAGATTTGGCGGACGCTGTATGTTGCTCAGTCACGGGGAAAGTTCTCGACAAATTTTTTGGCAATTAAAGGAAACACCCCCAACAACACAAAAGAACCCACTAAAGCAGGCGACAAAATATCCGACAAGGCATGAACTTTAGCCAACTGCGTACCGGCATTCACATACACCAAAGTCCCCGCCAGCATGCCTATCTGACTCACCCAATAAAAAGTGCGCGTTTTAAGGGTAGTCAAGCCCATCAATAAATTAATCAAAAAAAACGGAAATAATGGCACCAAGCGCAGGGTAAACAGATAATATGCACCATCACGCTCAATGCCTGCATTAATTGCCTGAAGACGCTCACCAAACTTGGCTTGAATAGTGTCCTTAAACAAAAAACGCGCCGCTAAAAAAGCCAGGGTTGCGCCAATAGTCGAAGCAAAAGACACCACCAGGGTACCCCAAAACAACCCAAATAGCGCGCCGCCTGCGAGGGTTAAAATGGCTGCGCCTGGGAGTGATAAACCAGTCACCGCAATATAAGTAAACCCATAAACAACAATAGCCAATAAGCCATGTTCATCCCGAAAACGGGTAATACTGGCTTGTTGGGTTTTAAGCATCTCCAACGTCAGATACTGCTGACCACCTAAATAAAAAAACAGGCTTATAGCAATAGCGATAACGGCTATCAGGCTCAGTCGGGGTAGGTTCATATTGATGTCCTAATGTTTAATAATTGGACGCAGTGTAAAAAAATCCCTTCAGATTTGTCACTTATCGATCCCATTCAGAAACCAGATATATTTAATATCCGCCTCAATCGGCAAGGTGGGCAAAGCTGCTTTGTAGTGCCGGATAAAAGCTTCAACGCCACCCACGCTTTTAAAATCCTTTTCAAACCAGTCAAATATTTTCGATACATGAATGGCCTTACTATCAACACTCAGCCCTTTTTTGGGATTATTTAAAAACTGGCTGATTTGTTCATCTAACTGGCTATTTAACTTTTCTGCCGTATAAGGCTCAGCACGTAAATCCGGACAACTAACCGATGCGCAAACGATGGCAAAATGAATACGCGGCTCCCCCATTGGCCTTAATATGTCATTTTCAATGGTGTCCAGTGATATTTCCTCGCCGTCAATAATACCGGCGGTTTTTCCCCATACCGGTGATAACAAATTGCCAACATCTTTAATGGAGGTCAGCGGCCAATTATCCAGCACTATTTTTATCGCGAGAATATTGTAGGCATTAATATAGAAAGCCAGCTTTTCCTCTTTACTGGTCAGGGTTTTAACCGGAAAAACTTTAATTTGCTGATAAACCGCTTCCAATTGGCCGGATTTTTTGAGCGCCGCATAATCAACCAATGCTAAGGATGTGTCGTACTTGGTGCCCGGCATGACTGTCTGCAAGACCTTGGCATAAGCAGTCCAATCTGGTGAGTTGGCAAAAGCACTGAATGATAACGACAGATTTAACAGGATGGCAAGTAACGCTGTTTTGGTGAAACGCCTGTTTAACAACGGCCACCATCTACATAAATACGCTGCTAGTCTAAAGGCATTGGTATGGTGTAATTCTGTGCCACGATAATTGTTGGTTTTATAGGAAAACATTGGACGGTACTCCTTACGCTATCGTGAAAGATAATTGGTTTAATGATTTTTTTCAAGTTCAATAAGGTTTATGCGTCACAACGAAATCCAACACGTGGCGTAATAAGGCCATCGCTTACTGCCCCCTATTTATGTTATGTCCGACGGGGTTTTTATCATGTTCATTTGGGTAATAACGACTAGCAGCTTTACGCAAAAACTGTACTTGTTGCTGAAAACGCGGACACGATTGGCACATAAAAAAGTGCATACGCACTGCCAAGGCTTCGCGCCATGTTAATGGGCGCTCCATGCTTTCAGATAACAATTCGGTAATCGCTTTACAGGATTTCATTGTGGACTCTTAATTAAACCAGCGTTGTTCGAGGCATTCACGAAGCCTAAGCCTCGCTCGATGCAAATAAACGCGACAAGCACTTTGGCTAATGCCCATATCTTGACAATTATCATCAGTTTCAAGCCCCACCATTTCTCGCAACATAAAAGCGCGGGCATGTTGTTTCGGTAAATTTTGTTGGCACCACTCGAAAACAATCCAAAACTCGCCTTGCTCTAAAGCATGGTCAGGTTGGTTCCAAGCCGTGGGTGAACCTATCCAGTGACCTTTAGCGTTAAATATTAATTGTTCCAAAGCTTCGTTTGGGTCGTTATCGTCGCCAGTCGGTGCCCCTGACGTATAATATCTTTCTGCCACACGGTAATGGTCGGCGATTTTATGCTTAAGAATGCCGATTAACCAGGTTCTAATGGCTGATTCACTGCGAAAACCCTCATTAGCAAGCAATGCCGCCAGCAGCGTTTCTTGCACCACATCTTCGGCGGCAGCATTACGCAAATGTAAAAATGCATAACGTAATAATACTTTCCGGTATTCGTGTAAGTGGTTTTTATCCATCAGGTATAGTATCGGGTAGCACGCGAATCCCGCCAGCTATCAAGACTTAAACATCCAGAGCCACTAAACAGCAACGATACTAACATGAACAAATACATTAAGGGCAACTTATAGTTGCCGTAACCTTTATCAGTAATCGTGTAACCTTTCCAGAGCTCTGCCAAGGTGAGCCATTCCGCAGGCCAGTGGACAGCCGCAATAGCTACTAACGTTAAAACTATCATCGCGAAGCTAAAAAACCGTGTAGCAAAGCCCAAAATTAACGCTATCGGGCCAATAATCTCCAGCCCCATAGATAGCCCCCAGCTTACATCCGTCGGCAATAAATTAAACGGAAAAGGAAATGTCAAATCAGCAAACCAGTTTTTTCCTGATAATTTTTCCAATCCCGCCTCTAAAAACTCGTAAGCTACCAGCAACCTCAGTGAAAGCGGGGCAAAACCTGATGTGTTTTCCCTAAACCAGCAGGATACTTTTGCAAACAACCCAAGTATTCCAGTATGTAAGGTTTCATAGCGGCTTGCGCGCAGGGTGTTGTTCATGATGTCACCTAAAATATTAGTGTGTTTGCGCACCTAAAATAGCGCCTTGATGCGCCAAGTCCGCCAAAATTTTATGCCCAAAAGTAAACAGCTCAGACGGCTCAGGATGTTGCAGCTCGGTAGCAATTTTCTGCATTGCCTCTCGGACAGTGCCGCCGGTGCTGTGTAAAATGTCAACCAAACGTGCGGTAGCTGAATTCAGTTCAATAAACTGTACGGTGTCATTAGCATCCCGAAACCCTAAAATATGCGTCGCTTGTTCGGGCAGCTTATTCGGCTTATAGTGTAAATTGATGCGCTGAACGGGATACGCATAATGCAGTAATTGCAATACCGGAACAAAAACCGGGCAAACGTCCAGCCAATCGTTAACCGCATCACTATGGAAAGCCGCTAATGGTTCGACTTCAGTAATCGCCAATACCATTTCTATCCATTCAAAGTGCGCCAGTTCCAGCAAATAAGGTGGATCATTTTCGTTGCCAGCTTCAGATTGCAAATACACCATAAATTCGTCGGGTATTTGACGATAATAAGGGGACAAGCAACGATGCTGGGCAATAAATGCTTTTAGTTTGTGTTGCCAGGCTAGCTCACCTAACAATTCACGGGTGACTGGGAAACACATTTCCAGGCTGTCGTTGAATTTGTTGTACAGTAAATCAGCATAGATGCCCACGCGCTGATCATTAAAACCAGTGGGTAAAGGCTGTTTTGCAGGGTTGCGTAAATGCGCTAAAAACTGCCGTTGTAACGTTTGAAAAGCCATTATAGGCGTTCCCCATACTTTTGTTGCAAGTCGGTAATATGCTTAACCTCCATTAACAAATCAGCTAGCGGTGGCATATTAAAATCCCGTTCCAAAAGCGTCGGAAACACGCCAAACGTTTGATAAGCCAGTTCCTGTAATTGCCAAACAGGGTCACAGGTCGCCTGCCCATGCGTGTCAATAATCATCCCTGACTTGTCTAGGTCATGCCCGGCAACATGCCCGTATACGATCCGCTTGCAATCCAGCCCTTGCAAAAAAGCGGCGGCATCGTAGTTGTGATTCAGGCTATTGACGTAAATATTATTTACATCTAAGTGCAAAGCACAGTCGGCTTCAGTCAAGACTGCGTTGATAAAAGTCAATTCGTCCATTTCCACTAGCGGCGGCGTGACATAGTAAGACGCATTTTCCAGCGCAATCGGGCGCTCAAGAATGTCTTGGGCGAGCCGAACCCTTTGCGCGACATAATGCACCGCTTCTTCGGTAAACGGGATAGGATAAAGATCGTAGAGATGACCTTCATCACTGCAAAAGCTTAAATGTTCAGTGTAAAGTGCAAACTGGTGCTCATCCAGAAAAGTCTTTATGCGCCGCAAAAAATCAATGTCTAACGCTGCCGGACCACCTATAGATAGGGAAAGTCCATGGGCTACAAAGGTATGACGTTCTGTAAAGCGCCGAAACAGCTTGCCCAATCTGCCGCCAATATCTATCCAGTTTTCGGGCGATACCTCAAAAAATTTAATCGTACCGGTAACGCCAGCTTCCAGTGACGATAACAGCTCTCGACGCAGCCCTAATCCAGCGCCATTAATCGTTAAAGTGTCCACACATTGCCTCTTTAAATCCGTAACATTAATCTATAAAGGCATTGGTATAAACATACTCCCAATGCCTTTAAAAATCGTAAGATGCTAAAAAATAACAAATTTTTACGAGTTAACCCGGACAAATACACTGTCAGTGGCTTTCGTATGGCAGCCTTCACAAGCTTCAGCATCAATGCCATCGGCCATGCCTTTTTGATACCAATACCAGTTACCTTTACCTTCACCGTCTTTGGCTTTAACAGAAACCGAAAAGCCACTCAGTTTTCCTTCGGTATACAACTCCTTAACACTCGCCGATCCTGCCGGAAAAGGTGTGGCCTTAGCCGTTGCCAAAATAGAGTTGGTACAAATCCGCACCGTGCCATGCGGGGAGCCTGCCGCGCTTGCGTGAAGACTTGCTTCGCAAGCCCAATTTTTATAACTGGCTTTTGCTAGCCATTGTTCAAGGTCTGCTGCATTGCCAGTGGGGGGAATATTGTCACTGACCGGCGGCAAGGTTTCAAAACTTTGTAATTTAAAATTGTCATTGCCATCAAATAACAGCTTGGCATTATAAACATGTGTAACACCTATTTTTACCTGAGGAATGGTTAACTGTGAAGTAGCCGGATTGAATTCTGCTTCTTCAGCTAAAGCAAAGTTAGTCGTGATTATCACGCCAAGCATTACAATAATGTTGAACTTATTCATTTTCATAAAACACCTATCAATTTGAAATCCCCTGTCTAAACACATGCGCTTTGCATCTGTTTAGCCAAGCTAATTTAAAATGCACTCAAAAACTGTCCGATAAGGTTTATCGGACAACTCAGGGCAGTGATTACAATTTTCCGCTGCAACCGCCTTCTTTCATCTTGCTACTACAGCTGCCTGCCTTCATTTTCTCTGCTTCTGCTGCTGTACCACTACAGCCACCTTCTTTCATTTTTTTGCTGGCCCCGCATTTGCCTTCACCACACTTACCTTCTTTTACCTTACTACCACTGCAAGCACCTTCAGGAATTTTTGCATCCGCTTCAGCAACTACTTGTGCACCATTAATTTTTTGCATTTCAAAGGGGTTTTCTTGCGCGTTAACGTTTGGGTTTAGGGTTAATGCGCTTATCATTGCGCAGCTTAGTGTTAATGCCAATGTTTTTTGTTCATTTTTAATTCTCGTGGTTTGTTATAAGGGCGCTAGAAAAGCATTATTGCCTTCCTAATTCATCAGTCGGAATAACAACTCATTTGTTACAACAATATTGAATTTTATTTGAAGTACAAATTTGTAGCCGTTACCTGTTTCCACGACGCGGAAAAATAATATCCAAGATCTATTTCTTTAATCCTGTAGCGATAGCAGAAGAATTATGCCTATGCAACCAAACCAACACTTCCTCGCTATTTTTATCCGGCGGAAATACCGGATAAAAGTATTTTTGGATAATACCGTCTTTGATAATAAGGGTAACCCTTTTAATCAGACGCATCGCATCTGCCTCAAAGAGCGGTAAACCTAAGCCCTGAGCAAATTGTAGTGAGGCATCACTCAATAACGCGAATGGTAAGTGCAGGCGTTGCGCTGCCTCAAGTTGGTCTTCAGGGCTTTGCGTACTGATCCCGATTACGCTGACATTTAAAGCCTGCAATTCCTGATAATGGTCACGAAACGAGCAAGCTTGCGGAGTACAGCCAGCAGCTCCAGGAATACCAATCCAGCCTTCAGGAATAGGTCTTTCCGGCTGTCCGGTCATGGGGTAACAATAAATCACCAGCCAACCGGGAACATGCGCTGGGTTGATCATGCCACCTGTCGTTGCAGGCAGATATACCGATGGCAGCGTTAATCCCCCCAAATGCCCACAAGCGCCATCATCAAGCGGAACGGGTAAGTTATTCGGAAGTGACCGAAGAAAATCCTTCGGAGGATTAGTCTGCTTAGGCATTATAGTTACTCTCTATTGGTGGTATTTATCGTCACTTAATAAATTCAAAGTCATATTGGGTACTGAACATACCCATCTTTTTACCCTATTAGCACCTCAGGTCAATAAGGTATTACAGCACCTCACCCGTAAAACCCACCGTAAATATCACTTGCGAAAAGAATCGACAAAGGTTAGAGTCAGCAGGCATTGGAGGCTGCGCATACAGCTTGCTTTTAGTAATACCCAGAGCCGCTTAATAGCCGATCTTTTTCTGAAGAATACAGTAACCTTCATCATGTAATTAAGGATAATCTTTCAGTGAGGCTGGATAACGAATTAAGCATGATAACTGTTTCGCATTTAAAACAACACGCCAAAGTTACTCTATCGCAACAAGAATTACGGGCGATTAGCGATCAGATCAACCAAGATTTTGCCCCAAACATTGCTTTTAAGGCACTGCAACCGGCCTCCACAACCAGGTTGTCGTCAAAAGAGCTGCGCGATATCAGCGCTGAAATCAGCCGGGAGTTTGCACCCGCACATTCAACAGAAGTCGCCGAACTCGTGCTGCTACCCATTGATCCAACGCATCTATATGCTTATTGGCAACTTACCGACACGCAAATGACGAGGCTATCAGAAAACACGGCTGAAGATAAAACACCGGTTACCTTAAGAATTTATTCCAAACCGTCTGAATCGCTGGAGCTTAACCCACACAATGTGTGGTTCGACGTTGCTATCCATGCTGAGCAATCGCACCAAGCGGTGCAATTACCTGACGCTATCGCCACAAGCAATGCGGCAATTTTTTACACCGGCGTAATCGGCGAGCGTGACGCAGAAGATCACATGACCCCCTTCGCACAATCCAATACCCTGCATTATGCTGGCGACAACCCCAACCGGCAAACTCAAAAAACCAATAAAACCGGCTTATCCAGCGTCCAATATCTGTTTAACCAGACACCCAGCCCAATAATCTCAGTAACATCATTATGATTAAAGGTTATCTGAATATTGTTCTACACGCCCATCTGCCGTATGTGCGCCATCCTGAGCATGAACGTTTTTTTGAAGAAAACTGGCTGTTTGAAGCGATTACCGAGTGCTATTTACCCTTGCTGGGGGTTCTGGAGCGCTTACAAAAAGATAAGGTGAACTATCGCTTAACCCTGTCCCTGTCACCGCCATTAATGTCCATGCTGAGCGATGAATTATTGCAATCGCGCTATTTAGAACATTTAAAGGGTCTACTGGAGCTGGCTGAAAAAGAAATCGCCAGAACCCAAAACCAGCCGGAATTAAACTTATTAGCCCAGTTCTATCAAAATTTTTTTGCACACGCTTTAGACACCTATCAAAACCAGTACCAATGTGACTTACTGCGCGCATTTAAACAACATCATGCCACAGGACAGCTGGAACTGATTACCACTGCCGCGACGCACGGTTTTTTACCTTTGCTGAATGTCAGTGAAACCGCAGTCCGCAACCAGATTAAAATTGGTATTGATTCCTTTGCAAATCACTTTGGCTACCCGCCAACCGGTTTCTGGCTGCCTGAGTGCGGCTATTATCCGGGCTTAGAACACATACTCGCCGACGCCGGCATCACTTATTTTTTTGTTGAATCACACGGCATACTGGATGCCAGTGAGCTGCCTAAAAATGGGGTCTATGCGCCGCTTAATTGCGGCAACGGCGTTGCTGCTTTCGGACGTGATCCTGAAGCATCACAACAGGTGTGGAGCGCAGAAATGGGTTACCCGGGGGATTTTGATTATCGGGAATATTACAGTGATATAGGTTTTGAGCTTGATTTGGACTATCTCGCCCCTTATATTCTCGACGGTCAAACCCGGATTAATACCGGGATTAAATATCATCGAATCACCGGCGGCAACCAGGCAAAAGCCCTCTACCAACCTGAAAATGCCCGCGCCAAAACTTACCAACATGCGCAGGATTTCATCGCCAAACGCCAGCAACAAATAGCTACGCTTAATGCCCCGCTAAACCAAGCACCGATTATCGTAGCACCATACGATGCCGAACTCTTCGGTCATTGGTGGTTTGAAGGCCCGCATTGGCTGGAAGCAGTTTTACGTCTAGCGAGCGCTCCAGAATCAACTATCCAGTTAAGCACTTGCAGCGATTATTTAAAACAACAACCCAACCCGCAAGTCGCCCTTCCCGCCGCCTCAACCTGGGGTGATCAAGGTTACTCCAGCTATTGGATTAATGACAGCAATGCCTGGATTTATCCGTTATTACATAAAGCAGAATTAGAACTGGAAAAATTGGTTGCCGATGTGCGCGGGCTAGCCCTTGACCCATTGCAAAGCAGATTAATAAACCAGGCGCTTAGATCACTGCTACTGGCGCAAGCCTCTGATTGGCCGTTTATAATGAAATCAGGAACATCCATTGAGTATGCTCAAAAAAGCATAACCGACCACTTGGCGCGCTTTAACTATTGCCACGACAGCATCCGTAAAAATAAAATTAACGAGCGTTATCTAACCGCATTGGAAATTATGGACAATATTTTTCCGGATCTTGATTTTCGGGACTACTTCCCTTTAAAGAAATAACCTACAAAACAGTCATTAACAGGTAGCCCGAATGCCCAACATTCAACTATTAAGCGTTGAAAACCTGATCACCCGAAAAAAAGGCAGCGTCGAGCAAACGCTGGAATTTTTTATGCTGGTCGATAATATCAACTACGACAAGCAGATAGAGGTGATTTGGGCACGCGAGGACGGCGTGTGGCAAACCCTCACCGCGCATTATTACGGCAAATCTGGACAAAATAAAGAGTACTGGCAAGCCAAAATCAAGCAAACCTTTACCGCGGATAACGCACTATCAGGGCATATTCAATTTGCACTGCAATTTAAAACCCAAGGCGTTACCTATTGGGATAACCAGCAGGGTTTAAATTATTCCAGCAAAACTAACTCTGGCCTTAACTTGGCTAACGCCCTGCCATTACTGAATATTGATTTTTCCGATACCTTGGCGGATAAAGCGGCTTTTTTTCCGGTTACTGTAGCGGTAGATGCTTCACTGAATGCCGAACAGGTCTTTGTGCATTGGACGACCGACAATTGGCAACACACCACCATAACCCCTTGCCATACCCGCAAACACGCGCACAACCGCAGTTTACTTAGCCCTACTAAACCTAATAAACGTCGGGGTACAGAACGCTGGAAAGCCCGGCTCAACATCAAGGACGCATTCCGCCTGCAATACTGTATCTCCTGCGTTGCCCAGGGTAAAACCTATTGGGATAACAATTTAGGGCAGAATTATAGCGCTCAGCATTCCCCCTTAAAAATCATGATCCTTAACCTGCACTGCTATCAGGAAGATAATCAGGATCATAAATTCTCCCAAATTGCTAAAGCCATCAATGATTTGTCAGTCGATATCGTCTGCCTGCAAGAAGTCGCAGAATTTTGGAATAACGGCGAAGGCGACTGGCAATCCAATGCCGCCCGTATTATCAATGAACGCCTAACTAACCCTTTCCACCTGCATACCGATTGGTCGCATCTGGGCTTTGACCAGTATCGTGAAGGCGTTGCCATTTTAAGCCGCTTTCCTATCGTCAAATACGCCGCCCGCTATGTATCAGAGAGCCATGATCCCTATAGCATTAATTCCCGCAAAGTCGTTATGGCGCAAATCCCCGTGCCCGGTGTAGGCTTAATTAACGTTTTTTCTGCGCATTTAAGCTGGTGGGAAGGCGGCTTTGCTGATCAATTCAAAAAACTGGGCGCATGGGCAGCAGATAACCATACCCAAAAGGTTAAAGCCACCTTGTTATGCGGCGATTTTAATATCGCAGCCGGTTCTAAAGGCTATGATCTGGTCGTAAACCTCAACGAATATGACGACCAGTTTTTAGCAGCCAATTCCCAAGGCGTGTTTGATAAAATCTTCAAAGTTAACGATCCCTATTGGCATGATTATCTAAGTGATGATTACCGCATTGATTATATTTTTATGAATAAAGCCAGTAAGCTTCAAGTGACTTCCGGAATGGTGCTGTTTACCGATAAGGATTATGGGCGGGTTTCAGATCATTGCGGGTATTTGATGAGTTTTGAGCCGAAGTAAATAAAGCGGTCGAAGATTAAATGCTGTTAAAAGGGAATAATATAGGGCATAATGTCCGAAAATATTCCTAGATAAAGCAATAAGCCATGAACCAACCCCAACCGCTCGACTTGCTCCGGCAAGCCAGAATTCGCTACAGCCAGGGGGAAATAGCTACCCTTCTTGATGTAGACGTTCGCACTGTTCGTCGCTGGGAAGTGCGCGAAAACGAACCACCGACCTATCTGGCTGATGCGATTCGTCAACGCTTGTTGCCTTTGGTTGATGCCGAATCAACAGATAATCATCCCTTTACCTTTATAGACCTGTTCGCAGGGATTGGCGGTATTCGGCTCGGCTTTGAAGCCCACGGCGGGCATTGCGTGTTTACCAGCGAATGGAATGCATTCTCCCAGAAGACTTATCTAGCCAATTTCCCCCACGATACCCAGCATGTTTTTGTCGGCGACATTACCAGTGCCGATGAAAACGACGTGCCAAATCATGATCTATTGCTGGCTGGCTTTCCCTGTCAGCCGTTTAGCATTGCCGGTGTTTCCAAAAAAAATGCGCTGGGTCGCCCGCATGGCTTTGAATGTGCTAATCAAGGTACCCTGTTTTTTGATGTTGCCCGCATCATTGCAGCTAAGCGCCCCAAGGCATTTATGCTGGAGAATGTTAAAAACCTGCTTTCTCGCGACAAAGGCAATACTTTCAAAGTGATTCTGCAAACGCTACGGGATGAACTGGGTTACGACGTGCATTACAAGGTTATTGACGGCCAGCGTTTTGTGCCACAACATCGGGAACGTATTATTATCGTAGGTTTTCGTGACAAGACTGATTTCTCGTGGGATGACTTACAACTGCCCGCCGAAGGGCCACGCCTTTCCAGCATATTGCATCCCCAAGATGGCAGCGAAGCGCCTGAACAACCCTATACATTAGGCACGCAGGCAACCATTAACCCGAAATACACCCTGACTCCCAAATTATGGGCTTATCTTCAGGCTTATGCGGAAAAACACCGTGCGGCGGGTAATGGCTTCGGTTTTGGCCTGGTAGATGCTGATAGCGTAACCCGCACTCTGTCGGCGAGATACTATAAGGACGGCTCAGAAATACTGGTTTCGCAGGGAGCGGGTAAACGCCCGCGTCGGTTGACACCTCGCGAATGTGCAAGGATTATGGGGTTTCCGGATAGTTTTAAAATTCGAGTAAGTGATACACAGGCTTATCAACAATTTAGTCAAGCTGCGGTAGTTCCAATGATGACAGAGGTGGCTCGCATTATGATGTCATACATAATTCCAATGACTTCAGCAAATAAACAGGAGGAAATGAGTGCCTACTAGAACAGGCTGGACTCGTTACCAACTGTTAATCGCGTTTAATTTATATTGCCAAATGCCTTTCGGAAAAATGCACTATCGCAATCCAGAAATTATTAAATGCGCTGAAACAATTGGCAGAACACCGTCCGCATTAGCGATGAAGTTGGTTAATATTGCTAGCCTTGACCCTGCAATCACCTCAACAGGACGCAGCGGTTTAAAAGGTGCATCGGCTTCCGATAAAGCTATGTGGGAAGAAATGCAAGCAGACTGGGAGCATTTTGCCAATGAAATACAGCAAGCTGCAAATGCTTTTCAACTAAATGAGTTATCATTGGATGCCGATGATAGTTCAGTATTAAATAAAGTTATTTATTTAAAAGGTAAAAATAAAACTGTTCAAGCGACAGCTCGCGTCGGTCAGAATTTTTTTCGGCGTTCGGTACTGAGTGCTTATGAGCAACGGTGCTGTATAACTGGGTTGGCAATTTCAAAATTGTTAGTCGCTAGCCACATTATTCCTTGGCGGGTTGATGAAACAAATCGACTTAATCCTAGCAATGGCTTATGTTTGTCCATGTTACATGACAAAGCCTTTGATATTGGCATTTTGACCATAATGGAAGATATGACAATTCGTGTTTCACAAAAATGCACAGATAATGCCGATGATTTTTTTAATTCAGCGCTTCTCGCTTATAACGGCAAACCGATTTTTTTACCCAAGAAATTTAGACCTCATGCAGACTTTCTAAGTTACCATCGAGGACATATTTTTGAAAAATAGAGGGTTATTATGAATGTGCGATTTGAATATCTTTATAGAGATGCAGGCAATTTTAAAAACTGGGGTGAATTAGTTTTTTCCAATCCAAACAATATAAATGTTGATATGCTTAAATCAATTGCCGCAAATGTGCTGATCGATCAAGCCTATTTTGTAGCAAACAAGGCTGATGTTCCCGATTTACATTTTAAAGAATATAACGAGCAACTTGATCACGGTTGGCATGAAGTTCAGTCCTTCGTACCAACCGAAGAGGCTCCCAATGATTCTCGTGGACGAAGTATCGAAGAATTCATTGAGTCGCTTCGGTGTGCGGTATCATAATAAAAAATTGATGCATCAACGATTTGGCTTCAAAGAAGGGAATCTGGTTCAGCCCCCCTCGAACGGCCTCTCATTGGAGATCGCCTTACCAAAGGGTTTGATGATGACGTGGACAGTTTTATCAGCTTTTCGCTTTCCGTGCAGAACCGGCGAAAAAGCCGTGTTGGCCTCGCGCTGGAAAATCATCTGGAACTGCTATTTGCCGAATGCGGCATACGCTATTCCAGAACTGCCGTCACAGAAAACAAGACGAAAACCGATTTTCTGTTTCCGGGACATGCCGAACCACAACCCGGCATTTAACCCCCTTAACCTGACCATACTTGGCGTAAAGTCCACCTGTAAAGATCGTTGGCGACAGGTGTTAGCGGAAGCTGACCGCATCGAACACAAGCATCTTCTGACCTTAGAGGCGGCAATCAGCAGTAACCAGACCGATGAAATGCAAACCAAGAACCTGCAACTGGTTTTACCACAGAGGCTTCATGACTCTTACTCAGAAACCCAACGCGTATGGCTTATGGACATATCGTCATTTATCACATTGGTGTGTGAGCGGCAATCCAGATAATGTCTGGTACAAAACATAAAGTCGTAACTCATTAAAGAAGTAGAAGCCCAAGAAACCACATTGCCACCGTTCAAGCCATCATCGACGCAGCCGCCAGTAAAAAACAAGCTTTCTTGAAACAGTATTTATAGGAAAATAAAATGCCTGAAATATGTCGTTTTTATGGAATTATTATCCGCATGTTCCTGATTGACCGTGAACATCCGCCGCGCCATATTCATATCAAATACGGCGAACATGAAGCAGTCATGGAGTTGATGAATCTCAACATCGTTGGCGGTAGTCTTCCTAAGAAGTGTCGCCAGTTAGTCAGGGAATGGGCGGAACTGCACCAGGAAGACACATCGAAATATGGGATACCCAAAATTTTCACACTATTGCACCTTTGGAGTAAACAATGAAACTTAAACATTTTGAACACCACGGCGCTTATCGTTTTTTGTTAATCTTTGAAAATGGCGAGGCTAAAGAGGTTAATCTGTCGAACTTGATAAGGCATCATGTTCCACCGGATGCCTTAAATTCAGCCCGCATAGACCCTGAATGGGGTTGCCTTGAATTTAATGGGGGCAAGGTTGATATAGAACCTAAAACTTTGTATCGATTTGCAACTGCTGAGAATTGCAAAGAAGTTGCATAATGAAAAACAAATACGATTTTTCCAATGCCGAACAAGGTAAACTTTATGTCCCTGATGAAGACATTCAGTTACCGATTTATCTGGATAAGGATGTTATTCAATATTTAAATGAAAAATGCCTGACTAAGCAGGAAAGCTTGCAGTCATTAGTCAATGATTTATTACGCAAAAATATTGAAATTGCTAAACGAGTGGCTTTGTGATCAGTCGAGTTGTTGTAAGATGCCGACCTGTTGGATAATCGCTGGCCCTAACGGTGCAGGAAAAACCACGTTTGCGTTAGAATATTTGCCCTCAGTTGTAGGTTGCCGCCGCTTTATTAACGTTGATTTGATTGCAGCCGGTTTATCGCCGCTGGCACCGGAACAGCATTTACTGGCTGCCAGCCGTTTGTTCCTGCATGAGATTGAAGACTGTATTGCCGCGCGTCAGGATTTTGCTTTTGAAACCACACTTGCAGGACGAAGTTATATTAAGCTGATAGAACGTTTACAAGCTACAGGCTGGCGGGTGAGTTAATTTATTTGGCCTTGCCCAGTGCCGAAATGTCGCGTCTACGGGTAGCGGAGCGCGTTGCCCACGGTGGGCATAATATTCCTGAAGCTGATTTAATTCGGCGTTTTCCGCGTAGTCTGCACAATCTGTTAAACGTATTCGCGCCTAAAGTTAATCAAGTACAGTGTTACATGAATAAAGACGCAATCCCTGAACTGGTATTTCAGCAAGAAGGCGCTACACACACCATTTTCCACCCCGATTTCTTTGTACTTTTGCAACAGAAGGCTCAATTATGAATGCTGACTTAAACCCTATACCAAACGCAGCCACGCAAGCTACGCTCGATTGCTTACGCCTAGCCGTTAGCAAAACGTTGGAACGCAAACGCCGCCTTGGGCAGTATTCCGTACAATGGAATGGTGCTGACCCGTTTGCCGTTGGGGATGATGCGCCGGAACATTTGCGTATACCGCAACAATCTGAGAAAACATGTAGCGGGGAGAAATAGCCATGCAAACTTTTCAAGTAAATTCGCATATTAACGAAAACGGCATATTGTCCGTTAAATTGCCAAAGGAATGGGCTGAAAAAGACGTTAATGTCGTGTTGGTATTAGAGTTTTTGAATCAGTTGAAAGAATCTAAGCCGCAAAAAGAAAGTCTAGCCGCCGCTTTTGATTTGCTAGTGCAAATGCCTGAAGATTTTATGACACACCGACAAGATGACTTACCGCAAGAACGAGACGAATGGATATGACAGTACGTTACTTACTGGACACCAATATTTGTGTTTACATAGCCAAAAAACGCCCAGTGGAAGTTCATCAGCGGCTTTCAGCGCTTAGTATCGGTGATGTTGGCATGTCGCTTATTACCTTTGGTGAGTTACGCTTTGGCGCGGAAAAAAGCCAACATCAAGAGATTGCGCTGGAAAAGTTAGCACAGTTGCTGCGGTATATTCCCGTGATTATGCCGACACAGGAAACAGCTAAAAAATATGCGATTATTCGCAGTTTTCTTGAGAAAACCGGGCAACCGATTGGTAATAATGATTTATGGATTGCCGCTCATGCGTTATCGTTGAATACCATTTTAGTGACCAATAACACTAGGGAATTTATAAAAGTACCTGATCTATTGGTTGAAAATTGGGTTAAAGACTCGGCAGAATAATATTTTAGGTAAAAAATATCATGATATTAAGAGGGATTTTAGAGCGGTCTTTAGGCGGGTTTATTTGTATTCGTGGCTATGCAAAGCTTAGTGAATTAGCCAAATTATCCAGGCCAAATGACCAATATCAACGCGAACGGGTAAGCACCCAAAGTATTAAGTGAAATACGTTATTAACAATAATAAAAAAGCCCCACCGTCGAGGTAACAACATGTCAGCAGAACAATTCGCCAAACCCATCCATGGAAACTTAGGCGGTTTTTTCCAACGGGTAAATGACTTTAATGATAAGTTTTATATCCGTTGGGGTAAGATTGACTTTGAGCTATATCATGGTGTGCAGGCAAACCTAAAAGTGGTGATCAAGGTCTATCGCGAGCAGCATATCTGTGAGACTTACATTGTCGATACCGATGCCTATGACGTGCAATGGGATCGCCATAAACGCTCTACCCGGGATTTTTATATCCATCCCTACTCCGTGCATTTCGGGCGTATCACCTGCGTTAAATTTTCATTTATTGTGCATATCCATGAGCATTCCATACCCTCGCAGCAGGAGTATATTTTCATGGAGAGTCAGCAACTACAAAGCGAGCATCCGCAATATCGAACCCTGAATGGTGATTGGTCCTCCACCAATCACTACCGTACCCATGAATTGAATGCGGGGGAATTACAAGGCGATGTGGATTGGTATAACCATCATGTCGAATCCTTGCACTTGGTGCCTAAGTTTACCAAAGGCCAACAACACCATCCTTACCATCCTAAACGGTATATTCATGATTTGATTGATAAGGTAATCTGGTGCAAGCAGGAAAACCGGCAGCGTTTTTGTACCATCAAGGTGAGCGTGGATTGTATTGATGATTATGATTTCATCACGCATTTAATTGTCGCGCACGAACAAGGGGTGTGCGTGCAATGTATTGTCGACTGGCGCAAGATGACGCTGACCAACAGTCAGAACTATGCGCGTTTAAAACGCTCCGGCATTGAATTGCTGGGGGTATTTTGTACGCCTAAGCATCATTTGATTGAAGTTGATCCCGACATGCACACTAAATTCATCATTTTTAACGACGATGATTGCATGCTCGGTTCGTTCAATATTACTTTTGACCGCTGGTGGGCCAATTGGGAATCCGGGATGACCTTTCATTCCAAAGGCATCTGCCGCTTGCTGGACAATATCTTTCAAAGCCAACGCGGCGGGGTGATTCAACGCTATGGCATTGATCCATTAAGCCAGTTTAATTTGCTGTACACCTTCGGTCGGCATTTTATGGCAAATGGCCAACATTACCGTCCACATCATGCCATCCTGGCTGAAATACATCGCGCCCGGCATTCAATTAAGCTGTCGTTATTTTTGGTCGGCGATTTGTTGGGTGATCATCATGACAGCGTCGTCGATGCGTTAATTCACGCGCGGGATAGGGGCGTGTATGTGCATATTCTGTTCAACGGCCATTTAGCCAGACAAGGACGGATAGGCATTGAACGCTCGATGCCTGACGAACTTAATCGTCCACTACTCCCAGCGGTCCAACGCTTAAAAGATGTGGGCATTCCGGTTGGCCTGGTGTATGGACAGGATAACCTGCCTGTGCCTTATTCACCCATTCATTCCAAATACTGCATCATTGACGACAGCATTGTGATTGAAGGCAGCTTTAACTGGTATAACACGTCGGTATTTTCACATGACTTAATCGTGGTAGTGAATAACCGCGAAATCGCCCAGCCTTATCTGCATGAATTTGAGCAAATACAGCGGTTGTTTAGGGTTTTTTATTAAGCTCTATTTGCATTGTTCAATTGCTTCAACAATGCTTTTAGCTATCCATTGACTTTCGCCCAGAGCGAACCAGGCACTGCTTTATAAACTGTGTTAATTCTCCTACGCCAAGCTATTTTTAGCCAAATTAATAGCGATTCAATATTTTATTGACAACGCAATAAATTAGCGGTTAAATAGCCTTAAATAATTTCGATTCGAAATTATTTGCGTAATGCTTAAATTCTAATGGAGAAATAACATGAAACTAATGAACTCTTTATTTGCAGGTGGCCTGGCTCTCATTTGTGCAAATGTCGCATTGGCTGAAGATACCAACGTACCCTATCCAGAAGGCTTCAGAAGCTGGTTTCATACCAAAACCATGCTCATTCAACCAGGGCATGCGCTCGCCAATCCTTTTCAGGGCATCCATCACCTCTACGCTAATCCTAAAGCCCTTAAAGGCTTACAAAGCGGCACTTATGCTGACGGTGCAGTATTGGTGTTCGATCTGCTTAATTATAATGATAAAGAGTTAACTATCCAGGAAGGCGACCGTAAGCTCACCGGTGTCATGCACAGAGATGCTAAAAAATACGCAGCAACCGGCGGCTGGGGATTTGAGGGGTTTGCGGGTAACAGCAAAACTGAACGGCTAGTAAAAGATTCCGGCGCTTCTTGCTTTGCTTGCCATACTTCAGAAAAAAAACGGGAGTATGTATTCTCTGAATTACGTCCATAGCAGAGGCTCGAACCGGTGCTAAGAACTAACGCAGAATAAATCTAGCCAGTAGGGAAATTTTATCCCTCCCCTATAAATGCTTTATTTATTTATAAAGTACAAATTCTAAAACATCGGTTCTTTTTTCGGATCAATTAAGCTTAACAGACACGATAACAGGCTTATTTTTTACGAATAAAAAATACTTGCTGTTGTTCAAGTCTTAGAAACATCAGCATTTCATGGCCGGTTTGTTCTACATACACTCCAAAATCCAAATGTGCCGCAGGATCAGTTGCAATAACCTTAACCACTGCGCCGCTCGCTAACTCATTTAAGGCTTTTTTTAGCCGTAACAAAGGTAGAGGACATTGTAAGCCACTGGCATCGACTTCTAAATCGTAATTAATCATGTTGATCGGGTTAGTAACGCGTTCGTGTGGGTTTATAATACCATCCACTGGCGCTTCCGAGTATTTAAGCTAAACCCATGGATTATTTCCCCCTATTTATAAAACTACAGCAGCAACCTTGCCTGGTGATCGGTGCTGGCGAGATTGCCGCCCGGAAAATTGACTTACTGAGTCGGGCGGGGGCTAAAATTACGGTGATAGCCCTTGAATTTAATAGCGTTATTCTTGAATTACAGGCTAAACATCAACTGGAATTCAGACAAAAAGCGTTTACACCCAGCGATGTAACTGGTTTTAAGCTGGTCATTTCAGCTACTGACAGCACCGAAACCAATCAACGGGTTGCTGATGCCGCCAATGCGCAAGGCATTTTAGTGAATGTGGTGGATAGCCCTGCGCTGTGTAGCTTTATTTTTCCGGCGATTATAGATCGCTCTCCTATTATCGCAGCCATTTCATCGGGCGGTGCGTCCCCGGTTTTAGCGCGTTTGTTAAGGGCGCGTCTTGAAAGCATGATCCCTTATCAATATGGGAAATTGGCGCAACTCGCTGAAAATTTTAGGCAACAGGTTAAAAACGCCATTAAAATGCCCGCACAACGACGGATATTTTGGGAAAATGTTTTACAAGGCAAAATTGCTGAACTGGTTTTTGCTGGTTTCCAGCAACAAGCAGAGGAACTCCTGCACCAAACCATCGTTGACACCGCAAGCCATTCCGCAACACCAGGTGCAGTCTACTTGGTGGGTGCAGGCCCTGGTGACCCGGATTTATTGACCTTTCGGGCGCTCAGGCTCATGCAGCAAGCTGATGTCGTGGTGTATGACCGTTTAGTCTCGCCCGCGGTGTTAGATTTAGTCAGGCGGGATGCCACTAAACTCTACGTTGGTAAACAACGGGATAACCACAGTATGCCGCAGGACTCTATTAATACCTTATTAGCAGGTTTAGCCAAACAAGGTAAACGGGTAGTGCGTCTAAAGGGCGGCGACCCGTTCATTTTTGGGCGTGGTGGTGAAGAAATTGCGACACTCATGGAACAAGGCATTAATTTTCAGGTTGTACCCGGTATTACCGCTGCCTCTGGCTGCGCTACCTATGCAGGCATTCCGCTAACCCACCGGGATTATGCGCAATCAGTTACATTTATTACCGGCCACCTTAAAGATGGCTCAATTGACCTCAATTGGAGCCAACTGGCCGCACCTAATCAAACCTTAGTCATTTATATGGGGCTAACTGGCTTACCCAATATTTGTGCCGCCTTAATCGCTCATGGTGCGCCCAAGGACTTACCTATCGCATTAATAGAACAAGGCACCTTGGAGCAACAGCGGGTATTCACCGGAACCTTGCAATCATTACCTGAACAAATAGCCGCGCTGGAAATAAAACCTCCAACGCTGATTATTGTAGGTATGGTGGTCAACTTACGCCCACAATTAAAATGGTTTAATGAAACTGGCTTGTCTAATTAGCTGTGACAGAATGCCTAGCAAATTTAAATGACAGAACGATTACTCTGCTGGTAATCAGGCGAAAATAACTTACTTAAATTCAGTTAACATTCAGGCAAGTTGTTGATAATATGCCGCAACAAAAAATAAATACTGATTACGGTTAAAAATAATTGAATATTTGATGTAAATTCAATATGCTTTGCCAGTTTAAGCTGTACTTGAACTGTGATAATTTCCAAAAATTAAAAGCAGTTCTTTTTATTCACCATGAGGAGAGAGTTAAATGAGAAAAATATTAGGTACATTTGCAACTGTTGCTTTAATGTCTTTAAGCGCGCAAGTTTTTGCTGATGCAGAAGTCGGTGAAAAAATTTACAAACAAGCGTTTGGTCGCGGCTGTGGCGCTTGCCACGATATCGCTACCAATCCACAATTGCCAGCCTTGATTAAATCCGGAAAATTGGATAAAGCAAGCTTTGCAACCACCATCAAAAACGGTAAAAACGGTATGCCAAAAGCTGGCGCATCAATTATGGCTGTTGGCGCGGTTAAAAAAGCTGGCTTAACTGAAGATCAAGCAATTGATTCAATTTATGAGTTCTTAAGCAAATAAGACCTTCAATTCGCATTCAGCCGCTTCTAAATCAAGCAGCTGAATATAATTGAGTTTGATATATATAAAGCCTCAATTTATGTTGGGGCTTTTTTTTGCTCAAGATTATGGTGGGCAGGAGTTTTTTATCATTAAGTTGTTGGAGAGACAAGGAGGGGTGATCCTTTCGCAGCCCAAAATTCAATGCCTTGATATGTGGGGTTAAAAAAATGCTATCAATCCTAGCTAGCCACGCCTAGCAGCATTTGGCATCTTAATGACATTGCCTGCGCCAAAGCTTGGCGTCAATATGCCTTTCAAATCTAAGCCTATTTAGAGCTTGCATGTTTGGCTATAAAAGCGTTAATGACACTTCGAAAACCAAAATAACTTTTTTTGCCCTCCGGTATTGGCTCCTTTGGGTTTTGAAGCGAAGCCAATTGTGCTTTCAACACTTCAACAAATAGGTTATTCACACCAAAGCGTTGTTCGAGATTAGGAATGTCTTCTTTTAATAAGTCAATTTCTGAAATCATGATTTCTTCCTCGTGATTTATTCATAATTCAAACTAAATAACTCAGACAATGTTACCCGCAATTAAATTCCATTTTTAGTTCAAATTTAATATGAGTTTTGTCGTTTGTTAATACTGAATTCGCCAAAAGCCTTTAATAATCACCGCCTATAAAATAGGCGTTATAATCTTATCTAAGCACTTCGTACTGGCTGAACATCCGCTCCAATTCCTGATAAAGTATGTTCATAGCTGACTTGCCCGTAAACTAAACTCGCAACTTTTAAAGACACATCCTCTTATGCTTGATTCATTACCGTATTTAAAAAACACTGATTTCCCGGTAATTAAGCGTAACAAGCTGGAAATTTTGCAAGTCAACTTGGGTTATTTATGTAATTTAAGTTGTACGCACTGCCATGTGAATGCCGGGCCCAAACGCACGGAAATGATGGAAAAAACCACTATTGATGAGGTGTTGCATTTTATTGATCAGCAGGGCATTCAGACTTTGGATTTAACCGGCGGCGCACCGGAAATGAATCCGCATTTTCGGTATATAGTGGCTCAAGCCTCAAAGCGCGGTTTAAAAATTATTGACCGCTGCAATCTGGTGATTCTGTTGGAAGCGGGCTTTGAAGATATGGCCACGTTTCTGGCGGAACAGGGGGTAGAGATTGTTGCTTCTTTGCCCTGTTATGTACAGGATAATGTCGACAAGCAGCGCGGTAAAGGCACATTTAACGCCAGTATTAGCGCCTTGCTGCAACTTAATGCCTTGGGTTATGGTCAACCTGATAGCGGCTTAGAGTTGAATCTGGTGTTTAATCCGCAGGGTGCTACGTTACCCCCTGAACAACAGGGATTGGAGCTGGATTACAAAAACCATTTATATACCCAGTTCGGCATAGTCTTTAATCATTTATATGCCTTAACGAATTTACCCGTGCAACGCTTTGGCGGTATTTTGCTGAGTACCGGGCAGTTTGAGTGTTATATGAATTTACTCAAAGATAATTTCCAGGTGGCTAATCTGGAGAAAGTGATGTGCCGAAACACCTTAAGTGTTGATTGGCAAGGTTTTGTGTATGATTGTGATTTTAACCAGATGCTTAAGTTGCCTTTAGGAAATGCTTTCAAAACGCATATTAGCCAGATCACTGAATTAAGGGGAAACGTAATCAACACCTTGCAACATTGCTATGGTTGCACCGCTGGACAAGGCAGTAGTTGTACCGGTGTGATGAATTGAAACTATAACTATAATTAATTATTGGAATTGATATGACTATTGAAGCAGGTGTTTTAGAGCGTTATTCCCAAGGTGCAGAGTCTATACAAGCGGATTTATGTTGTCCGGTGGATTATGACCGGGAATTGTTGGCGCTTTTACCGCAAGAAATTATTGATAAAGATTATGGCTGTGGCGACCCCTCGCGCTATGTGCAAAAAGGGGATGTCGTGTTGGATCTGGGTTCTGGTTCCGGCAAAATCTGCTATATGGCGGCGCAATTGGTGGGCGAGGCAGGACAAGTGATAGGCGTGGATATGAATGACGATATGCTCGGTTTAGCTCGGAAATATCAAGCTGAGATGGCGCAAAAATTAGGCTCGGATCGGGTCAAGTTTGTTAAAGGACAAATTCAGGATTTAGCTTTGGATCTGGCGGCTATGAATGTGCATTTAGCCCAAAATCCGGTTCGTCATGCTGAAGATGTTATTGCCTTAAGGGCCTGGCAGGAACAGCAGCGTAAATCGGCCCCACTCATTCAAGACAACAGTATTGATTTAGTGGTCTCCAACTGCGTGTTAAACCTGGTGCATGATAGCGATAAAGCACAGTTGATACGGGAGATATTTCGCGTAACTAAGCCGGGTGGCCGGGTGGCGATTTCGGATATCGTCTGTGATGAACCCGTGCCCGCGCATTTAAAAGCGGATACGCAGTTGTGGAGCGGTTGCATTTCCGGTGCGTTGCAGGAGCATGACTTCTTGGAGGCGTTTATCGCCGCCGGTTTCGTTGCTGTAACTTTAGATAAATGGGAAAGTACCCCTTGGCAAGTTGTTGAAGAGATCGAATTTCGTGCGGTTACCATTACCGCCGTTAAACCAAGCCCCGAACCTTGTTTAGATAAAGGTCACGCGGTTATTTACCGGGGGCCTTTTGCAGAAGTGAAAGATGATGAAGGGCATGTTTTTTATCGCGGTCAACGTATGGCAGTGTGTGAGCGTACCTGCCGGTTATTGTCCGGTGAGGCTTATGCAGCGCATTTTATCGGGATTGCGCCCGTGCAAGAACAAACCCCTCAAAACTGGTGCCATGCCCCAGGCACACTCAGATCGGTCAAAGTAACCAAAGGTGCTGCGCACACAGCTGATTGCGCGCCGGGTTGTTGTTAATCCTGGATTGTTAGCGTGCAGGCCGCGCACTATGAATTTCCAGATGCGGTAATCCAGATTTTCTGTAAAGCCCCGGTTGCAGGACAGGTTAAGACGCGTTTAATGCCGCAATTAAGCGCTGAGCAAGCCGCAGCGGTGCATCAGCAGCTATCCTTACGCACTTTTGCTTTAGTCAGTAGCCTTAAGTTATGCCCGGTGCAACTGTGGTGTGCGCCATCCATCCAGCATCCGTTTTTTATTAAAGCGGCTGAGGATTATTCGCTCAGTTTATACACGCAAGCAAACGGTGATTTAGGTGAACGGATGGATTCAGCGCTAAAAACTGGGCTGAAAAATTTTGCCAAGGTGCTGCTAATAGGCAGCGACTGCCCGTCTTTTACTGCTGAAGATTTCATTACCGCCTTAAGGGCATTAAGCACGGATAATGACCTAGTAATAGCGCCTACCGAGGATGGCGGTTATAGCTTGATCGGCCTTAAAAGCCCGCAACCCGAATTATTTAAAGACATACCCTGGAGCTCCGCAGCGGTCTTTACCCGAACCCTCGCTAAACTTACCGCACTAGGTTTACAGGCCGTTGAGCTGAGAACCCAATGGGATGTTGATACTCACGCCGATTATGTCAGGTATTTACAGGGCTGACTTCCGGCAAAAACCAGCATCTTGGCTTGAGAAGCATAAGGATGGGGAATGCTTTTATGCCCACTATTCACTGCACCGCACTGTTGCGTGTGGGCACGAAAAGCCTGTGCCCACTCTGCAAACTGCCCTTTGTTAAAAAGCCCGAACCGCACGCACTAAACACGGATTGCTCTTTTGAATGGTAGTCTGCGAACCATTGATGAAGATCTGATACCAGGCAAGCTCTGTGTCGTACTCAGTGGAACTCCAGTAGGCACCATCAGAAAAACCACCCACATTGGCCCTGAACTGAAAGAGGGTATTCAATTCATCTTTAGTAGGCAAGCGCCAGCCATCGCCATAACTGGTAGTCGCAACTGTATTACCTGCTTCCCAAGCCAGCGCCTGATGCTTATTGTAATCATCCGACTGCGCTTCCAAACCATGCAAAAACGTGCTATCCACAAAAAAGACTTTACCCCCTGCCGGGCCGGTGTCGCCGATTTTGTAGCCAGCGCTGGGAATTGGTGCTGTAGTTGCCTTGCAGGTGCCCCAAGCCGGTTTGCCATCACAAAAGGCTAAGTAAGCGCCATTGGTTCCGGCGGGGACGATGCTCCACTGGGTGCCATTCCAATACTGCATATCACCGACGGCGTTGCCAGCCGGTAAAGTGCCCGTGCCTAGACTGGTGGTGACCAAATCTAATACGGTAATTTCCCCTGTGGCGGGATTGGTGAGTTGCAGGGTGGCATTGGTGAGCGTAGTGCCTTCTTGAGCCAGGTTGGGTATGCTGACTTTATTATCTTCAACAGTATAACTGGCATCGGGGTTGCCGATAGCGATACTGGTTTTGGCAATTTTAAAAATTTGGCCTTTGTGTAAGGCCTGATTGTCTGATGCTTGCAGATTAACGGCGGTATTAAAGGTAGGGGTGTTGTTGTTTAAGCCCTGCACATTATTCAGGGTGATCACATGTGTTGTTGAATCATAACTTGCCGCATGGGCGCAGGAGACGCCCATCAAAGCGGAAGTAACGGCTAGCCTTAGTAGTGTTTTATTCATAAATACGCTCTTGTCAGATGTTGACGGTGAACTGATAAAGATGGCGCTTGCCACCTGTGAGTTGCTTGCTGCCAAAGCGGCGGGCAATAAAAAACCCGCCAGCGCCGGAAGCAACTGCGGGTTTTGGGGGGTCTTAAGCCGAAACCGGTTTAAGACGGAACGGCAATCCGTGCCGCAAAGTTGAAACTGTATTTTTCGGGAATATCTGCTACGCTGTTTTTGACAACTGACAACTGACAACTGACAACTGACAACTGACAACTGACAACTGACAACTGACAACTGACAACTGACAACTGACAACTGACAACAGTTCAGGTTGAAGGGTTCTGGATGATGGGATCATGTGTGCGTCCTTGCAGTTTATTTTGCCAAAGCGTAATTTAATTGCAGTAGCGCTGTCAATTACTTTCGTACAATACTTACGCTATTTCAAAACTATAGCTATGTTACACGGCTCTACGCTTAAGCTGTTAGGGGTGGATAAAACGGAAGTGAGTGCCATTTTTTGTGTCCAAGCAAAGATCAGGAAAATGCAGAGTGAACATTCATCTTAAGGGAAGCTTGAATAACCCACTCACCCTCAGGGCGAAGGTGATTGTTAAGTTTTTAGGGACACCTGAGCGCCCTCAGTTTTAGCCACCATCCCCAATATTTTCCCAGGCATTACTGTTGGACTTTTCTAATCCATGCAGTTTTTCGGTAATTGCTTGTTGCCTTAATCTCAATGTTTGCAGCTCTTGATCATGGGGCTGGTTTGCGCCGACAGTTTGTTTGCTATCCAAAACTAACCTATCAATTTGGGCGCTGTGTTCAATCAGTTCATCCAAAAGCTGTTGTCTGGTTTCGCCTGTTGTTTTCATAAATACAACCTCAGTCCGTTAGTAATGCTTGTTCGCTTTATGCTGCTTATAGTCTTACTGAAATTGGGTTATAAAGAAAAGGGGGGTTCAATAAGTTGTTGCTACCATCAGTTTTTGTTTAGGCTTCCCACGAAATACCGCAGGATATTACACTTGTTCAAGCCTTGATACTGCGGTTCTGGCTAGATCGCTTAGGGCTGTGCCATCTTGCTGGCAATACGCAATAATCGCGCGGCGCATTCTGGGATCCCAAGACCTTAACAGGTGTTTTCTGACACCTTCAGCAGCAAGTTCTTTGTCTGTTTCCGCATTAAAAAAATTACCAATGTCATTGGCCATTTTTATCAGTCGCTCTATGTGCATGAGATCTCTATTATTGGATTAAAGTAAACGGGTTTACATGGGTTAAGCGCTGGGGGTGGGCATAGACCACATAGTTATCGTCCCGTGCAAAACCAATTAAAGTAAGGCCTGATGCTTCAGCCAAGCGGATAGCCAAGCCGGTAGGGGCAGAAATAGCTGCTAATAAGCTAATGCCTACCGTTGCGGCTTTTTGCACCATTTCATAGCTCGCCCGGCTGGTGACAACCACAAAACCAGCAGTTAAGTCATGTTTATTACGCAGTAAAAAACCGATTAACTTATCCAGCGCATTATGTCTGCCGACATCTTCGCGTAACCCAATAATGCCTTGCCCAGGAACAGCCCAAGCGGCGGCATGGACTGAGCCAGTTAATTGGTTAAGCTGTTGTCGCTGCTTAATTTCCGCCAAGGCACTTTGTAAGTCGGTAGCAGGCAATGCTAACGCGCCCACTACCGGTTTAGGCTCGCGAATGGCTTGTTTTAGGGTGCTCGCTCCGCAGAGTCCGCAACCGGTACGACCGGTTAAGTTACGCCCTTTATCCGCCATACACACAAAACGTTCTTCCGGGATTTTGCATTGCACTTCAATGCCGTCGGTATGATTATACAATTTTACCGAGAGTAATTCTTGCGGGTCTTTAATAATGCCTTCGGTAATACTAAAGCCCAAGGCAAATTCTTCAATATTGGTTGGTGATGCCAACATCACCACATGCGGTGTGCCGTTATAGATGAGTGAAACCGGCACTTCTTCTGCAATGTAATCCTGCTGCTGGGAACGTTGTGAACCTTGCCAACGTTCCACAGTGCTTTGCTGATAACTGGGCCATCCCAAATCCAGCGCAAGCGACTCCAGGATAGCATTACTGCTAGCCATGCGTTGCGGCCTGTGCCAGTAAGTCTAACTGTGTATCTGAAAAAGCCTGGTATTCATGTTGCCATTCAGATTGTTGGCTCACTTTGGTTACTTGCACCGCAGTTACTTTGTATTCAGGGCAATTGGTTGCCCAATCGGAATTGTCGGTGGTAATGACATTGGCACCGGATTCAGGGAAATGAAAGGTGGTATAAACCACACCCGGCTGCACCCGTTCACTAACCAAAGCACGCAATACCGTTTCACCGGCACGGCTTCTTATGCCAACCCAATCGTCATTTTTCACGCCGCGGTCTTCAGCATCATGCGGGTGAATTTCCAGGCGGTCTTCAGCATGCCAAGCATTATTTTCCGTACGGCGGGTTTGTGCACCGACATTATATTGCGACAAAATCCGCCCTGTTGTTAAGATTAGCGGAAACTTAGCATTGACTTTCTCGGTGGTCGCGACAAATTCAGTCAGCATAAACAAGCCTTTACCGTTATCACGCATAAAGGTTTGTTCGTGCATGATTGGCGTACCTGTTGATTCGGCATCATAGCAAGGCCATTGGATACTGCCCAGCTGGTCAATTTTTTCATAACTGACCCCCGCAAAGGTGGGCGTAAGGCTAGCAATTTCCGCCATAATTTCACCAGGATCAGCATAACTCATTGGGTAACCCATCGCATTTGAAAGCATTTGGGTGATTTCCCAGTCCTGATAGCCTGCCAATGGCGTCATGACTTTCCGTACCGGTGAAATACGCCGTTCGGCATTGGTGAATGTACCACTTTTTTCTAAAAAGGATGCCCCGGGTAAAAACACATGCGCAAATTTAGCGGTTTCATTGAGGAAGATGTCTTGGACAATGACGCATTCCATCGCACGTAACGCTGCGTGGACATGATGAATATCCGGGTCGGATTGGGCAATATCTTCCCCTTCACAGTAGATACCCATAAAGCTGCTATCGAGTGCAGCTTCAAACATATTCGGAATGCGCAAGCCAGGTTCCGCACTTAACTCTGCTTTCCAGGCGTTTTCAAATAATAAATGCGTTGTACTATCGGATACATGCCGATAGCCTGGAAATTCATGCGGGAATGAACCCATATCACATGAGCCTTGGACATTGTTTTGACCGCGCAAGGGGTTTACACCCACGCCATCCCGACCTAAATTGCCGGTTGCCATTGCTAAGTTGGCTATACCGATTACCGTGGTTGAACCTTGGCTGTGTTCAGTCACACCTAAACCATAATAAATAGCGCCATTTTTCGCTGTCGCATAGAGCCTTGCAGCAGCCCTGACTTCAGCGGCAGGCACGCCAGTGACATACTCACTGGCTTCTGGTGAGTGATATTCTTGGGCGATAAAAGTTTTCCATTTAGTAAATGATTCTGTATCGCAACGGCTATTAACAAAGGCTTCATCACCCAGATTTTCAGTAATTACCACATGTGCTAAAGCATTAATCAACGCGACATTGGTGCTTGGGCGCAATTTCAAATGATAATCCGCTTTGATATGTGGGCTTTTTTTAACCAAGTCGATTTCACGTGGATCAATAACAATCAATTTAGCGCCTTGGCGTAAACGTTTTTTCATTTGCGAGGCAAATACGGGATGCCCGTCAGTAGGATTGGCACCGATAACCAAAATGACATCTGCTTGCATCACTGAGTCAAAATCCTGGGTTCCAGAAGATTCACCAAAGGTTTGTTTAAGTCCGTAACCCGTTGGCGAATGACAAACCCGCGCACAGGTATCAACGTTATTGTTGCCAAAACCTGCGCGAATCAGTTTTTGCATGATGTAAACTTCTTCGTTGGTGCAACGCGAGGAGGTGATACCTCCGATAGAATCTCTACCGTACTTAGCTTGAATACGTTTTAATTCAGATGCTGCATGATTAATAGCGGTTTCCCAGCTAACTTCTTGCCAAGCATCTTTAATGCTGGCACGAATCATTGGCTTTGTGATGCGATCTTTATGTGTTGCATAACCAAAAGCAAAACGGCCTTTTACGCACGAGTGACCATGATTAGCATGACCATCTTTATTAGGTACCATGCGAATGACTTGTTCACCTTTCATTTCGGCGCGGAATGAGCAACCCACACCGCAGTATGCGCAGGTGGTTACAATCGCGTGCTCAGGTTGCCCATGATCAATAACCGATTTTTCCATTAAAGTTGCGGTCGGGCAGGCTTGTACACAAGCTCCGCAGGAAACACATTCAGAATCCATGAATGGCTGATTTTGACTGGGCGAAACTTTAGAATCGAAGCCACGACCATCTATGGTTAAAGCAAAAGTGCCTTGGGTTTCTTCACAGGCCCTAACGCAGCGCGAACACACAATACATTTACTGGGGTCAAAGCTGAAGTAGGGATTACTTTCATCTTTAACGGCATGTAAGTGGGTTTCGACGGGGTTATAACGCACTTCGCGTAAGCCAACCGCACCGGCCATGTCTTGTAATTCACAATCGCCATTAGCAGAGCAGGTTAAACAATCCAAAGGATGATCAGAGATGTACAACTCCATTACACCTCGGCGTACCTCGGCTAACTTTTGATTTTGGGTGATGATTTTTAAGCCTTCCGCCACCGGTGTTGTGCAGGAGGCAGGCATACCGTTTCTGCCTTCAATCTGGATGACACACAAGCGGCACGAACCGAACGGTTCAATGCTATCGGTTGCACATAGCTTAGGAATGTCAATACCGATACTGGCAGCTGCGCGCATGATGGAGGTTCCAGCAGGAACGGTGACTTTAAAACCATCAATTTCCAGGTTAACAGCTTGACTGGAGGTGCTGGCGGGTGTGCCAAAATCTTGTTGTTTATTGATGCTCATAATTAGTTCCTCGTGTCTTGGTCAGGCTGCGTTAGCGGTATCCTGAATCCCGAAATCTTCGGGGAAATGGTTTAATGCACTCAACACCGGATACGGCGTCATGCCGCCCAATGCGCACAGCGAACCATTCAGCAAGGTATTGCAAAGATCGCGCAGTAAAGGGATATTTTTAGCCAGATCGTGTCCTTTGATAATCTCGTCCATTACTTCCATGCCACGTGTCGAGCCGATGCGGCATGGGGTACATTTGCCACAGGATTCTATGGCACAAAACTCCATGTTATAACGCGCCATTGCCGCCATATTAGCGGTATCATCAAATGCAACGACACCGCCATGGCCTAATACCGTCCAGTTAGCCGCAAATGCTTCATAATCCAAAGCAGTATCAAACTGCGATTCTGGCAAATAAGCCCCTAAAGGCCCACCCACTTGCACGGCCCGAATCGGTCTACCGGAGGCCGAACCACCGCCAAAGTCATACAGTAATTCCCGCAAAGTCATCCCGAACGCAACCTCAACTAAACCGGGATGCTTAATATTACCCGCCAATTGCATGGGTAAGGTACCGCGCGAACGACCCAAACCGAAATCACGATAATACTCGCCACCTTTATCCAGAATAATAGGCACAGAAGCTAAAGAAATCACGTTATTGACTACAGTAGGTTTACCGAACAAACCGCTGATAGCGGGCAAAGGCGGCTTAAAGCGCACCAAACCGCGTTTGCCCTCCAGACTTTCCATTAACGAAGTTTCTTCACCGCATACATAAGCACCTGCACCCAAACGCACTTCCAAATCGAATTTTTTACCACTGCCTTGAAGATTGTCGCCCAGATAACCTGCCTGATAGGCAGTCGCGATGGCCCTATTCAGGGCACTATGGGCATGGGGATATTCAACCCGCAGATAAATATAACCTTGGGTTGCACCAACCGCTAAACCGGCGATGGTCATGCCTTCAATTAAAACGAACGGATCGCCTTCCATTACCATACGATCAGAAAATGTGCCGGAATCACCTTCATCAGCATTACAGATAATATATTTTTGATCAGACGACGTATTCAGTACCGTATTCCACTTAATACCGGTCGGAAAGGCTGCGCCGCCGCGACCGCGTAAACCAGAATCTGTCACCGCTTTGACAATATCTGCCTGCGCTATTTTAAGGGCATTGCTTAATCCACGATAGCCGCCATGTTGACGATAATCATCCAAACTCAAGGGATCGGTTAGGCCGACCCGTGCAAAAGTGAGTCGTTGTTGGCGTTTAAAATAAGGAAGTTCTTCAGTCAAGCCTAAAGCTAAAGCATGATTGCCGCCCGTTTCAAAATGAGCATGAAACAAACCTGCCACATCAGCCACTTGCACGGGTCCATAAGCAATACGTCCTTTTGCTGTCACCACTTCCACTAAAGGCTCAAGCGCATACATACCACGGCTGCCGTTACGGATTAAATTAAGGCTTACACCCCGCTGAGCAGCTTCTTTCATAATCGCTTTAGCAACACGATCCGCACCTAATGACACGGCACTGGAGTCCTTGGAGACATAAATAGTCACGCTCATGCGGATTCCCCTATAGCGCTTACGGCAGCATCAAATGTCGCTGCCGAAACGCGACCATAGATTTCATCACCGATTTGCATGGCAGGCGAACAGGCACAGTTCCCTAAACAATACACGGGTTCCAGCGAAAACTGCCCATCCGCAGTTGTTTCATGATAATCAATGCCTAAACGGTTTTTAACGTGTGCCTCCAGTTGTTTACCCCCCATTGCTTGGCAGGATTCAGCCCGACATAATTGAACGGTTTTTTTTCCGGGTGGGGTGTCTCGAAAGTAATGATAAAAACTGATCACGCCATGAACTTCAGCACGGGAAAGATTAAGGGCGTCGGCAATATCAGGTACCGAGTCGGGGGGGATATAACCTAATTCATTTTGTATCGCATGCAAAATAGGTAACAGCGCACCCGGTTTATCTTTTAAGCCAGCAGCAATATTTTGTATGGTTAATTGTGTAGCGCCCGAATAACTCATTGTAATTTCACCCTGATAATCCCCTGCTGATAAACAACGGCAAACCCTTAACCGTTATGCCACTTATGGTTGCGCGATAGCATAGCATAAGCATAAATAAGTAAAAAGCACATAATTAGTGGCGTTAAATTATGATTTTTATTTCAATTTCAGTTAGAGCTATTCGCGGCAAAATAGTTCGACCAACGTTAACTAATTAAGCTTAAATAACATCAATACCCAAGTTAACGCTTATTTTTGCTTAACTCAATACAAACTTAAAACCAATAAGCAGTAAAACCGACGCAAGCACCGGACGAAGAATTTTTTCGGGTATGTAAGCACTAAAATGGCTACCTAACCAAATTCCAGGAACTGATCCCAGCAACAAGCTACCCAGTAATACAAAATTGACATTGCCTAAACTCAAGTGCCCCAAACCGGCAATGGCTGTAAGAGGAATGGCGTGCGCCAAATCTGTACCCACTATTTTGAGCGTGGGTATGCGTGGATATAGATAAAATAACGCTACCGTGCCAAGCGCCCCGGCACCAACCGAGGACAGGGTGACCAATACGCCCAGGACAAAACCGGTAAAAACCGTGACCGGTATTTGTTTGCTGCCAAAGCGTCCGATCGTGCATTCTTTTTCCAAAGGCGGTGCGTGCCGTTGTAAATAAGAACGCACCAATACGGCAATAGACGTTAAAATTAAAGCGATACCTAAACTGTAGGAAATCATCCCGGAGATATCTTTGCTGTTTTGGTTTAAATAGCGCAATAGCAAAATAGTGGACAAAGCGGCTGGTAAGCTGCCGTAGGCAAGGTGTCGGACAATCCGCCAGTCTACGGACTTATGTTTGCCGTGATGCACAAAAACCCCTGTGGTTTTAGTGATGGACGCAAATAATAAATCGGTACCGACCGCCACTGCTGGGTTAAAGTGAAACAGGAAGACTAATAAGGGGGTCATTAAGGAACCTCCTCCTACGCCAGTAAGGCCAACTAAAACCCCTACTAAAAAACCCGAAAGTGTATATCCATAATCCATAAAATAAGCTGCCTATGCCTTTTAAGTTAAAGCTACCCAACAAGAGTATCGTCGGGATTTAAAAGTAAAAGCATACTATACCAGCATAGCTAAAGCTGTCTAAACAATATGCTTAGCTTTTTTCTTGGGGGCTTTTATAACAAATTGAATAGCTACCATCGCTTAAATAACAGCAGTCACACATATTGCGATAATCAAAATCTATCGTGCTAAACCATAATCAGGGTTACAGATCAGATCATACATTTAACTTAATTTGTTGGGTTTAAATAGCTTTTATAATTAAGCGTAATATCTTCATTTCAAGCATTAAGGATGATAATCCTGTGCATCCATGTAAAATACCCACAAAACCCATCCGTGTAATTTAAAACACACAACCCATTTTATAGAGCGATTAAAATGAGCAACTTACCCTACGTCGGGTTACGCCCTTTTCAAAGTGAAGACACTGCAATTTTCTTTGGCAGAGAACAGCATACGGAAGCGTTGTTAACGCAGATAAAACAACAGCATCTTATTGTTCTCACTGGTTATTCAGGTGGTGGCAAAACCTCCTTAATCAATGCCGGATTAATCCCGCGCTTACAGAAGGGCACCTTAATACCCGAGGGTGCGCATTGGAAAATAGCCAAAATGCAACCGGGAGAGCGTTTATTTGCCAATTTGACTGCCGCCCTTAGCGCGGAGAACGTCTTTGGTGGGGATTTTTACCTTGATTTTAAAACAGTAGAGTCAAATCCGGCTATTTTGCATGAAATACTGGCGGCTGACCCTTCACCTAGCGGTTCGCAATTATTAATTATTTGTGACCAGTTTGAGGATATTTTTCGCTACCCGACCCTTGAAACCGCCGAGTTTATTAAGCTACTGTTAGCAAGCAGTAAGCCTTACACTTTACCCTCAGGTGAATTATCAAACGCTATTTACGTGCTGCTGACCCTGCGCACTGAATTCCTGGATGAATATGAATCCTTTGCATCGTTAGCTGAGGAAATGGATAAAGCTGTTTATCAGCTACCCGGTTTAAATCGTGAGCAATTACAGACTGTTATTGAACAACCGGCATTAACATTTGATGGTGAGGTTGAACCGGAATTGGTGTTGCAGATCCTTGAAGACGCCGATCAAAAGCAGGTGCCATTACCTTTGCTGCAGCAAGTCTTGTGGAGCTTATGGAGCAGGTCTAATGATAAAAAATTAACCATATTTGATTATTTTTCATTGGGTGGCTTGAACCAGGTTTTATCCCATCATGCTGAGCTTATTTATCAAAGCTTAAGCAATGAGCAACAACGCATTGCGAAGACCCTGTTTAAAAGTTTACTCGTAGCGGACGATAAACAGGCTGTGATCGTGCAGCCGCTTAAACTTTTTGAAGTGGCTGAGTTAGCCAATGTGAATTGGCAGGCGGTTAAGGACGTTGTCGAGCTGTTTCGTAAGGAAGGCCAAGGCATATTATTACCTGCTTCCCCCGCCAGCTTATCGTCCGACACCTCATTAGATATTGCCTACGATAATTTTGTTCGGCAGTGGCCGCGTTTAAAAGACTGGAGTGATGAGGAAACTAAAGCTGCCGAAAGTTATGCGCTGTTAGTTGACGGTGCGCGTAATTTTCAAAATAACGCCGGGGATCTATTGCGTTCACCGGTATTAGAACAACTCTGGCAATGGTACGAAGAAACCAAACCATCAGCGGCTTGGGCTAAACGCTATGCGGGAAATTTTGATTCTGCCATCGATTTTTTACAAAAAAGCAAATATTCAGCACAGTTTAAAAAACTAGCACTGTTTGTGGGCGGAGGCATTGTGCTTGCCGGTATTGGCATATTGACCTTTAATGCCCTGTCGAAACCTGAGGCTGTAAGTCCGAGCAATCAAGTTGTTGTAGTCAGCAGTACGCCAGTTTCCCAACCACCGCCTGCGGAAATTCAAACCAAATCAATAGCGCCTACAATAGCAGTGTCTGAAGTTCAAAAGGTACCGCCTTTAGAGCCAACTCCCGTTCTAAAACGGGCTAAAACCGCCAGTGAACCTGTTAAAGTAAAACCGCCTGAAGTAACGCAACCACTGCTTGCAGGACAAACGCCCGACAAAAAAGCGTTGCTTGCTTTAAGCAAACGTTTTCCAAATAAAATTCAATTATTGCAGGAATATAAAAATTTAAATCTTAAAGATCCTGCGCTTTGGCATAAGTTAGGCGACCAATTAAAACACGATTCTGAACTGAGCTTTAATCATCAAAAAAGAACCGCGTATAGCGATGCTGCGATTGAAGCGTATCAAAAAGCGATTGACCTTGATGCCATGGACTATAAAGCCTGGTTTAGTTTGGGGGATATTCATAGGGTCAGAATTAAAGCGCGCGCCTATTCCGCTAATAAAGAAAGCAATCGTGAGCTAGCGATTGCAGCCTATAACAAGGTAGCCAGCATTTATCCTAAAAGCGAATGGGCGTTTTATTATCTCGGCAGCCTCTATCAACAGCAGAAAAAATTCGATGAAGCCATTGAAAACTATAAAAAACAATTAAAGAACACGCCAAAACACAAGTTCGCCTGGCAATATTTAGCCAGCGCTTACCAAAAGCAAAATAAATTAAAAGAAGCCATTGAAGCCTATCAGCAGGATCTGAAAATCAATCCGCATAATGCTGAAGCCAAGAGGCAATTAAAGTTTTTATTAAAATAGGCGCTTGTTAAATTGGGTTTTTATTAACCAATTTAACAAGCGATTTTTAACCTTGAGGATACATGTTAAATTTTAAAAACATCTCTTTGCGGCGCGGGGTGCGGGTACTTTTTTCGGAAGCCACTTTTATTATTCATAAAGGCCAGAAAGTGGGTGTTACCGGCGCAAACGGCGCGGGCAAATCCAGCTTATTCGCCATGGTGCGCGGGCAACTGCACGCAGATGAAGGGGATTTTTCGATGCCGCCGAATCTGGAGATTGCGCATGTGGCGCAAGAAACCCCTGCGGTTACCAGTAGCGCCCTGGATTATGTTCTGGATGGCGACCAGGAATTACGTCGGCTGCAAGCGCAATTATTACAGGCCGAGCATGCCAATGATGGCCTAAAGCAAGCGGAATTACACGCAGCTTTGGATCATATTGGCGGTTATACGGCAGAAGCACGCGCGGCGCGGCTGATGAACGGTTTGGGCTTTAGCACCGTGCAAGAACAACAGCCGGTTAGTGCGTTTTCAGGTGGCTGGCGGATGCGCTTAAATCTGGCACAAGCCCTGATGTGCCGATCTGATGTGTTGCTGCTGGATGAGCCGACTAATCACTTGGATTTGGATGCGGTGATCTGGTTACAGGATTGGCTGTGTAAATATCCCGGTACTTTATTGCTGATTTCGCATGACCGTGATTTTCTGGATACCATTTGTAGCCATATCGTGCATATTGAACAAGCTAAAGCGGAAATTTACACCGGTAATTATTCGGCCTTTGAACGTATGCGTGCCGAAAAGCTGTCGCAGCAGCAATCGGCGTTTGAAAAACAGCAACGCGAA
Source organism: Methylococcales bacterium (assembly GCA_040079795.1). Lineage (GTDB taxonomy): Bacteria > Pseudomonadota > Gammaproteobacteria > Methylococcales > Methylomonadaceae > SXIZ01. The sequence continues at coordinate 52,555 of JBEBJQ010000010.1, forward strand.
GTCGCACATATTCAGAGTTTTATTAACCGCTTTAAGGCGCAGGCGACTAAAGCCAGGCAGGCGCAAAGCCGCATTAAAGCCTTAGAACGGATGGAATTAATTTCGCTTGCCCATGTCGATTCGCCGTTTAATTTCAGTTTTCCGCCGCCACAAAAAATGCCCAATCCTTTGCTTATTTTAGAGAAAGCAGATATTGGTTATGCGGATAAAATTGTCATTCAACAAGCAAGCTTAACGATTGCAGCAGGTGCCCGCATAGGCTTACTAGGCCCTAATGGGGCGGGGAAATCCAGTTTGATAAAAGTGTTGGCGGGCGATATGCAGCCGCTTACAGGCTCCATGTTAGGGGCGGAAGCGCTCAAAATAGGCTATTTTGCGCAGCACCAACTGGAACAGTTACGTTTAGATGAATCGCCACTTTGGCATCTGCAAAAAATTGATCCACAAGCGACTGAAAAGGATTTGCGCAATTTTTTAGGCGGCTTTGATTTTCAAGGGGATAAAGTCAAAGAAATGGTTAAACCCTTTTCCGGTGGTGAAAAAGCGCGTTTGGTTTTAGCTTTACTGGTTTATCAAAATCCCAATTTATTACTATTAGATGAGCCAACCAACCATCTCGACTTGGACATGCGCCACGCCTTAAACGTTGCTTTACAAGACTTCCAAGGTGCGCTGGTAGTGGTTTCGCATGACCGGCATTTATTACGGACCGTTACTGATCAGTTTTTATTGGTCGGTAATGGCAAAATACAACCGTTTGATGGGGATTTGGATGATTATCGTGCGTTAATGTCCGAACAGCGAAATCAAGCAATAGTGCAAGAGGTCACCCTTGGTTCCGAAACGCTGGAGTCCGGAGTGTCGCGTAAAGATCAACGTAAACAGGAAGCTGAACGCCGACAACGTTTGAAACCCTGGCTGGATGCTGTGAAAAAAGCGGAACAACAAGTTGAAAATTTTCATAAACTTCAGCATCAATTAGAACAACAATTAGCTGATCCTGAGATTTATAGCGAGACGGCCAAGCAACGCTTGAAGTCAATTTTAGAACAAAAAAACCAAATTGATAAAGCGCTGCAAGAGGCTGAAGAACTTTGGATGCAAGCCGAACAAGCACTGGAAGAGGCTGGATAACATGTGGGCACTTTTGCGATTGTTTTTCAATATATGTCTATTAAGGCATGCGCCGCAAGATATTCCTTATTCCAAAACGCTTTTACAGTTACTGGTATTAATTTATGCCGTAGTGGCTTTTTTAGTGTTGGAGCCACATAATAATTTTTTAAAAACCGCATTGGAAGTGTTGGTCGAGATTTTTGTAACCTTCTCTTTTGTATGGGGGATATTGGCGATAACGAATAAATCTGCCCGATATACCCAGGTATTGTGTGCATTTTTAGGGACTGATGCGTTGATCAGTTTTTTTGCGTTACCCGCATTAGTGGCGTCTACGACCGGACAAGTGGATGCAGGCATTATATCAGTGCTTTTGGGCTTAATGATTTGGCATTGGGTAGTAATCGGGCATATTGTTCGTCATGCGCTTTCACAACCTTTCCTGTTTGGTTTAGGGGTGGCGTTTTTATATAATCTAGGGTTTTATCAGTTGATGGATTGGTTATTTCCGGCGGCAGGTGTTTAGGCAATTATTCAGGGCCTGCTTTGAAGAAATAAACGGGGTGGACACATAGGTATTAATGTTTAATCAGGCTATAGTGCTGGTTTCATATCAGGAGGGTGTATGCAAGGTTACAAACATATTTTATTGGCTACTGATTTTTCGGGGCATAGCAGTGAAATTGCTCAACGCGCAAAATCTTTGAGTGAGCTGTATCAGGCAAAGTTTAGTGTGGTACACGTTACCGAAAACCTGCCGATTAGTAATGCGATGGACGGGCAAGTAATGCCCTTCGATATCGAACTGAATGAGGAGTTAATGCAACTAACCAAACAACGTTTGGCTAAACTGAGTACTGACCTGGGGATTGCGGAAGAAAATCAATGGCTGGTTATTGGCAGCCCAAAAACCGAAATCGTAACGGTTGCGCAGGAGAATAATGTTGATTTAATCGTAGTTGGCTCGCATGGCCGTCACGGTTTGGCCTTATTGTTAGGTTCAACCGCGAACGGGGTATTACATCATGCGCAATGCGATGTTTTAGCGGTACGTTTAAAAACATAATTATAACTATAAGTATTTTGGAGGATGGGCATTCATGATCGGGCAGATAGAGCGATATGCGAGTGATACGCCTACGGTTGGCGTTATCAAAAGCGATGGGGTGTTATACGATTTTAATGTGAAAGTTTGGCGCTCACGTTATGCGCCGATGGTTGGTGATGACGTTGAGTTTCAAGTCAAAGCCGGTAAGGTTACTCAGGTGAAGCCGTTAGTGGTTTATGCAGAAAATATGCAACCGGTAAAATCCCGCATGACTGCTGCAATATTAGGCTTGTTGCTTGGTGCTATCGGTGCGCATCGCCTGTATCTGGGGTTTTACGCGACGGCAGCTATACAAATAGCCTTCACTCTTTTAACTGGCGGCTTTGGGCTGTTGTGGGGGTTTATTGAGGGCTTCTTGATTTTAACCGGACATATGGATAAGGATGCTCAGGGAAGGGCTTTAAAGTAAAACCGGCAGGTTTTTAATGCAAGCATTCAGTTCTTGCAGGAATGTTTGGGCAGAAGGCGCTGCCGCTGCGGATAATGGCAACGCGGCATTACTGGAAAGTACTTCCCAACGCAAAAGTAATTTATGTAACTGGTTTTTTTCGCTGGCCGTAAAGTGTAATACACGGGTAATTTCCCCAAAGGCACCGTCAGGGCGTGCTAAAGATTGCGCACGTTGGTTGAGTTGTTCAAGCAGCGCAGTGACGGCTTCCATGTTTTGAAATAGCCATGCACTGACTTGTTTGGCATTAATGTTATGGATAGCAGACTGTTGGTTGTCTGAAATAACTTTCACAATCAAGGTTAACTCGCTACTGGTAAAACGGGTTGCTGTTTCATAAAAAGCCGACGCTTCCATGTCGTATAGGGTATCAGGGGCATATTGCGCTTGCGCTTGGCTAACCGTCACCAACGGGGCTGAAGCAAGGGTGGTTTTAGGTAGGCATTGGGGATAATAATGTTTCATGCTATCCGCGTCGGTAATTTTTTCGGCAATAAACAAGCGCCCGAGTAACGCATGTTGATGACCACCAATGCCAATATTAACGATCACCGGGGCATGCTCACCCTTAAACAAGGCCAAGCTATAAGCCACGCCTGCCGCCATGGCGGACTTCCCTACCCCAGTAATGGTTAGAACCATCCCGTGCGTTTGATAAATTTCAAAAACAGGTTGTCCAAGTTTTTTTTTAAAATCAAAATGCGCGATAAATGGCTTTGCTTCGCAAGCTAAAGCAAAAAATAAAAACGTGTTTACGGGCGATTTACTCAACATCGGCGTATTGAACTGCCAGATGTTGATAATAAGCTGCCTCATCCAGCTTCCCCCTTTTGGTTGCACCTTGCCGGTAAATACGGGCTTTACTCAGTAACGTGTTTACAGCTGCCTGTTGATTTTCAACAGTGAGGGACGCACTGTTAATAATTTTCAGCAGCGCTTGTACCCGGTATTGATCCAAACCTGGAGTACAGTAGGATAATTGATCATCATGCCCGGCGTATTTAGTGCTTAAGGGTTGATCAAGCAGCAACACCGGATACCGCGCGGTGATCCTTAACCATAAATCATAATCCTCGCAGGCGGGTAATTGGGGGTCAAATAAGCCTACCTCCTCAAATACTTCGCGATGAATAAGCACTGTGGAGGGCGATAAGGCACAAACCGGTAAACACTGTTGAAACATCCAGCCACCTTGTTTAGTGTATTTTTGTGCTGGATTGACCTGAACGCCTTTACGTATCCAGATTTCATCGGTATGACAAATTCGATAGCCCGGCTCGGCCACTAATGCTGCCATTTGCCTATTCAGCTTTTGCGGATGCCAGGTATCATCAGAGTCCAAAAACGCCAGCCAGTCCCCTTTCGCTTGCTGAATACCCAGATTACGGGCAATGCTTACCCCACTGTTTGACTGGTAATAGCAAGCAACCTGTGGAAACTGCTGCCTGAGCATGCTGGCAGTGCCGTCTTCTGAGCCATCATCCACCACAATAATTTCAAAAGCTGGCTTTGTTTGCGCCAGCACCGATTGCAACGCACGTTGTAATAGTTGGTTACGGTTATAGGTTGGGATGATAACTGAGACAGTCATGAGCGCAATGAAACACGATTAACGGTTATGACCGAAGGATTTCATCCCTTGGTGACTGACAGGCAACACTTTAGGGTTTACCCACAACACGGCAATTTTTCGAGAACTGGTTAATATCTATGAGAAGTTCTTTAAGGCTGCCCTGGTAATACCAAACTAATCCACACATGCCATACAATGTCAGCGATGCAAAAAAATTAGCATCCCGCATTAATTCCAAGGCAACAGGATTTTTATAACGCCAGTAAAGCCAATAGCAGCCATCGACTGAGAACCAAGTAAACAATACCATCCCGGCCAGATTCTGCCATTGACGCTTAACCAGAACCCGCAAACTCCAGGGCGCTGTCAAGTAAGCCGAAAGCGCCATGATAAAACTGATCGGAATATCCCAATCAGGTGCGTGGTAATAAAAAGAACCCACAATAAGCAGTAACAATCCTATCAATAGTGTAATAAGTTTCCATGGTCTTTTATATTCTAGCAGTAGGCTATTAAAATTGACTTTAATGGCAACACGCTCTTTAAGCTTAATTTTCAGTCGGTGTAGCACGTGTCGTGGGTGTTTCCATGCCATTACTGTGATTTTCATTGGCAATAAATTTTTGTTTTAACCGATTAAAAGCCGATTGTAAGGTAGTATCCATAACGGTTTCATTCCCTATAGATACAATCACCCGGGTTAATTCGGGCATTTTATTTTTAGTTGATGCGAGATAAATAGGCTGTACATACAGAACCGTATTGCCCATTGGGAGAATGACCATCCGCCCCATTTCAACAATTGAGCCTTTTTGATCCCACAAGGTAAATTGTTGTGAAATTTCAGGATGTTGCTGTGTTAATGCCTCAATTTGTGCGGGGCCATTAACTTGCACATCTTTACCAAACTTATAAATGGTAATGTTGGGTTTGTAGGCCAAGCCACAGTTTGTTTTATCTAGGCTTCCAGCAACCCCGATCATACTTAGGTTATCCCGGTTAACGGGGGTCATTGGATTAATCAGTACAAACTCTTCGGTATCATTACAGTTGCCAAAATCCATAGTTTGATAATAGGGTAATACTGGTTCACCACGGACTTCAGCCTGAGCCCAGGTTTCAGCCTGTTCATAAAATAACTCAGGGCTCTGCTGATGATACTTAGCGTACACTTTCATCTGTAGATAATACAGGTCACGTGGATAACGCAGGTGCTTGCTTAATTCGGCTGGCATTTCGTCCAGATTTTTAAATAAGCCAGGGTAGGCATTATTATAGGCTTGAATAATCGCATCGCTTGGGTCGGCAATATAAAAATCCACATCACCATCAAACGCATCTACGACGATTTTGACGGAGTTACGGATATAGTTGAAATGCTCGTCACCATCCAGAAAATCATCACCGGCCAGTTTAGCTGCCGGATACTTATCCGATAAGGTATAAGCATCCTGTATCCAGTAAAACCGATCATCCGTTATGACCAAATAGGGATCTTTATCCTGGTGTAAAAACGGCGCTAACTTTTGAATACGCTCATTAATATTTCTACGAAGTTTGACTTTGCTTTCATTGGAAATATTGGATGAAAAAAATATTTTTTCATCTTTTAAATAAAATGCAAATAAGGCTTTTCTAAAAAGCGAGGGAATAGGTACACCGCCTTCACCGTGATAGGCTTCTTTAAAACCAGGGTCAGAACTGGCAACGCCCACAACGTCGAGGTTATTTGGAACTATGGCATAGTCGAATTGTTCCAGGCCATAGTAAATATCGGGATGTTTAACCTTTATGCCAACTTCGGAAGACATGTTTAAGTCCCGTAAGTACCAGGTCTGGGGTTTATCAGCATCTTGCGCGGCAGGCGTGACTGTGGCGCCATAGCCATGAGTATAGCGCATATGGATATTCTCCCAATTTTGCGCCTCCGGCGGGAGCTTGGAAACATTAATTTCTCTGGCCGCCAAATTAACCTGTCGGGTGTGATTCAAAATAAAATAGCGGTCTTCATCGACGGATAAAATTTTGTAATACGGCCTTATCTCTTGTAACTGTTTATAGCTATCAATAATAAATTCTTTATCCCACACCGGAATATTTTCAAAGCGTTTTTGCGTACCCCAGGTTTCAATGTCTTTAGCTGCATCCAATTTAACAGTCACATCAACCGTATTAATATTTTTCAAATCGTAAGCCGCTAACGTAGCCTCAATATTGTGCTGCATAAACGGTTTTTCTGCTTTTACCGGATTCGGATTCACAATATATTGTTGCAGTAAGTCTGGAATGAGTTGCACTGATGGCAGCGCTAAAACCCCTAAGAAAACGGCAAGTGATATTAAAAATGGGGTTTTAATCCGGTGCTTTTCTGAAAAAATAAACAAAATGGCCGTTATGGCAGTTGCCAGAAAGGTGGCAATGGATAGCCAGATGAGCGGAAGTTGATAACGGATTTCTACAAATCCAGGGCCATAAAAGACCGGTTCATGCGTGTCCGTATACAACAGTGCAAAGCGATCCAGCAAAAACCCCCAGACCACAAAAGCGACCACAAATCCGAGCAAAATCGTTAAATGCAGTTTAGCGCCCAATTGGAATTCAGTGCTTTGATCTGGTACGAAGATATGTTCCAGCCAGTAAAGAATGCCAACCATGCAGAAAATAATTGACGCGGTTATTAATAACTCCCTCTGAATCAACTGGTAGGTTGGATAAGAAAGCAGATAAAAACTCACATCATTGCCATACACCGAATCTTTTACACCAGAATCACTGCCGAAAAAATATAACAGGGTAGACTCCCATTGGTCATAAAACGGGATGGCAATAAAGATGGCTAAGAATAGGGCTATGGGGGTATAAAATTTGACTGAGCCACTCATAAACATATCGGCAAAACGCTCAAACCGCCGCCGTTTGTCAACGTCCAACAACACTTCATCACGCGGATTTAAGCCTAAATAGCGCGAGGCAATCCAAAAGTGAAAAAAGAAAATGGCAAAAAACGCCAGAGTAACCCCACCCGATAAAAAGAAGCGATATAACAATCTTAACCAGAAATAACTTTCAAATTTTAAGGAGCGGAACCACCATAAGTCCACGAACAAATCCAGAAAAAAGAAATAGAATGCGACATATAGAATAATCGCAGAAATAATAGTTGCGCCTATCAGACCGGGTAATAATTTCCAGTTCCGCATAGTTTCCTCTTCGAAAGCAATGTGCTGTTAGTTTTAGGGGGTTGTAGCGTAAAACGTTATTAAGATTATTCGTTCAGATTTACAAGCAAAACCTTAGAGCATTGTTTACTATTTGTCACACAGGTAACGAATAACACCAAGGCAAAACGTTTACTTACATACTTGGCATTCTACCATTTATAGCGAGTTACGTTACGCCCTGATAACAGTAAATGCAATTGAGTTGAGTGGTAACGAAGGTTGACCTTTAGAAACCCACTATACGACGCGGGGGTTGATTTTAGAAATCCTTCCAAGTGCCTGGAATAATTGTAACCTTTGAGGTGATTGGATCACGTTTCACATAGCAGCTAGTAGAAGCGGAACTGTCATTGTCACTTTGCGTTGCGGAGGCAGTGATTTTAATGTAATTAGGATCCGGATCATGGCTGAATTCTACCGACAACACAAATTGCCCGCCATCAGTGCCTGCTAGGTTATTAGGAAGCGTCGGGCAACCCGTAACAGGCGATGCACCGCAATTGACAGTACCTGTGCCGGGAATGGGGTTTACGGTTGCCCAGGCCAGTACGTACTCTAATGCTGCTTCAGAAGCTTTTTGCACTTCCTGGGCGCGGTTGTCATTGCCCGAGAGCTGTTGCTCCAGTATTCCTGAACGCGAAACGGTCAGGGTAATTGTCGTCATGCCGACGAGTAACAGTAAAATCACCAAGAGTGTTGCAAAGCCTTTTGGAGGCTTTGTACTTGGCCATGCCTGAAATGCGCCACGAACCATAAATAAATATCCTCATGGGTTAAATTAGAACTGCTTTATTGATCTGCTAAGCCCGATGAAACGTTTGTCCTAAGGATGCTTCGCAACGTTTCACACTGTTAATTATCACAAACCAAATGCCTAAGCGTCACTATAAGGCATGGTTTAAATTTGTAAAATTTAAACCATGATCCGATTATCTAGGCGCGAAAGCTGCGAGGCAGGAATAGTCGTAAAGTAGATTCAGGTTAGGCTTTAAGTTGACCTTCCAACTGCGCGACCAAATCCGGCGCTAAGCTGAGTTCTTGAGCCAACTGCTCCAGATAGGCACGCTCCTGATCGTTATCCAGATCTAAAACCGTGCGCGAAATGAGATAAATTTCAGCCGCTGTTGTGGGCGAGTCAGCGCCAGCCGCAACAGCTTTGATGTCCAAGGGTTTGTTAAGTTCAGCCAAAAACAGACCCGCAGAATCACCCAGATTGAGTTTTTCCAGTTGCTGGGTAATGACTGCTTTTTCTTTATCATCAACCGCACCGTCTGCTTTGGCCGCGGCAATCATAGCGGTAAGCAACACTCTGCCACGTTGATCACTGGCAGGACCGGTCAATTCAGTGAGTGGTTTACCTGCATCTGCAATGGGAGCCGTTTGCTGGCTTTGCCATTTTTGAAAAGCGTTATACGCCACACCGCCTACAGCGGCTAAACTGCCCAGCTTAAAGCCGGCACCGGTCAGTTTACGGCCGACACTGGTACCCAATAATAACGCCAAGGCACCGGCTGCCATCGCGCCTTTACTTGCGCCATCCAGCATTGCCTGACGATCTTCTGGGTTGGTCGGAAGGTTTAATTTTTCCTCGGCAAGTGTTTTACCTTTATTAACCAGCTCCTGACCTGAATTTAAAAACATATCTAAAATTTGTTGTGCATCCATCAGTGTGTTCCTCTCTAGTTAAAGTACCGGGCGATTATACCGCTAAATTGCTTAAGTATTTATTACTGAATAAATTTGTGGTGAACCTGAGAAATACGGATTTGCAATGATTTGCAAGGTGTTTAATTCAGTAAGTGCTAAAATCGCCGCGTTATGCCGATATTTTTTATCCCTTGCATCGATCAATATGCCGCCAAAACCTAAAATTCTTACCCAGACTACTCTGGCAAAAAGTCGTTTATTTCATATTGAAGCACTAGATATTGAATTCAGTAATGGCCAACTACGCAGTTTTGAGCGCTTAAAACGCGGCCAAGCGGGAGGTGCGGTATTAATCGTACCGCTGCTGGATTTCAGCACCGTGTTATTAGTTAGAGAATATGCGGCAGGCATAGACCGCTATGAACTTGGACTGCCCAAAGGTAAAATTGATGCGGGAGAATCCATTCTGGAAGCCGCCAACCGTGAACTGAAAGAAGAAGTTGGCTTTGGCGCGAGGAAACTACATCATCTCACCTCGTTATCCATTGCGCCGTCTTATCTTGAGCATACCATTGACATCGTTATTGCTGAAGACCTGTACCCAGAAAAGCTTCAGGGCGATGAGCCGGAGGAGCTGGAAGTCGTTACATGGGATATTAACTGTATAGATAGCTTAATGGCGACCGGCGAATGCACGGAAGCCCGCTCAATTGCTGCGCTTTTTTTGGCCCGGCAATTTAACATAAATAAATTGCAGGCGAATCCGGATTTCAATGGCTCTGATTGAGCTTAAACATTGAGTTTGAGGGCTCAGGAAGATAGCATCAACATTCTTTTTGGGTGGCATATCGTTTAGTCCATCGAAAACTGGCAGATAACTTCAACAGTCTGCTATTTTTGCCGATATGAGGCTCCTCTTTATAATTAAAGCATAAGTCATTTAAGTGTGGGATTAAAAAGTTGTTTATCTTTAACGTAAATAGCACTTACGCCATAAGCATTCTTAGGATGTTATGGATTTGCTTATTTTTGGCTACGGCTCCGGTAGTCAATGCCCAACCTGATCAGCAAGCGTTTACGAACAAGGGCGCTACTACAATTTTAGCCGGCCAGATGAATACTTGCCCTAATGGCAGACCTGCCGAGCCATTTAAAGCGCCAAGCCTAAATTATCAGCGTAAATACCATACCATAGCGCACCAGTTTTTAGACGACGAAAGCGGCGTGAATACTATAACGGGTGACATGTACGCCACTCTGGATACGTTAATTGATGAAGCGGTGGCGATATTGCAGCCCTTTCCCCGCAATTTACCTGTCGACCAAGCAAGAAAATTTGCCGGGCATGCGCTTAATCAAATTGATTGTATTTTACTGCGTCACGGTTTTGTATACCCGGGCCGTGGCACGGTGCAATTATTGAGCGATGGTCTGGAGCCAACGCTATACCAGAATTTCCGTTACCTGAATGAAGTGTATCGGCAGCCCCACAATCTTCGGCGTAGAGCCTTTGTTAACGCGCATGGTTTCGGCCCTTTTTATGTTGTTGATTGTGATATAGCAGCGTACCTGTATATTGCTATCGCGCAAGCCTTAAATTACCCGGTGTACCTGATCGACATTCCGAATCATATTTTTGTCCGCTGGGAATTGGGTGCTGGTCAGTTTATTAATTATGAAACGATGGATGGGTTGGTAACGGATGATCAGTATTACCAAAGTAATTGGCAGATTCCTGACGCGTTTCTTAATCGGGGAGGCATTCTACGTTCAATGAATACAGCGGAAGCCACGGCTTACCACGATGCCTCTATTGCGGAGGCATGGTCCTGGCAGCATAATGATCAACAAACCCTCGACTTCTATCTGCGCTCCATCGAATGGGACGCTACCCGGCCCTTTGCGTTGAATAATTTAGCCTGGTTTTATGTGGTTAAGTCTGAAGCAGGGGTGGATAACAGGTTAAAGGCATTAAAATACGCCAAGTTGGCGACGGAGGTTTTTCCGTCCGGCGATAATTTTGATACCTTAGCTTGTGCTTATGCTGAAGCTAAAGATTTCAAGGCAGCTCTAAAAATGCTCAATTATGCCGCTAGTCGTGGGTATGCCCCTTTTGATTCGGATATCCAAGAGCACCTTAAACGTTTTAAGCAAAAACGAGGCTGCGATGTATCTGAGTTTGGCCGTGAACTGAAACCATTTAGGCCGCCCAAAATCGGTGATTAACTGTTGCAAGCTTTTTCAGCCAAGTGTCATGGGTGCTGAAAGGATATTATAAATATCCCAGTTAAATAACCGATTGTTTTATAATTCGATTGCGCCAGATTGAAGTATTAATACAGGGGATTTGGTTCATACGCAGCATAAATTACTGCTACCACTCATACTCAAATCACGCAACCAATGACGCAAACATTAAATAAACGATTAAGGATGTTGTTTTAATAATGCTCTCACTCCTCATTCGCTTCTCGATCCGGTATTACGGCATCATCCTGGCTTTAGCCGGATTGATATTAATCTATGGCGGTTACCGGTTTGCGAACGCCGGGTTGGACATCTTCCCTAGCTTTGCGCCGAAACAGGTGATTATCCAAACTGAATCGCCCGGGTTTTCTGCAGAACAGGTTGAATTACTGGTTACTCAGCCGATTGAAAAAGCGCTCAGTGGCATGATTGGTTTGGTTACACTCCGTTCTGAGTCGATTCAGGGCTTATCGGTAATTACGGTGATCTTTACTGAGCAGTCAGATCTTTACCGGAATCGACAACAAGTTAGTGAACGTTTGAATGCTGTCAATAACCGCTTGCCGCCAGGTGTCAGCCCTCCCGTGGTCGTACCACTGTCCTCCGCCTCCGCGACCGTATTAACTTTGGGTTTACAATCCGATAAAAAAGATTTAATCGACTTGCGGAGTCTGGTGGACTGGACGATTGTGCCAAGGTTACGGGCAGTGCCGGGCGTGGCAGATGTCAATGTATTCGGTGGTGCGGTAAAACAATTACAAATTCAGGTAAACCCAGCCAATTTGCTACGTTTTAAAATCACTTTGGAGGACGTGATCCTGGCGGCTGAACAAGCAGGCAAAATCCAGGGCGGCGGTTTTATTGAAAACCACAACCAACGCTTTACCCTGCAAGTCAGCGGGCAACCTAAGAGTACGGAAGAGTTTAAGCAAATCGTGGTGCAACGCCTGAAAGGCGACAATATTACTTTGGGCGATGTCGCGGATATTCAGTTTGCCGCCGAACCGCCGATTAGCGGCGCGCAAATATTGGGTAAACCGGGGATTGTATTGATGGTTATAGGTCAATATGGTGCCAATACGCTTTCCGTCTCCCGGGCGGTTGAACAGGCGTTAACTGAATTTGGCAGCACTTTCAAGCAACAGGCTATTAATTTGTATCCTCAGCTTTTTCGTCCGGCGGATTATATAGAAACATCTGTGGCAAATTTATCTGGGCATTTATTAATTGGCGCTGGATTTGTGTTCATTATCCTTTATCTATTCCTGTTTAACCTGCGCAGTACCTTGATTGCGTCGTTGGCTATACCGGTTTCGTTAACGATGGCGGTTTGCATTCTTCTGGAAGCAGGGGTGAATTTGAACATTATGGTGCTGGGCGGTCTTGCAATTGCATTGGGTGAAGTGGTAGATGATGCAATTATTGATACCGAAAATATCTTTCGCCGTTTGCGCGAAAACCGTTTGCTGATTAATCCTTTACCGACTGCCGAAGTAGTCTATCAAGCATCAATAGAAGTGCGTAGCTCGGTGGTGTATGCCAGCTTTATCGTCGCACTGGTTTTTGTACCGCTATTAACCTTGAGCGGTATAGCCGGGCGTTTATTTGCGCCGTTAGGGTATGCCTATATCGTTGCTATTTTGATGTCTCTCTTGGTGGCGTTAAGCCTGACTCCGGCGTTATGTTATTGGTTATTGTCAGAGACCAGCAGCGAAACGCCTGAGCCGCCGCTAAGCCGTTATCTCAAACCCCGTTATAGTATTTTATTAGCTTGGGTTGCCAGACATTTTAAAATTTGGCTCGTCGGTAGTGTTATCCTTTGCTTGTTTGGGCTGTTCAGTTTTAGCAAATTTGACAACCAATTTTTACCGGAATTGCGTGAAGGCCACTATATGGCGCATACCACCAGTATTCCGGGAACTGCATTAGCTGAATCCATCCGCACCGGTTCGCAATTGACGCAGCAATTTATGGCGGTTGCCGGTGTGGCTTCGGTGTCACAATGGGCAGGGCGCGCCGAACGGGGCGCAGATACCTATGGTAGCCATTATAGTGAATACGAGATTCGTTTAAAGCCGCTCTCTGGCACAGAACAGCAACACATACTTGAACAATTACGTGCCATCTTGCGTGATTTTCCAGGTATTAATTTTGAAGTAAATACTTTTTTAACCGAACGCATCAACGAAACGCTGTCAGGCTATACCGCACCGATTGTCGTAAATATTTATGGCAATGATTTGGCGGCGCTAGATGGCAAGGCACAAGAGATTGCCAATGTGATGCAAAGCCTATCTGGTGCTACCGATGTGCAACGTCGCTCACCCCTGGGCACACCATTACTGGACGTCAAAGTCGATCTGACCAAGCTTAATCATTATGGATTAAGACCGGCGCAGATTCTGGATTTACTGCAAACGGCCTATGCCAGCCGGGTAGTGGGCAAAAACTATGAAAAGAATAAATTATATAACATTGCCGTAACCCTACCCCCTGCGCTCCGAAAGCAAGTTGAAGCGATTGGACAATTGCCGTTGCGAACGCCAGATGGGTATTATATTACCTTGGCACAGGTAGCCGATGTGCACCAATTTGAGGGTCGCTACAATATTCTGCATGAAGGCGCGCAACGTCGGCAGACGGTTACCTGCAACATTACCCATAATGACTTGAACGGTTTTTTAAAACAGCTTAAAACCAAGCTTAGCCAAGATATTCAGTTAAATGAAGATATGCTGATTACTTATGCAGGTGCGGCTATTGAGCAGGCCACGGCTAAGCGGGATCTACTGTTACATGCTTTATTGGCAGGTGCCGGGGTATTGGTTTTGATCTTTATTGCAATCAGCAACCCCCGTAATGTCATTTTAACCCTGTGCAACTTGCCTTTTGCGCTGATTGGTGGGGTGCTAACCGTCCTGTTTACACAAGCCAGTTTATCTGTAGGGTCGGTGGTGGGTTTTATTACCTTGTTTGGCATTACCGTGCGTAACAGCATTATGCTGTTATCGCATTATCAACATTTAGTTACTGTCGAAGGCAAAAGCTGGACGTTAAGTACTGCTACCCAGGGAGCACAGGAACGCTTACCTTCTATTTTGATGACTGCTCTGGTAACTGCTTTGGCGATGTTCCCCGTAGCATTTGATAGTGATAACCCGGGGCGTGAAATTATGGGGCCAATGGCGGCAATTATTATCGGTGGCCTGATTTCCTCTACCTGCTTAAATTTATTATTGCTGCCGGTATTGTTGGCACGCTTTGGGAAGTTTGAGAAAGCTAACTAAGCTGAACAGCCCAGAGAAACGTTGCTTGAAAGTATAAAGACCGCTCAAATTACTTTAAACCGTTAAAATTGTACCAAAACGATAGAAAAGGACGGCTTGCTACCGCAAAACCGTCCCGGTAATAGATTTACTGGTAGCCGTCCTCAAGTGTTTGTAAAAACGCTACGAGAGCATCCACTTCGTCATCGCTCAACCCTAAATTTCCCAATTCAGCATGATTAACATGCTCTGATATTTCAGGCACCGGCCAACAATAATTTTCATCAGCTTGGGTTTCATCCGTAAAGCTATCCTGGCAAGCGGGCTTAACATCCCGGGTATTATAAAAATCAACCACACCACGTAAGCTTGTGAAATAGCCATTATGAAAGTATGGCGCACTGCGGCTAAGATTCCGTAACGTCGGCACCTTGAATTTACCATTTTGATCATCTGCACCCAACGCTCCCCCTAAGCCTTTGTCAACGAAGTCCCAACCAGCCGGATTGAATTCAGGGTCGTTGTCGTAAAACCGATTGGCTGGATTTCTGGGGACACCAAGGTTATCGTAGGTAAAGTCCGTAAATAAGGGCGGCGTTCCATCCGCTGCAGTGCGACTGGTATGGCAGGCCGCACAATTACCCTTATCTGGTGCTTCGAAAATTTGCAAACCTTGCATTTCAAGAGGGCTCAGCTCGGCGTTACCTGCAAGATAGGCATCGTATTTGGAGGAAAAAGTGCTGAATTCCTGGGTACGCTCGAATGCTGCAATCGCATCGACCATGCGGTTATAGGCTTTATCGACACTGAAAAACGTATCCCAACCATAAACAAGATAAAACAGGTATTTATATTGAGTCCGTTTGAGTTTTTTAACCACGGCTGCTTTGTCAGGATTGGCCATCTCCAATGGATTAAGAAATGGCCCCTTAGCCTGTTCTTCCAGAGACTCTGCCCGCCCATCTAAAAATTGTCCGCCTACATAGCCGCCAATAGCTTCATCATAGTGGAAAACTGGACTGAACTTGGCATACAGTGCTGTTGGGGCGTTACGGTTACCAAAACGTCCTGCAATAACGCCTTCTGAAGTAGGGCTGCCCTGATCCGGTTCGGTAAAAGCAAAGCTAGGATCGTGGCAACTGCCGCAGGACTGACCTGCCGGGGTGGAAAGATTGGTATCAAAAAATATCAATTTCCCAAGATATTCCTTAAGTGAATCACTTCTGGCTGGCGCACTGAAAGTAAAAGTCAGCAGCGTAACTACTAGAATAAGTCTGAGTTTTTTGTACATGGTTAGCTCCAGAATCGGGAGGAAAAAAGTCAGTCATTAACAATCCATTGTGCTTTCGGATGGTCGATAGACAATTCATCATGGCTTTGAAGGGACAGCAGTGGACAGCTGCCATCAAACAATCTGCACAGAGTAAGGGGATAGATTACTTTGCGCAGCGTTATCTTAGCTTATCTGTTCAAATTGGCATATCCGCCAAAAGTAGGTATTTTAGGCGTTAGTGTCTATTCTATCTGTTCTGAGCAAGAGGAAAACTAACGGGAAAGCTTTGTGGCTTATAGGCGCTTGCACACGTGGAAGGAGAACCTTGATTAAGAACGTGATTTTTAGCTTGACCCTTAAAATGTCATTAAGGTAAATGCTAGCCTGTTTAAATTTAAGCAGGTTTTAAAATCGTGAGAAGGAGGAGCCTAAAGCCCGCACATCCTTTGCAAAGCTAAGGACGAGCGGGGTTTAGGAACTCATTTTTAAAGCGAAGCACTAAGAATTTTTTTACCGAAGCAAAATTTTCGATAGCAAGTTCAGGGTTACTTAAGTTCTTGCAGTTTGGCTTTTGCTTTATCAATCCAAACGGCTTGCGCATTTTTTGACAGCGCTTTTTGCAAGGCTTTCTTGGCTTCTTCGTTACGGCCTTTAGCGGCATAGGCCATACCTAAATGGTAGTTAAATTCAGCGAATTCTGGTTGTAACTGCACCACTTTTTCCAAAGAGCTGACCGCATCATCCAGTTGGCCGTTTAAATAACTTAACCATCCATAGGTATCCAAGAAAGTCGGTTCCTTAGCGTCCTTAAAGGCTTTAATAAGCTCGAACGCCTCGCTTAGCCGTTTTGGATCACTGCTTGTTTCAGCCGTAAGCGCGGCAAAATTATTTAAGTTGAGTTTATTGTCAGGGTTAATTTTTAATAGTTGATCATATAACGCAATCGCCTCTTCCGGTTTAGCCATTTTTTGATAGAGCTTGGTCATGCTTTGCATTAAATTAATATTTTGTGGCAAGACTGCAAGGCCTTGCTGATAAATTTTTAAGGCTTGATCAAGCTTATTTTGGGCGATATAGGCGGCAGCCAAATTTCGATAGCCGATTTCTTCCTTTTTAAACAGGTCAATAATCTTTGTATAAATTTGCTCGGCATTTGCAAAGTTTTTTTGGTTTAGATAGACAAAGCCTTTTAAGTTTAACAAATTAATGTCATTAGATTGTACGGCCAGGGTTTTATCCAGCAGCGCTATGGCTTTATTCGCCTCACCCATCGCTAAATAGGTGTTGGTTAGGCCTGATAAAATATCCAGCCCTAAAGGTTTTAATTTTAACGCTTCATGGTAGGCGTCAATTGCAGCAGGGAATTTTTTCTGTGCGCTGTAGAGTTGTGCTAATTTGAAAGGGGATAATCCCGAGTTATTCACTTTAGCGATGGCTTTAGCCGTTTCTTCGGCTTTTTCCCATTCCCCTTTGCGCGCATATAAATCGACTAAAATGGATAAGACTTCATCATTTTGCTGTTTTGATTGACCCATATCTTCAAGTAAAGAAATAGCCCCTGTTTCATCTTTTTTCATGGCCAGGATGCGCGCCAAATCCTTGCGTACATCAAGATTGGCCGGGTTAATGCTCAGGCTATTTTTGAGGGATTCTTGCGCCAGATCCAGATAACCACTTTTTAAATGTGTTTTAGCAGCTAGAATATTGGCTTTTTCAGATTGGGGGTGGTCACGTAATACCGTCCGCAAATCCCCGATCGCAGCTTCATATTT
Organism: Methylococcales bacterium; assembly: GCA_040079795.1. Taxonomy (GTDB): domain Bacteria; phylum Pseudomonadota; class Gammaproteobacteria; order Methylococcales; family Methylomonadaceae; genus SXIZ01. The sequence goes on from JBEBJQ010000010.1 coordinate 70,226, forward strand.
ACCCTTATCGAGAGAAAAAGTAGAACGCATCATTAATGCATCAGCGTTGTGCGCGTCGATTTTAATAACTTCTTCAACAATTTGTTCAGCTTTTGTTTTATCGCCTTGTTGCAGCATCAACTGGGCTAAAAAGTTTTTAGCTTTTAAGCTGCTCGCGCCTTCCCCATCTTGCGACGCAATTTGATTTAACAGTGGGATGGCTTGCGCGTTTTTTTGTTTATGCAGGTAGTAACTAACCAGTGCAAAATGAAATTCGTAGTTGTTCGGGTTGGCTTTGATGTAGTCAAGTAAGGTTTGTTCGGCTTTAGGCTCGTTTTTCTGATTTAAGAAAAATTCTACTAATTTTAACTTAGGCTCGGTTTCTGCCGGTTTATTGGTAATCAGTTTATTTAGCACTTGTTCTGCTAAACCGACTTGCTGGGTGCCGACGTAATACTTCGCCATGCTGTAATACAAAGAATTTTGCTCTGGGAATCGCTTGAGCAAATCCGCCACCATACTGTCCGCAACAGGTCTTTTGCCCACAGAGACTAGCGCCTGCATTTTTATTAAGGCCAGATTTAATTCCTCGGGGTGTACCGCTAATGCCGCATCAATCAGCTTGAGTATTTCGTCATGTTGTTTGGACTCTGACAGTAACTTTACCAGTAAATACGTGGCTTCTATGTCGCCCGGACTCAGGGATAATATTTTGCCCGCAATGGCTTGCGCAGACGGTTTATCGTCCTTTTTCAACAGCACTAACGCTTTTAGCATCAGTGCATCTTTATCGTCAGGGTTTTTTGCCAGACCTAAAGATACTTTCTCCAGCGCTTTATCCTGCTCGCCGCCCGCCAGAAATATCTTACCCAGCAGAATTTGTGCTTCAATAAAATCCGGTTTTTCTACAACAACCTTGGACAAGATATCAAACATTTTGCGCCAATCTTTTTCTTTTTCGGCGAGCTGCGCCATTAAATATAGCGCATCGGTGTTTTTGGGGTTTATTTGTAAAACATTTTTTATTTCAACCCGGGTTTTATCGTAATTTTGCTCTTTAAAAGAAGCTTGGGCTTTTTGTAAGTAGTGCTGTTCTTTTTCTGCGGAACTGCCACAGCCGCCTAAAGTCAGTATTGCCAAAAATAATCCATAATAGGGAATTCTGCTGTGAGTCATAAATAATCCGTTCTAAACAATAAAATTAGGTTAATTATCTGTTATAAAAACTTAAAAATTGCCAATTGTAAGCTATTGTGGCATTGCGCGCATCACTCGATATTTTGGACTAACTCACGCATTTGTTCGACGATCACTTTTAATTCGATCGCTACTTGGGTCATTTCTTTGTCGACTGATTTTGAGCCTAAGGTATTTGCTTCACGGTTGAGTTCCTGCATTAAAAAGTCCAGGCGTCTGCCCACTGGCTCGGACTGCTGCAATACCCGTAGCACTTCAGTGATATGTGACTGCAAGCGCTCCAGTTCTTCATTAACGTCTAATTTTTGGGCAAGTAGTACTAACTCCTGTTCCAAGCGGTCAAGATTGGGATTCGCTACAGCTTCATTAATTTTATCAACCAGGCGGGTGCGGGTGTAGGCTAATACTTCCGGTATTCTGGTCGTAGCAATTTTGACAAATTCCTGCATTTTTTGGCATTTTTCGGTTAACGATTGTGCCGTTTGCATTCCTTCCCGCTCGCGTGTTTCAAGCATTTGTTGCAGGGTTTTGGCCATTAAATCTAAAACACTTTGGCGTATCTGTTCCTTGTCTATTTCCTGCTCTTGCGAAATACCGGGGAACGCGAGCACATCCAGTGCTGAAAAGCTCCGGCTGCTGCGCATATGTTGCTCTATATCGGCGGTTGCTTGCAGTAAGGTTTTTAATGCTTCAAAATTGATGTTAAAGCCGCTTACTTTATACAGCACCGATTTTTTATAATTAAACGTACATTCAACCTTGCCGCGTTTAATTTTTTCGGTCACCAAGTGTCTTAATGCCGCTTCGGTAAAGCGTAATTGTTCCGGTAACTTGAAACTCAAGTCATGGTAACGGTGATTTACAGAACGTAATTCACAGGTTATGGTCAAATTACCTATTTTGGTATCATTACTCGCAAAAGCAGTCATACTTCTAATCATTTTTCACCTATATCGTTAACTCAGCGTGATCATTCTACGGTAATGACAGAATACTACGACCCGGACACCTACCCGCAAGAATGGAATTACCTTGAACCCGGTACCATTATTGACCAGTATATTATAGAGCGGCGCTTAGCACACGGTGGATTTAGTTCCGTGTATTTGGCACGGCAGCTATCCGATCAAGTTCAGGTTGCCATTAAAGAGTATTTGCCAAGAAAACTAGCCCATCGAACCTGGAATAATGTGGTCATCCCACATGATGAGACGGCTGGTGTGCTATTTAAACGCGGGCGGGAATTATTTTTTAAAGAAGCTAAAGTGCTGGTTAATTTAAAGCATGCCAACATTGTTGAAGCCATCAATTTTTTCGAGGCCAATTCAACCGCGTATATGGTAATGACTTACGATTACGGCATCTGCCTGGATAAGCTGATTAAAAACCCGGCAGTTGAAGTAAACGAAGCTTTTATGCTGACTGTTTTTAAACAATTGCTCAGGGGAGTTGCCGCTATTCATAACTATAACTTGATCCATCTGGATATTAAACCGGCGAATATCTTAATTCGTCCCGATAATAATCCTTTGCTACTCGATTTTGGTGCCATCCAACAATTTCCCGTGTTGCCTGCACTTCAGCAGGCGAGAATTTGTTCGCAAGGCTTTTCACCCGTTGAGCAATACCACAACCGGGGTGAGATGGGGCCGTGGACCGATGTTTATTCAATCGGCGCGAGTATGCGCACCTGTCTGGACGGTAAAATTCCCCCCGCAGCGCTCGAGCGTGAAAAGCAGGATGTTTTAAAAAGCGCCGTTAAAGTCTATAAACAACGTTACCCGGATGCTTTGTTGCAAGCGATTGATTGGGCAATGCAAGTGCGGCCGAAAGATCGCCCGCAGTCTATCGCAGAACTACAAGGGCTTTTGGAATATTAGTCCTGAAAAAATTATAGGTGAGTTTGCCACCTTTTTTCCTCAGCTTCTTCCCAGATTTCTGTCGCCACGGTTATGATTTTAACGCTGCTGTATCAATCTAACGTTGGCTTTTAAACCCTTATCGCTAAAAACATCAACCTCGCAAAAGGTATCACCATTGCCTTCATGGCATTAACCCTCTTTTCTAACCTAACTGACTTTTGCTGTTTAGGCTTGTGCCGCCGTACTTTTTGAGCTATTACAATATTGCGCTTGGTATTCATATGCCAAACCCAAGTGCCTTTTTGCAGGTCACAATCATCGGGAGCAGTAATCTCCTTGCTACCACTAACACCTTGTACCGCACCAACCAAAAGAATATCGGCTGTTTGTCCTATATGTTTTGTGCTTGGGGTAATTGCGCCGCTCACCATGATAATATCACCTTGTTGCGCGGGTTGGGTTAAGTAATGGGTATAGCTTGAACCATTGACAGAAATGCCACCCGTAAACTGGGCTGTTGTCTCTAGGGTAGTAAATGGGCTGTTTTCCAAATTAACGACTGAAGCCTTCAGCTCAGTCAAGGCAGGATTAACAATCCCGCGCACTAAGCGAACCTTGTTACGGGCAGTTCTTCCAGTATGGCGGACACTGCCGTCCGAAAGGCTTACATACCAAGCATTATTTAAGGTAGATAAAGGATACCGGGACGATGACCAAAAGTCTGCGGCAGGCGCATTAGCAAAAATACCGGTGTTAATGGCGGGATCAATCGACTGGTACTCTACTAGGGTAGCCAGTTCATTAGCGTTGGGTAAGCGCCAGTCGCGTTTATTGCCAAGATTGCTGGTGATTGCTGGTGATTGCCTTAGCTTGTTCCCAAGTGTAATCTATAGCTTCGCCACCACAGGTACTCCCCGTCCAAGTTTGCCCAACCACGCAGCGTTGCCGGGTGAGTCCGGATTTTTTATGGACGATGGTCGCATCACCTTGATCTGTAAACGCCGATGCTGGCGTATACCCATCAAGTAAAGGATCAATAACCTACCCACCGCGTACCATCCGCACGGCGTCAGCTATTATCATCTTCCGGTTATCGGTATATCCTAAACTAAACCAGATATGCCAAGCACCATCGTTTTTGCTTGGAGATGAAGACCAAAAATCACGCAGTGGCGCATTTGGAAAATAAGTGCTGTTAATACCCGGGGCGTAATTATCCTGTTCAACCAAAGTTTGCAATTCAGCAATGTCGCACGCTACCCTCATTTTCATCAGCTACCCAGACGCTACCATCCGTTGCTGGAGCAACGTTAAAACTACAATTACACTGCCCCAGTAAGCTACCCTCATATTTAAATTGCGTAATGAGAGAACCATCAGCATTGAAATGTTGTAGCCGACGATTTCCACCATCTGCTACCCATATACTGCCATCCGTTGCCGTCGCTATATCGGTTATTCCATAAAACTGACCTAAATTTGAACCCTCACTCCCCATCTGAAAAATAAAGGTACCACCAGCTTTTACATGTTGAAGACGATAACTGTAAAAAGAGTTTCCCAAATTCACATTTCCAAAATTGGAAGGACTGATCTTTTTACCATCTGCAATCCACAAGCTCCCATCTTCAGCCAAAGCAATTTTGGTTGGTGCATCGAATTGCCCAGCACCTTTACCCAAACTTCCGAACTGCTTAATAATACTGCCATCCGCCTTGCGGTGCTGAATCCGATTATTTATCACATCAGTCGCCCATACCGAACCGTCCGGTGCGATAGCCATATCACCTGCCGAAAAAACATTAAATAGTTCGGCATGTGCCACCTCTTGAAAACCGCTTAGCAACAACCACAAGACACCTAATTTTACCCAGTTTGCTTTAATCATCTTATCGCCTATTTATTAAAATTTATGGTAGTAGATGGCCATAAGCATAGGAAGATTCGTTTTAGACGCTTGAGCTCGTCAAAAAAATGCCAAATATGCTCTCTAAAGAGCACCCTCAACTTAAACACAGCACTTACCATGCCAAGCTTTGCCATCAGTTCAGCCGGAGTTTCCCGAAATGCTCCATTATAAATTTTGCTAAACATTTCAAGTCAGCTCCTGTCCTGTTATTGGTCATTTGTGTACAGGATTGTATGTGCGTTCCGCACAAAACTGGGGTCTACAGCCACAAGAGCTAAAGCGGCGGGAACTGGGGCTGGAAAGTGTTGAGTACAATGACAACTGTCAAACTGAAAAATGTCTGGATCAGATCGCTGTGTCAATTTTTTTGGTAGGGGCAAGAGGTTCTTATAAACCCGGGGCAACGGCTGTCGATTTTGTTATTGAGCCAGAATGTTTCCAATTCCTTTATGCTTTTCATATCAAACCAGTGACCCTGCCTATGAGTTTGATATAGGCTGTCCAAACTTAATCGACCAAGTTAGGTCGCTCAGATAATAAAGCCTGAGCCATTTAAACTTAGACGCTAATACTGGGTTTTGTGTAAGTATGGTGATGAAAACTTCTGACCTTGTTCAGGAAACAGCGACATTTATTTTACGAATATCTGCAAGGCTATTCAGTTCCCTATATACAATGGACTGGCTTAATAATTAAGTGAGTACGTGCAACTGTTTTTAAAAGTCGTCATTCCGGCAGGGATTGCCGGAATCCAGGCTACAGGGATGTCCCGGAGCTTGCCATCCTTGGCACTGGATACCCGCTTCCCGGCGGGTATGACGCACTATAACTCTCTAATTCAGGTTTTAAATTAGTTATGCATTTTTACTTAACAATAGATTGTAAGTCAAAATCATTGTGTCGTTGATACGAGGATGGACATTGATAGTGATTAACTTTAACAAAGAGCCTAAAAGCCAAAATGAGAAAATCAGCCCTAATAATTTCAACTGTTATCTTTTGTATGCAGAGTATACCGGTCTGCCCGGCAACTTTTGATAAATTAGACTATAAAAGGCTTGTTCAAATCGCCCATCAAAAAGGATTTGTGCGCGTGCTGATCGGTCTTGATGTCAACGTCTCGTTGGCTGACCTTGGCAAGCAATCTCCAGTACTTAAGCTCCAATTAGCTGCGCTAGAACGGGCAGTTCTTGATGAACTAGGGGATACTGCTTCAGTCAATGGTAGGTGGCGTAGTGGTGTCGGCCAGCTAGAAGTTTATGTTACTGCTGAAGGTCTAAAACGGCTTGCTAAAAGCCGCTATGTGCGTAAGTTAATGTCCACTACGACTGGCAGTATGCGTGCAACTTACCATGACGAAACTGGTACTCTGATGTATGACATAGAAGCTGAAATTGATAACAACGGCTTTGCTGAGGTTGAAGTGGTTTTGAATTTAGAAAACCTTGCTTATGAATATACACCCAATGGTGAAACTCAATTTAGGGACTCCTCCGATCAAACCAAAGAATTACAAGCTAAATTGCCACTGTTTATCGGCTCCCTTCTGCCCAAACATATACATAATTCAGCTAACGCCAGAGAGAAAAGAATCAAGCTTCAAAACACACCTGTACAAACATTTCAGATTGACAGGGAAGGATTTCTTGCCTTACATGAACATAAAGACATACGTGCAATACGTCTGGTTAAATCCTTACCCAAAACGCCTATATTGGATGGGGATGTTCTTGAAACTGCTAAAGCAACTGGTTCTGCCGGTGTATTAATTAGCCTGTATCAGCCCTTTGGCTATTCCCCTCAAGTTGGACGATTATCCGCCCGTGCATGGCGCTCGCAGGCCACCACACTAAAAGAAACCTTTAATAGCATTTTTTTAGCTCTGGGGGGGGGCGGTGCAGTAAAAGAGGTTCAAGCATTTGAAGGTGTACCCAGTATTTATGCGGTTTTATCTTATGCCGCCCTGCAACAACTGTATAAAAGCCCGGATGCCCGTATCAAAAGAATTAAACTAAATAAGGGCGCTCTGGGGTCACTACTTAGCGAAAGCACCGGTTTTATCAATATGTCCTATGCGTGGAACCATAACCCTCAATACCGGGGCGCTGGACAACAAATTGTGATTATGGATAGCGCTTTTCAAAATGATCACCCGTTTCTGCAACAGTCAAATGGGCAATCAAAAGTGGTGTTTGAGGCGTGTTTTGGTACAAGCCGTACTGTAATTAATCCCATTAACGGAAATTCCGATACTTTTGTCTCTTTATGCCCTTTAGCTGACCCGATAACGGGAGATAGCCCGTTAGGAATGCCAAATTCCGTGAATTCAAACATCTGCTCAGAAGATAACGATTTACGAAATTTATGTTTTCATGGTAGCTATGTAGCTGGCGTCGCCGTTGGTAAATATGACTGGTCAACCAATTTTCCTCAGTGGCCTTTTAATAATGTGGAATTGACCGGTATGGCGCCTGACGCGACTATTATTGGTGTTAGCATTATGTCAAAGCAAACCGCAAGTAGTGATACTAATGCCCCATTACCAAGGTTATGGGGCACTTACTTGGATATTGATCAAGCTATGACTATACTAG
>JBEBJQ010000168.1:0-3247 GCA_040079795.1 Methylococcales bacterium
CTCGGATTCCTCTTCTTCTGTTAAGTGGTCGTTTTACTTCCACTTTGGCACATCGTGATGCCGTTGGGAAGGTGAGGAGTCCATACCATTACGTTAGGCGGTTAGGAGCGGTATGACTCCCTTTATACTCTATTTAATGTTCATTCTGATTGCAGTAATTGTTCGGGTAGCTGTCCAATATCGAACCACTGATGATTCGGGGCTGCGGGCAGTACAAATGCGCTCATTTGATGTGGCATTTTACGCAAGCATATCCCTTATTCTGGGATTTGTTATTACATTCGGAGCGACAATCCTAGATGCTTTTGATCTGCTTGCCTCAAACCCATTGGGAAGGGGCAGTGGAAAAGTATTAGGGGTCGTTTTATCCCTGGGCGGACTTGTCATTATTGGCGCTGCTCAGCTCCAAATGGGTAAATCTTGGCGCGTTGGTGTAGACCCAAATGAAAAGACAACCTTAGTGACGCATGGGCTGTTTCAGTATGTCAGAAATCCAATATATTCGGGTGTTATTGTATTTGTTTCTGGGCTTCTGATATTGTTGCCTACTCCTATTATGTTTATTGGGAGTGTAATTGGCCTCATAGGCATTCAATTACAAGTGCGATATGTTGAAGAGCTTCAAATGATTAAGTGTCACAGCGATGACTACCTGAATTATGCAAAGCAAGTTGGTCGCTTTATTCCATTAATTGGCAGAATTTCAGGGTAAAGCTTATATAATCAGCCTAACATTACGCTCAAGCGGGACGCGCCTTTTCTTGGCGGTTTTGGAGGTTTGTTGTTTTTCCGGCTTCGGTGGCTTCGTCAGTCTCCCGTGACAGGCGCGCCCCTTAGCTTTACGTTAGGCATTCATAGCCCCTCCCAACCCCCAAAATACATACTTCGCCTCAAATCAACAACAAGCTGTTAAAATCATCAGGTTACTTTCACTTGCCCCGTTAGGAGAAAACATGCTTTATATCGCCCCCAACCAATCTGATAGCAAACTCCAGTTTAAATCGCGTTACGGTAATTTCATTGGCGGCAACTGGGTTGCGCCCGTCAAAGGCGAGTATTTTGATAACTTGAGTCCTGTCAACGGTGAAGTATTCTGCCAAATACCCCGTTCCTCGGCTGAAGATATAGAGCTGGCACTGGATGCCGCCCATGCGGCGCGGGAAGCCTGGGGGAAGACCTCAGTCACAGCCCGTTCCAATATACTGCTAAAAATCGCCGACCGACTCGAAGCTAACCTTGAAATATTAGCCATAGCCGAAACCTGGGACAATGGCAAGCCAATACGCGAAACACTCGCCGCCGACGTGCCGTTGGCGGTCGATCACTTCCGTTATTTTGCGGGTTGCATCCGTGCCCAAGAGGGTTCTATCGGCGAAATTGATGAAAACACCATCGCCTATCATTTTCACGAACCGCTCGGCGTGGTGGGGCAAATCATCCCGTGGAATTTTCCGTTGCTGATGGCTTGCTGGAAACTCGCCCCCGCCTTAGCCGCAGGGAATTGTGTGGTTATGAAGCCTGCCGAACAAACGCCCGCCTCTATTTTGGTGATGATGGAACTGATAGGCGATTTATTGCCTGCTGGCGTGGTAAATATTGTCAATGGTTACGGCGCGGAAGCGGGCCAAGCATTAGCCACCAGCAAGCGCATTGCAAAAATCGCTTTCACCGGTTCAACACCTGTGGGTTCGCATATTTTAAAATGTGCGGCGGAGAATATTATTCCTTCAACCGTTGAGTTGGGCGGCAAATCGCCGAATATCTTTTTTGAGGATGTGTTAAATCAGGAAGATGAATTTGTCAGTAAATGCGTGGAAGGCGCGGTTTTGGCGTTTTTTAATCAAGGCGAAGTTTGTACCTGTCCTTCGCGTTTGTTGATACAAGAATCCATTTATGATGAATTTATCGCCAAAGTCATTGCCCGTGCCAAGCAAATCAAACGCGGCAATCCGTTGGATACCGAAACAATGGTCGGCGCACAAGCCTCCAAGCAGCAATTTGACAAAATTTTGAGCTATATCGAAATCGGCAGGAATGAAGGCGCTGATGTTTTAACTGGCGGTAATGTTGCTTCAATAGGGGGAGGATTTTCAGGGGGCTATTACATTGAGCCAACGATTATGAAAGGCAGTAATAAAATGCGTATCTTTCAGGAGGAAATTTTCGGCCCTGTGATTGCGGTAACGGTATTTACGGATGAAGCGGAAGCCTTGGCCATTGCCAACGACACGCAATTTGGTTTGGGCGCGGGTCTTTGGACGCGCGACATGAACCGCGCATACCGCATGGGACGGGGCATTCAAGCGGGTCGTGTTTGGACGAATTGTTATCACCATTACCCCGCTCACGCCGCATTCGGTGGCTATAAAAAGTCAGGCGTGGGACGTGAAAACCATAAAATGATGTTGGATCATTACCAGCAAACCAAAAACATGCTGGTCAGTTACGATATTAATCCGCTAGGTTTTTTCTAAGGCATAGGGTAGCGTTCGGCGTGTGGTGTTGTTTTTATTCGGTGTTAGGCTTAGCCACGCTATATAGTTTTGCAGCCTAACATTACGCTCAAGCGGGACGCGCCTTATCGTGGCGGTTTTGGAGGCCTGTTGTTTTCCCTGCTTCGGTGGTTTCGCCAACCTTCCGTGACAGGCGCGCCTCTTAGCTTTACGTTAGGCATTTTAAAAATTACCTCATGAATTATTCGACACCACAAGCTCATATTCACAAACCTCGTGTACTCTTCGTTTGTGTGGGGAATACATGTAGAAGTGTTCTTGCAGAATATATTGCAAGCTGCAAATTTGGTAAAATTATCGATGTCGCTTCTGCGGGGCTACAACCAGGTATGCTAGAAGATACGGAAAATGCGGTTTTTACTTTGAAGACTTTATTTGGGGTTGATGCCAGCCAGCACCAGCCGCGAGATGTTAGATCCATTGAAATCACAACATTTGATCTCGTAGTTGCTATGACAAATCAGATTTTCGTAGAGTTGATGCTGCTCTTTCCAGCGTTGTTGGCTGAACGTGTTGTAAAATGGTGTATTAGTGATCCATATGGTGGCAATCCAGCACAATATGAACATTGTGCCAATGTCATCTACACAGAAATGAAGAAGTTACCCTTATTGTCGAGTAATTGCGAGAAAGATGCCTAACATTACGCTCAAGCGGGACGCGCCTTATCGTGGCAGTTTTGAAGGTTTGTTATTTTTCCAGCTTCAGTGGCTTCGCTAATCGCCTGTGAAAGG
>JBEBJQ010000011.1:0-77718 GCA_040079795.1 Methylococcales bacterium
TCTTTTTAACTGCTTGCGTCAAAAAGATAAAGTACTTAAATTTTAGGATTATTGCTTAGAACAAGCAATTCGACGTATTAAAATTGGTGTGTCAACGCTAAGCTGATCCAATCATTTTTAAAACTAGCTGAAATAAGGCGTTTGTCTAGTGATCATCAATTTATATTCCAGGCAAGCTGTAGCTTTGACAAATTTGTATAGAATGCAAAAGAATATATAAACAATGCTGATCCAGCAGCATCTTCGAACAAGAAATATTTGAGAATTTTTATAACCTAGTCATAATCGTAACTTACTCATTTAAAATGAAAGTTATAGTAAATTTGCATTTCTGTGTCTAATTGGACATTTTAATGATATGAAGCTAAGTTTTTCAAGTTACTCGTTGAAGCAATGCTTGGTTTTGTCGACGGTGATCCGAATCAGTTGACCACCAGTCCCCCCGTACGTACCACCGCCGGTGTATGTGAGGCAACCTTCACCTTCGTAATAGGTTTCAACCCTGAAGGAGTCATTGCCAAAATAAAACGGAATCCATGCTTTCCCGCTTTGATAGCGTTGCATGTCGTCTGGGGTTTTGATGAGCGCATGGACTTCGGGCATTTCCATCCCGATTTTTAATTTCGCAAATTTGCTTCTAGGATCAACGGTGCCTACGATTTCCCCTGTATAAGTACCGTCTATCGAACTCATCGTTTTGGTGCCAGACGCTGGTGTTCCGGAAGTAGCTGGCTGAGTTGCCTGGCTTTGAGTTGTGCCTTTAGATGCGCAAGCAGAGATTAAACTTACGGCAAAAAGTACAGAGAATGTTTTTAAGTTCATAGGCGAGATCCGATAAGTGAAAAAAGCTACCTAAACAATAAAGCTAGGTATGATTAACAAACTACCCTCTAACTGATTGATAGCCTATGCTTTTAAACTAAAGCTGTCAATAGTGTAATGGCCAATCAAAGCCTGACTCTTTTTTGGATCAGTTATGATCATTTCTGGTATATGGGTAAAAAGAAAGTGGTGTGATAATGTAGGTAAATATCTCGCCAGATCAATATGCTCAAATACCGCCCGCCTGGCATTATCTTGATTACGAAACGTCTGATGATGAAATCAGCTTTGGTTTTGTGGCGGGGGTCCAATCTTCCATGAGGCGCGCTGTGGCGCGCAGATTTAAGAATACCCATAACTTAATACAGATCCAAAGCATAGCAGGAAAATGCCATGCTTTGGATTGATTTTAAAACAGGTTAATTTAAGCTTATTTTGCGGTTGAACGGTAATATTCAACCGCTGCCGCTACACCACTGCCGGCTTTAATGTTGAAACCACAGTCAAGCAAAGCCATTTCCACACCCGCTAGAGCACCTAACAGGGATATATCATTCATGTCACCGACATGTCCAATACGGAACACTTTGCCAGCCAATTCACTCAGGCCACCGCCCAGCGACATATTATATTTTTTAAATGCGGTACTGATTACTTCACGCGCATCCTTATCTGCGGGAACGACTACGGCGGTTACGGTGTTGGATTCAAAACCGGGTCGGGCACACTGCGTTAGTCCCCAAGCTGCTACGGCTTTACGAACACCTTCTGCCAGCCGGTAATGGCGGGCATAAACGTTTTCCATGCCTTCTTCCAGCAATAAATCCAGCGCCTTACGTAAGCCGTATAGCATAGGGATTGAAGGTGTGTAGGGAGTATAGCCATCTTTATTGTTGTTCATTTGATCGGTTAAATCTAAAAAGCAACGGGGGTAAGTTGATGTTTCGGTGGCTTTTAAAGCTTTTTGACTGAACGCTAAAATAGCGGCACCAGCAGGCAACATAAAGCCTTTTTGTGAGCCGCTGATGGCTCCATCAACACCCCATTCGTCCATACGAAAATCGATACTGGCAATCGAGCTGACGCCGTCGACAAATAATAGGGCAGGGTGGTTAGCGGCATTCATGGCTTTACGTACGCCACTGATATCACTGGTTACACCGGTTGCAGTTTCATTGTGGGTAGCCAATACCGCTTTAATTTGATGCGCAGTGTCCGCTTTTAAACGGGCTTCCAGTTTATCAAGCGGGATACCGGTACCCCAGGGTTCTTCATGGATTTCAACGGTAAAACCTAAACGTTTAGCCATTTGTCCCCATAAATGGCTGAATTGACCGAAGCGGTAAATAATCACAGTATCACCGGGATTTAAAGTATTGGTCAGGGCGATTTCCCAGCCTGCGGTGCCAGTTGCCGGAAAATAAAATGCTTGCCCGGTTTCAGTACGAAAGATTTTTTTGAGATCCTGCAAAATCGGTTTGAGTAAATTAGGAAAACTCGGTGAGCGATGATCTTCCATAACCACATTCATGGCGCTCATAATTTCGGTTGGAACGTTTGTAGGGCCTGGTATATATAGATGATTACGACCTGCCATTAGTATTGCCTCTGTGGATGAGTTTAAAAATTTAGAATCTGTGAATGAATGTTTTGAAGTGCTAAAAAGCCCACACCCAAAAACGCCCAATCATGCCATAGCCACCGTAAATCGGCAACCACTCATTATGCTTTGGACTATTGTGGCCCAGGTGAATATCGCCAGCTACATTTTTAAAAAAGAGGTGGTGAATAATGTACGTATAGGTAAGGGCGATTCCGCATAAAAATTATCCTCTGCTATACTTAGCTGAATTTCAATTATTTGGAGATTTCCTATGCAGAAATACACAATTTTCTTAGCGGTAATTTTAGCGATTACGGTATCAATTAGTCATGCTGAAGAGCATGGCAATTATGAGCGAGGTGTTTTGGAGAAAGCCGGTAACGGATTTGCGAATTTAACGACTTCCGCTCTGGAAATTCCTAAAAACATCATTAATACAACCAATGACAGCAATATTATTTTCGGCTTTTTCGGTGGGATGTTAAAAGGGACAGTAAATATGGTTGGGCGTATGGGTGTGGGCTTGGTCGATCTAATAACGGCGCCCATTCCAACACAGGCGATTGTCCATCCAGCGCTGGTTTGGGATGATTTTGATGTGGATACACAGTATGGAAAAACGTTTCGATTACCCAAAGAATACCAATAATAACCAATTTTTATGCCGTAAAGATAAGTCTGTGGGTTGATTTTTAGGGCTATTGATCTATGCTTGACTAATCAATATAGAATTCTTATGGAGAGACAATGAAAAAAATAGTTTTATCTACGCTAGCACTTCTAATAACTGGTTGTGCACATGAAGTCCCCATGGGTGCTGCGTTTAAAACCCCGGAACAACTGAAGTTAAATTCGGCTGCCCACTGGGATGTATTAGCGCATCATGAAGCAGGATTAATTAAAAAAACCCTGAATAACTCCTCAAGGATGCCGGTTTTTATTAAAGAACCTGATAATAGTTTTCCTTTTGCAAAAACGTATCATAATCTTTTAACCAGTAGCTTGGCAGCTCAAGGTGTCACGATTATGACGCAGCCGGAATTTAATACTGCTACCATTCGCTACAATGTCGATGTCATCAAGCATGACGCTAATTACACTGAAAATATGGGGCTACCCACACCGTTGGGTCATGGCGTGTATTACTTGGCCGTAACAGCTTTAGGCAAAGGTGTGCACGACGTTACTACGACTGCCATTGAAATTATTAAAGCACCATTTTATGCCGCTGTAGACCAAGTTAAACCCAATTTTGCAACGCACGTTGAAGTTGTGGTAACAACCCAAATCATTCTGGGTAATCAAGTACTTAATTCAGATTCACGGGTTTATTATGTTGAGCGCGGAAATTTAGCGCATTATGCTTATCACGAACCTGAGCATTTGCCGCATCACTATACTGTCTCAGACACTCAATAAGGAAAAACAGTCATGAGCGCATTAATGAGAACCACTGTATTGGCTGCTTGCTTACTTTTGGCTGGCTGCCAAACCTTGAATGACAAGTATTATGGGATTAATGATAACCATGCTGCTGCGCAGAAATTAGTCGATTATGGCAAGATCCGCTTGGATCGCAGCAAGCCGTTGATTGTTGCCAGTTTTGTTAATATTAATGATTTATCTGAATCGTCCCCGCTGGGCCGGAGCATTTCGCAACAGTTTGCAACTGTTTTTACCACTAACGGCTATCGGGTCATTGAGATGTTGCTGCGTAAAGATATTTATATCAAACAAGACAGTGGAGAGTTTTTGCTTTCAAGAGAACTGAAGAATATTTCCCATGATCATCATGCGCAAGCGGTAATTGTGGGGACTTATGCTGTCGGTGAAACGCGTGTCTATATTACTGCGAAAGTAATCAACGCCGATAATAGCGTCGTTATTTCCGCACATGATTATTCGATACCGATCGATAAGGATACTAAAGCGTTACTGCTTAAATAGCTTTAATATTTAGTGCTTTCACCGCCTCTCTTGAGAATAGAGTGGCGTTTGAATGAGTGAGGTATGGATGTAACCAGGAAAAAACTAATTAAAATCACAGGCGAGTTTGTAAAACCCCAATCGCTCAGCGCATATCTCAATAATAGCATATGATGAATAACACCAAGCAAACTGCCAGAATTGCTAATGATCAAAAAAACTTTGATCCATCAAGCTCGGCACCCGATGCCACAATTGATAGTGTGGCTATGTCATTTCATTCGGTACATCAAATAAATTGTCTATTACGGGCTTGTATTTGCATGAAAACTGAAAACCTTAAAAGTCATCTTAAACGTTAAAAATGCATGGGCGCTTTTGGTTCTTGCGTTTTATTTGGGCTTAACCTTGAGTGCTGATTTTTATATACGTGTTTGTCCTTATATTATTTTATATTGATATGTGATCCAATGAGCTTCGTGGTTTTTCCGTATGCTTAAACGATTAGAGAAATAGCACATAGATTATTAAAATGGAGTGTAGTGTGGCGGCTTTTATTCTTAGAATTTAATCAAAACCAACTTTGGACTGCTTTATTTTCAAGGTATCTTTTTTAAAAATGTGAAATAGTTCACAGATATAAGTTTTAAATTATCCTATACTGCTAGCGTGTTAAGTGACGGGCATAGATGTGTTTTTGGAAGTTAAAAGTTATTTGTTAGTCACTTGATATTATTCTGGGTAGTCACTACATAAGGGGGCTATTTCCGCTTGCTGACTGCCACTATCTCGGTGCGTTAACCTTATTAATATAGATAACGCACAAAACCAGCATAAAACTAAGTGAGTTACTATCATGGACATTCGATACCCAGCAAACCTTGAAACACATACAAATGATACCATTTGGATCCGATTCATTGATCTGCCTGATGCCTTTGCCGAAGGCCGGACGCGCGAAGAAGCCATCTCTAATGCGGCCGAAGTTCTTTCAACTATTTTGGCCAAGCTTTTGGCTGAGTCTAAGGATGCTCCGGCGCCAAGTCAGGGCATGAAAGATGTGTGCTACATAGCTCCGGATTCAAAAACGCAAGCCGCAGTACTCCTACATCTTGCGCGTGGCGAGCGGTCTTTATCAGACTTGGCTCGGGCCCTTGAAAAAACATGGCCTGCTGCACAGCGGCTTGAAGATCCTACTCATTGGCCTTCACTTAAAACAATAGACCGGGCTGCTGCTGCACTGGGTAAGCGGCTTGTACTTGCGCTCGAATAGCCCGTTCGCCAGTCAAATTTGTACTAAGCTGTTCATGCGGGAGGCTTGAAATGAATAGAAATAGCTTTGATTAAAAGGCGCATAAGCTCAAGCGCTAATTTATTGTCAGGTTTAATGGCATTGAACTATTCGCTCTGCTATTGCGCGATACCATAAGCCGCGAGTTCGAAGGTTAGGGTTGGCGTGGTTGTCTCTAGCTTTAATTCCGCCCAATAGCGGTCGTTACCAACTGTTACGCAATTCAGACGAGCCATAGTGGTTTGGCTGTCATAAATGCCACATTGGCTCGCAGGTGCTTGAGTGCTCAAGGCGCTGGTTTGAAATGTAAATTGCAGTGGACTGTTATTGCTCACGACCAATTCAGCACTTAAGACGGCCCCATCAACCGAAATGCAGGGAATGCTGAGTTTAGTTGCCACAAAAGTGGCACATTGTGCGTCAGTCGCGGTGTTAGCCGTAAACGCGTTGCTGAGTAAATCTACCTTTACATTCAAGTTGGCTACATGCACGGTTTTATTAAAAACGGCATGGTTCGGGTGAATAAATGTGAGGGTATAGTCATTGTTAGGCTCGACCTCAAGCCCATAGCCCCCGGCTGAAGCGGTTTGAGTGCTATTAGCCGTTGAAATCGCTACATTGACATTCGCAATGCCTTCCCCAGCCGTATAAAATTGGTCAGCGTTTTTATCTTCATATACCACACCAAGAATGATTGGCTTACTGGCAGGGCGTAAACCAAAGTCCGCTGTCACTAAGCCTGAGTTAAAACTGCGGCCACTTTGCGTGAAAAGCCCAAAAGCCAGCCCTACACCCACTTCCCGAAAATCTGGATTGAGAATGTTAGTCCGATGTCCACGACCGGGAACATCTTTGTCAATAAATAACGTGTCATGTAGTTTTAATGATACGGCCGCCTGATCGATTGTCCCAGAGGCACCTTGCCAGGCAATATTTTCCCCGGCAGTCTGGATGGCATAATTGGCAGTGTTCATTCTCTCAAAAGGGGATTGTCCAGCAAGGCTATTATGCGCAAAATAGTTCTGCTTCAGCATATCTTCGCTGTGGCTGCGCGCAATATCTAAGAGTAAAGCATTGGAACTTAATGGTTGTATAGCGCTAGTTGTTAATGTGTTGGCGGGAACACCCTCCAATAAATCAATCTGTAAGCGTTGCGCCTCCTTTAACGGTTCTGCACGAGCCCGATTAAGCATTTCAATGTGTGTTTGCTCGAAAGGCGTTGGATCGCCGTAATCAAAAGCCATTGCGGACGTACTCAGAAGACATAAGCCTATACTGAGCTTAAGGGGCAATTTTGGTGAAGTCATCATAATGAAAATATAAGCTGATGGCTTTAACGCAAAGCAGTGTTGGTTAAGGTCAGCGTTTTTTAAAAAAATAAAGGCGAGTTTAAAAGCTTAAACTCGCCTGCTTGTAAAATTTAGCTGTGTTAATTAGGGATAGATAACTTTAGGCTGGAAAAAAGCTGCAGGATGTTGAGGATCAAACTCAGCTTTTTTGGCATGGGCATTGTTTGACTCTTGAGCATGAGCCTTAGTATTGCTAACGACAGCGGTGTCGATAAACACCACTTTTGGTTCAAAATTTGCTGCGGGGTATTGGTTGTCAGTTTGTGCAGATGCCGCCAATGGACTGAAAGCGAGGGCCAGAATGATTGACTTAAAAAAGATTGATTTATTCATAAGGGATTAGCCTCTAAAAAGGTGATAAAAATACAATACTTTGTAGATGAGTGTAACAATTTACACTTTAGAGTATCTGGTATTTTTAATGATTATGCAACTGTTTGTATTGAGTAAAAATAGCGGGTTTGGTAATCGTTTGAAGGTATAAAATTCAGTGTTAACTGCCTGTACCTCAGGTGCTAAACGAAGCTACCGGCACACAGTTTGCTGTGCTACGATGCGCATATTGTTTAAACAGGGGGCTTATCATGCAGGAAATTTTAATTGGCGGTCAAAAAGGCATTAAAGTAGTTATGGATGCAGCGATGGGTAATCGCCATGGCATGATTTCCGGTGCTACCGGAACTGGTAAAACCATTACTTTACAAATTCTTGCGGAGGGTTTTTCGCGCATTGGTGTGCCCGTGTTTTTGGCCGATATTAAAGGCGATCTGTCTGGTATTACCATGGCGGGGCAGGCGAATGAAAAAATTACTGAGCGAGTCCAGCAGATAGGCATCGAAGGTTTTCAGTACCGGGCAAGCCCAGCGGTATTTTGGGATGTATTTGGTAAAACCGGCCACCCGGTACGCGCCACTATTTCCGATATGGGGCCTTTGCTTTTGAGCAATTTATTGGAGCTGAACGATACTCAATCGGGCGTACTCTACAGCTGCTTTAAAATTGCTGACGATCAGGGCCTGTTACTTTTGGATTTAAAAGATTTGCGCGCCATGTTGGCTTGGATGGGCGATTCCGCCAAAGAACTGCAATCCGAATATGGAAATATTGCACCGGCGAGTATAGGCGCTATTCAACGGCAATTATTGGTACTTGAGGAGCAGGGTGCAGAGCATTTCTTTGGCGAACCGGCGCTGTCATTAGCCGATTTTTGTAAAACTGATTTTTCCGGTAATGGTGTCATTAGTGTTCTGGATGCAACTGATTTGACCAATAAATCACCACGTTTATACGCAACATTTCTGCTATGGTTATTGGCGGAATTATTCGAAACCTTACCGGAAGTAGGGGATGCGGATCGCCCCAAGCTGGTGTTATTTTTTGATGAGGCACATTTATTATTCGACCAAGCCCCTAAAGTATTGTGCGATAAAATTGAACAGATTGTAAGGTTGATCCGTTCCAAAGGCGTGGGTGTGTATTTTATCAGCCAAAGCCCTTTGGATATTCCTGAAGGTATTTTGGGTCAATTGGGCTTTAAAGTACAACATGCGTTAAGGGCTTATACCCCTAAAGATCAACAAGTCGTTAAAAGTGTTGCGGAAACTTTTCGTATTAACCCTAAAATTGATATAGAAGCCACCATTCAGGAATTGAAAACTGGCGAGGCGTTGGTTTCAGTGTTGAATAAAGATGGCAGCCCAACTCCGGTTGAGCGTATTTTTATCCGTCCGCCTGAATCGCTGCTTGGTCCGGTTACGGAGCAACAAAGACGTGATTTGATCAGTCGCTCGCCAATTTATGGGCACTATGAGCAAGAAATTGACCGGGAATCGGCGTACGAATTACTGAAACAAAAAACCGCAAAGCAAGAGGCAGAGGAAATTGAGCAACAAGAAAATAAAGCTGAAGCAAAGGTGAGTAGCCGCGCCAGTAACCGTCAAAGTGTTGGCGAGGCGTTGTTTAAAAGCGCTGCGCGGACGATTGGTACGACGGTTGGTCGACAGATAGTTCGCGGGATAATGGGTTCGTTATTTGGCGGGCGCTGAGCATTAAACGCTAGGCGAGTGCTTGGTTGAGTCATTCCTGAGTAAATTACTAGACTTTTTCTGATAGGCTCATTATGATGCAGTTACACCGTTTATGTCGGCGGCCTTACGAAGTATCAAATCCGTACAGTTTACTGAGAGGTTTATATGTTAGAAAATCAACAAGTTGCACCTATTTTTAGAGCTAAAAACCAAGCTAATGAACTGGTTAGTTTGGCTGATTATGCGGGTGAAAAAAATGTCGTCCTGTATTTTTATCCTAAAGACGATACTCCAGGTTGTACCATTGAAGCCAATGACTTTACAAAGCTTGCCAGCGAGTTTGCCGGGTATGACACTATGGTTATTGGGGTGAGTAAAGATTCCTGCGAAAGTCACGTTGATTTCATTAAAAAATATGGATTGAAAGTCGATTTATTGGCGGATACCAATGGTGAGGTGTGTGAAAGCTATGGTGTTTGGCGGGAAAGGGAGAAAAATGGCGTGAAAAGTATGGCTATCTTCCGCTCTACGTTTATTATCAATAAGGCAGGTATCTTGGTTGATGTCATGTACGGCGTAAACCCTGAAGGTCATGCCCAGGAAGTGCTGGAAAAAATAAAAAGTCTATAGTTTAGTGCCTGTTTATAAATGAAAATTTGTGTAATTTTAGGGTCATTTCTAAATATTTTGCGAGGACATTAGTATGGTACCGGCACAAACCTTAGATTTAACCGGCAAGGTTGCTTTCGTCAGTGGTGCCGCAGTGGGTATTGGACGCGCGGTGGCATTGGCATTAGGAAAAGCCGGTGCGTTTATCGGTCTGCATTATTTCAGCAGTAAATCCGCCGCTGAAAGTTTACTTGAAGAGCTTAAAGCGCAGAATATTCAGGCTATGCTTTTGCCTGCGGATCTTTCAAAAGAGGCTGAAGCAAACGCTGCCGTTGATAAACTGGTTGCAGCAACGGGTCGCCTGGATATTGTGGTCAACAACAGCGGTGGGTTGGTTAAACGCGCCAAAATTGAAGATTGCACCCTGGCAGATTGGAACAAGTCTTTAGATATTAACGCCACCAGTGCGTTTTTACTGACCAGGCGGGCGATTCCGCATTTACGTGCTACCGGTAGTGGCCGGATCGTTAATATTCTGTCACTTTCGGTGCAAACCGGTGGTGCAAATGGCGGTGGCGCTTATGCTGCGGCTAAAGGCTCGTTAATGGTTATGACCCATACTTTAGCTAAAGAATTAGCGCCACAGGTACGCACCAATTCAGTTATGCCCGGTACTGTAGAAACGCAGCACCACGATATTCATTCCACGCCTGAAATGATGGAAAATTACCGTAAACAAACGCCGTTAGGCCGTAATACTTTTGCTGAAGAAGTGGCGGGCGCGGTCTTGTTTCTTGCCAGTGATATGTCTTCACACATTAATGGCGCTTTGATTGATATTAGCGGTGGGCGGTTTTTACGTTGATTAAGGCTTCAGCCTAGTTCAGATAACAGTTTTGCCAGCATAGTTTCAACCTGCTGCAAATAACCACCGCCAAATAAATTCAGGTGGTTTAGTATATGGTACAGATTGTAAAGCTGCTTGCGTGTTGAGTATCCCTTGTCCAGCGGCCAAGTCTCCTGATAAGCTGCATAAAAATCCTGGCTGAAGCCGCCGAATAATTCTGTCATTGCTAAATCAGCTTCCCGATCACCGTAATAGCTGGCGGGATCAAAAATAACCGGATTTCCCTGGGTATCGACAGCTGCATTACCCCCCATAAATCCCCGTGCAATAACGAAGGCTGCGGTTGGTAAGCAGTAAAAAAAGCGTATAAATTGTTGCGAAGCTTTTCACCTGCTGCCTGGAGTTTACCGCCATAACCATTATTGGCGGCTAGTTTTAATTGAAAACCCAATCGCCGCTCGCGCCAAAAAGCCAGCCAATCTTCACAGGGGGTATTGATTTGTGTGGTGCTGCCGATTGTGTTGTTTCGGTGCCAGCCAAAATAAGCTTGCTGTTGTTGATGCAAGGCGGCTAATTGTTACCCGAATAAGCGCGCTGAAGTTTTGCCTGAAGTACCAAATGCCATAAATTCCAGCACCAAAAATGCCTGTTTAGCCGTTTGTCCATAAACGATAGGGTTTGGAACCCGAATGGTGTTGGTTTTAGCCAGTTCCTGCAGACCGGTAAACTCTGCTGCAAACATCTCCACTAAATGCCTGTGATTGAGCTTGACGAAATAAGCTTTGCTATCGCCTTGCAATCGGTAGGCAGCGTTAATATCGCCACCCCTTAGCGCCTGTGAAGAGCGTAAGTTAAATGCCTGGCCGGTGGCGGCTGCAATCTGCTTTTCTATGGGTAAAAATAAATCCACCGCAAAAGATTCCGGTTTAAGCTTAACTATGTGTTTTATGGGTATTAGTCATGTTGGCTGCTTAATGAAGGTGCTTCTTTGGGGTAAATCTGCACCAGCCCTGTTCGTGCTCCCTGCATTTTTTTTACAATGACATCGAACTGGTTGAATTCAATTTTTTGGCCTTCTACCGGAATATCCCGCAGTTTTGACATAATCAGCCCGCCAATAGAGACCTCATCTTCCAGCTCAAGTTCTTCATTTTCAATATCAATTCCTAAAATCCGTTCCAAAGAAAATATCGGCAAGCTGCCTTTCCCAATTAAGGTTCCGTCATCCAGCCAGGTCCAGTCATTTTTATGTTGGCGAAATTCATCCCGGATTTCACCAACCATGGCACTTAGTAAATTGGCAATGGTGATAAACCCCAGGGGCTGTTGCCCTTTTAAACCAATCATCGCAAAATGGGATGTACCTACTTGAAATTGACGAAATAAATCTAAAGCCAGGGTGTCGGAGGTAACGTATTGAATCGGGCGTAAATAGACTTTTAAATCGGCTTCTAACTTGCCGGTTTGTTGAGCACAAAATAAATCTTTTAAGTGAATTACGCCCAGTACGTCAATGCCGTTGGTATCGTAATAAGGATAGCGGCTAAACCGTTTTTCGGTAACGATGCGTAAGTTTTCCTGCAAGCTTTTGCTGCTATACAGGGCAGTGAGTTCATGGATGGGACGCATCAGGTCTGAGACTTCCAGCTCACTGAAGTCAAGGGTTTTAGCCAGGATGTTCCATTCTTCACGGGTAAAACGGTCGGTAGGTCTGTTGCTGCGTAAAATCAGTTTTAATTCATCAGCAGAATAATGGGCGTCGTGGCCGTGGGCACTGCCCAACCCGGCGAGATGTAGGACCAGATTGGCACTGGAGTTTAGCAACCAAATCGCTGGATACATAAGCCAATAGAAGCCATAAAGCGGCGCGGCCCCCCATAAACCGATCAATTCCGGATTACGGATAGCCATTGATTTGGGTGCCAATTCACCAATGACAATATGCAAAAACGAAATCATAAAAAACGCGAAGGCAAACGAAATGCCGTGTATCAATTCAGGGGCGGTGACACCTATTTTCAAAAATAGCGGGTCTAGCAGGTTCGCA
The DNA here is from genome assembly GCA_040079795.1 of Methylococcales bacterium. Classification (GTDB taxonomy): domain Bacteria; phylum Pseudomonadota; class Gammaproteobacteria; order Methylococcales; family Methylomonadaceae; genus SXIZ01. Next base: position 12,522 of record JBEBJQ010000011.1, read on the forward strand.
AATGCAGGTTCACCAATCCAGCCTAAGCCCAAGGATGCCAGCGTAATGCCGAGCTGACAGGCGGATAAATAAGCATCCAGTTTGCTATGGACAATGGCCAAAATGCGTCCCCGCCAGCCATGGGTTTTAGCAATGCTGCGGATACGTGTTTGGCGCAACTTAACCAGACTGAATTCGGCAGCCACGAAAAAACCATTGAGTGCAACCAAAACCAATGCAATACCGATCATGAAAATATTATTCATAGCAGCCATAGGTTTTGAAAAAATAAGGGATTGAATCTACTTTGTATGGTGCTTTATATGTGTGCATTAGAGATAGGGATTTTTAGTATAAAAATGACCGTAAACATTGAAAACTATCACAGATTTTAACCGCATTTTGATTGTCTAAATGGTTTTAATTTGGGAGGATACCATAGGGCTGGGTTACAAAATAACCTTTAGTGAGGCAAATTATACTGGATTAGACTGGAAGCGGATAAATAGTAAGTGTAGGTGTTGATCTATAAGAGTTAGTGTGCTTAACTTGACAGTTTAAGTACCTATTGAAAGGAACAAATGAAGCATTACAAAATTGCAGTCTTAGCCGGTGACGGTATCGGGCCGGAAATTACCCGGGAAGCCATTAAAGTCTTGAAACTCATTGAAGAACGCAATGACGTTACCTTTGAATTATTGCCAGCGGCATTTGGCGCATGCGCGTATTTTGAATTTGGTGATGCGTTCCCGCCCTCAACTATTGAGATTTGCGACCGCGCCGATGCTATCTTGAAAGGCCCGATTGGCTTAAGTCATGAAGAGTCCAAACAAATTCCGATTGATAAGCAGCCTGAACGTGGCGCTTTATTGCCCATGCGTCGTCGTTACAATACTTATGCGAATTTCCGTCCCGTTTCCTTACCTAAAGCTTTGGCGCATTTTTCGCCGTTAAAACCGGAAATTGTTGGAGAAGGCATTGATATTATTATGGTGCGGGAACTGGTAGGCGGCTTATATTTTGGCCAAAAAGAAACCGGAATTAATGAAAAAGGTCTGCGTTACGTTAAAGAAACCCTGGAATATGACGAGCAGCAAATTAGACAAATTTTGCTGCAAGCCTTTAAACTCGCCCGTAAACGTAAAAAATTACTGCACAATATCCACAAAAGCAATGTGCTGAAATCCAGTGTGCTGTGGAATGAAATACTGGATGAAGTGGCAAAAGATTTCCCCGATGTGGAAGTCATGCATCAATTGGTGGATTCTGCGGCAACCAACTTGTGCCTGAAACCCACGCAATTTGATGTAATGGTTATGGAAAACATGTTTGGGGATATTTTAAGCGATCAAGGCGGCGGTATTTTGGGTTCTTTAGGATTGATGCCTTCTGCCTGTATTGGTGATGAAAAAGCCTACTATGAGCCTTCACATGGTTCAGCACCGGATATTGCTGGAAAAAACATTGCCAACCCTTATTCCATGATTGGATCAGTCGCAATGATGCTGGAAAACAGTTTCGATATGGCGCTTGAGGCTAAAAATGTCTGGAATGCCATGCAGGCGGTGTTTGCCGATGGCTTTTCAACCGCTGATTTATCTAAGCCGGGCAGCGGCGTTAAAATGATTGGTACCGATCAGTTTGGTGACAAAGTGGTGGAAAAACTAAGGGCAATGCCAAAGGTATAAAGGTTGAAAATCGGCCTTTAACGAAAAAGGGTGAAGCTTTCCGGCCCCACCCTTTTTTTATGTTTAACGTTTTACAGTTAAAAACCTCAAAAAAGGGTGGAATTTTCAAAAATTAAATAATAGTTGATCTGGGTCAAGTTTTTTTTTGTACGGTTTGTTTAAATAGCCCCGCATTAACGCGAAACGATTGTCAAAATTTAATTTTATTTTTGGAGAACTACTATGAATTCTGCTCAAGAACAAGAAAAAGATTATTTCTGGGTTTATATCGCTGGTTTGGTTTGTGTTGTAGTTGTGGTTTTAATGTTTGTTAGAGGAAGTGAGCACGAAAAATATCAAACAGCTCAAGCTGCAATCGCTGAAGATTCTTCAAATGCAGCGTATAGGGATACTTCAGCTTATTCTGATTCTGCGTTACGGAAATAACGCTAATTGTTGCTTAGATATTGATCTCACCTCGCTTGAGATGCTTGGGTACGCTTCATGGCGGGAGTGTACCAAATGGTTTTTATCCTTTTTTATCCTTCTACCTGCTTGGTTTTATTCAGCATAGAAACCAAGCAGTTTTTTTTTGTTGGTTATCTTCAACTGTTTGGATTTTACTTCGATAAGTTGTTGCGCCCGGAAATGGTGCATAATCCGGCAGACCGTTTCATGGGCAATGCCCAAATAATTGCCTATGTCTTCCCGCGACATGCTCAGGCGGAATTCCAGCTCAGCGTAACCGCGCGCTTTTAAACGTTCAGACAGCTGTAAAATAAAGCCGGCAACCCGTTGCTCCGCAGTACGACGATTAAGGAGCATGTGTTTAACTTGTTGATCGCATTGGTTACTGGATCGTTGCAGTAACACATGGCTCAAACTCGGCGAATTCTTAGCCAGTTCGGCTATTTTATGTTCGGGTAACCGGCAAAAATTCACGGTTTCCAGCGCTATAGCAGTACAGCTATAGTGAAGCGACGATAGGCCATCAAATCCCAACAACTCCCCCGGCAGCGTAAAATCAACAATGAATTCATTGCCTGACCGGTCATGATGGATTAATTTTGCGCTTCCTGAGCGTAGGGCGAGAATCCCTTTAAAAGGACTGCCAGCATGATAAAGGGCGCTTCCTTTTCGAAGAATAGTGTTTCTATTCACCAGTAACTCAAGGGCGTTAATTTCTGCCCGATTAAGGCCTTTAGGGATACATAAATTACCCAAATTACAATTGTCGCAGGTGACGGCGGTCATGGAAGTCGAGGAATTAGCGACTCTTGTATTTGTCATAGGTGCAGGGTGGAGGGGTTATTTTGGCTGATAATTTAAAAGCGAGGTGAATAGTATAAAGGTCTCTGGCAATTGTGTCTTTCCGGGATTTTTAGGGCTGTGTGGATAATACCGTAGCTATAAAAACCTTATATAGTGTAACGTATATTTACCGTTTAAATCGATTGGATAGTTTCAAACATAACGCACCGCTTTTTAAAGTCATTATCATCCATCAGTAAAATTCTTACCGCATCAGGTGAATTACTTCACAGCATTTAGATTTAAAAACTCCTAAACTGAAATTGGCTTCGATGTATGGACTTAAATTGAGTCCTGTATAAGGTTTGATTTTCAGTTCTTAAAACGTGAAGGAAATTGTCGATCAATAATCACACAAGCCTAAATTTATATGCTTTATAACTTAGGAGTAAATGTATGTTTAATTTGAATCCTTTTAAAGATGATCTGCCTGTTCCAGATGTTGTAAAACCTTTAAAACATGACCATAAACCAAGATGCCTGGTAATAAAAGCCGTAGTTGAGCAGGTTAAGCTACACCAAGACTTGCCTGAAACGGAAGTTTGGAGTTATCGCCTTAAACAAGGAAAAGTCATTAAATATGGTTCAGGAAGCAGTTACCTGGGCCCTACTGTTGAAGTAAATAAGGGAGATTTGGTTAACGTATGCTGGGAAAACGAAATTAATGAGAGCTCAAGCTTACCTTATGAAGTGGTTAAGGTGCCTTATATCGATGGCGCAATACCAGTGCCTCAAAATCAACCCGGTGTAGAATTGACTGCGCTTAATGATATGGATGACAAATTACGCGCCAAAGTACGGGATTTACAAGCAACATTAGCGACCCATTTACATGGCGGGCGAACTCAGGCGGACTCTGACGGCTGGCCGGATAATACTATTACAGCAGGGCAGTCTGCGCATTGCACTTACCACAATGATCAAAATGCCGCGATGCTTTGGTATCATGATCACGCCAATCATGTAACCCGGCTGAATGTTTATGCAGGCCTGGCGGGTGTGTGGTTGGTTCGTGATGAAGAGGAAGATGCACTGGATTTACCCACAGGGGGCTTTGAGCTGCCTCTGGTCATTCAGGATCGAAACCTTGATTTGGAGAGTGCCGGTAATTTCACTGGGGCATTATTACATAAAACCGAGGTTATTGACCCCAATGATCCGGGTTTGCCACTTAACCCCCAAGGCGGGCCCGCTGAATTCTTTGGCCCCTATAGTTTAGTTAATGGCAAAATATGGCCGAAAGCAGAGGTTGAACCAAGACTGTATCGGTTAAGGGTGTTGAATGGTTCAAATGCACGCACCTATCGGCTTATGCTCCTCGATGCCCAAGGTAACACGCAAAATAGTAATATTTGGCAAATCGGTTGCGATCAGGGGCTTATGCAATTTAAAGTTCCGGTTCCTAAAACCGGACTTATTTTGATGCCGGGGGAACGGGTTGATCTGCTCGTTGATTTTTGCCGCTTTTCCAATCAAAGTTTGTACTTATGGAATACGGCGGAGGCACCTTTTGGAAATGCCACATTACCCGTTTCTTATTTCACTGATATTCAAAGTGAGTTGTTGAATTTTCTTAGTAATCCCACTTCAGCAAGTGGGGACGAAATGGGGCGCCGATTTTACCCGCAAGTTATGCGTTTTGATGTGGCATCGGCTATTAGCAGCGCTGCGCATAACTTACCTAACGGTTCGTTATGGACAGCACCACATCCACCTGTCAATCTCAATGCTGCAATGCCGATCAGGCTTGTGGCCTTGGTTGAAAAGCCGGCTGACCAGATGCAGCTTGATGGTACGCCTATGCTGGTATTTTGGGAGTATGTACGCAATGCCAGCGAACCAGCTCCTGCTGGGGCTGATATTGTCAACTTTACCTATGTACATCCAACAACTGGCTTGATTGTGACTGAGGGTTTCTGGAAAGCCGCAGAAGAATTTTATGATCGCCTGAACTGGCAAGTTCACTTAGATGATACCGAGCAATGGTATATTGCCAACGTTAGCCCCGATACCCATCCAATTCATGTGCATCTGGTTGATATGCAGGTAAATCAACAGTATCAGGTTAGCGCAGATGGATTTACGGTTAGTTCCCTTGGCATAATTACGCCTTTTAGTGGTGTGACAGAAATTGATGGCAATATTGATACCATAACCGATATTCATGCGGCTACCGTGCCTGTTGCGATTTCAACGGATCAAACCGGCCCCAAAGATACTATCCGTATTAATCCGGGTGAGATGGTCGGCGTGGCGATAAAGTTTTCACCGTTCTGCGGTAGATATATGTACCACTGCCACATTCTGGAACATGAAGATGATGACATGATGCGACCTTTTGTGGTGGTGCCCAAATGGGTTCCACACCATCATCATTAAAAATCGCTATTGGTTAGGTGTGTCGCTTTATTGTGGGTACACCTAACCCGAGAACCAAACACCTCGGCATTAGCGAGTTGTTATTCCTAAAATGTAGGTTAGCCATCGTCTTTTTCCAATGATACACTAGCCTTATTTTATATTTTAGGGATGCTGTACATGCCGCAAAATGCTGAAAATTTGATTTGGATCGATCTTGAAATGACCGGTTTAGATCCTGATATTGATGTGATTATTGAAATCGCAACGATTGTGACTGATAAGGATCTGAATATTCTGGCGCAAGGGCCGGTTTTAGCAGTTAAGCAAAGTGATGCGGCGCTGGCGGCAATGGATGAGTGGAATCAAACCCACCATGGGCAATCCGGTTTAATTGGGCGGGTTAAAAACTCTACGGTTAGTGTTGCAGACGCTGAACAGGCTACCCTGGATTTCCTTAAAAACTGGGTTGGGGCGGGTATTTCGCCCATGTGTGGCAATAGTATCGGTCAGGATCGGCGTTTTTTAGTTCGGGGCATGCCTAGATTGGAAGCCTATTTTCATTATCGCAGTATTGATGTATCCACTTTAAAGGAGCTGGCGGCACGTTGGGCACCAGCAGTAAAAGACGGCTTTAAAAAACAATCAACACATGTCGCTTTGGATGATATTAAAGAATCCATTGAAGAGCTTCAGTACTACCGCGAGCATTTTATCAGGGTTTAACTATGAATCAATTGCTGGCGATTGCATTAGGTGGCTCAGTAGGCGCAGTGTTTCGTTTTTTGGTTTCTGATAGTGTTTATTATTGGCTGGGTCGTGGCTTTCCTTACGGTACGCTTGCAGTTAATGTCATCGGCTCTTTATTGTTTGGTGTATTGACTGAAGTACTTACTTTGCAACGGGTTGCGATTGCGGTTGAATTTCGTCCAGCTATTTTGGTAGGATTTTTCGGGGCTTTTACGACCTTTTCAAGTTTTGCGCTGGAAACTGTTTATTTATTGGAGCAAGGTAGTCTCTCTAAAGCGGCAATCAATATATTTATCAGTGTTGCCGCCTGTTTAGTGGCGGTTTGGCTGGGCTTGTTAATAGGGCGAGCTTTACTGTTATATGGCGGTGGTGCAGGACGGTGGCTGGGCGTGGTTTTTCCGTATGCATTAATCATCGTCAACACCCTGGGCGCGTTTATTATCGGTTTGATCACCGTGGTTTTAATCAATAAAGTATTGCCCTCCTTAGAGCAACGTGCAGCACTGAGCATTATTCTTTCAGGTCTGTATATGACTTTTTCAAGTTTATATTTGATCCTATATTTAATCGAAGATGGTCATGCATTTGAATCAAATTTACACTTGATGCTAGCGGTGTTAGGGGCAAATACGCTAGTTTGCATGGGATCGTTTTGGTTGGGTGTGTTGGCTGGTGAACAGGTATGACATGGAGTCTATCGAATACGTTTTGATAGGACAAAATAATGCGGCATAAACACAGCGTCACGGAAAAATTGCTGGCAAAACTTCCGTGGCATAAACACTATTTCTTTATTAATCTTAATTTTATCTCAGGTAACTCAACCCATGTTAGACCCTTATTTACTCAGAACTGAACTGGATCACGTTAAAAAAGAACTCACTCGCAGAAATTTTGTGCTGGATGCTGATACTTATGGCGCTTTGGAAATACAGCGTAAAGCGATACAGGTTAAAACCCAAGAATTACAAAACCAGCGCAATAGCGGTTCTAAACTGATCGGGCAAGCGAAAGCGAAGGGCGAAGATGTACAGCCGTTATTGGATGAAGTACAGCATTTGGGGGACTTATTAAAAGCGGCTGAAACTGAGTTGACGGATGTGCAATTAAAAATGGCTGAAATTGCAGAAGGTATTCCGAACTTTCTGGACAGTACCGTGCCGAATGGCAAAAGTGAAGCCGATAACCTGGAAGTTACCCGTTGGGGTGAGCTACCCGTTTTTAACTTTACCCCTAAAGACCATGTTGATTTAGGTGAAGGCCTTAAGGGTATAGATTTTGAGTTGGGCGTAAAAATAGCCAGCGCGCGTTTTGTGGTATTGATGGGGCCGTTAGCAAGATTACAACGTGCTATCATCCAGTTAATGCTCGACACGCATATCAATGATCATGGTTATACAGAAACGTATGTCCCTTATTTGGCCAATGCTGAGAGCTTGCGTGGAACCGGGCAGTTGCCCAAGTTTGAGGCCGATTTATTTAAAGCCAGCGAAAATCCGGCCTTATACTTAATTCCGACGGCAGAAGTGCCGGTCACTAACATTGTGCGCGACAGTATTGTCGATGCCAAAGCGTTACCGCTGAAATACGTGTGTCATTCACCTTGTTTCAGAAGTGAAGCAGGAGCCTATGGACGGGATGTGCGCGGGATGATCCGGCAGCACCAGTTTGAGAAAGTGGAGTTGGTGCAAATTGTTAAGCCGGAAGACTCTCAAGCAGCGCATGAAGCCCTTACTGAACATGCTGAAAACATCTTAAAGAAACTTAAATTACCGTATCGTAAAGTTTTGCTATGCGCAGGCGATACTGGCTTTTCTTCTAGTAAAACGTATGATCTGGAAGTATGGTTGCCAGGGCAGGGTGCGTATCGGGAAATTTCGTCGTGCAGTAATTTTAAAGATTTCCAGGCGCGCCGTTTGCAAGCCCGCTGGCGTAATCCTGAAACAGGTAAACCGGAGCTGGTGCATACCTTAAATGGTTCCGGCTTAGCGGCTGGGAGAACCCTGATTGCCGTGATGGAAAATTATCAGGATGAACAAGGCAGGGTGCATATCCCCGAAGCATTGTTACCGTATATGGGCGGGGTTAAAGTTATTGAAGCGAATCCCTAAAGCTATATTTTTAACACTTCAACAATTGGCGTTATTTTTCCCTTTCCAGCCGGAGAGGGTTAAGGTAACGACGGGATTTTAAAGTTTGGGTTTAATAAAAAACCTGCTGAATCTTCATTAAACCAGCCGCACCCGCGCAAAGCCACCGCCTTCAGTCCGTAAATTGGTTACTTGTCCCTGGTAAAGGCGGGCGGCAACACTGAGTATTTGGTTTTGATAGACAAACAAGCGGAAATCAGCTTTATAGTGTTGTCCATCCGGTGCTGTAAAAACGCTCGGTGGAATATACTCTTGCATGAGCGTAGTAGTGGGATCAAGCTCTGCAAATTTAGTGGTGGTTATTTTTTTACCTAAATACACGCCTTTACTGGCATAAGCGGTATCGGGTTTAAATACCCAGCGTTTACGTTCCTGCCAAATCTGCTGGGCATTTTGGGTGGCAAGTAAACGGGTTGTGGGAATAGTGCGGCCTACTAATTGTCGTGCGATTAGCGGCAATTTTAAATCAGTCAAACTTTCTGGCGTTGACCAGTGAATCATACGTTGTTTGTCAGCTAAGAGCGCATAGGTATGTGGATTAGGGGTCAGGCAAACCTGCCGTTGCAACCACGCGCTACGGACAACGGCTAATTCAGCAGATTGCAAATAAAAATCACAGTGGCGGTTATAAATAAGATCAATCGGCGTACCCTGATAATCCAAGCCGGTTGTGTTCAATTGTGATGGATCCAGAATAAAAGTAGTCAAATTATTTTTATTTAACAGCGCAGCAAATGCTTGTATTTCAGTATACAAAAATTGGCTTTCTGGTTGTTCGTCAATAATCGCTATGCCGCGAGGCCGCGCGTTATTTATTCCACACCAAATCGCGTATTCAGCGAGAAACATAGCGGCTAAATTCCCCCCCAACTTGCCGCTAAAATTCCGCGATTCCGGATATTGCGCTTGCCAAGCTAACCATAACCCCCCCGCGTTATTATTGACTTCAATTAATTTTGGTCCTGAGGCGCTGATATGAAAATCGTATCCCATTAACACTGAATCATTTAACGGGTCATACTTTGCGCTGTCAGGAACAATGGCTTTGAGTTGCTCAAAATAAGCCGGTTGTTTGCTTAACTGATACAGAAAGCGCACCAGCGCGATCATTTCGCGCAGATCCTGGCGGTGCAATGTAACTTGCTGCGCGCAAACCCCAACCGGTAAGTTATGCGTCGAAATCAGAGACCCTCCAGACAGCGGTTCATTTTTACCGTAATATATTTAAATTGTTGCTATCATTTTATTTGGGACTGCAAAATTATGCTCGTGCATTACCGATCCTCCCGTGTGTATCGTTTTAATGATAAATCAAAATGGGGATGGCAGGTAAGATAAGAGGATATTTTTTATTTTTAAAGGAGTTGCATTGGCGTAGTTAAGCTTTCAAGCTCCTTAAGTTTCTTTCTGGAGCCTAAAAGCGGTATAGGAGTAAAAACAATATTTGCAATTCTAGACGACTGGTCGGATAATGCCCGCCATGTCGAAATTAGAAAAGCAGCTTAAACGGGAACAACTTTTAGAACAGGGCGTCAGCTTGTTGATGGAACAGGGTTACCATGGGACGGGCTTGAAGAAAATTCTGGATACGGTGCAAATCCCCAAAGGTTCTTTTTACCATTATTTTGAGAGTAAAGAAGCCTTTGGCGCAGAAGTGGTGACGCATTATATTGAACCGTTTATTGTGCAATTGGCGGGGCATCTTAATAACCCTGAATTGGATGGTTTGTCAGCACTGAACACTTATTTTTCTGAATTAATTACTGCCGTTGGACAGGGTGATTTTAAAGGCGGTTGTTTATTAGGCAATTTAATGGGTGAAATTGGCGATACCAGCGATATTTGCCGGGCATCGCTTAAACAGGCTGTAAAACGTTATCGGGACTTGTTAGCGGTAGGTTTAGCCAAAGCACAACGGGAAGGGACGGTTAGAACTGATAAAACCCCTGAACGCATGGCGGATTTATTAGCAAATACCTGGCAGGGGGCGTTATTACGCATGAAAATTGAACAATCTGTTGCACCTATTCAGGATTGTTGTGATGATTTATTGGGGGATTATTTTAAAGCTTGATTTTTTAACCAAAATAGAGACGACCGGTCAATTAATTTTTTCTTAATACGAGGATACCACTATGCCAAAATTTATTATTGAACGCGACATACCCGGTGCTGGGGCTTTAACGGCACAGGAATTACAAGGCATTTCCCAAAAGTCCTGCGGCGTTTTGCGTACGATGGGCTCCAGCATTCAATGGCTGGAAAGCTATGTGACGGATGATAAGGTGTATTGCATTTACATTGCGCCGAATGCCGAAGCCATTCAGGAACATGCCCTGCAAGGCGGGTTTCCCGCCAATAATATTGTGCAAATCAGGCGCATGATTGACCCGACTACCGCTGAATAATTTTGTGCGATAAATACTTTTAATTTCAAACTATAAGGATAAAGCCTATTAAACACTCCCCTTCGTTTTAACCCTTTAATAATAAGCAGGAAGGATATGAACACATACACACCTATAACAATAAAAAACCTCCATAACACTTTACGCAGTGCAGCTTTTGCGGCTTCTACCGTCGCGTTGGCTTGCCTGTCCATTTCCACAACGCAAGCCGATGAAACCTGTTTGTCGCCGTATATGCCTAAAATTGAAGGTCAGGAAGATTTTGTCTATATCTGGACTTTAGGCATGGAAGGTCTGGGCGATGAGCAGGATAAAATGGTCACCGTTGATGTTAACCCGAAATCTAAACAGTATGGCAAAGTAATCAATAGTCTATCGGTGGGTGGGCGCAACGAAGCGCATCATTCTGATTTCACCGACGACCGCCAATATTTATGGGCGGGTGGTCTTGACACCAATAAGATTTTTATTTTTGATGTCCACACCGATCCTGCCAAACCAACGCTGAAAAAAACCATTACCGATTTTACGGCGAAAAGTGGCGGTATCGTTGGCCCTCATTCTACTTATGCTTTACCTGGCAGAATCATGATTACCGGTTTGTCCAATAATAAAGACCACGGTGGGCGGACAGCATTGGTGGAATATACCAACGATGGCGACTATGTCACCACGCATTGGATGCCAACCGATAGTGATTTGCAGGGTGCGGTCAAAACCGGTAAATATGCCGATGGTTACGGCTATGATGTGCGTGTTTTACCGAAAAGCAATGTCATGTTGACCTCTTCGTTTACCGGTTGGACCAATTACATGATGGATTTCGGCAAAATGCTTTCTGACCCGGAAGCGATGAAGCGTTTTGGTAACACGGTCGTGCAATGGGATTTACACACCAAGCAACCGAAAAAAATCTTTGACGTACCTGGCGCGCCTTTAGAAATCCGTTGTGCCTGGGGAGCAGGGCATAACTACTGTTTTACTACTACGGCTTTAACCTCAAAAATCTGGTTGCTGTATGCAGATAAAAAGGGCGAATGGCAGGCTAAAGAAGTTGCCGACATCGGTGACCCCAGTAAAATTCCGTTACCGGTCGACATTTCCATTCAAAGCAATGACAAAATGCTCTGGGTGAATACTTTTATGGATGGCAAAACCCGCGCTTTTGATATTTCAGACCCTTACAAACCCAAACAGGTGTTTGAACAGAAAATCGGTGCGCAAGTGAATATGGTATCTTCCAGCTGGGATGGTAAACGCCTATATTACACTTCTTCGTTACTCGCCAATTGGGATAAAAAAGCCAAAGAGAATGAACAGTTTTTTAAAGGTTATCAATGGGACGGAAAAAAATTGACCGAAAAATTTGCTATTGACTTTACTAAAGAAAAATTAGGCCGTGCTCACCAAATGCGCTTTGGGGCTTATTCCCTCTACCCCAAAAAGGCTCCGGTCGAAGCTGCTGGGCTGGAAAGTAAAACTGCTCCAAAATCATAATCAGAAGAGTTAGTCAGGTATTGCAAGCAAGTGTGCCATATTTGCCTTTTCCAAAAACTAAGTGCATTAACAACGCGTCCTATCGGCAAGTCCTGCCGATAGGACGACGTTCGCCGTTAGCACAATCAGCTGATATCCTGACGTTTCCATAGCAAAAATCTTTTGAAGACCTGTTCAAAAACGTTATGATAATTTGCGTTTCTGGCAGGACATTCGTGTTGATTTTTTAAAGTTTAATCGATCAATTTTCAGAATGACTGTTAATATTCACTGAATCAACTTCCAGAAAAGTAAAATAGGCGTGTCTAAATGTCTTCCCGCAAGGTGTTTAGACTAATTTAACCAGGGGGGATTTATGAGTGCAGGTGTGGTTTTTTTAACGTTACTGGTCTTCGCTGTAGTGTTGGTAATTATGAGCGTTAAATCGGTTAATCAGGGCATGGAGTTTACCGTAGAACGTTTTGGGCGTTATACCAAGACTTTAACGCCAGGCTTGAATATCATTATGCCGGTCATAGACCGGATCGGTGCCAGGATGATTATGATGGAACAGGTCATGAATGTGCCCTCCCAGGAAATCATTACCAAAGATAATGCCATGGTGACTGTAGACGGCGTGGTGTTTTATCAAGTCATCGACACGCCGAAAGCAGCCTATGAGGTTAGGAATCTTGATGCTGCTATCTTAAATCTGACTATGACTAATATTCGTACCGTTATGGGTTCGATGGATCTGGATGAATTATTATCCAAACGCGATGAGATCAATGCCCGGCTGCTTGCTGTTGTTGACGAAGCGACAGGTCCCTGGGGGATTAAAATTACCCGGATTGAAATTAAAGATATTTCACCGCCTAAAGATCTGGTTGAAGCTATGGGACGGCAAATGAAAGCTGAGCGCTTAAAACGCGCCTCCATTTTGGAAGCGGAAGGGCTAAGGCAATCCGAAATTTTGCGTGCTGAAGGCGCACAGCAGGCAACTATTTTGGAAGCTGAAGGCCGGAAAGAAGCTGCTTATCGTGAAGCCGATGCCCGTGAACGCCTGGCACAAGCAGAAGCCAGGGCAACCATGATGGTATCGGAAGCTATTGCTAAAGGTAATATTCAGGCGGTTAATTATTTTGTTGCCCAAAAATACATAGAAGCCCTGAAAGACGTGGCTTCGGCAGATAACAGCAAACTGATTTTCATGCCTCTGGACGCTGCAAGTGTTATTGGCGCTTTAGGCGGAATTACTGAAATTGCCAAAGAAGCGATGGCTAAAAAGGGGTAATTATGACTGAGTTTGTATTCTGGTATTGGTGGGTACTGGGGTTTGTGTTTCTGATTCTGGAAATGCTGACCCCAGGGTTTTTCTTTATGTGGCTGGCAGTTTCCGGGCTAATCACCGGATTGATAGCCTGGATATTCCCGCTATTGAGTTTAAATATTCAGGTATTTATTTTTTCGGTATTTTCCGTGCTAGTGGTTACTGCATGGCGACTTTACGGTAACAAATACCCGGTCGAAACCGATCAACCCTTACTCAATAAGCGGGGGGCGCAATATATCGGACGAGTTTTTTCACTCTATGAACCCATTGAAAACGGCCAAGGCAAAATAAAAGTAGACGACTCCATTTGGAAAGTTCAGGGTGAAGATTGCGATATTAATACCAAAGTCAAAGTGACTGCCATTCATGGAATGGTGTTTGATGTTAAAAAAGTAGGGTAAAATCTAAATTACCTATTAAAAATCAATTCTTTGCTTATAAATGTTGTGGAGTGAGTTTCCATATATCCCGGTTGTATTCCTGTATAGTCCTATCCGTTGAAAACTTACCACTGTTGGCGCAATTTAAAATGCTCATTTTGGTCCAGCGTTCTTTATCACAATACGCGGCTTCGACGCGCTTTTGCGCATCAATATAGCTACGAAAATCAGCAATGGTCATCCAGGGGTCATTTGGACTTTTAATGGAATTGATTAGCTCATCAAAAAGCCCGGGTTCAAAGCGGTTAAAATGGCCAGATTCCAGTAATTGCATAACCTGCTGTAATGCTTCATCCTGAGCGATAATAGCCAAGGGGTCATACTGGTCACGTTTACTGGCAATTTCTGCTTCGGTCAGACCAAATAGGAAAAAGTTGTCATCGCCGACTTCTTCACGAATTTCAATATTGGCTCCATCCAATGTACCGATGGTTACGGCACCGTTCATCATTAATTTCATATTGCCGGTACCGGAGGCTTCTTTGCCGGCGGTAGAGATTTGTTCGGACAAGTCGGCTCCCGGGCAGATTTTTTCCATGGCGGATACCCGGTAATCCGGTAAAAACATTAAGGCTAACCTATCGCCGATATCCGGGTCGGCGTCAATCACTACCGAAACATTATTAATCAATTTAATGATGTTTTTCGCCATCCGATAACCAGGCGCCGCTTTACCGCCAATTAAGACACATCTCGGCACCCAGTTTTGGGTGTCGCCCTGTTTTATGCGGTTATACAAATGAATCACATGCATAACATTGAGCAGCTGCCGTTTGTATTCATGAATGCGTTTAACTTGCACATCAAACAGCGCGTCAACATTAAGATGTAAACCGGGGTGTTGCTTTTTCTTATAATCAATCAGGCGTTGTTTTGAAGCCTGTTTGATGTCGCGCCAGTGTTGCCGAAAACGGGCATCTTCAGCGTAAGGGGCTAGTTTTTTAAGCTGCGATAAATCCGTGATCCATCCGTCACCGATGGTTTTAGTAATCAAATTAGCCAGCGGGGGATTACACGCCGCCAACCAGCGGCGTGGGGTAACGCCATTGGTTTTATTATTAAATTTTTGTGGCCATAACGCATAAAAATCACTAAATAAGCCTTGTTGTAGTAATTGCGAATGAAGCGCAGCCACCCCATTCACCGAAAAACTGCCCACAATCGCCAAATAAGCCATTCTAACCCGTTGCTCTTCGCCCTCTTCGATGATGGACATCCGCCGCAAGCGGTCATTATCGCCCGGCCAATGGATGGAAACTTCCGCCATAAATTGGGCATTAATGTCAAAAATGATCTCCATAATTCGCGGCAGCAATCGTTGCAGTAGCTTAACCGGCCATTTCTCCAACGCTTCCGGTAGCAAAGTATGATTGGTATAGGCCATCGTATTGCAGGTAATCGCCCAGGCTGATTCCCAGCTTAAGGCGTGTATATCCATCAGCAAGCGCATCAATTCTGGAATAGCGATACTGGGATGGGTGTCATTGAGTTGAAAACAGCTTTTTTCTGCAAAATGCGTAAAATTATGGCCATGCAAACCGATCCAGTGTGACACAACATCCTGTAGGCTAGCAGATGCCAGAAAATATTGCTGCCGTAAACGCAATTCTTTGCCATTTTCATTGGCATCGTTGGGATAAAGTACCATGGTAATATTTTCAGCGGTAATTTTCGCCGCGACCGATTCCGCATAATCCCCGGCATTGAACTCGTCCAGATTAAATTCTTCAGTAGCAATCGATTTCCAAAGCCGAAGCGAATTGACTGTGCCATTCTGATAACCAGGGATGGGGGTGTCGAATGGGACAGCCATCACATCATTGGTTTCAATCCAACGCGCCCTGGATCTCCCTAAATTGTCGGTAAAATGTTGGGTGTAACCGCCAAATTTTATCGGTATCGAATATTCCAGACGTTCAATTTCCCAGACGTTACCATGCCGTAACCAATGGTCTGGTTTTTCAACCTGTTCACCATTGACAATGGTTTGCGTAAACATGCCATATTCGTAACGCAAGCCATAGCCGATAACGGGTAATTGCAGGGTCGCGCAACTATCGATAAAACAGGCTGCCAGACGCCCTAAGCCACCGTTACCTAAGCCGGCATCCGGTTCGCTTTCAATTAACTCTTCGATTTCGATACCCAGATCGTACATGGCTTGCGTCACTTCATTGGTAATCCCAAGGTTAAGCATGGCATTGCTTAAAGTACGCCCCATTAAAAATTCCATAGAGAGGTAAAAAAGCCGGCGACAATCATGAACTTTATAGTGGTGATGGGTTGTTTTCCAACGTTCCATCAGCCGATCACGTATAGCCATTGATAAGGCTTCACCCGCATAAAAAGGGGAGCGGCAGCGTTCATCCCTACCCAGTAAATGGATGTAATAGTGTTTAAAATCCGTTATGAAATCTGCTTTTTCAAGGCCTTGCTTCGGCAATTCAGTAATAGAAACGTTGGGCTTACTGGTTATAAATTGTTTAGTTGGCATGAGTTATTATCCTGCTGGGTATTTTATATTTTTAGGTGCTCTTTGCTTAATCGAACCCTGAATGGAATTAATTCATTCACAGAATTCTTATTGTGACCAGCGCCAATTTTGAATTTTCGGCATATCTTCGCCGTAAGTTTCAATGTACTGTTTATGGTCAATTAACTTTTCCCGCAGCATTTGTTTAAGATAAACCGCCCGGTCTTTTAAGCGGGGCGCGCGATCAATGACATCCATTGCCAGATGGAAACGGTCGAGATCATTCATTACCACCATGTCAAAAGGTGTGGAGGTCGTGCCTTCTTCTTTGTAGCCGCGGACGTGTAAATTCGCATGATTGTTGCGGCGATAAGTCAGGCGATGAATTAGCCAGGGATAGCCGTGATAGGCGAATACAATGGGTTTATCCGTGGTGAATAGTTCATCGAAATCGCGATCAGATAAACCATTGGGATGCTCTTTTTGTGGTTGTAACTTCATCAGGTTGACCACATTGATCACCCGGATTTTTAAATCCGGCACTTCACGGCGAAGCAGGTCTACTGCTGCTAACGTTTCCAGGGTAGGTACATCGCCCGCACAAGCCATAACCACATCCGGCTCAGAACCATAATCGTTGCTGGCCCAGGCCCAAACGCCAACCCCAGCTGCGCAATGTTTTACTGCGGCATCCATTGTTAACCATTGCGGGGCTGGTTGTTTTCCAGCCACAATCACATTCACATGATTTCGGCTGCGTAAAACATGATCGGTTACCACCAGCAGGGTATTGGCATCCGGTGGTAAATATACGCGGATGACTTCGGCTTTTTTATTGACGACATGGTCGATAAAACCGGGATCCTGATGCGAGAAGCCGTTGTGATCCTGACGCCAGACATGGGAAGTCAGCAAATAATTAAGCGAAGCAACTGGCCTGCGCCAAGGTATGTGATTACACGTTTTGAGCCATTTGGCATGTTGGTTAAACATTGAATCAATGATATGAATAAATGCCTCATAACAGGAGAAAAAGCCGTGGCGCCCGGTTAGCAAATAGCCTTCCAACCAGCCCTGGCAAGTGTGTTCACTGAGAATTTCCATCACCCGCCCATCCTGGGCAAGATTGGTATCTTCCGGTAGTATTTTTTCCATCCAGACCCTGGAGGTCACTTCAAATAATGCATCCCACCGGTTGGAAGCGGTTTCATCCGGGCCAAAGATGCGAAAATTTTGTTGATCTTTATTTTCCTCCATGACCCCCCGTAAAAACTGCCCCATAATCCGTGTGGCTTCGCTATCCTGAGCACCGGGAGTAGGCACCTCCACGGCGAAATCCCGGAAGTCCGGTAATCTCAAAGCGTGCAATAATATGCCGCCATTCGCATGCGGATTGTCACTCATGCGTTTTTGACCTTGAGGTGCTAAGGCTAATAACTCAGATAAAGGGGTGCCATTAGCATCAAACAGTTCTTCAGGGTGGTAACTTTTCAGCCATTGCTCCAGCAATACTAAGTGGGCTGGGTTTTCCGCTAAATTTGCCAGCGGCACTTGATGCGAACGCCAAAAACCTTCGGTTTTTTTACCATCCACGCTGGCAGGGCCAGTCCAGCCTTTGGGTGTCCGTAAAATAATCATCGGCCAGCAAGGGCGCTGCATAGTGGTTTGGGTTTCACGCGCATCTTGCTGAATGGCTTTAATATCGGCTAAACATTTTTCCAGTACACTGGCCATTTGTGGATGCACAATATCCGGGTCGCTGCCTGCAACCACATAAGGTTGATAGCCATACCCCTCAAATAGCCGGATCAATTCATCTTCATCTATGCGGCTCAGTAGCGTTGGGTTAGCAATTTTATAACCGTTTAAATGCAGAATTGGCAATACCGCACCATCTCGTGCCGGATTGAGGAATTTATTGGAATGCCAGGCCGCCGCCATTGGGCCGGTTTCTGCCTCGCCATCGCCCACCACGCAGGCTGCAATCAAATCGGGATTGTCGAATACCGCACCGTAAGCATGCGAAAGTGCGTAGCCTAGTTCCCCGCCTTCGTGTATCGAGCCGGGCGTTTCAGGGGCGACGTGACTTGGGATGCCCCCTGGAAATGAAAACTGTTTAAACAGAGCCTGCATACCTTCCCTATTGAGCGAGATAGCTGGGTAGTATTCACTGTAAGTCTTTTCCAGCCAACTATTTGCGACCATAGCCGGGCCACCGTGCCCGGGGCCGCAAATAAAGATCATGTTTAGATTGTGGGCATTGATTAACCGGTTTAAATGTACGTTAATAAAGTTTAAGCCCGGCGTTGTGCCCCAATGCCCCAATAAACGGGGTTTAACATGTTCTAATGTAAGGGGTTCGGTGAGTAACGGGTTATCCAGTAAATAAATTTGTCCTACAGACAAATAGTTCGCTGCACGCCAATAAGCATGCATAAGTGATTGTAATTCAGGTGATAAGGTAAAGTCTTCAGCAGTTTCCATTAGGTGTTCCTTATGTTTTTAAGGTGTTGAATCAGGCTCTTCGGATAAAAGGATCTGTCGGGCAATTTCTCGTTCTTCTTCAGCCGTTATCACAAAGATTCGTGAATGGCTGGTGCTCATACTAATGTCGCTATTATTTGGCGACGGTTTAAAATTTGTTGTTGCGTCCAATGCAAATCCAAGCGGTTCTAACCCGTCCAGGATTTTTTCACGGATCATAGGGGTATGTTCACCAATGCCGCCCGTAAAAATTAAGGCTGAAACGTCACCCAGCACTGCACAATAAGCCCCAATGTATTTTTTAACGCGGTAACAAAACATATCTAATGCTAGGATTGCATTAGCGTCTTGTTGTTCTATCTTGTGCAAGATAACCCGCATATCAGTTTCACCACATATGCCGAGCAGGCCGCTGCGATGGTTAACCAGTTCATCGACTTGCTGCCATGACATACCTTCCCGTTGCAAGGTAATAGGAATCATGCTGTCTAAATCTCCACAGCGGCTGGCCATGATCAAGCCTTCTGTCGGTGAAAAGCCCATTGAGGTATCCACGCTGATCCCGTTACGCACAGCAGTCACGCTGGCACCTCCGCCCAGATGCAGGATAATGAGATTAAGGCTTTCGGGATCACACGCCATTAGTTTCGCTACCGCTGCCAAACTGTGCTGGCAGGATATGCCATGGAAGCCATAACGGTAAAATTGCACATTAGCTGATAAATTGTCAGGAATGGCATAACGCCCGGCATGCGCTGGAATATGATGATGAAAAGCCGTATCAAATACGGCAAACTGTGAAACCATCGGAAATGCTTCGCTTGCCATACGCACACCTAGTCGATTCAAGGGATTATGTAAGGGCGCATAATTATCCAACTCCGCAATGCGTTGCATAATCTCATGGTTAAGTGGGGTTAGCACATTAAATTCTGCACCCCCATGGACAATACGATGACCTATCGCAGACAGTGACCAATGACTGGTGGTTAATATCTGTTGCCAGTTCTTAAATAATATGTCGAGCGCGGCTTTAGCATCATGAGTTTCTTGAATTTGTTGCTTGAATAGTTCTCCAAGCGCATTTTTTCCGCTAATAACCAAGCCATCAGCCAAGCCATAATCAACATTCAATAGCGCTTTAACCGTTAAATCCTGATCAAATAACCGGCTTTTAACGGAAGTGCTACCAACATTAATAATCAGATAATAATTATTCATAAGTCGCGAGAGCTTTTTGCATGCCGGTTCCAGACTTAAATAAGTTTAGCCCCTGAATTGTATATATCTAGAATAAATTAAGTATAAATTTCCAGTATGACGGCGTGATTACAGTCTAAATGCAGGGTTAACCGCGAAAACGTTAATTACAAACAGCTGATTAATGCAGACAGCACTTGTTTTGTTTATGCCCGTAAACTGCCAACCCCTTGGGCTAGGGGGGGCACAATCACACCACGCTCGGTCACGATCGCATCAATTAAGGCCACTGGCGTGACATCAAAAACCGGATTCCAGGCACTCACCAGTGAGCCTTCATGGTTAAAACAGGAATGCAGTAATTCACTGGCTTGACGTTGCTCTATTTCGATATGCCCGCCATTTGCAATGCTCCAGTCGATGGTTGAGGTTGGTGCTACCACCATCATTTTAACCCCATGTTGTTTAGCTAATACCGCCAGCGAATAAGTGCCAATTTTATTAGCGGTATCGCCATTAACGGCAATACGGTCTGCCCCAACAATAATCCAGTCGATGGCACCGCTGCGCATTAACCAGGCCGCGGCAGAATCAGCTATCAACGTTGCTTCGATGCCTTCTTGCGCCAATTCCCAAACTGTTAAACGTGCGCCTTGCAACCAGGGTCTGGTTTCACCCGCATACACGGTTTTTAAACCGCGCTTCCAGGCACTACGAATCACCCCTAACGCGGTGCCATAGCCACCCGTCGCTAATGCCCCGGCATTGCAGTGGGTTAATACGCCTTTTGCACCGTCTAGCAAATCCGCACCCAATTCTCCCATCCGCTGATTAGCGGCAAGATCATCGCTATGAATTTTTTCCGCCAAAGTTTGCAAGTTAAGCCGAGGGTCGCCAACCTCTTCTGCTAAAGCCTGGCGCATCAAATCTAACGCCCAAAATAAATTGACCGCAGTGGGACGCGAGGTGGCTAACTTGGTAATGTCTGCTAAAACTTTTTCCCGCCAGCCGGTTGATCCAGCCTGATAATGCTGCTGTGCAGATAATACCACCCCGTAAGCAGCAGCAATCCCAATCGCCGGAGCGCCGCGTACCCGCATACTGGTAATGGCCTCGGTAATGCCGGGGGCATCGGTATAGATATCGTACGTAAGGGTTTCAGGCAGTTTACGCTGATCCAAAACCTTTAAAGAATCGCCAGTCCATTGTAATGCTTGTACGAGGGTGTGCTTGGGTGATGAAGTCATTGTTTATCTATAAAACGTTAAAGTAGTTATAATTCCGCATGCCCCAAGGATTTGGTGATGCTTAAAGCACAGCATCTTGATAGGGTAGGGGCACTTTTTCATCATTATACACGGGACTCGCCAATGAACATTGATACCCTCATTAACGCACGCTGGATCATTCCTGTTGAGCCCAGTGCCGTTTGTTATGATTACCATAGTATGGCAATACATGATGGACGCATTATTGATTTGCTACCAACCGCAGAGGCCGGACAAAAATATCAGGCTACTAGCATTGAAAACTTTTTACAGCATGCTTTAATTCCCGGGCTAATCAATAGTCATACCCACGCCGCCATGACTTTAATGCGCGGTGTCGCGGACGATTTACCCTTAATGGACTGGTTACAAAATCACATCTGGCCGCTGGAGGCCAAATGGATGAGTGCTGCATTTGTGAAAGATGGTACGGATTTAGCCATCGCGGAAATGTTGCGGGGCGGAACGACATGTTTTAATGACATGTATTATTTCCCCGAGATAACCGCCCAACAAGCGATACAGCATGGCATTCGTGCCAGTGTCGGTTTGATTCTGATTGATTTTCCCACCGTTTGGGCAGACAACAGCGACATGTATCTGGAAAAAGGTCTGGCGCTGTACGACCAAATGCGCCACCAACCATTGATTAGTACCCCGTTTGCGCCACATGCGCCGTACACAGTGTCCGATGAGCCGTTACAGCGTATTCAGACGCTAGCCAATGAGTTGGACTTGCAAGTCCACATGCACCTTCACGAAACGCAACATGAAATTACCCAGCAATTCCAAGTCACCGGTCAACGTCCTTTACAGCGACTACAAAAACTGGGTTTGATTAACCCTTCGTTTATAGCTGTACACATGACACAGCTCAAAGACGCTGAGATTAAACAATTTGCTGAAGCAGGTGCGCACATTGTGCATTGCCCGGAATCTAATTTAAAACTTGCCAGCGGTTTTTGCCCGGTGTCGAAATGCTTGGACGCAGGCATTAATGTCGCCCTCGGTACCGATGGCGCTGCCAGCAATAATGACTTGGATATGTTTGGTGAGATGCGCACCGCCGCATTACTGGGCAAGGGCATAGCGGAAGATGCCAGTGCCGTCCCCGCAATGGCTGCTTTAAAAATGGCGACTTTAAATGGTGCGAAAGCACTGGGTATCGATCATCTGACCGGTTCGTTACAGATTGGCAAAGCGGCCGACGTAGTAGCGGTAAATCTGGAGAGCATAGAAACGCAACCGGTCTATGACCCAATCGCGCAACTCGTGTATGCTGCCAGCCGCCAACAAGTAACCGATGTGTGGGTCGCCGGCAAGCGCTTACTTAAACAACGTCAATTAACAACCCTGAACATGGATGATTTAAAGGGTAAAGTGCAACTTTGGCAGGCACGCCTAAAAAGCTGAACACAATAGGTCTTGTACGTTTGCTGACCTAAAACGTGGCTTTTCAAGAGCGTTTTTTATCATGGGCGTGAATCTGAGTGGTAAAGAAAATAAAGTGCTTTATAGGTATTTGTACCAGTAGTTCTCTACGCTATTTTCCATTACGATTACATTGCCCTGGTAATAGCTTAATTGTTAATAGCGCCTTCAAAATATGTTCAGAACTGCAAATTTAGAAAACCCAATTGAAGTGGCCAGCGCCTGAGACGTTATTTAATGAATTTTAGCTTTCCAGTGTTAATAAAAAGCCTAAAGACAAAACCGGTATTTATTTTGGGTAGTGTGCTAACACGCATAAATTATGCTTTTTGCATGCAAGTTAATTTTCGTCATATGCCCAAAAAATCAAGGCTATTCTCTGCGGTGATTTTGTTGTTACTTATTCCTGATCCATTAAGTGCCCAGTCAAATCCCAATGAAAAACGCATTGCATTGATCATTGGGAATTCAGATTATTTAATGAGCCCCCTCGTTAATCCCGTCAATGATGCTAATGCCATAGCGGATGTGCTTAAGGCAGCAGGATTTAAAATTATCCAACACGAAAATATGGCACAAGCCTCTATGAGGCGTGCTATAGCGGATTTTGGACGTGAGCTGGCGAGTCATGATGTAGGGTTATTTTATTATGCAGGACACGGTGTACAAATGAATGGGCGCAATTATTTAATCCCAATTGATGCCAAGATACAGTATGAAAGTGATATTGAGGTTGAAAGTATTGATTTGGCCGCGGTCTTCTCCAAAATGGAAGGTGCAGGTAATCGCCTAAACTTGGTTATACTCGATGCTTGCCGTGATAACCCATTTGCCAGCAACTCCCGCCCTCTCAACCAGGGATTAGCCTTCACCTCCGCACCTTCAGGCACCTTAATAGCTTACGCGACTGCACCTGGTAAGGTCGCGGAGGAAGGGGAAGGTAAAAATGGTGTTTATACCAAGTTTTTAGTCAAACATATCGGCACACCGGGTCTTCGTATAGAGGATATTTTTAAACAGGTGCGGGTTGATGTTAAAAAAGCAACCAGTGATCAACAAGTCCCTTGGGAATCCTCTTCACTGGAAGGTGATTTCTATTTTTTACCCGGAAATGCTCCAATATCTTCAAGCATTGCTGAACCTAATCAATCAGACCTAAAAGCCCTACGTATAGCTGAAAAGCATAAGCGCCCAGATAAGCCGGTTGCAGAAGAATCCCCTGCTTCAAATTCTTTATCCCTGAATTGCGCTGACTTGCGCGAAAAGGAAACCTTTGCAGGTGAAATGGGGTTTTCTGCACTGACCAAAATGGAAAAAGCGTATCTTCTATCAGATTGTCCTTAACCCGTTTAAGTTTATTTCACCGTTATTACATCATAAGGAATTGTTCAATATGCCCGCCCAGACCCCTTATTTTAAACTACTGCCGGTAGCACTTTTTATCTTAAACCTGTCTTCTTGTGCTACAAAACCGATTACTACCAGCCCACTGCCTTTTGATGCAGCGGTTAAAATTTTGGCTAATGACCTTTTAAGTCAAGTTGAGAAAAAAACCATGCTAAAGCTGCCAATTGCGAAAGTAGGGGTAATGGATGATTTTACTGACGAGGATACAGGTGAGTTTGTATCGGCAAGTGAAGCTATTGAAAAAATGATCCTAACGGAGGCGGAAACAAATTTCAGTCGTTTTTCCATCAGTAAAATGAATAAAGATAATATCCGCACGGCTGATTTTCTGCTTAATGGCATTATTTCTCTGGAAAAATATGATCCTGCCAGTGACGGCAAGAACTATCACTTAGTGGCTTCAGTGACTGATTTAAAAACCGGCGAAGTCATTGCAAATTCTGCTACTTGGATCAGTGACAAGAATCTGGATTACTCGCCAATGCGGGAATATAAAGAAGCCCCCATGTATATGATCGATAAACGTCATAAAAGTAAGGTCAAAACTGCGCGAAGCCTTTCAGGCATCCAAGCAGATGTAGAATATTACAAGACTTTAGAAACCAATGCGCTTCTGGCTGAGGCCGCCAATGCTTATGAAAAAGCAGATTATCCTCTGGTCATCACCATGTTAAAGGAGGTTTCTAACCGCCCAGACGGTCAGGTTATGAAAACCTACGCGATGTTGTATCAGGCATACTTCAAAGAAGGCAAAGGTCCTGCTGCAGAAGAGGCTTTTGGAAAGCTGGTTGAGCTTAGTGTGCAAAATAACAGCCTGAGCGTTAAATTATTGTTTGGCGTTAATTCCACGGAGTTTATAGCAGACAAAGAACTTAAAGCGCGCTACCAACTTTGGATTAGGCAAATCAGCAAATACTTTAATGCCGACGAGCACTGTGTGAAGATCATTGGGCATAGCAGCCACACCGGTTCCGAAGGCTATAACGTGCATTTGTCCAAGGCGCGGGCAGATGCAGTGCAGCGCCAGATGGTGGCACAGTATCAAGCTATTAAGCGTAAAACTGTAACCCAAGGCATGGGGTTTAAATATAATATTAAAGGTCTGGGTACAGATGATGGCAGGGACGCCATTGACAGGCGCGTTGAATTTGTTGTTACTGAATGTGCTGATTTATCGTAAAGATAAAAATTTCAAGAATCTCTCGGAATATGGGGACGCAATACCACCTTGCGTCTCTTGCATTTACGATGTTTTTAATTCAGTGTTTCAATACCCGCCAAAAATTGCGCCACGTCTTTAAAGCCGATAATCCGATAAGCAGTTTGTTCTTTTTGGTCAATGCCAAAAAACAGGGTGGCGGGTGGGCCGATGAGGTTAAAACGCTTCAATAATGCGATGTCTTCTTCTGTAGCATCGGTCACGTCGGCTTGCACCAGTACCATATTGCTTAAGCGCTGTTGTACTTTGGGGTCTGAAAAAGTATAGGCTTCCATTTCTTTACAGGAAACACACCAGTCCGCATAAAAATCCAGCATCACCATTTGTTTATGGATGCTGGCTTGTTTAATTACGCCATCCAGTTCGGCACTCGAACGGATCCGTTTAAACTTGATTGGGGCGCTAGCCTGGTTAGGCTGCTTGCCGGCACTGAGGTTTTGGAGCGGCTTAAGGGGGTTGGTATTGCCAGCACTCAGCCCGATCAGTAATATGATGCCGTAAACCAACATGATCAGGCCTAACCCCTTCCATAACCGGCTCCAGCTAGAGCTGCTTTCAGGCAAGGGATCGAGCGCACGCAGGTACACGGCAGGTATAATCAGTAATATCGCCCAAAGTAGCATGCTGATTGTCGGTGGAAGAATCCGGTCTAACATCCATACGGCTACCGCCAGCATTACTACGCCGAACGTGGCTTTGGTGATATTTAGCCAGTGTCCTGCTTTAGGTAAAAATTTCCCTGCCGAGGCGCCGATGACCAATAATGGCATGCCCATGCCCAAACCCATCATAAACAAAGCTGAGCCACCCAGAAGCGCATCACCGGTTTGTCCAATAAAGATGAGCGCACCTGCAAGCGGGGCTGCAACGCAAGGACCGACAATCAGTGAAGAAAGTACCCCCATGATAGCTGCACCCCAGTAGGAATGATTACGAAATTTTTCGCTGGAATTATGCAGACGGGTCTGAAAAGCTTTTGGTAATTCAAGATGATAAAAGCCAAACATGGACAGCGCCAGTAACACAAAAATCCCACTGAATAGGGCAATAATCCACGGTTGTTGAAATGTCGCCTGCAAATTACTGCCAAACAAGGCTGCCAATACCCCAAACACGGTATAAGCTACGGCACTGGCTAAGACATAACTTAAAGAAAGTAAAAACGCCGTCAGGGTGGTCACATCACGGCTTTTACCCACAATAATACCGGATAAAATCGGGATCATGGGGAAGATGCAAGGGGTAAAGGCCAGTAAAAGGCCAAAGCCAAAGAAACTCAATAAGGTCAACCAAAGAGAATCCTTATGCAATGCTTGTATGATTTGATCCTGCTCAGAAAGCGGGGTGTTTGCCGAAACATTGCCCACTTTAAGGCTATTATCATCCAAGGCAGGCAGGTTAATGCTCAGGCTTTTTTGCATAGGGGGGTAACACACTCCACGCTCGGCGCAGCCCTGAAAGCTCGCTTGTAAGTTCAAAATAAACGGTTCTGCGGAAGTGCGGTTTAATGGCACGTCAAAATCCAGTTCATGATAAAAAATCTCTACATCTCCAAAAGCTTCATCATGTTGGGGTTTTCCGTGCGGCATGTCAAAACTGGCTAAATTAGCATCCTGCGATTCTTTTACGGACAACTGTATTTTTTCACGGTAGAGATAATAACCCTCTGCAATGATCCAGTTAACATGTAAGGTCCTGGCATCTTTTGCTTGGGCAAAAAATTGGAAGGCTTGCTCAGCTGGCAATAAATCATCGGGTACTGACTGCTCAGGGAGATTCTTGGTTAATTCTTGTAAAGGATTTAACGGGGCATTATGGGAGGAGACTGGGATGTTTAAGTCAAACTGGTTTTTTTGAGGCGGATAACAAACGCCTATATCAGCACACCCTTGATGTTTAACCTCAACTTTAAGGCTATTAATACTGCCGGTATAGGTGACCGGCACTTTAACGCTAACAACGTTACGATACACGACCATATCCCCAAAATTATCGTCATGCTTGGTTTTTCCTGCCGGTAATTCCAGTACGCCAAGTTGTGCTTCGGGCGTTTTAGAAGTTACTGCAATTTTATCGCGGTATAAATAATAGTCTTCACTAATATCCCACTTTAGCTCCAATTGCTCAGGGCTTAACAAGTGCGCAGAGACTTTAAAAGCCTCCTCTGCACGTAATAAATTTTCTGCGCCTGCTGCAAATAACGGCGAGTTAAAGAATAACAAAAAGCCAACGAGTGAAAGTTTAACAATAAGCATGTATTAATCCAGTGCAGAGAAGCGGGGGAGGGCTGATATTGCTTGTGACTATAGCGTCTACAAAAAGTTCGTAACTCCCGTTATTGTAACAGAGGAGTTTGCTGTTTTTGCTGACGTAAATGAGATCTGCCACTATACTTACAAAACATTAAATTGAAATTTTTCCAAGAGGGTGCAGAGTTTAATTAGGGGTAAGCCGATTAGGGCGTTATGGTCATCAGTGACAATTTTTTCAAATAATGCAATACCTAAGCTTTCAGCCTTAAAACTCCCCGCACAATCAAAGGGCGTATCTAAATCGATATAACGCTCAATTTGGGCTAAGGATAATTTTTTAAAACATACCCGCGTAAGGTCTAAATCTGTTAAATAATCACCAGTTTCAGTATTTAATACACAAATACCGGTAAAAAATTCGACGCAATGGCCGGATGCTAATTGTAATTGCTGGATTGCGGTGTCGCGGTCACCTGGTTTGGACAGAAATTGGTTTTGCAGCGCCGCAACTTGATCCGAGCCGATAATCAAATGTTTGGCGTACTGCTTTTGCAATGCGCATGCTTTAGCTATACTTAGACGGATAGCCAATTGTTGGGGAGTTTCGTCTGCCAGCCTTGCTTCGTTTACAGCGGGAGAGTCAGTGATGAAATCAACTTTCAAGGTTTTTAACAGCGCCAACCTATAAGGTGAACTGGACGCCAGCACTAAACGGGTAGAAGCCATATGAACTTATTTTTAAATAGTGTTTGTTGAAATAGTTTATAAATGTTGTGCAACTAACCTGGGTGATAAGTTGTCCCACCGGATATATGATGTAAATCACAATTTAGGGCGGTTACACATCAAAATTAGGGCTTGTTGATGTTTTCATTATGCTAGAATTTAACTATGGCAATCTTGATTAAAGCGTAAATGTATGACAGATTTTGATCCTCACCGTGATGATGGTGGTCTAGCCTTACAAGAGGCAAAACCAAAGTTAAAAAAACCGCCGCTTTATCGGGTTATGTTATTGAATGATGATTTTACACCCATGGATTTTGTAGTGGATGTGTTGAAGAGCTTTTTTAATATGCCTGAAGAAAAAGCAACGCAAGTGATGTTACAAGTGCATACACAAGGGGTTGGCGTTTGCGGCGTCTTTTCTAAAGATGTTGCAGAAACCAAAGTGTACATCGTTAATGAATATTCTCGGGAACATTATCATCCTTTAATGTGTTCGATGGAAGAAGCTTAAGACAATTGGAGAGCTTATGTTAAGTAAAGAATTGGAAGTTTCCTTAAACAACGCCTTTAAGTATGCGCATGAAAAACGGCATGAATTTATCACGGTCGAGCACTTATTATTAGCATTGCTTGATAATGCTTCTGCTGAGCCGGTGCTTAATGCAGTGGGTTGTGATATACCGTTGTTACACCGTGAATTAGTTCAGTTTATTGATCAAACAATGTCTTTGATTCCTAAAGGTGTGCAGCGTGAAACGCAACCCACCCTAGGGTTTCAGAGGGTTCTGCAACGGGCGGTTTTTCATGTGCAGGCAACTGATAAAAAAGAGGTTACCGGTGCAAATCTGTTCGTTGCATTATTTAGTGAACAGGACTCGCATGCCGTTTATTTACTCAGTAAACTGGATGTAACCCGTCTGGACGTTGTGAATTACCTTGCACATGGCGTATCCAAGCAAAGTCCCAGTTCTGAAGGCCCGCATGAGCCATTTTCTGAAGCGGATACTGA
Source organism: Methylococcales bacterium (assembly GCA_040079795.1). Taxonomy (GTDB): domain Bacteria; phylum Pseudomonadota; class Gammaproteobacteria; order Methylococcales; family Methylomonadaceae; genus SXIZ01. Next base: position 41,866 of record JBEBJQ010000011.1, read on the forward strand.
AGCCTCTGAGGCTAATGCTTCGCCATTACAGAAATATGCTTCTAACCTCAATGAAGAAGCCTTACAAGGCCGGATTGATCCGTTGATTGGTCGGGAACATGAAATAGAGCGTACCATTCAAATTTTATGTCGACGTCGGAAGAACAACCCTTTGCTAGTGGGTGAAGCAGGTGTTGGTAAAACCGCAATTGCTGAGGGGCTGGCAAAACGTATTGTTGAAAAAGAAGTACCTGATGTGCTGCTCAATCATGTGATTTATTCCTTGGATTTAGGTGCATTGGTTGCTGGGACAAAATACCGTGGCGATTTCGAAAAACGCCTAAAAGCTTTATTAAGCCAGCTAAAAAAAGACCCGCATTCGATTTTGTTTATTGACGAAATCCATACCATTATCGGTGCTGGTTCTGCCTCGGGTGGTGTCATGGACGCATCGAATCTGATTAAGCCGGTATTGGCTTCTGGACAACTGCGTTGTATAGGCTCAACGACTTACCAAGAATACCGTGGTGTTTTTGAGAAAGATCACGCTTTGGCGCGGCGCTTTCAAAAAGTTGATGTGCTTGAGCCGTCTGTTGAAGATACCATACTGATTTTGAAAGGCTTAAAATCCAGGTTTGAAGCCCATCATTCTGTTAAATATTCGACGGAAGCCTTGCGCGTGGCGGCTGAATTAGCTGATCGTTATATCACTGATCGGCATCTGCCTGACAAAGCCATCGATGTGATTGATGAGGCGGGTGCAAAACAACAGTTGCTGGCGATACAGGATCGAAAAGAGTTAATTGATACGGCGGAAATTGAAGAAATTATTGCCAAAATTGCTCGCGTACCGGCCAAGTCGGTTTCTTCAAACGACAAGCAAAAACTGGAAAATCTGGAGAAAAACCTCAAGATGTTGGTTTTTGGTCAGGAAGAAGCAATTTCTGCTTTGGCTTCAGCTATTAAGCTATCGCGTGCCGGTTTACGCGATACCCAAAAAACGATAGGTTCCTTCCTGTTTGCTGGGCCTACGGGGGTCGGTAAAACTGAGGTGACCCGTCAGTTAGCTAAAGTATTAGGCTTAGAGCTTATCCGTTTAGATATGTCTGAATATATGGAGCGCCATACGGTGTCCCGTTTGATCGGAGCGCCCCCCGGTTACATTGGCTATGATCAAGGCGGGCTGTTAACCGAGCAAGTCAATAAACATCCGCATGCCGTATTGTTGTTAGATGAGTTGGAAAAAGCGCATCCCGATGTCTTTAATTTATTGTTGCAAGTTATGGATCATGGCGTTTTAACGGATAATAACGGGCGCAAAGTTGACTTCCGCAATATTATCTTGGTCATGACCACCAATGCGGGCGCAGAAGAGGGTAGCCGGGCTTCTATAGGTTTTACCCATCAGGATCACGCGACCGATAGTATGAAAGTGATTGAAAAAGGCTTTTCACCGGAGTTTCGTAACCGTTTAGATGCCATAATCCAATTTAAACCCCTTGATATTTCAATTATTGGCTTTGTGGTGGATAAGTTTATTTTTGAACTGGAAGCTATTTTGTTGGAGAAAAATGTCACCTTAATGCTTGAAGCCGATGCGCGTCTGTGGCTTGCGGAACATGGGTGTGATCCTAAAATGGGGGCAAGGCCGATGGCGCGTTTAATTCAGGAAAAAATTAAAAAGCCATTAGCAAACGATTTACTGTTTGGAAAATTAGCCCACGGTGGGCATGTGCGCATTTACGTGCAAAACAACGAACTTGGTTTTTCGATAGAGAGCAAAGAGTTGGCAACACTATCTGATTATTAATAGCTTTAGGGCGGCGTGCGCTTTCCTCTAACAATAGGGGCTAGCGCATCCTGAAGGTAATTCTGCCTTTGGTTAAGTCATACGGTGTCATTTCAACTTTAACTTTATCGCCGGTTAAGATCCGGATATAGTTTTTGCGCATTTTTCCAGAAATATGTGCTGTTACGATATGTCCGTTTTCAAGTTCAACCCGAAACATCGTATTTGGAAGTGTGTCGATTACTTTACCTTCCATTTCAATTTGGTCTTCTTTTGACATCTATTAGTATTTCCAAGCGATTAAAACCGCTGATAATACCATAAGCCCGCAAGCAACAACAGAAAACAATGCTGACATTGTTTAATCTGTTTTCAATCGAAATGATTCGCGAATGCCTAATTTAAATCCCCCGCCACTGCTTCTGCCATAGGATTGATGTGCTTGCTTGCTTGCGTGATGTTGGTGCTTGGTGTCTTCGAAAAATTCAAATTTGGGAATAGGGCGCTTACTTAATGGCCTCAGTAACCACTTTACCCACGCTCCCATTCGGCATTTGTATTTTTAGGAGTGCTGATAAGGTAGGCGCAATATCGGTTATGGCGGTTTCCCGGTGGGTGCTGCCCGGTCTGATCCCCCAGCCGTAAAAAATACAGGGGATATGCGCATCATAGGGATACCATAAACCATGTGAGGTGCCTTTTTGCGCATTATTACCCAGATAGCCCGGTTTATAAATAAATTGAATGTCGCCACTCCGTTTCGGGGTATAGCCATTAATCAGCATGTCCTTTAAAAGCGCGGGAACAGAAGCCTGTGGTATTTTGTCCAGTTCGAGCGCATAGAGTATTTCGTCCCTTCCTCGCAGCTCATCCAACAAGAATTGCTTGATAGCATTTACATCAGTGCCGTTTTGAGAAATCGCTTGGGTATCAAGATACACTTGATAGTTGACGACTTTACTGACGGCATTTGTTATCAGAAATTTTTGAGCCACGGCTGCATTAAGGTTTTTGGCGAAATCGCTTGGAGGAGCCTGCACTGCATTTTCCGAAAGCACTTTGTGTTCACTTAAATAGCGCGGGATATGCGCCACACCGTGATCCGCCGTCAAAAACAGAGTGTAATGGCCTAGTCCGATCTGCTTGTCCAGATAGTTTAGAAAACCGGCAATATCTTGATCCAACCGTAAATAAGTATCTTCAATTTCGACAGAATTGGGGCCGAAACTATGCCCTATGTAATCGGTCGGAGAGAGGCTGATGCTTAGAAAATCAGGTCTGGCATCCTGTCCTAATGCCTCGTTTTCGATAGCTGCTTTGGCAAACTCAAAGGTAAAGCTATTGGCAAACGGGGTTGTTCTAAACGCTTCATATTTATCTTTGGCTTTAATACTCGAAAGCTTATGTGGAAAAACGACCGATTTTTCACCCTTGATATTATTTTCGTAAGGTTCATCATCCGCACTGCTTTGGTCGTATTTTTCTGCCGGTAACAGGGTTTTCCAATCTGAGCGCATTGCCTGTCCGGGTAAATCCTTGGCATTAAAGTCATTAACCCACCCCGGTAAATTTTGCATGTAATAAGAACTACTTATCCAAATACCGTTATCGTACCAATAAGCCGCATTCGCCGTATGCCCCGCCGGTAATATTGCACCGCGATCTTTCAGGGCTATGCCAATCACTTTACTTTTAAAATTATTGCTTAACCTTAACTCATCAGTCACAGTCGTCACCCACAAATTCGCCGGGCTCATTTTGCCCGCTTTGGCGTTATTGCTGCCAACTGGTTCAACTTTATCGTCGCCGGTGCAATAACTTTCCTTACCAGTGGCTTTATCGAACCACTCATTCCCGGGAATACCGCTGATCGCCGGCGGACTACCGCTATAAATTGCGGCATGGCCAGGTGCTGTGGAAGTTGGTGTGTAGGGGATCAGGGTATTTTCAGCACTGAAGCCGTCTTTTAACAAGCGCTTAAAACCGTTGTTGGAGTAGTGGGCACTGTAGCGATATAAAAAATCCCAGCGCATTTGGTCTATCACCAATCCTACTATTAATTTGGGTTTTTGGTTTTGTGCAAGGCAAGCAAAGCTGCATAAACAGAATGTCGTGATTAAGAAAAATTTTTGGTGGTAACGCATTTAATTGTTAGTCAAACAAAATGGTTAAACATATTAATATTTTCATGCTCTGCAATCTAAAGCATACGCGGCAATACATCATTACGGTCAATAAAACGGTGTTTAATTACTGCGGCAACATGAACTACCACCACAGCTAAAAGCCCATACGCCAAATAGCCATGCACATCGCCTGTCCAACTGCCTATACCGTCGATTGTTGGAAAAAACTTTGGCAACGGAATTCCAAAAAATTTGACATCACGCCCATGAAAATTCGAATGCGCCCAACCGGCAATCGGCACGATGGTCATGAAGCCATACAATGCCTTGTGTGCCAAGGCAGCATAATGGACTTCCTGTGGAGTGAGCCCGGCTTGCGGCGCTGGAAGTGCTTCGCGTAAACGTATATTAAGCCTCAGAGCCAGTAAAATGATGGTTAATACCCCAAAGGATTTATGCAAGGCGAATAAAGTGGGTCGTAAGCTGTCTTCTTTATCCAGATCGACCATGATAAAACCGACTACAAATAAGCCCAGAAAACAAGCCGCCATGCTCCAATGCAGGATACGCAATACTAAGGGGTATTTTTCAGGTGGGTTTAAGGATTCAGTGACTGAGTTCATGAGCTGTCTCCAATAGGCGATACGCTTTTGTTGATGGAATTGAAATTTTATAAGGCTGAGTGCTGCATAGCAATGAATAAACCCAACACTTCTGTGTGCCATGCTCTTGCTCATTTAGCCAAAGCGCTGCCACAACGGTTGGTATTCGAGTGTGGCCAATTTGGGAAATGCTGGGTTTAGGCATGTTCGATATGAGATGGTATGGCTAAATAGGATTATTTTTGCACCCTAAATAGCATTGATAATGTATCCAAACAATTATTGTGTGTTATTGATAATCTGTAATGCAAATTTGATCTTGCCCGGATATCAGTGACACTGAGCACGGCTGACCGGTAGCTGTCAGCGGAGGTTAAATATGCGCGTGTCGCTACAAATATTTACGCTCAAAAACCAGTGCCCGTTAGATCAGGGCAAGCTCAAACAAGAGTTAAATAGTTTTTTTGCAGGTTTAGCCTACTTTCACAATACTAGCGGAATAATCATCTGGCGGCTCAAAGCCCAAAAGGGTGATACAAGTCGCCGCCAGATTTGCTATACCTGCGTTCGGCACATCATTCAAAGAGGCATTGGCCGCTCCAGATGGATCGTACACAATCGCAGGCACTGGATTCAATGAATGAGCCGTCTTCGGTTTATACTTGCCTCGTTCATCCAGTATCAACGCACCGGTTTTTTTATCCAACTCGCACATATCGTCCGCATTGCCATGGTCGGCTGAACAAACCAAAATGCCTCTGGTGTTCTTTAGTGCGGCCATTATTCTGCCAAGGTTTTCGTCCACGGCTTCGACAGCTAACTTTACTGCACTCACTACACCGGTATGACCTACCATGTCGCCGTTTGGGAAATTCAGGCGAATAAACCGATATTCACCGCTCTCAATCGCTTGTACTACAATATCGGTAATTTCATCCGCTTTCATTCGTGGCGCGTTTTCAAACGGGCAGACATCGGACGGAACCTCTTTCCAAGTCTCAGTTGGAAATTTACCCGAATTATTACCGTTGAAGAAATAGGTCATGTGACCAAATTTCTGCGTTTCTGAAATAGCCAGCTGTTTGACACCCGCGTTCGAAAGGTATTCGCTCATTGTTCGATCAATCGCCGGAGGGGTCACCAGATACCGCGCAGGTACGCCTAGATCGCCGTCGTATTGCATCATACCTGCATACAGCACTTGCGGTTTTGGGTCGCGCTCAAATTCTTTTAAATTATCCGCTTCAAATGCTTTGGTAATTTCCAGTGAACGGTCACCGCGGAAGTTAAAAAAGATTACGCTGTCGCCATCCACAATCGGGCCCACAGGCATCCCCGCGCGTTCAATAACGAACGCTGGCAGATCCTGATCCAAAATGCCTGGATTTTCTTTCCGATAGGTTTCCACGGCTTCCTTCATCGAAGCAAACGTCCGGCCTTCTGCTTTTACATGCGTAGCCCAGCCACGTTTGACCATATCCCAATTGGCATCATAACGGTCCATCGTAATATTCATACGCCCGCCACCTGATGCTACGCAATAATCAACTGTGCCATCCGCATTAATGTCTTTCAAGAAGGCTTCGAAGCGTTCAACATACTCCAGTGCCGAGGTCGGCGGAACATCACGCCCGTCAATCAAGGCATGAACCCGCGCCTTTTTTACCCCTTGTTCTTTTGCCTTGCGTAACATGGATTCCAAATGATTAATATTGGAGTGCACATTCCCATCTGACAATAGTCCGATAAAATGCAAGGTTGATGATTTGTCGTTAACATTTTTAATGAGCTCCTGCCAAACTGAACCAGCGGCATACATCGCTCCTGATGCTATTGCTTTACCAACTAAAGCTGCCCCCTGTTCAAAAATGCGGCCGCAACCGATGGCATTATGCCCCACCTCCGAATTGCCCATATCCCCGTCATCCGGCAACCCCACTGCAACGCCATGCGCCCGCAATTCCGCATACAAGGCGTGTTCCCGCAGCCAGTTTAAGTTAGGCGTCGAAGCCTGTTTCACATAATCACTATGCGGATTTTTACCAATTCCGACTCCATCCATAATCACCAATACCACAGGGCCTTGGGGGCCAGCAAAGTGCTTATTTTTTTTTAGCTCAATCATTTAAAATTCCTATGCATATCAATATAAAAAAGTGTCTAACTTTGAGTTTAGCCATTTGTATTTTTCTTTAAAAGTGTGTTGTTAAATAATCAATTTTTGGCATTAAAATTTTTTATTTAGCATTATCCCATTTTTTCAAACTTACGATTAAGCATATTCAACGCCCTATAAACTGAGTGAGAAATGCCGCCATAAACTCCAAAAACCTTGTTACAAAATGACCCGTTAGCCAAGTTATAACGATAAATTGTAGAATCGAGGTAATTGTATTATTTACTTTACCAAAGATGATCTAACTGATTGGCATCTGCCCAAGAATGGATCTCGCGGACTATCGTAAGAATACTTCAAAGGAATGGGGTAATAAAGTAGCTGCTGCAAAATTGAATTTTGGCATCAGTAGCTAGTAGATAATATTGAATTAATCGACTAATATTCCTGACTATTACATTAGGTTCAATGCCCGTCTGATTTCATGGCTTTAGCCTAAAACTGTTACCTTGGTCTGAACCAAGCCAAATCTTGGAATAGAAAATGAAACGTTTTTTTATAGTGTTTTGGCTTTTACTGATCATGCTATTTGTGGCCGAGTTGGCTAATCCGGTGCAAGCCGCCATTATTACGCCATTCACCGAAATAATTGCCCATATTAGTGCAGGGCTAATAAGCATATTTGATAAAAGCGTTATTTTTCGAGGCATTGAGGTTATTAATGCTGAAAATGGCTTTTCGGTTTCGATACAAGCCGGGTGTAATGGCGTTGAAGCTTCTTTAGTATTGATTGCGGCAATATTAGCCTTTCCCGCGCCTTTACTTTCCAAACTGATCGGTATCTTGGTTGGTTTCTTAAGTGTACAAGTTTTAAATATAGTACGTATTATCAGCTTATTTTATCTTGGGCAGTGGAATTTTGCCGTTTTTGAATGGGCGCATTTGTATATTTGGCAAGCTTTGATTATGGTAGACGTTTTGGTTGTTTTTTTAGTCTGGTTAAAAATGAGTACTGGCCTTTTAAAAATATGAATTCGACAATGTCATTGAGGGACTTTGTTTTCCGGATATTATTCGCAATGCCGCTCTGTTTTGGTATCTGGTACTTTTCGGCTGCCGTCTGGATTTGGTTTATAGCGGAACTAACGCATGGTGTTTTAAGGTTATTATTTTCAAGGTTAATTGCCAGCGTCGGGTCTATCGGCCATACTTTGGACATTGTCACTAATTTGGGCGATATCGAGCAGTATACCCAGCACCATAAGATGATGGCCCTGGTTTTTTCGATTAATCCTTTACAGTACGGATATAGTCTGGCCGTGTACTCGGCTTTGTTGCTGGCCTCAAAGAATTATCACTGGCGAGCTTGGCTCGTGGGTTTAGCCGTATTAATGGGGGCAATTGTTTTAGGGGTCTGTTTTGATGTTTTAAAAACCATTGCATTTGATTTGGCGCCTACTGGCACAACTTATCCAACGGGGTTCTCAGATTGGCAACTGAATATGTTGGGCGTGGCTTATCAATTGGGCTATTTGGTATTGCCGACCGTGCTTCCTCTGATTCTTTGGGCAAATTTTAACCAGTTGTTTTTTCGAAGCTACCTTGCAGGTTCTGTTGCAGATATTCAACAGGATTAAGCTTGCCCCTAGCTGTTATTGACCTAAACACCACTCAGTGCTTGCTAAAATTCATTCAAAGTTGGACAAAATTAACTCTTTAACTACACTTAAGCCTAAGTTTTTTTATTTTGCTATTTAATCCATTACATAAACAAAGCTATTGGTGAATTGTGCTTTGAAATTTAGAGCAACCAGTGGTACTTTTAGCGTTAGTGCGAAATGGAATTCTTTTAATGTTTTTTTATTTATACAGACCGTTCGATAAAAGCGTTTATTCAATTTAAAGACCGAAATGGCTCAAGGGCTGGTTTTTTTAAATTAAATTTTACGTACATAGGTAGATAGGATTATTAACTTGTAGGCTCAAAACCTTAAAACCTTAAAACCTTAAAACCTTAAAACCTTAAAACCTTAAAACCTTAAAACCTTAAAACCTTAAGTATTAATCTTAATGGCTTACTTATAAATTTAAAAATCAATTCTTGATTTTGAACGTTTTAAACATAACTCTTAAAATTAAAAATATGATGAATTATCTCACCCATAATCGTTTCACTTTTTCCAAGCAAAGGCGCATCAACTTAAGTGCTATGAGTTTTTTCCTGACTATGATAATTCTGGTCATAACGCCGACGGCTTTTGCGGATTTTAGACATGGCGACTTCGAGAATGGCACATTTGCTCCGGCAGACTGGATCAAGACACCGCTGATAAATAATAAGATTACGACTACCGCTGTTGGTAATCATATAGTTGACCCTAAATCGATCGCTGATTTAAATCTCGGAACCTCTCCGAGTGATACTACGGATTTACAGAGCATCGTCAATGGTCCGGCAGGCACTTTACAAGATTTTTTAATGAATGGCTCTACTCCGACAGCCACATTACTTGCCCCGTTTGCTGGCTCATATAGCGCCCTGGTTAACCTCAATCCACCTACCGGCATTGCTCGAGGTAGCTCTAGTCATGGTGGGCGTGCATCATCGCTTAAACAGCGGGTGACGATAACCTCAACCGACGTCGATCCCAGTGATGGCAAAGTGCATGTGCGTTTTGTACTCGCACCGGTTTTGGATAACCCAGGGCTAAAAGCCCCACTCACTGGCACCATAAATGCCATCAGTAGCTCGGCAAACATAACTGGCACCGGAACTCGGTTTTCTAAAGAATTGAAGGTAGGCGATACTATATTTATAGGTGACTCAAACGGTGCAAATGTTACTGGTAGCTCGACGCGCGTAGTTTCAACAATTATAGATGACACCCACTTAACAGTAAGTAGCTCCCTTACCGTTGCTGGTGGTAATCATGCATATGCTGGGCCTTCTAATGGCCACTACCAGGAAGAACAGCCTTATTTTGCAGTCGAAATGCGTAAAGTCTCATCGGTAAGTGATGGTACACCAGTTGCAGTAACGGGGGCGCCACTTAACTCTACTGGACAGCTTTTTTTCCAGTTTAACTTTTCTAACCATGCAGGAACTGTCTGGAATCAGGTGAAAAACCCTAACGCTGATACGGGTGCTACTCCACGTGATTATGCCTACTCTCAGTTCCAAGCCTTTGATATCGTCCCCGGTAATGCAAAACTGACGGTAGGGGATACTATTGAATTGGAGGTTGTGGCGTCGGGTTGTTCACCAACCGGCCATGAAGGACATATCTATGTTGATAACTTTACCATGCAGCCTTCTACAGGCCTCTGGGTCAATGCATCTGCTCCGGTCAGTGTGAGCAGTGCAAATGGCACTCAAATTACCTACACCTATACTTACACTAATAATGGTTCCAGCCCATTAACGAATGCCATTGTTACACCTGCAATGCCACAAGATAATTCGGCAGCGCATCAAGATGCTACTTATGCCTCAGTTAATGGCGCGTCCTGTACGGCATCAGGCGGTGCGGCAGCTATTCCTGCAACACCCGGCGGCGCTTTAGCGTGTGATGTAGGTTCTCTGGCACCTGGGGCAACCGGAAGTTTTACAATGACTGTGACTATTCCCGATGGCGCGACAGGTCCTATCAGTAACGGTAACTATTCAATCCAGGCAGATGGCGTCAATCCGTTACTCGGACCCTTAGTGCAAACTAATTTGATCAGCCCCGCTACGCTTAGCGATATGGCAGTTGATCTGACAAATCTACCTGCAACGGCCAGTCTAAGCAGTGCCTACACTGGCAATTTTACTTGTACCAACAGTGGTGTATCGGCTGCTGTTAATGCCATATGTGATGCACCTGTTCTTCCGGCGGGCGTTACGGTATCCGGTTGTACTCTGGCATCAAATCCTTGGGTTGCGCCGGCAGCGGTACCTGTAGGCGGGGTGGTTACGTGTAACGTGTCAGGAACACCTACAACAACGGGTGCTATTCAAGTAAACGGTGAAACTGCTGCGGACAACGACCCTAATACTGTTAATAATAAAGCAACCAAGACTGTGACCGTAAGTATTAGTCCTGCCGCGGCGAATGATGTTGCGGGTACTAATTACAACACGCCGGTTACCTTGGGTGTTTCCTTAAACGACAGTGCCGGAATAGGTGCCACATTAGCATTGGGTACAATTGATCTTAATCCTGGTGTCGCAGGCCCGCAAACTACTGCTACCATTGCTGGTGAAGGCACTTTTACAGCTAATAACAATGGAACGGTAACATTCACGCCGATCTTAGGCTTTCAAGGCGTAGCAACTGTACCTTACACTATTCAGGATAATTTAACTCAGACCAGTAACATCGCCGACATCTCTGTGACTGTTCATGATCAGGCCGCAAGTATTAATCCGCTGGCGAATGACGACAATGCCACGACACCATTGAACACATCGGTAATACTGGCCTTAACCAGTAATGACGCACCCGGTACAGGCAATACCCTGACACCAGCTAGCGTAACGCTTACTGGCACCACGCCAGCCGATGGTACTTGGACCAACCATAATGATGGCACGGTGACTTTTGCGCCGGCTTCAGGTTTCACGGGACTGGCTACCGCCAGCTATACGGTACAGGATTCTGCTTCTGGCATCAGTAATGTTGCGACGATAACTGTTTTGGTTACCGGTGCGGCTACCCCGGTAGCACGGGATGACAGCGGCGCTACTTTGCCAGTAACGGCGGTGACCTTGCCTGTGCTTAATAACGATATACCGGGGAGCGGTAATACCTTAACCAGTGGCAGTATAAATTTAAGTGGCATCACACCAAGTGATGGTACTTGGATTGCTAATAGCAATGGTACGGTCACATTTTTACCCGCTTCCGGTTTTATCGGTACCGCCACTGCCAGTTACACGGTGCAGGATTCCGCTTCCGGCACCAGTAATGCTGCAACTATTTCGGTTGTAGTTAACTCAAATGCAATACCAACGGCCCTAAATGACACTGCCAGCACCGCTCTAAATACAGCGGTCAATATCACCCCTGCCAGTAATGATTCAGGGGTTGGTGTAATAATAGACCCCAGTACGGTTGACTTGGATACGGCTACCGGCGGTATTCAACGTGGTCCTGTGACCACCGCAGCTGGCACCTGGCAGGTAATTGATAATGCTGGTACCGTGACTTTTACACCAACTCCTGGCTTTGTCGGCGTGGCTACGCTGAGCTATGCTATTAGCGATAATCTGGGTAACAGGGCTACCGCTAACATGTCGGTTACTGTTGGTAGCCCGCTACCTGCCGCGACAAATGACGTTGCGAACACAAATTATAATACGCCGGTAACTTTGCCGGCTTTCGCCAATGACAGCGCCGGAATGGGATTTACACTGGTATTGAGTTCAATTGACTTAGATCCCAATGTTGCTGGCCAGCAAACCTCTGCTACCATTGTTGGAGAAGGCACTTTCACAGCCAATATCAATGGGACGGTAACGTTTACGCCAGTTATTGGTTTCCAAGGTGTAGCTACTGTGCCCTATACTATCCAGGATAATTTAGCGCAGACCAGTAACATCGCGGACATTACTGTGACTGTGTATGATCAGGCGGCGAGCATTAATCCGGTGGCGAATGATGACGGCGCCACCACAGCATTGAATACGCCGGTAACGCTGACTTTAACAAATAATGATGCCCCTGGTACTGGCATTTCGCTAATACCGTCTAGCGTCAACCTTAGCGGCACCACGCCTGGCGATGGTACGTGGACCAATCATAATGATGGTACGGTGACTTTTGCACCTGCGGCAGGTTTCACAGGGTTAGCTAGCGCGACTTATACGGTACAGGATTCAGCCTCTGGCACCAGTAATATAGCATCTATTAGTGTCCTGGTTACCGGCGCGGCTGTCCCTCTAGCGCGTGACGATAGTGGTGCCACTTTGCCTGCTACCGCCGTGACGATTCCGGTTCTCAATAACGATATGCCCGGTAATGGCAGTACCTTGGCCAGTGGAAGTATAGATCTTGATCCAGTGACACCCGGAAAACAAAGTACCTATACTATCGCCAATGTGGGCACTTTTGTGGCTAATGCTGGTGGCACGGTGACCTTTACACCCGTCAATGGTTTCGCGGGGATCGCTGTCGCCAGCTACACGGTGCAGGATTCCGGTTTTGTTACCAGTAATACTGCGGCCATCACAATTGTTGTTAACACCACCGCAGCACCCAGTGCCGTAAACGATAGCGCCAATACACCTATGAATACCGCAGTAAATCTGTCTCCAGCTGTAAATGACACAGCGCCAGGTGCAACACTGGATTCCAGCACAGTGGACTTGGATACTACCGCTGGCGGTATTCAAGGTGATCCGGTGACTACAGCGGGTGGAACATGGCAGGTAATTGATAAATCAGGTACGGTGACGTTTACACCGAACGCTAATTTTGTTGGCGTGGCCACATTGACTTATGCCATCAGTGATAACCTGGGCAACGTTGGTAGCGCTACTATGTCGGTCACGGTATCAGATCCAACTGCTACTCCCGATATGTCAATTAACTTGGCTGGTCTGCCCAGTATTGCAAAATTAGGGGTACCCTATAATGGTTCTTTTAGTTGCTCTAATCTTGGCACTGCCGATGCTACAGTAGGTGTCACCTGTACTGTTAGCGGTTTACCGGCAGGTGTCAGTATTGGTAGCTGCACGATCAGTCCAAGCGCTATAGCGTGGACAAATGGAAATAGTGTGCCGGTTGGACAGACCGTGACCTGTTCGGTATCGGGCGTGCCAACAACTCCGGGTAATGTGGCCATTACGGGAACTGCTAGTGCTTCCGGTGACTCCAATGCAGGTAACAATGCTGTCAGTAGCCAAATACCCATTAGTGCAGCAGGAAGTAATCAGGCTAAAGCAATTCCAACCCTAAGCGAATGGGGTATATTGATTATGTCAATGCTTATGCTTCTAGTTGGCAGGTTTTACCTTCCACAACGTCCTTAAGTTAGAAATCATAAACAATGAAATACGCGTGACGGGATGATTTCAACCCACAGGGAAGTGGGAAATATAAAAAAAGCTCATTTTGTTTACTCCTCGAAAGCCTTCGGCTCGGTACCGCTTAAAGCTTAATGTGACAAGTATAGCTGGGTCAGGGTAGCCAGAAGAGTAAACACAGCACGTCGAACTTAGCAGATGTGAAGCTTCGATTCAATTCATTCATGCCTTAGCGCGTCAATTGGATTTAATTGCGCCGCTTTGCGTGCGGGAAAGTAGCCAAATACCACCCCTATGGTGGCTGAAAAAAGAAAGGCGATGATCACAATACTGCCCTGGAATATGAACGGTACTTGCAACACGCCGGATAAGGCTAAAGCGAGACTGAGCGCTAGGATAATTCCAATTATTCCCCCGAAGGACGAAAGTACTACGGCCTCTACTAAAAACTGCAACAACACTTCGCGTTCCAACGCGCCGATGGCAAGCCGGATGCCGATTTCACGGGTACGTTCGGTAACTGAAACCAGCATAATGTTCATGATACCAATACCACCAACCAGTAAGCTGACTGCGCCCACTGCGCTGAGTAAGCCGGTCATGGTGCGGGTAGTGCTGGATAGCATGGTGGCAATTTCTTTCATATCCAAGACATTAAAGTTATTTTCTTCGCTGCTGGCCAGGTGGCGCCGCGTGCGCATCACCCGTTCAATATCCCGTTTGACCTGTTCGGTGTTTGCGCCGTCTTTGACTGACACCTTGATTAAATTGACATCCTGTTTGCCGGCAATACGGCGTTGGAAGGTGCGTAGCGGCACGATAATTAAATCGTCTTGATCGGAACCCATAGTTGATTGACCTTTGGACTTGAGTAGCCCGATCACTTCGCAGGATAATTTTTGCAAGCGAATGCGGCTATGTAAAGGGTTTTGTTGACCGAATAATTTTGTGGCAACAGTTTGTCCGATCACACACACCGCCGAGCCGACACGGGCTTCATTGGCGGTAAAAATACGGCCTTCAGCGATCTGCTGATTGCTCACCGGGAAGAAGGCTTCGGTACTGCCGGAAACGTTGGTTGACCAGTTTTCGTTGGCATAAATCGCCGTGGTCGCACTGGAGGCAACCGGCGCAACCGCCACCAGCTCAGGAATATCTCTTAGGAGTGTTTCAGCATCAGCGACCTTAAAGGCTTCAGCACCCGACATTTGCCCTTGCCCCATACGCTTGCCGACGCTAATCATTAATAAGTTACTGCCTAGGCTGGATATTTGTTGGGTTACTTGTTGGGTAGCACCGTTACCCAAGGTCACCAGAACAATTACCGCGGCTACCCCGATAATAATGCCGAGCATGGTTAACAGGGAGCGCATGACATTACGCCTTAATTCCCTTAATGCTAATAATAAGGCGTTGCCTAACATTAAGCGGGCGCTCCGTTTTGATGATCGGTTTCAATTAACCCGTCTTTGAAATGCACGATGCGTTTGGCATAGGCGGCCATTTCCGGTTCATGGGTGACCATAACCACGGTAATGCCTTGATCACGGTTAAATGCGGTTAACAAATCCATGATTTCAACACTACGGGCAGAATCCAGGTTGCCAGTGGGTTCGTCAGCCAATAGTAATGAGGGGCCGGTGACAATAGCGCGTGCTATGGCGACGCGTTGTTGCTGTCCGCCGGAGAGTTCGCCAGGCGTGTGATTTTCCCTGTCTGACAAACCCACTTCTTGTAAAGCCTGTCGTGCCAGTTGGCGGCGGATAGATGTGGCGGTACCGCGATAAATTAGGGGTAACTCGACATTTTCCAATGCAGAGGTACGGTTAAGTAAATTAAACCCCTGGAAGACAAAACCGAGGTAATGGCGACGTAACAACGCGCGTTGATTGCGGTTAAGTAATCCGACATCCACACCTTGAAACCAGTAGCTACCGCTAGAAGGCGTATCCAAACAGCCTAATATGTTCATACAGGTACTTTTTCCCGAGCCGCTGGCTCCCATGACCGCGACAAATTCACCGGAAGCGATGCTCAAGTTAACGCCTGCCAGTGCATGCATTTCAGCATCGCCAGTGCCGTAGGTTTTAGTGACTGCCCGTAGTTCAAGTAACGGAGGGGCTTGGGTTTTATTCATTGCCGCTATTCCATTTATTGACTGGCGATTGTGCCGGTCACTAATTCGGTGCCCACGTCGACCTTACCCTTCACAATTTCGGTCGAAATGCCGTCAGTGACCCCTTTGGTAATAGTGATCGGCATTAAGTCAGGTTGGCCAACTTGCCAAACTTGTTGTTCTTTATTGGCAGGGTTCACAACTATCGGCGGTTTGCTATCAGAACGAGGAGGAGGGCGGGGCAACATCGCGCTCAATAAGCCGCCGTTGGATTTTTTTTCGGTGGGGGGTGCTTTGGGTGGCGTGAATCTCAACACGGCATTGCTCACCAGGAGCACATTGGTTTTTTTATTCACGGTAATCATGGCAGTGGCAGTCATGCCCGGACGTAAGGAGAGGGCAGAATTATCCACCGTCAGTACAGTTTTATAGGTCACCACACCGTCAACGGTTTGCGAGCCGAAACGGACCTGGGTAATTTTGGCCGGAAAGCTTTGATCAGGATAGGCATCAACGGTGAAGGTCGCTTCCTGCCCCTCTTTCACTAAGCCAACATCTGCTTCGTCGACATCGACCTGGAGTTCCATTTTGGTTAAATCCTCAGCCAGCTTAAATAACACCGGGGCTTGGAACTGCGAGGCGACCGTTTGTCCGGGTTCGACGGAGCGTTCCAGCACCACGCCGTTAATCGGTGAGTGAATTACCGCTTTCAAGATGTCGGTACGGTTAACATTTAAGGCACCTTGCGCCTGTTCAACAGCAGCTTTGGCACTATTTAAATCAGCTTTAGCCCTAGCTAAAGTGGCTTTGGCAGTGTCTAAATCATAAGGTGCAGGTACTTTGCCACCGCTTAGTTCGCGTACTTGATTTAAGCGGTTCATTTTAACTTGCGCTTCCTTTAGGGTAGCCTCGGTTTGCATGACTTTTGCCCGTGCGGAGGCGAGGGCTGACTCGGATTGTAAGGCCTGCGCTTCCAGACGGGTGGTATCCAGTTTAGCTAGGACTTGGCCGACTGTGACGCGATCATTGTAATCAGCCAGCACGGTTTTGATGGTACCAGAGACTTCTATGCCAACCTGGACTTCCTTAACGGGGGCTAGGGTTCCAGTAGCACTGACGTTGACGGTCAAATCACCGCGCCGGACTTTCTCGGTTTGGTATTGTATGGGTTTAGGTTGGCGTTCTTTAACAATCCAAAAGCTGATCAATGCGATCAGAATGCCGGTAAGCAGCCACCAGAACCACGGTTTTTTTAAAAATTTACGTTTACCATTAGGGTCTTCGAGTCCCAAGGTTTTAGTAATCGCTGGGGGTGTTTGGTTGTTTTGTTCAATCATGATTTTGTGTTTGTTGGATGAGTGGTTACATCCCAACCGCCGCCTAAGGCTTTATACAGGCGAATTAAATCGGAGGCGACTTCGGCTTCGCTGAGTGCTAATTGATTTTGTACGGCCAGCAAAGAGTGCTGTGCATCCAACACCCTTAGAAAATCGATAGTGCCGGAACTGTATTGGCTTTGCGCCAGTTCTAGCGCATTGAGTCCGGCCTTGACAGCAATTTGCAGGGAATCGCGTCGATCTTGTTCTTGCGCGAACGCCACCAGTGCATTTTCTACATCGCGCAGGGCTTGCAAAATAGTTGATTCATACAGCGCCAGTGCCTGTTCCTGCAAGGCTGTTTGGATGTCGATATTGCACCGTAAGCGCCCAGCGTCAAATAGCGTGATCGCAGCGCCGGCCGCCATTTGAAAAGCTTTGGCACTGGCGCTGTATAAGTTTGCTGCCGCGAGCGATTCTAAGCCGATAAAGCCGGACAAGTTGAAATTAGGATAACGCGCGGCAGTGGCTACCCCGATTTGTGAGGTCTGGGCGGCTAATTTGCGTTCCGAGCGCCGCACATCCGGGCGCTGCCGGAGCAAATCCGCCGGAACTCCTACAGCTACGGACACCGGGGCTACTGGAATCGCAGTTACTTTTGTCAGCAAAGGTTTTAAGATGCCCGGTGCTTGCCCCAGCGATAGTGCTAAACGATGTTGCGCTTGTTCCAAGCCACTCCGTAAAGTTGGCAGTGTGGCGCGGGTAGTTTCCACCGTTAACTTGGCTTGCTCTACATCCAACTGGGTCGAAAGCCCTGCCTGTTGCCGCCAATCGGTGAGCTGATAGGTTTCCTGCTGGGCGCTTAAATTCGCTTCGGTAATGGTTATGCGGGCTTGAAAGGAACGGACTTCCACATAATTAAGCGCGGTTTCCGCGTATAAACTGACCAAAATATCCCGGAAATCCTCTTCGGATGCCTGTAAGGTGGCTTCCGCTGCTTCGATGCCCCGACGTAATTTGCCAAATACATCAATTTCCCAGGTGGCATCAAAGCGGTTGGAATAAAGCTCGTTAGTCATCCCGGAACCCGCTTCTTCACTACTGCCAGTTTGGCTGACAGAGCCTTTGGCTGATAGGGTCGGAAATAAATTCGCTTTGGCTAATGCGCGTCTGGCGCGGGCTTCACGTAAGCGCGCTTGCGCTTGGCGTAAATCCAGATTGCCGGTTTCTACCCGCTCCATCAGACTGGACAATAGCGGGTCATTAAAGACTTTCCACCACTGTGCGAGGGTTTGGTTTTCTGTAGGCGTAATCTTGGCAGAATATTTAACGCTCCAGGTTGTTGGGATGGTGCTAATTGGTTGCTTATAATCAGGCCCTACCAGACAGCCAGACAATACTAAACTGGCTAGGAGCAGGGCTGGAATAGGTCGGAATTTAATGCAGCCGTTCATTTTTTCTTAACATCGGTTTTAGCATCTGCAAGCCGTTTAAATGTATCCGCATAAAATATCGCTCAAGCGTGCTTAGTGTTGCTCTTGCTTTATTTGTTGATGGTCTGTTCCCAACATCAAATACACTGCCGGGACGACAAACAACGTGAATAATGTCCCGATAGCAATGCCGGTTGCGATTACCAGTCCCATACTAAAACGGGACACCGCTCCAGCTCCGGTTGCCAGAATCAAAGGTAATACGCCCAACACCATTGCAGCGGTGGTCATTAGGATCGGGCGCAGCCGAATACCTGCTGCTTGTTCAATGGCGGCACGTTTAGTTTGCCCGGATAGTTGCAGATTGTTGGCAAATTCCACGATTAAAATGCCGTGTTTACTGATAAGACCCATGAGCGTGACTAAACCGACTTCGGTATAAATATTCAGGGTAGCATTGCCGATACCCATCGCAATAAATATTAAGGCACCGGCAATTGACATCGGCACTGATACCAGAATAATGAGCGGGTCACGAAAGCTTTCAAATTGCGCAGCCAGCGCCAGAAAAATAATGATGAGCGCGAATGCGAAAGTATAGACAAAACCGCTGGATTCTTTAACCAATTGCCGTGATTGACCGCCGTAGTCGATGGAATAACTGGAGGGCAGGACGCGTTTGGCAATGTCTTGTAATGTTGCCAGTGCATCTCCCAGGGTTACACCGGGGAAGGGTACGCCGGAAATGGTCGCGGCATTGAGCTGCTGAAAATGATTCAAGGATTGCGGTACGGTTTTACTGCTGATGCTCGCAATCGTCGATAAGGGTACCGTTGCGCCGCTGGCGGTGCGAATCGGATAATCGCGTAATTGTTCTACATTCAGTCGAAAACCTTGCTGTACCTGTGGAATCACTTTATAGGAACGGCCTGCCAGACTGAAGTAATTAACATACCCCCCGC
This sequence comes from Methylococcales bacterium, assembly GCA_040079795.1. Taxonomy (GTDB): domain Bacteria; phylum Pseudomonadota; class Gammaproteobacteria; order Methylococcales; family Methylomonadaceae; genus SXIZ01. The sequence goes on from JBEBJQ010000011.1 coordinate 61,314, forward strand.
CAAGCATGGATGCCAAGGAAGAACCGACGTCTTGCATGGTCAAACCGAGTAAAGCAGCCTTGTCCCGATCAATATCAATCTGCGATTGCGGTTGATCATATTTGAGGTCACTGTCGGTAAACATAAACATGCCACTTTTTTGGGCTTCCTGCATGAATTGTTGGGCCAGGGTATTTAATTGCTCAAACGATTCAGTTGACCCAATCACAAATTGCACCGGCATTCCACTACTGCCCGGTAATGGAGGGGGTTGGAACGCTGCAACCCGTACCCCGGCAATGTTATTCAGTTCTTTTTGAATGATTGGCTGCAACTGGTTACTGGTTTGCGTCCTTTCATCCCAGGGTGTTAATACCATCCCGGAGACTGACCGTCCCGGAACATCCAATTGAAATACATGCGCAGTTTCAGGATGGGTCATGAACTGTTCAAACACCTGCCGTGAATAGAGCTGGCGTTGTTGTAAAGTCGCATCGGGTGCTGAGGTAGACAGCGTAATAATGACCCCTTGATCCTCCTGCGGCGCCAGTTCATTATTGGCACTGCCATACAGAAAGTAAATACTACACAAAATGATTAACGCAAACAGACCGGTTACCGGCAAATAATTGAGTGAGCCATGCAAGGTTTTAGCGTAACGTTGACTCAAGCGATTAAAGATCCGGTCAATAACATCGACAATGCGTTCTTCCAAACCGCTCCGGTCTTGCACATGGGGTTTGAGCAAACGCGAACACATCACCGGTGACAAGGTGAGTGCCACGATCGCTGAGACCGTTACTGCACCGACCACCGTAAAGGCAAATTCGGAAAATAAAGCGCCGGTCAAGCCGCCTTGGAAACCGACCGGGATATACACCGCTACGAGTACAACCGTCATGGCGATAATCGGTCCGGTTAATTCCCGTGCCGCCAAAATAGCCGCTGGCATCGGCTGCATCCCATCTTCCAAATGGCGGTTGATATTTTCCACCACAATGATGGCATCATCCACCACTAAACCAATCGAGAGTACTAGGGCTAGCAAAGTCAGCAGATTAATGGAAAAGCCAAATATCAGCATCATCGTAAACGTGCCAATTAAGGATAATGGAATAGCGATTACTGGAATCAGCACTGAACGGGGTGAACCCAGAAAGGCAAATACCACCAAGGTGACAATAATTAACGCTTCTATCAAGGTATGAATCACTTCGTGAATTGAGCTATCAACAAATTTGGTGGAATCATAAACAATTTTGGCGGTCATGCCTTCCGGTAAATGTTTTTGAATGTCCGGGAATACTTCCCGCACCCTGCCGATGACTTCCAGCAAATTTGCACTAGGGGCAACCTGTAGGCCAATATAAACGGCTTTATCACCATCAAACGCTACACTGGCATCATAGTCATCAGCACCTAAGCTCACTTTTGCGACATCCTTAAGGCGGATGATGGCACCGTCTTGCTGTTTAACAATTAATTCTTCAAACTCGGCAACCGAGTGCAACCCGGTAGAGGCCGTTAAGTTCACCTGCACCATTTGCCCTTTGGTACGGCCCAAACCGGCAATAAAATCGTTTTTAGTTAAAGCCGAACTGACATCGGCAGCGGTGAGCGCATAAGCCCTAAGTTTATTTGGATCCAGCCAAGCCCTGAGTGAAAAATTTTTACTGCCTAATAACTCCGCTAACTGAATACCATCGACTGCTTGCAGTTTTGGTTGTACGGTACGGATGAGATAATCAGTAATGTTATTAGCCGGTAATACATCACTGGAAAAACCAATGTACATGGCATCGATGGTTTGCCCAATGGAGATGTTCAGAACCGGACGCTGCGACTCTGGTGGCAATTGGTTCAGGATGGAATTAATCTTGGAATTGATTTCGGTTAAAGCCTTGTCCGGATCAAAATTGAGCCGCAAATTGGCGGTAATGGTGCTAAGTCCGCTCTGGCTGGAAGAGGTGATATAATCAATGCCATTGGCCTGGGAGATGATGTTTTCCAGGGGTGTCGAAATAAATCCGGCAATAATGTCCGGATCAGCACCGTAATAGGCGGTGGTAACAGTTACCACTGCATTCTGGGTGCGTGGATATTGCAATACCGGCAAGCTGCTGAGTGAACGTAAGCCCATGACCAGTAACAGCATGCTGACTACTGTTGCCAGTACCGGGCGTTGAATAAAAATATCAGTTAAGTTCATGGTAGCTTATTGGTCTTGAGGTTGTGGTGCAGCATCGTTACTCGGTTGCACCGCATTATTTACCTGCACCTGCGAGCCGTTATGCAACTTGATTTGCCCAGAAGTCACGATGGTGTCCCCCTCCTGAATACCTTTTAGAACAGCAATTTGATCGCCGCGGGTTTCTCCGGTGGTGACGAAGGTCTGCTTAGCTAACAACTTAGGGTTACCTTGACTGTTTTTGTTGCCGTTCTGCACCAGGAATACTGTAGAACCGAAAGGATTAAAGGTGATCGCGGAACGTGGCACGGTAATGTAACGTTGCGCTGCGCCAATGCCGATAGCGACATTAGCATACATCCCAGGCAATAAAGTATGCCCAGGATTTTTTAGGGTTGCCCGAATCTGGGCATTGCGGGTGTTGATTTCAATCTTGGGATTAATGACGCTGATGGTCCCGCTAAATTTTTGCGTCGGGTAAGTGTCCACTTGCAGGGTAACAGTTTGTCCGACTTTAAGGGTCGACAGGTTTTGCTGTGGTACAAAAAAATCCACGAAGATCGGGTCTAAAGCTTGTAAAGTTGCTATTGCCGCACCCTCTTTCAAATATTGGCCGACATCTACCTGGCGGATACCGATACGCCCAGTGAAGGGCGCCCGAATGGTTTTTTTATTAATCAACGCCTGTTGCTGGGCGACATTTGCCTGTGCAACCAGCAAATTGGCTTTTTCAATGTCCAGGCTCTGGCGGCTAATGGCTTGCACATTGAATTGCGCCTGTGCGCGTTGATAAGTCATGCGTGCCAGTTCGGCATTGGCGCTCAGAGCCGCTAATTTTGCGGTGTCGTCATTGACGCGCAATTGCAGTATGGGGGTATTGAAGACGATGTCATCCCCTTGCTTAAAATGCAGCTCACTGACAATGCCGGGAATTTCAGCGCTAAGTTCTACCCCTTGTACGGCATGCAAGCTGCCTACTGCTTCCAGTTTTGGTAACCATTCCTGATAGGTAGCGGTCAATGTGGATACCGTTTGTGCGGGTTCACCCTGCGCCGTCATGAACTGTTTCATCATGCGGCCTTTAAAATGAATAAACCAAAACACACCGCCCAGCAATAAGCCGACTACGATGAGCATGATGAGCATTCGCTTGATCATTTAAACGTCCTAAATCTTGGAATTTCAAAGAGGGTTGTCGCTTGATGCGTTGGTTTTTGCGCTGCCGAAATGGTTTTGGCAAGATCGTCACGATTCCACCAGCCGCCCCCTAAAGCTTGAAAGAGTGCTGCGGTATCGGCAAAACGCTGGGCTTGTGCTTTAAGCTGCCCGAGCCTCGCTTGCTGGTAAGCGCGTTGTGCGTCGAGCAAGTCCAGATGGCTTGCAGCGCCAACTTGCAGTTGACTTTGGATCAATTCCAGGCTGGTTGTGGCAGTATGGGCAATTGCATCCTGCGCTTGCAATTCGGCATTATCAAATTCCAGCGCGCTTAAGGTGTCGGCTACATCTTGTAAAGCTTTTAACACCGTGCTGCGGTAATCTGCTGCTGCTTGCTCATAGGTAGCGATTGCCGCCCGTTTTTTATGGGTAAATTCTCCGCCCCGAAATAAGGGTTGTAATAAGGTAGCGCCAACGCCCCAAACTGCGGTGCCCGGCATAAATAAGTTACCTGCGGTGGTCGCAATACTGCTGAGATTGGCACTGATGGTGAAGTCTGGAAAAACACTGGCGGCCACCACACCAATTTGGGCACTGGCGGCATGTAACACCGCTTCCTGGGCGCGGATATCCGGGCGTTGCCCAACCAGTTTCGAGGGTAAGCTTAAAGGTATTTGCGCCGGTAACTGTAGGTCGTTTAAAGTAAATTGCGCGATTAATCCGGCACTCCCTGGGATGTTGCCTACTAAAACATTGAGCCGATGCCGGATTGGCGCCAGTTGTTTGTGTAGCGTCGGTAAGCTGGTGCGGGTTTGCTCCAGTAGGGTCTGCTGGCTTAATACGGCGGCTTTGGCGACGCTGCCAATCTCGAATTGTTGCTTGGTAATGTCCAGTTGCTCGCTATAGGCTTGGGTGATTTCTTCGGTTGCGCTAATTTGGGCGCGTAACGATGCTTCCTGGATGACGCTGGTTACAATGTTTGCCGCTAGGGTCAAAAACGCGCCCTCGAGTTGGAAGCGTTGGTACTCGGCTTGCGCTTCCAGCGCTTCGATTTGCCGCTGTAGCCCACCAAAGACATCCAGGGTATAGGAAACATTCACCGACGCGTTGTAAAGCGTAAAAACAGACCCGCCGCCATTGGGGTTACCAAATTGCGCACCGGAAACTTTTTGATGTTTAGTCGATAGTCCGGCGTCCAGCTTTGGTAGCAATGACCCTGATTTTGCGAGCATATCCTCTTGCGCGGCAGTCAAAGTAGCCTGCGCGGATTGCAAACCGGGATTACGTGTGAGCGCTTGTTCGATTAGCGCATTTAGTGCTTTGGAACGAAACAATTGCCACCAGAGGCCGGGAATATCCTTGTCAGCTAATAGTGCTTGGCCAGATGCGGATGATGGCTTGGCAATGTTCGCCGCTTGGTTTTCGGTAGACCAGCTTGTCACTTCAGGACTGACAGGCCGGTTAAAATCCGGCCCCAGTGTGCAACCCGACACAAGTAGTCCGGTAATAGTTAAGCCTATTGCAAATGAAACTTTAGCCATTATTTTAAATAATTCGAGAGGTTCATGAACGTGTCCCGGTCATTTTTAAACCCTGTAGCAATAAGGTGGTAATGTGTGCAGCAATAATCTCCGGCTGATCGTGCTCAGGTTTACGGCCGGGAAAATAGCGCTGCAAGGGTTCGTAATCAATGTAATTTTTGATTAAACCAATAATGGAGGTGGCGACTAAATAAGCGTCCAGTTCAGGTGCCAATTCAGCAGTAAATTGCATCAATAAACAAAATTGTTTTTTAAACACGCCTTGTGCCAGTAGTTGCAAACGCTCCGGATTGGCTTCCATGATTTCGCGCTGCATCAAGCGATGGAAATCCCTATCCTGCACGATTACTTCGATTAAGGAACGGACGAAATTAGCCAGTTTTTCTTCCGGCGGGCAAGCAGACTCCCAAACCTGCGCAAACACCAGTTCTTTACCGGAAAAGGCAAAGCGCACAGCTTCCAGATACAGGGTGTTTTTATCGGGAAAGTGATGGTAAATGGCGGCAACGCTCATCTGCACAGCTGTTGCAAGCATGCGCATCGATAACCCGGAATAGCCTTTTTCGGCAAATAGCACAATGGCTTTGCTGAGAATTTTTTCTTTTGAGTTCAAAATGATTTTACCTAAACGAACGTTCGGTAGTTATCTTAGCAGAAATAATCTATTCGACAATATTTTTAAGTAGGTTTATTGCAAAGAAGAATAAAGCTATGCAGCAGTAGCCAGTTTCAGGTTTCTGTGTTTTTAGGTTTTAACTTTGCAGTCCATTGTATGGTACGTCTCATTAGATGCTCAGCGTCATCGACATAGGTATAAATTGCCGGTACAACCAATAGGCTTAACAGCGTCGAGGTTACTAGGCCGCCGATCACGGTAATTGCCATCGGCGCCTTAAAGCTAGGGTCTCCACCGTAACCCATTGCCAACGGCAGCATCCCGGCAATCATGGCAATAGAGGTCATTACAATCGGTCTGCTGCGTTTATGGCAGGCATCCACCAGGGCATCGAAGCGATTCATCCCTTCCCGACGGGCAACGATAGCGTATTCAACCAACAGGATAGAGTTTTTAACGACTACCCCCATGAGCATGATAAGGCCAATCATCGAGGGCATAGACAGGGCGCTACTGGTGATTAATAAAGCCACAAACGCACCGCCTACTGATAAGGGTAGGGCTGCTAAAATAGTGACCGGTTGTAAAAAGTCTTTAAACAACACGACCAGCACGCCGTAAATGCACATGACACCTATGCCCATGGCTAAGCCGAAGCTGGCAAACAGCTTTTGCATTTCTTGGGCATCGCCCAGTTCGATTATTTTGACTGAGGGGGGGAGGTTTTTAAAGGTAGGTAATGCCAAAGCCTCTTTATAAAGCTCACCTAAGCTGCGGGAACTTAATTCCACTTCCAGGGTGACATTACGCGCCCTATCCAGGCGTTTGATTTGGGCTGGGCCTGACTCCATCGTGATGTTCGCAACGGTTGACAACTGCACCGGCAGGTTATTACTGGGAACGGTCAATTGTGCAATCTGGCTTAAATCAGCTCGTAGGGTATCGGGAAATTTTACGCGAATCGGTACTTGCCGTTCGCTTAAGTTTAATTTGGGTAAGCTGTTAATGTAATCGCCTGCGGTTGCCACGCGGACGGTTTCACCCATGCTGGCGGCGGTAACCCCTAAATCGGCGGCATGTGCAAAATCAGGGCGCACAATAATTTCCGGTCGCACCAAGCTGGTATTCGATGATACCCCACCAATACCTTTTAGCGTCCGTAATTCGCGTTCAGCACTTCGCGCAGTGGCTATCAATGCAAGCGGATCTTCACTGCGCAGTACGATTTGCATTTTGACACCGCTATCGGGCGGCCCGACTTGAAACTTACCGCCGGGCAATTCAGCCAGTTTTTCGCGAATAGCATCTTCAATGGCTTTTAAGGTGGTTTTGCGCTCATCGCGGTGCGAGAGGGTCAGGGTCAGAACGGCGCGGCGCGCTTCTGCGGCAATACCTGGTACAAAAGCATCACCACTGGAACCGCCCCCTATTGAGCTAAAGACTGATTTTACTTCTGCTGTACTTTGCGCTCCAAGCCGTGCTTGTTCGGCGAGCGCCAGGGTTTCCCGCAAAGTGCTGCCGGGGGGCAGTTCAAGATTAATCTGGGTTTGACCCAGATCCGAAGCAGGTACAAAACCTGTCGGTAATAAGCCTATTAAACTGAGCGAACCCGCCAGAAAAGCGGCTGCGCCAATCGCCGTTAACAAACGGTGCCGTAAGCATGCTTGCATGCTGCGTAAATAGCCGCGCATCAGCCAGCCATCAGTTGTTGCTTCTTGATGCGGCTGGGCTTTTAGCATATAGGCTGCCATCATTGGGGTGAGTAACCGTGCCACCACTAACGAGGCAAAAATAGCAAAAACCGCTGTCCAGCCGAATTGTTTAAAAAATTTACCGGGGATACCACTCATAAAAGCAGTGGGTAAAAATACCGCGATTAAGGCAAAAGTGGTCGCAATCACGGCTAAACCAATTTCATCGGCGGCCTCTGTAGCTGCTTGCAGCGGGGATTTGCCCATGCGCAAATGCCGGGTAATATTTTCGATTTCCACAATCGCATCATCTACCAAAATACCGACGACCAAACTGAGCGCTAATAAGGTCACTGTATTTAAGGTAAAACCGTAATTGTACATGCCTAAAAAGGCGGGGATGATTGATAAAGGCAAAGCTACGCAAACGACTATGGTTGCGCGCCAATCACGCAAAAACCACCAAACCACTAATACTGCAAGCAAAGCACCTTCATAAAGCGTACCCATTGAACCATCGAAATTTTCTTCAACTGCCTTGGTGTTATCAATCACTTGCTCTAGTTTAAGGGTCGGATACTCGTTTTGTAGTTCTGTAATTGCCGTACGGACACCATTCGCCACATCAATTTCACTCGCGCCTTTGGTGCGCAAAATTTCGATTGCCACTACCGGCTTGCCGTTTGATAGGGCGATACTGCGTCTTTCGGCGATGTTGTCTGTGACAGTGGCTACGTCCGCCAGTTGAATTTTATTACCGTTAGACGTAGGTAGCGTCAGTGCCGTTAAATCGGCAATTGACTTTACAGTCCCGATCGTCCTTACGTTTTGTTCGGCACCGCTGACATCACCGCGTCCACCAGGGGCTTCTTGTTGCGCCAGTTGCAGTTGCCGCGAAACTTGTAATGCACTGAGATCGAGCGCCGCCATTTTGGCTGGGTCGAGCTCTATGAGGATTTCACGGCTTACGCCGCCTAAGCGATTTGCCGCGCCGACGCCGGTTACGGTGAGTAGTTTTTTAGCAACGGTATTGTCTACAAACCAGGAGACTTCCTGCTCATCCAGGCTATCGGAACTGGCTGTGAAGATAACGACCGGTTGCCCGGCGGTACTGACTTTATTGATAATTGGATCAAGTAATTCTTGTGGCAAATAAGAACGCACCTGTCCTACCGCACTGCGCACGTCGTTTAAGGCTTCGGCGGTATTTCTTTCTAATTCAAATTGGATAGTGGTTGTAACGGTACTGTCTTGGATGGTGGTAAAGATATGCTTAATCCCTTCCAGGGAAGCGATGGCATCTTCAATTTTACGCGCGACTTCAGTCTCTAATTGTGCAGGTGCAGCGCCTTGTAAAGTCGCATTAACCGTTACCATGGGTAAGTCAATATCGGGAAAAAGTTGCACAACACTGGCTTTAAACGCTATTACACCAGCGACCGTCAGTAAAATAAACAGCACAATTGCCGGGATCGGGTTTTTAATGGATAGCGTGGAGAAATTCATGACTTAGGTGCGCTATTTTTAGGCGGTACATTGACAGGCCCTACAACCGGCGTTTTGGCTGCAACCACTTTCACTAAATCGCCATCGTTCAAAAAACCAGCGCCCTGTACCACGAATAGCACATCTGCCGGGAGCGAGAGCCCTGCCAGTATTTCAACGCGTTCACCACTGCGTCGGCCCACTTGCACTTTCATCTGCGCGACGTGCTGGTCTTTACCTAACTGGAACAGATAATTAAAACCATCTCTGACCACCACTGCCTGCTGTGGTACCGTGAGCGCACCTGAGCTGCCTAAGTCAAACGCGCCTTTAAGGAACATGCCGGCTTTTAGCGCTGGGGATTCAGGTAAATCAAGGTAGACCAAGCCTAAACGGGTTTGTGGATTGACGGTGGGGGCAATCATCCGCACCGTTCCTTTAACCTGCTTGCCATCGGCAGTGACAATATTAGCCACCGTCCCAATTTTTAAGCGGGATAGTTCGGCTGCTGCGACTTCTGCCCGCCATTCCAAACGGTTTTGGCGAATCAGGCGAAATAATTCTTGTCCCCTTGGTAAAACAGCCCCTAATGTCGCGGTGCGGGACGAAATCACGCCATTGTCGGGTGCTAATACTTTAGTTTTCGCCAATTTGAGTTCATGTACTTTAACTGCTGCACGTTGTGCTAATAATTTGGCTTTGGCGGTTTTTTCGGTGGAAAAATACTGGTTAAGTTGCTGTTCACTTAATGCACCAGTGGCTTCCACGCTCCTGGCCCGCTCAGCGTTTGCACTGGCTTCGGCAGCATTGGCTTCAGCTTCCGCTACATTGGCTTTGATTTGCGCCAAATCTGTCGTGACCGTTTCTGTGGCGAAAGTCGCTAATACTTGTCCCCGTTTAACTTTATACCCAACATTTACCAGTATCTCAGCCAACCTTAAACCATCGGCTTCGGTACCGATAATAGCCTCCTGCCAAGCTGCAACATTGCCGTTTGCACTGAGCTGCAGGTCTAAATAACTTTGCTGGGGCTTATCTACAGTCACCGTTAAGGCAGGTTTTGGCGAGTTTGCTTCGGGCTGGACAGTGCTTTCTGCCATACCCAGACGATTGGCCACTATACTTAACAGAATGATGGCAATAAGCGTGGTAAGGGGCTGTTTGTGTAAGTGCATGGGATCGTTTTTTTACGTAATATTAGTTAAAAAGTTTGGTGGTTGATTCGGCATCATTAGCTTCCGCAGTATTCCAGCCGCCCCCCAACGCCCGATATAAAGCAATCCAGGCAGCAATATGTTCACGCTGAATGTCCAGCAGGATATTTTGCGCCTGCACTTTAGTGCGGCGGGCATCTTCTAATTCAAACAAGCTGGCCAGGCCAACTTTATACAAGGCTTCTTTTGCGTTAAACGAGCTATTAAAACCATCAACCGCTTTTTGTGCCTCGGCACGCCGGTTCGCCATGCTTTGTAAATTAATCAGGGCTTCTTCCACTTCCCGTACTGCGCTGCGTAATTTACCGGCGTAAATCATACTGGCTTCATCGTAGCGGGCGCGGGCGGCTTTGACATTGGCAACCCGCAAGCCGCCATCAAAAATAGGTAAGGTTACTGCCAGGGGCCCGACACTCCAAACTGTACCGCCTTTAGGGGTTGGCGCTACTTCCAGATACATGGAGCTGATTTTTCCGGAAAAGCTGATTTTCGGATAGCGTTGCGCTTGCATCTGGGAGGTGTCAGCACTGGCTGCGATCACCTCATACGCTGCCAGTATAATATCCGGGCGCTGCGCCAAGGTTTCTGCCGGAACCTCTACCACCTTAATTGCAACGGGTTGCGCTAGCTTGCCAGTTGCGGTTTTTAATTGCTGGCGTAAGCCGGTTTCTGCCATGCCTGTTAGGGCAACCAAGGCTTTTACCGCTAAAGCGCAGCGGGCTGTTTGATTAAGCAGCGTATTGGTTGCCTGCGCGGCACTGGCATTGGCTAAAGCAGCATCGGCGGGGGCATGAAAACCAGCCTTGGACATTTCCCCGGTTAAGCGTGCGGTTTCGGTACGGGAGTTTACATCGGTTTGTGCAAATGCTAATTGCGCTTCGCAGCTACGGAGCGTGTTGTATTGATTGGCGACTTCCGCAGCAACCAGCACCCGTGCATCGTGCCAGTTGGCGGTTGCGCCTGCAAAACGGGCTTGTGCCGCATTCCGGGCCGCTTGATTAGCGCCAAATATATCTAATTCCCATTGGGTCGCAAGACCGATTGAACTAATCGTAGCAGCTGGAAAAAATAAGCTTTCCAGTCCTCTACTCGCTGAAGCGTTGGCGTTAAGGTCGGGTAAAAGTGATGCGTCAGCCGACACTTGTTTGGCACGCGCTTGTTCAATCCTCGATTTGGCGGTGGCAATGGAGGGACTGACGGCTTGGGCGGCTTTGATAAGTTGCACTAACAAGGGGTCATTAAATTGTTGCCACCAATTGTTGAGATTGCCCAGTTTACCGGCGTGGGGTAGGGGGGCTTGCCAGGCGCTTGGCGCTTGCATTTTTACGTTGGTTTGCACCGGCGTCAGGCCGATTGAATCGCGAAAACCGTCCAGCGCTTTAGGCATCCAGGCACAGCCAGTGCAATTCAACAGGAGGATGATTAAGGGCAAACTACGCTTAATGTGAGCCTTAGACTTAATCTTGCACGGCAGTTTATTCGGCTTGTTTGGCATCACTGCTGTAAGTCCGGCAGCGTTGGATTGGATGCTTTAAACTGGGCGAATGCATACAATGAAAAGTCAGCAATATGCTGGGCGGTTGCCTGGATGGCGATCGGATCGGCAATCAGTTCAGGGAACAAGCGTTCGACAATTGAACGTGAATGTTTGAAGGTTAAACATTGTCCAAATACACTCAACATACAGCGCTGTACGGTTTGATTATCAACTTGGGGGCTTAATAGCTGCCGAATGATGGCTTCCAGGTAGCCGAACTGCGGAACAATGGCGGTTGCTAAAATATCATCCAGGGCTTTGGTTGGTTCATAAATCTCCCTGGCAATGAGTTTGTTAAAAAAACCTAAGTTACTGTCATCGAGTAATTTTTTAATAAAGTTAACGACAAAGCCGGTAAATCGTTGTTCGGGTGATAGCGACTGGTCCAGTAAATGTTCTTGTGGATAGCGTCGATTGGCTTCTTTAAATGCAAAGTTTAAGGCTTGCACATAGAGGGCATCTTTACTGCGAAAATAATAGCTGACTGAAGCCACATTAACATTAGCCCGGGTACAGATTTCCCTTACGGTAGCATCACGGAAACCGAACTCAGCAAAAACTTCTACCGCAACTTGCAGTAAGCGATCAAAAGCGGGTTCAGGCGTATTGGGTCCAGTCACAGTTATACACTTGTTTTAAACGGCTGTTTTAAACAAGTGTATAATCCTTTTGTATAAATAGCAAGGTGCTCCCCTTCATTAACCTTATCCAGTTGAATATTCTTCATGACATCACGTTTAACTACAACTAACCATAATCGCGACATAGCCGGATTAACCTATGTTTATCCAGTGATGTCCAGACGCGCAGGTGGCTTATCCATCGGTATTAACGTTAATACCAATAATGCCTGCAATTGGCGCTGTGTTTATTGTCAGGTGCCGGATTTAAAAATAGGGGCAGCACCCGCAATTGATTTTGAATTGTTAGCCGATGAATTACGCTTTTTTTTAAACGAGGTATTAACGGGGGATTTTTACGACCGCTTTCAGGTTGAAACTGAAAAAAGATGCATTAAAGACATCGCCATTTCCGGCAACGGCGAACCCACCAGTGCCCAAAATTTTGCGCAGCTAATCACATTAATAAAAAAAATTGCCCAGGAAGCAGGTTTGTTGCCAGCCATAAAAATAGTCTTGATTACCAATGGCAGCCTCATTCATCAGGATAACGTGCAGCAAGGGCTAAAATGCCTGCACAGCATAGGTGGCGAAGTGTGGTTTAAATTGGATAGCACTACGCCTGCTGGCAGGCAGAAAATCAATAACAGCAAGCAGTCACAGGCACAAACTCTACGTAATTTGCGCCTTGCAGCAGAGCTGTGTACGACCCGGATTCAAACCTGTTTGCTTGATTTTTCAGGGGGCGGATGGCCTGTGGCTGAACAAAATGCCTACCTGGATTTTTTAAGGCAGGTGCAGGATTTGCCGCGTTTAACCGATATTATGCTGTACACCCTGGCGCGCCCTTCTTGCCAGCCGGAAGCCGCACAGTTAAAGGCTTTGGAGCCGGAATTGCTGCAACAGTTTGCAGAAGATGTTCGTAAATTGGGGTTTATGGTCTCCATTCATTAGTAAGCATATCTTGTAGGGTTCTGAGCGTAAGTGGGTACGCGCAACTGTTTTTAAAAGCCGTCATTCTGGCAGTGATTCGCTCCGCGCTCTAACGGGTGCCGGATACCCGCTTCCCGGCGGGTATGACGCACTTTTTGCCCCAGTTGCCAATAAAACGCTCAAATTCAGGTTTTAAATTAATTATGCATTTTTAGTTAGATGAAAGGATGTATATTTAACTTATTGTATTTAAATAATAATATTTTATAAATACTGAGATTGGCCGTTATAAAATATTAAGTTATAAATATAACAAAAAAGTAATACTCTGCAACTTTGGTATGAAACCCCGCAAAAAACGTATGAAATCCTGCAAAATTGGTATGAACAGAAGGGTATTTCGGCATGATTGTTAAATTCATAAACTTCTGCTACGCTTTTCTACAGTATAAATCATGCAGTTAATTATTATTAATATAAGTGGCATGGTTTGTGCTTTTGTAAAACTGTCAATGTCTCGTTCGGTTCAAAATATATTTTTGGATCGCTGGGAGTTGTAAAGCATATAAATTGCTTGATTGGCATTCTTTTAATTTTATGAGAAATAAACATGATTAAATTTAATCTAAAACCGTTGGTTATTGCTGTAAGTTTGGGTGCATTGAGCATGAATGTTTCGGCTGGTCAACTTAAGACAACCAAAGCCGTTATAAAAGGAAATGATACTGCCGTTATCTCAATAACACATGACACGCCAGTTCAAGGTGACCAATATCTGGCAACTGAAATTAACGGTAAGCTGGCATTTTTTGGGAATAAAGGCAAGTCGATCACTTCACACCCAATCCCTTTTTTAGCTAATACCGTTCTTGAAGGCGAAATTAAAGCATTGGAAGTTAACGCTGGAAATATTCCGGCTGACCAGTATCCGGTTTTTGCGGTGGTCACTAATCCAGGTACAGATCCATTAGATTTTGGTAACTGGATCGGTGGTTTAGGTGCGCTGAGTCATGTCAATATAGCTATCAACATGCCGGATGCACTCAGCAATGATAAAGATGGCGATGGCTTCTCTGATGATGATGATGATCATGATGGTTACCATAATACGGATGGTAACCATGATGGTATTCCTGATGAATGTAAAAAAGGTAAAAGGAAGGCTAGTGAAAAACCCAGGGTAACACCAACTCCAGTTAAGCATGACGATCATGAAGATGAAGATGAAGATGATGTGAATTGTGGTCCAACAACGACCCCAACTCCATCGGTGACTCCAACTCCAACAAAAGTGCCGCCAACGGCTACACCAACACCAACGAAGGTGCCGCCAACGGCTACACCAACACCAACGAAGGTGCCACCAACGGCTACACCAACACCAACGAAGGTGCCACCAACGGCTACACCAACACCAACGAAGGTGCCACCAACGGCTACACCTAGCCCAACGCCTACGGCTACTCCAAGCCCAACGCCAACGGCTACACCAAGCCCAACGCCACCACCACTTGATGGCGCAGCTTTATACACCACCAATTGTGCTGGTTGTCACGGTACCAGTAAAAAAGGAAGTTCTGCTTCTAGCATCCAAAGTGCTATCAATTCCAATAAGGGTGGTATGGGAAGTTTGAAAGGATTGACTTCAGCAGAAATAGCAGCTATTGCGGCTGCTAAATAAGATACTATTGCGGCTTTTTTAAGTGCAGTAGGTTGATAGATTGATGGCCTTGGCTTGCCGGGGTCATTTTTAAAGCTGTAAATTGGAGTGGCTCTGGTCAGCTGGAGCCATTCTTTAAGCTAATAGGCTGATTTGTTTAAAACACTCAGTTCGTAATAATGGAAAAAGGTAATATCAAAATGATAAGATTTAACAAGAAACCCTTACTCATTGCCATGGGTTTAGCTTGCGTAAGTGCAAACGCCTTGGCGCAGGTGCATAGCCCCAAATTAGAGGTTAACAGTATTAATGGCGACCATATTGTTGCCACGGTCAGTTTCGATGCGCCGGTAGTAGGTGATTTGTATCTGGCTACTCAAGTTGATGGTGTGCTGCGTTTTATTACCCCTGGGTCTAAGTTTACCTTTAACACAGAAGCGTTCCAAAAAAATGGCAATTTTGCAGATGAAATTCCGGTACTGGATTATCCAACTGATGGCATTGTTTCTGCAAAATATCCCTTATACCAGGTTGTAACACTTCCTGGTGCGGATCCGCATAATTTTAATAACTGGATTGGCGGTTTAAACGGTTTAAGCCAAATTAACTTTAATGTTAATTTAAATAATACCACCCCGGCGGTAACACCGACGCCGACATTAGCGCCAAATGCCACGCCAACCCCAACTTTAGCGCCGAATGCAACGCCGACGCCTACAGTAACGGCTACGCCAGCACCAACTGTGACCGCTACACCGGCACCAACAGTAACGGCTACACCAGCACCGACGCCAAGTGCAACGCCAGCGCCTACGCCGACTGCAACACCGGCGCCGACACCAACTGCAACGCCAGCGCCTACGCCGACTGCAACACCGGCGCCGACACCAACTGCAACGCCAGCGCCTACGCCGACTGCAACGCCAGCGCCGACACCAACTGCAACACCAGCACCTACACCTGCCCCACTCGACGGTGCAGCTTTATACACTGACAATTGTTCTGGTTGCCACAAACCAGGTACCGCTCAAAGTAAGAAGGGGAAATCTGCTGCTGCAATCAGTGCCGCTATCAGTGGGAATGTCGGCGGCATGGGCTTTTTGTCAACATTGAGTGCGGCTGAAATAGCGGCTATTGCGGCCTCACAATAGTTGTATCGTGTGATATTGGACGAATTGGCTCGACAAGATTTTGCCCCTGGAAAATTAGGGGCAATTTTAAAATATGAAAATTTGAATGTGTGTATTAGTAAGTTTGCTATAACAAATAATAGGTTAAAAAATGAATCAATTTAAAATGAAGCCGTTACTGATTGCTATTGGCTTAGGTTGTATGAGTGCTAGCGCATTCGCGCATGTCCATAGCCCTAAGCTGGATGTTAACAGTATTAATGATGACCGTGTCGTCGCAGCCGTGAGCTTTGATGCACCAGTGGTAGGAGATTTGTATCTGGCTACCGAGCTTAATGGAACCCTATATTTTTTGACGCCAGGGCCTGTTCTGACGACTACCCCAACCGCTGCGGTAAAAAATGGCAGTTTTTCAGCGGATATACCGGTACTGGATATTCCTGCTGCCGGTCTTAATCCAGGAAATTATCCCCTATATCAGGTGGTTACCGCGGCAGGGGCTGATCCGCTTAACTTTAATAACTGGGTTGGCGGTATCAATGGTTTAAGTAAAATTATGTTTAACATTAATTTAGCCAATACCGCACCAACCGCTGTTCCGACTACAACCCCTGTGGTAGACCCACCACCTGCCCCGACTACGACCCCGGTTGTCG
>JBEBJQ010000081.1:0-18497 GCA_040079795.1 Methylococcales bacterium
TTTCTAAGTACCCTTATATCATTTAATTTGATATTGTTTCGCCTAGTATGGCACTCGAAAACTAATCAGAGTGTTCCGCTGTCAAAATTATTTGGCTTTAATTTTTTCTCCAGAGACACCTATCTCAGCAAGCGAACGGCAAAACCCAAACGTTACATTAAGAATGGTTTTGTTGCCGTGAATTCGAGTTTTTTTGCAAGGTGGTCTTTTCTATGAATGAACCCAAAACAATTACAGAAATATTGTTAGGGTAAATGACGATCCCCCGTTGTGAAAAAAATGTTTGACCCAGTTCCTAACTGGCATTAAGTACACTTGGTTTTATGAGAGCAGGACAGACAAACATTACACCTGAGGTTTTTTATTGGGCTACACTTAACGACATGCAACCGGGTGGGCATCCTGGTGTCCACCCGGTTGCGTGAATGGCGCTAAGCATCTGTAATAAAGAAACTTCTAAAGACTTTAATGTAATTAAACTTTAACAGCCTTATTGTTTTGCCTTTGTTTTAAACCCTCATAAAGAAATTTAACTATTGATCTTGATGCCCATCCAATTCTTAAATTGTCTGGGCTATGGATACTATTGTGAAAAATTATTTTATGGATACATTTTTTAAGCGTTTTCTCTTAGCAGGACTCTCGCTCTTTTTATTTAATGGTGCTTTATACGCAGGTAGCGCAAATCTTGCCTGGAACGCCAGTACATCATCAAATGTAGCCGGTTACACTGTTTCTTACAGTCAAAGCAGTGGCAAAAATACCGGTATTTACACGTCCAGTATTGATGCGGGTAAAGCGACTACCACTAAGGTGTCTGGACTAAATGCAGGCACTACCTATTATTTCGCGGTAAAAGCCTATGGTTCAAACAAAACCACCACAAGTGGATATTCGAATGAAATTAGTATGGCAATACCTGCAACTCCGGTTGCTACGCCATCACCAACCCCAGCTTCTAATATACTTAAAGTCGATTTTACGGCGAGTAAAACCAGCGGTGCCCCAGGTATGGTAGTGAATTTTACACCTGTTACCAGTGGAACTGTTACAAGCTGGAAATGGAATTTTACTGGCTCATCGACACCTTCCGTTACAAATACCACAGCTAAAGTTGTCTCAGTGACTTATCCGAATCCAGGAACTTTCAGTGTCAGTTTAACAGCAAGCGGACCTGGTGGCAGTGCGGCTAAAAGCCGGACGAACTTGATTACAGTGGCGGCTGTTTCTCCTGCTCCTACGTCAATTCCTGCCCCAACTCCCGGCTCGGTCACCATTAAAAATGGCTTGGTAGCCGCATATGGGTTTGAGGAAAGCAGTGGCACTACTGTACTGGACTCATCCGGCAATGGTAATCACGGCACAATTAGGGAGGCTGTTAGAATTAACACCCCCAGTAAGTACGGTAAAACGCTGAAATTTGATGGTATAAATGATTGGGTTACGGTTAATGACAGCGCATCGCTGGATTTTACAACCGGTATGACTTTAGAGGCTTGGGTACATCCGCAGGACTTGACAGGTTTTGGGAAAACCGTCATTACGAAGGAGCAAGTTGGCGGTGCGGTTTATAACCTTTATGCCAATGAAGATTCCAATCTCCCTATAGCTTCATTTAATGATGGGGGATATCGCGTTATCTCAGGTCTCAAACAGATACCGGTAAATCAGCCGACACACCTTGCAACAACTTACGATAAACAATATCTGCGGCTTTATGTGAATGGTGTGGAAGTCTCCAAACAAAGGCACAGAGGCGTGATCCGACAATCCAGCGGAATGTTGCGTATCGGTGGAAACAGTATTTGGGGCGAATTTTTTGAAGGTTACATCGATGAGGTGCGAATTTACAACAGAGCTTTAACTGCTACGGAAATTGCTAGCGACTTAGTGACTCCAATTGGGAAAGGGAAATAGCAGCGATTTAAATAATCAACTCTAGCATCTTTTTATTTACTAGATATTTGGATTATTTGATTCGGTAAATTTGATTAGACCCTTATTCGCATTTGGGTCTAATCGCCGACTAATGTCTGTTACTGTAGGTGTTGGACATCGCAGGTTTTATCGAGAATACATAATCTGTACAGCATTTTTAAGGGTCACGGCTATATAAGCCTATTAACACCTCCCTTAACACTCACGAAGATAGCCGACAGTTAAACCGAATTAACTCTCAGCAAAGGCTGTTATTGGAAATATTAATTCCGTAAAGTTTTGCCTGTCCCTAGAAGATGTTCCAAGCGGGCTAAGGTTCCTGCTTGTTTTACCAAGTTTAAAAAAGCCTGCAACTCCAATTCCAGCAACACAGTTTCCGTTATCGGTTGCGTTATATCACATTGACCACCACTTAGCACACCCGCCAACTGTTGGGACACTTCCACATCATAATCCGTAAGCTTGCCTGCTAAATGCAAACTGTGAATCGCAAGCTCCGCAGCTGCTTTTGCGCTTTCACCGGGCAACTGGAAACGGTCAGGGGCTGGCGGGCTATAATTTGAGACCAAGGATAAGGCTTTGGCTTTAACATCGGCCAATAAACGATCTTTATTCATACTAATGCCATCGCTTAATGATAAAAACAACAGCTCTTTTGCTTCAGCTGCTGATTTGGATACTTTTGCCATTCCAATAGTTTCCAGCGCTTGGGCAATCGCTGGCATGGCACCACCCGCGCGTTTTGGAAAAGTTAGCCTGCGCCTTAAATATTCCTTACAACCGCCCCAACCAGGCACCAAGCCAACGCCCACTTCAACCAGCCCCATGTATAATTCTGCATGTGCCTGAATAGCATCACAATGCAGCAAAATTTCACAACCGCCGCCCAGAGCCAATCCTGATGGCGCACCCACGACCGGAAATGGGGCGTATTTTAAAGCGGCATAAGTTTCTTGGCCTTGGCGGATTAAAGCTTCAACCGCCGCCCAATCAGCGTTATGAATAGCCTTGACCAAAAGCGTTAAATTCGCACCCGCTGAAAAATTGTCGGCATCGTTATAAATAACCAGGGCCGCAAACGCATTATTAACCTTGGCTATGCTTTGCCTGACCAAATTTAATGAATCCATATCCAAGGTATTCATTTTGCTATGAAACTCCAGACAGGCAACGCCATCACCAACATCCCACAAACTTGCAGAATTATTGTGCAAGAGCGCTGGTTTTGCCCGTTTTATATCGCTAAGCATCAGCATACCCGGCGCTCTTGCAATAAGCTGATACTGCCCAGACAAATCCAAGGCAGCACGTTGCTCTCCAGTGACTTGATATAGTGGTTTACCTTGAGCCAATAAAGATGGAATTGTCCGCTGCTCGGCGATCAATTGCGCGACAAACCAGTCAACGCCTATTAAATCCAATAATTCAAACGGACCGTACTGCCAGTTATAGCCCAGACGCATGGCGCTATCAATAGCAACACAGTCTGTAGCGATTTCGGGAATCAGGCTAGAACTGTAAGCTAAGGTTTTGGATAGCACTTGCCAGACGTAACGATTGACCGGTATATCCTGTAATAGCCAGATCCTTAAATCAGTTTGATTCATTGGTAGTGCGAGTAAGATGGCTTTTTCACTAACGCCATAATCGCCCGTTTGGAGATTAATGGCTTCTTTAATGCGTTGCCCAGAATGGGAGTTTAAGCGGTAAAAACCGCCTTTACCCTTACGTCCTGTATAGCCTTCATCAACCATCCGTTGCATGATGGGGGAAAGCTCAATAATCGCTTGTAAAGCATCATTTTCCGGTAGTAACTGTTTAAAACTGCCCAGAATATGCGGAATTAAATCCAGACCCACTAAATCCAGCAAACCGAAAATACCGGTTTTAGGGATACCCAGCAGCGCCATGGCGGCGTCCGCTTGTTCCACGCTTAAATTAAGCGCCACTGCATTTAACACTCCTGATTGCATCCAAAACGTGCCGATGCGGTTAGCGATAAAGCCTGGCGTATCATGACAGCGCACACACCCTTTGCCTAATTGCACATCGGCGAAAAGGGCAACCGCATCTACCAAATCAAGCCGCGTGGAATCGCCAGTAACCAGTTCCAGCAGCCGCATATAGCGGGGGGGGTTAAAGAAATGCGTAATCATAAAACGCTGCTTAAAACTACCCGGCAGGTTTTGGGTTAACAATTTTAGGGGGATGGTCGAGGTATTCGAAGAAATAAGGGTATCTTCACCACAAACCGCCAGCAGTTTTTGATATAACGCTTGCTTGATAGCAAGGTTTTCAAGTACCGCTTCGATTACCCAGTCCACATCACGCAACCAGTCCAGATGGTCATCAATATTGCCGGGGGTAACCAAGCGGGCGGCATTTTTGTGCATAAACGCAGGTGGATCAACTTTGAGCAATTTGGCGATGGCTAACTCGCTAATGCTATTGCGGTTAGCGGTGGGGTCTTTGGGTACGATATCCAATAAGACCACGGCAATGCCGGCGTTAGCAATCTGTGCCGCAATGCCTGCACCCATTACACCTGCACCAATGACGGCCACTTTCCGGATGTTCATTAGATGGCCTCCAAGATTGTTGCAATACCCTGACCACCGCCAATACATTGGGTAGCCAGCGCGAATTGTTTATTTTCCCGCCGCAATAAACACGCTGCTTTACCGGTGATTCTAGCTCCCGTAGCACCTAACGGATGCCCTAACGCAATCGCACCGCCATCCAAATTTACTTTATCGTGCGCAATCGGCAAATCATGTAATACCGCTAAAGATTGCGCTGCAAAGGCTTCGTTCAGCTCAACAATATCCAAATCCTGAATATGCAAACCAGCCCTAAGCAGCGCTTTATGGGTCGCGCCTACCGGCCCTATACCCATAATTTCGGGCGCACAAGCGGAAACAGCAATAGCTTTAATACGCGCTATTTTGTTAAGTCCGTTCGCATCGGCATAGGCTTCACTACACACCAACACCGCTGCGGCACCATCGGTTAAAGGAGACGACGTAGCCGCTGTCACACTGCCGTTGGCTAGAAAAGCTGGGGGTAATTCCGCCAGCGTTTGTAAATTGGACTCTGGTCGAATACAACCATCAACTTTGACAATGCTGCCATCTGCCGCTTTAATCGGTATAATTTCATCGTTAAAAAAGCCCTTTTGCTGTGCAACATAAGTTTTTTGCTGGCTGTTAACGGCAAAAGCCTCTTGTGTAGCGCGTTCAATATGATACTTCGCCGCTAAATTTTCGGCAGTCTCACCCATACTCATGTAGGCTTGCGGGTAAGCTTTATACAGTGCCGGATTGGGTAGCATATTGAAGCCACCCATGGGGATTCGGCTCATCGACTCCACCCCGGCACAGATAAACACTTCGCCCGCATTCATTTGAATCGCCCCGGCGGCAATATGAACCGCTTGCATGGAAGAACCGCAAAAACGGTTCAGCGTCATGCCTGCAATGCTAATCGGCAGTTCCGCAAGATACACCAATAAGCGGGCAATATTCATCCCCTGTTCGCCTTCAGGGAAGGCACAGCCTAAAATTAAATCTTCAATATCGGCGGGATTAACGCCCGTTTGGTGAATTAGCCCTTTGACCACCTGTGCTGCCAAATCATCCGGCCTCACACGGGCTAATAACCCTTTGGATGCGGGCGTAAACGGTGATCGACAATAACCTGCAATTACGACATTTTTCATTTTACGCGCTCCTTAGACTCTATTAGGTAGAAGTTAAAAAACTTTTCCTGCTTAGAAAAACTTCGGATAGTATCGCTAATTTTGCGAGAGCTGTCTCGTTTCCTTTACGACATCAAAACTGCGCAAAAATTCAAAGGAATAACCTTTAGAAGAAAATATAATTAGGCAACGCGCCTATTATGCCTAACTGTTAAAATTTACTTTCAATGGTGGTGATGGTGTCTTTCTGAAAAATGCCCCCCCCAATGCGGGGCACCATAGTTATACCCAGGATTACCACCATAATAGCCGGGCTGCCCACCGCTATAGCCGCCGCGAAAACTGCCTGGGTGTGGTAAGAAAGGCGGGGGAATGCAGGCATTCAATAGTAAAATTGACCCAACCAGCAAGATTCGTTTAATTAACAGGTTCATTATGTTATCCCTATGCTATAAAAAAACATGCGTACAGTATATTTGGATAATGCTTAATGCGGGATGAATAAAGCCGCATAATTTTTTAATCGTGATTATGCAGAAACCTCGGCATAATGACATAACTATTTCCTAAAATAATAAGGCTAAGAATTACCATGAAGCAAGTGTTAGTTGACGCACAAATTACCCCGGAAGGTCGGCTGGATATTCTCTCCAAACTGGAAGTCAATAATTTGCTGGATACCAGCCAAGGCGGTTTATACCAAACTTTCCGTAATTGCTCACTGGCGGTTTTAAATTGCGGCAGCGATATGGATGACGGTAAAGAATTGCTGGAACGTTATCCGAATTTTGATATTAAAGTGATCCAGGAACAGCGCGGCATCAAGCTGGAAGTCAAAAGAGCCCCGGCCCATGCCTTTGTTGATGGCTACATGATTAAAGGTATAAATGAACATCTGTTTGCGGTCTTACGTGACATTATCTACGTGAATAATGAAATTTATGATAACGCCAAGTTTGTCTTAAGCTCATCTGAAGGCATAACCAATGCCGTATTCCATATCCTGCGTAATGCCAACATCCTGCGCCCACGGCTTAATCCCAATCTGGTCGTTTGCTGGGGCGGACATTCTATTAGCCGCAATGAATATAAATACACCAAACAAGTCGGACACGAATTGGGGTTACGCGGTCTCGATATTTGCACTGGCTGTGGTCCCGGCGCGATGAAAGGGCCAATGAAAGGCGCGACCATAGGCCATGCTAAACAACGTATCAAAAACGGTCAATATATCGGCATCACCGAGCCGGGCATTATCGCCGCAGAATCGCCCAATCCGATCGTTAATGATTTGGTGATTTTACCGGATATTGAAAAACGTCTGGAAGCCTTCGTCAGAAGGGGACATGGCGTTGTTGTATTTCCGGGAGGTGCGGGTACTGCGGAAGAAATTCTCTATCTTTTAGGCATATTGTTACACCCGGACAATAAAGATATGCCATTTCCGCTGATATTTTCAGGCCCCGAAAGTGCAAAAGATTATTTTAAGGAAATTGACCGCTTTATCGGTGGTACCTTAGGTGAAGATGCCCAACGGCGCTACCAGATTATTATCAATAATCCCGCGCGGGTAGCGCGGGAAATATTAGCGGGCATTCAAGAAGTCCGGGCATTCCGAAAAGAAAAAGGGGATGCCTATTATTTCAACTGGTTGTTGAAAATAGACAAAGTCTTCCAAGAACCCTTCGTACCCTCGCATAGCAACATGCGTAATCTCGCCTTACATAAAAATCAGGAAACCCATTTGCTGGCCGCAAACCTGCGCCGTGCTTTTTCCGGTATTGTAGCGGGCAATGTTAAAGATGACGGTATCCGGGCTATTGAGCAGTTTGGGCATTTTGAAATTTGCGGCGACAAAGACATCATGGCGCTCATGGACTCGCTTTTAGCTTCTTTTGTAGCACAGCACCGGATGAAATTACCGGGTAAAGTGTATACACCCTGCTACCGGATTATCCCGGCTGCTTGATGCTGCAATAGGTACCGAAATACAAGGCGCATCATTAATAGACGATGCGCTTTCTACTGTATTGTTTAGAAAAGTAATTCCCCACCACCAGAATATCTCTCACCGCAAAACTCTTTATAGGAAGTGCCATCGCTTTCAATGTGAATCTCGCATTCTTTAATACAGTTACCATACTCAAGTTTCTCAGCAAATACATAGCGCTCGTATTTTTGCCCTAAAAAAACAAGCTTTCCTGCACAATTAAGGGATTGAAAATCAATGGTTCCGCAATTTTGGTCTTTAATTAAACATTGAATATTAATTTTTGCTTTCCAGGCAGCTGATTCAACCATAGTTTTCCCTAGCCACTTTACTATTTCTGTGGGTTGGGGCAAAACAGTTGGATTGGCACCATAATTTTTCAGTCCCCAAGTATGCTTTCCTTGTGGGTTTGTTACTAAATATTCAAAATCCGCCCAGATATTTTGAGTGCCTAATGGCGCTTCATAATTCAGTGAAGGCGTATGAATATCTAAATTTCTGATACTATTCCAGTTTCTGCATAACCTATTTTTTGCGTCATTATCAATACAAATAGCATAAGTAAAGACGATTTGTTTTGCATTTTAATGCTCATCCTAATTAGTTGATTTTTAAGGCTGAATTTATAGATAGCTGGTATTACGCCATACATTATTTTCAATAAACTGCTGTTTGTTTGGTAAGCTTTAACGCATCAAAAAATTCCGCAACAAATCATGCCCATGCTCGGTCAATATCGACTCGGGGTGAAATTGCACACCTTCAATATCCAGCTGTTTATGCCTAACCCCCATAATTTCATCCAGTTTACCCGCTTCGTCCCGTGTCCATGCGGTGATTTCCAGGCAGTCCGGCAGGGTATTTTGGGCAATAACCAACGAATGATAACGGGTGGCGGTAAAAGGGTTATTCAAGCCTTTAAACACCCCAACATCATGATGATAAACAGCTGAAGTTTTGCCGTGCATGATCTGTTTGGCGTGAATAACATCGCCCCCGAACGCATAACCGATACTTTGATGACCTAAGCAGACACCTAGAATAGGTATCACCCCGGCAAACTTTAAGATAGTATCAACTGAAACCCCGGCTTCTTTCGGGGTGCAAGGGCCGGGCGAAATGACGATTTTATCTGGCGCTAACTGTGCAATATCTTCCAGCGTAACTTGATCGTTTCGCACCACGGTGACATCTGCACCAAGCTCGCCAAAATACTGCACTAAATTGTAGGTAAAGGAATCGTAGTTATCGATCATCACCACTTTCACACTGCTCATGCCTGCTCTCCTTCCAGCCCTGCTTCGGCCATGCTGACGGCACGAAAGATGGCGCGGCCTTTGTTCATGGTTTCATCCCATTCGCTTTGTGGTATCGAGTCGTATACGATACCCGCACCGGCTTGGATGGTTAAATGCTGATCTTTAATCACCGCGGTTCTGATGGCAATGGCAGTGTCAAGGTTACCCGACCAAGCGATATAGCCGACTGCGCCGGAATAGATGCCGCGTTTGACGGGTTCCAGTTCGTTAATGATTTCCATCGCGCGGATTTTAGGCGCGCCACTGACGGTTCCAGCCGGAAAAGTTGCCGCTAAAACATCAAAAGCGTTCTTGCCAGTTTGCAATTGTCCGGTCACATTCGAGACGATGTGCATAACGTGCGAATAGCGCTCCACAATCATTTTATCGGTAAGCTGTACTGTGCCAATCTTAGCCACCCGCCCGGTATCGTTACGGCCTAAATCAATCAGCATTAAGTGTTCGGCTAATTCTTTGGGGTCACTCAACAACTCTTGCTCTAAAGCTAAATCTTGCTCAGGCGTTATGCCGCGTTTACGCGTACCGGCAATTGGCCTTACGGTAACGGTATCATCCTCCAGCCTAACCAAAATCTCCGGCGAAGAGCCGACGATGTGAAAATTATCCAGGTTTAAATAAAACATATATGGCGAGGGGTTTAAACAGCGCAGCGCCCGGTAGAGATTAAGCGGTGCAGCGGTATAGGGTATCGACATACGTTGCGACAACACCACCTGCATAATATCGCCGTTGGTGATGTATTCTTTGGCTTTTAAAACCGCATCCTTAAACCCTTGTTCGGTAAAGCCGGAGATAAAATCAGCTTCATTAACCTGCTTAGGCTTGGGGTGTTTGGCTGGTTTGGCCTGCAATTCGCGCAACTTAATCGCCAAGGCATTTAACCGTTCAACAGCTGATTGATAGGCATTGCTTTGTTCAGGATTAGCGTGGGTCAATAACAACATTTTGCCGGAGAGATTGTCGAATATCAGCAGCTCTTCGGAAACCATCAGCAAAATATCAGGGCAACCCAAAGGATCTGCTTTAGCCTCAGATTTAAGGCGGGGTTCAATATAGCTAATGGTTTCATAACCAAAATAACCTACCAGACCGCCATTAAAGCGCGGCAAGCCTTCAACATCCGGCACTTTATAACGCTGCTTAAAGCTTTCGATCCAGGCCAGTGGATTGTTATGCGTCAAGGTTTCCTGCACGATGCCATCTTGCTCCAGCACAATGCTATTGTCAGTGATTTTGACCACGGTTTTGCAAGGTAACCCAATGATTGAATAACGTCCCCATTGTTCGCCACCATGCACCGATTCAAACAGGTAAGAATAGGCACCATCGGCTAATTTAAGATAAGCACTTAAGGGCGTATCTAAATCAGCCAGAATTTCCCGGCTGATGGGGACGCGATTATAGCCTTGTTGGGCGTAGTGGTTGAATTGTTCTGGGGTCATGGGGTATTAAGAATAAATCAAGAGTATTTGTAATCTGATTTAGCAAGCGGAACCGTTTGTCATTAAAAAGATAAGCGGATTGCCTGTTGGCAAATCCGCTCTAAGTTATTTTTTAACCTGCCAATGCCATTTCCGCACGTAATTCATCGATAATTTTTTTGTAATCCGGTTTACCGAAAATGGCTGAACCCGCTACAAAGGTATCAGCGCCAGCCGCTTTGATCGCGCGGATATTAGCGGCATTAACGCCGCCGTCAATTTCCAAACGGATGTTAAAACCGCTGGCATCAATTCTTTTTCTTACTTCACGCAGCTTGTCTAACGCAGAAGGAATAAAAGACTGGCCACCAAAACCTGGATTGACGGACATCAGTAAAATGATATCCAGTTTGTCCATGACATGATCTAAATAATGCAGCGGCGTACCGGGATTAAAAGTTAAACCCGCTTTACAACCGCTGTCTTTAATTAATTGTAGGGTACGATCGATATGCACCGATGCTTCCGGATGGAAGGTAATGATACTGGCACCGGCTTTGGCAAAATCAGGCACTATCCGGTCTACAGGCTCAACCATCAAATGCACATCAATCGGTGCAGTCACGCCGTGTTTTCTTAAGGCTTCACATACCAAAGGCCCAATAGTCAGATTAGGTACAAAATGATTATCCATGACGTCAAAATGCACAATGTCGGCACCAGCGGCTAAAACGTTATCAACTTCTTCGCCTAACTTTGCAAAGTTAGCAGATAGAATGGAAGGGGCAATCCAATTAGCGTTCATATTCTTAACTCTCTTGAATAAATAAAACGCTCAGTATATCTTTTTTTGGGCAATGTTTCTTTACGTTTACAATAGTCAACTTAAAATTTAAACAGGAAAATACCATTCATGAAACTGGTGACTTTTACCCATGCAAACCATACCCGCGTTGGTGCGGTTATTGAGAACGCGGTTGTAGATAGTTTGGCAAATCCAGCAATACCCAGCAACATGCTGGCGTTTTTAAACGCGGGTGTAACGGCTTTAAGCGCTATGCAACAGCTTATCAATAGTGCTTCGCAGTGCTTGCCTTTAGATGCGGTAAAACTGGAAGCGCCTATCCCGAGACCGGGTAAGTTTTTGGGCGTGGGGCTTAATTATGCCGATCACATTGCAGAAACCGGGCGCGACAAGCCGGAATTCCCAACTATTTTCACCAAACAAAGCACTTGTGTCATCGGCATGGGCGGCGCCATTCATTTGCCTAAAGTTTCAGATAAACTCGATTACGAAGGCGAACTGGCTTTTGTGATCGGCACCCGTTGCCGACATGTTTCGGTAGCCGATGCACCCGCTATGATCGCAGGCTATACCATTGTGAATGACGTTACGGTCAGGGATTGGCAAAACCGCTCACCTACTTGGACGTTGGGAAAATCCTTTGATACCCATGGCCCGATGGGGCCTTGGCTGGTGACGGCTGATGAAATCCCCGATCCACATAACTTGGAGTTAAAAACCTGGGTGAATGATGAATTACGTCAACACGCCAATACCCGGCAAATGATTTTTAATTGTTATGAATTGGTCGCGTATTTATCGCAAGTGATGACCCTAGAACCCGGGGATGTGATCTCCACCGGCACTCCCAGCGGGGTGGGCGTTAAAATGCAGCCACGGGGTTATTTGAAAGCCGGGCAAACAGTTAAGATTAATATAGAGGGGATAGGTACTTTAATAAATCCAGTGATTGATGAACCAGTTGGATTCTGAACATATAACATATGTGAGGTGTAAGCCTTAGTTGTAGCATTTAAAGACGGCACCAGAAATTGAACTTTTAGAGGCGACTGCAAATGCCCGGGCATTCTAAACTTGCTATTTTGATGCCCTGACCTTTGAACCCTATTGGCGGACGCATTTAAATTTAGCTACTAAAACAACACATTAAGCCTATATTTTTTAAAAAGAACGCATTTAATACTAACATTAACGGGTTAGCCAAAATAAACTGCCTTAAAAAATCTTCTTATATAAATTGTGATCTCCATTGCAATTTACAACATCACTTATTCAAATTTTTCAAAAAGCTTCTAAACTCATTTGCAAGCGGTAAGAGTCTTATAGGTTCAAAATAAGAAACAATTAATTTGCATTTTGCAATATTGTCAATATAAGAATACATAGTATAGTGATATTAAGTTCTTTGAACTGTATAGACACTCAAATACAACCGCCGAGGATTTAAAACCTTAGTAACTTATAAACTTGAAGCAGAAAAAAGCTTAGGGTGTAGTCACTAGAACTTGTTGTCGAGAAATAACTTTAGCTGACGAATAGGTACTTAACATGAATGATTTTAAAACAGACGTCGTATTGGGCCTGATGTTTATGACCGGCATTTTCGGTTTTATTTCAGGGGAATTTATTGTTTCAACCGTTTTATTTGCATGCGCAGCCATATATAGCAATGTTAGTTTAACACGCAGGCTGGGTAAATGATCAGATATTCATACCTCCTTTTGAATACATTTTCAAACACTGTTTCCTCATGACATGTTTGCTTTAACCCTCATAGCTTAGGCTATGAGGGTTTTTTTTCGCCTGAGCTTAAGCTAAAAGCCCCAAAAGT
This sequence comes from Methylococcales bacterium, assembly GCA_040079795.1. Lineage (GTDB taxonomy): Bacteria > Pseudomonadota > Gammaproteobacteria > Methylococcales > Methylomonadaceae > SXIZ01. The sequence goes on from JBEBJQ010000081.1 coordinate 13,002, forward strand.
ATTTGTACTTTTTCCACCGCTTCACGTCCCAAATCGGTTAAATACCCACCATCCTCCTGATCTATTAGGCCTTTTTCGTATAACCGTTTAGCTGCTGCAATTTTTTCAATGGATGCTGTATGATGGATCTTAATACCGGTCAATGAAGTCGGTTGGTTGTAGTGACTCAATACGTTAAGTTCTTCTAATTGTAATGGTGTAAACGGCATGCTTCAACCTCATAAAATTTTTTAAAGAATTAGCAGTATAACCAACTCAGGCACTCTCTTCATACATAAAAAGTATTTAAGCCTGTTACCTTCAAAAAATTGCTGCAAGTTGCTGGTTTTTGCTGAGGTAGCTCCGTTCCAGATTCATGGTTTTATCGTGCTGATTATGCTGCTCCCGCTGACAGCATCATTGCGGTTTTAACATAAAAAAGCTTGACTTTTAAAGCTTAAATTGGCCAAAAACTTATCCACATTTCCTGTGGATAAGTCTGTGCACAAACACTTTTTAGTAAGCCAAAAGCATTGAAAATTCAGAACATGCGTTAGATTGTAGTATTTGTAATCAAATTATAATTTAAATTTAATCAATAGCTTATAAAACAAACAACATAAACAGTTAGTTACACTAGGGTTTAAATAAAACGATTAAAACCTTAAGTTAAAATGTGTATAACTTTTTAGCAGATGACTTTTTAAGTTTACATTCCCACCCTTTTAGTGCCATTATCAATGGCCCGCTGATAATGACATTTTTTGTACACCTAACTCACTTACCATCATGCCTTTTTTTATTTGCCTCAGTTTAGTGATTAGTTTTTTAGTCCAAACGCATTATTGGTTAGAAGCGATATTTCTGTCAGTTTGGAGCGAATATTTTGGGATAGGGTGCATTGTGCTCAGTATGCTGCTGATGCTCACGCATAAGCTCACACTTTCAATACGATATGACTTATTTTGTAGCGGTGTCCTGTGCATCTGGATTAGTACTTGGCCGCCTTTTTTTAACGAGGACTCACCAGTAATATTTTTTTATCCGATTTTTTTCTGTTTTTTGACGGTTTTAATGAATTTTTTGTTTATTCAACAAGCATCTAAAATTGATCCGCTCACCTTAAGCTACCTTGTAAAATTCAACAAAACCCGTTACTTTCATACCGGCGTCATTATGCTAGCAGTTTTATATAGCCTGACCCAAACTGATAATTACCGCTTATTTCCCAATATCATGGCGATCATGATCCTAAAGTATGCATTAGCCAGTATTGTGGAGAATTCCCAATCGGAGGATTTACGCCCTAAGTCCCGCTAATCCTTTATAATGCCTTATGCTTTCCGAAAACTGCCCTGCGGCTACTACCCATCATGCCTACCGAATTAGAACACTCACTACCTTTACTTGCTGAGCTTCCCCTTCATCCAGCTTTACTTGAGGCAATCGTAAAACTTGGCTACGAAACAGCTACACCCGTGCAGGAACAGGCTATCCCCCCTATTCTGGATGGTCACGACCTGTTGGTAAGTGCTGCGACCGGCAGTGGTAAAACCGCCGCTTTTTTGTTACCTACCTTGCATCGTTTATTAAGTGCAGAAACACGTGGAACTCGAGCGCTGGTTTTGGTTCCTACCCGTGAATTGGCGCAGCAAGTTGCTGAATATTGCCAACAATTAGCGGCCTGTACAACTTTAAAGACCGGCCTGATTACCGGCGGTGCTGATTTTAAAAAACAACAGCAACATTTCTTAAGGCATACAGACATTATTATCGCCACACCCGGCAGATTGCATGAGCATCTTGAGGCAACCCCGGATGTGCTTAAGCAGTTGGATATACTCATTTTAGATGAAGCTGATCGCATGTTGGATATGGGTTTTAGCCTGGATGTCTTGAGGATTAGCGATGCCTGTCGTGAACGTAAACAAACCCTGTTATTTTCGGCGACCTTAAGCCATCCGGCAGTGCTGCGCATTGCCGCAACCATTACCAGTGATCCCGTTACGGTCGCGCTCAACATAGTGCAGGATCAGCATGACGATATTCAACAACAGGTGGTTGCCTGCGATGATCATGCCCATAAACAGCAGGTGCTGGCATGGCTATTAAATAATGAGACTTATGACAAGGCCATTGTCTTCACCAATACCAAACTTAGGGCGGAGCATTTACGCGGGCCTTTGCGCGGCCAAAAACTACGCGTCGGCGTTCTGCATGGTGACTTGGATCAAAGCGAGCGCAATCAGGTGATGAGTTTATATCGGGATGGTACGATAAACATTCTCATCACTACCGATGTTGCCGGGCGCGGTTTAGATATCAAAGGCATTGAGCTGGTTATCAATTTCGATATGCCCCGCACAGCCCATCATTACGTGCACCGCATTGGCAGAACCGGGCGGATTGGCGAACAAGGCATGGCAATTGCGTTGGTTAGTTCCACCGAGTGGAACTTAATGACCGGGATTGAACGCTATTTAAAACAACGTTTTATGCGACGTACGATCAAAGCCGTTGCCGGAAATTTTTCCGGGCCTAAAAAATTAAAATCTTCTGGAAAAGCCGCAGGCGCCAAACAGAAAGCGCCCCCCCCTAAAAAAGAAGCGCTAAAAAAACCAAAACAACGGCAGCGGGTTACTAAAAATATTGGTAAACGCCGGATGCCTAATGCACAAATTATTCCTGAAACTGAAGCATCGTAAATAAGAGAATTTTGGCCGCGACTGTCAAATTGCCTCTTGCGTTCTATTTTCAACGGGCATGTGGTTTTAAATTTGGTGAGGAAGCTGACTTTTGAATGGCACTGTTAAACTTTTAGGTTTAACACCAATATCTTTCCAATTGACTTAAGACTGACAATCTCTTGAATCCTCAATCCTGATTGCTCGAACAGACCCTTCCACTCCGCAAGAGTCCTTTCCTTGCCTCGGGTTGCCATGAACATCTGCATGTCAATGGAGGCGCTGGAAATATCGGCTTTTAATTCCGGCACTATTAATTCCATGAGGGCTATACGGGCGCCAGAATCGGCAATAGCAGTGACTACATTACGAAGCACCGTTACACACTCCCCATCATCTAACCCATGCAAGACAGCACTGAGCAAATAGATATCTTTGTCATCTTTCGCTTTGGGAACCGATTCAAGCAAATTCTCAGCCTGATAAATTAGTCGGGGAAATAAGTCTGGCAATGCCTTTTCAGCCCAATAAGTTGCCGCTGTTTTTATGACCTGTTCGCGGTCGAACACAACTGCCGTGAGGTGGGGATATTGTTTCAAGATAGCCAAGGCTTTATTGCCTTTCGATCCGCCCACATCGATGATACGATTAAAGGCGCCCCAATTGAAATCAGTAACAAAACTCTCTCCCGTTAATGCCTCTACACTGTCCATAGCCAGCGAGAATAAAGCATCAAATTCAACATGGCCGTCCAAGTAGGTATAAAACGCTTGACCGTGAGCAATTTCAAAAGGTACATCACCTAACCGCAGGCCTTGTTCCAATTGTTCATACCAGGGCTTACTCATCTCCATAGAATTATGCATCAAAATCATGGCTCTAACATTCTTTGGGTGATCATCCCTCAAAAAAGCGGAAAGCTTATTGTTCTTAAAAACATGGGATGACACTTCTTCAAATATACCCATAGCCGCAAGCATGCGCAGCAGACGGTAAATGGCGTCCGGTTTCGCCAAAATCCGTTCAGCAATGTCGTCCGCTGTCAGTTGTTCATCGCCCAGCAAAGAGGCGATATTAAGTCGGGTTGCGGCATAAAGCGCACGGGATTGCCAAAACGCCGAACCGATCTGTATCAATCGAAAGGGAGGCGGTGTTATTTTATTGATGGTAAATTGAAGCCAAACAGCAAACCTCATCAGCACATCAAAGCAGTAAACTGAAACTGGATTTTTTTGTAAATTCATCGCTAACCTCAAACCTGCTTATAGACCGCTAAACCAGCTGAAAGTAAATGGCTATTGAATTCAGCCAATTTTTCAAAAAAGGATTCATCCATGTTTCGTCCAAGTTGCTGCTCAAATATATCTTTAAGCAGCATAGGCATCATAGCCAGACTGACAAATGCCATTCGCACGATGTCTGGATCTAATGCTGATGTCAGTTGGCCTACAGACTTTAAATGTGCAATTTTCTGAATACTCCTAGCGCGGCCTCGTTCCAGTAACTGCTGAATAAAGCGTCGTCCTGGCCCTTGATTGAGGGCAAGGACTTTGAGGATCAACTTTGGAAATTCAGGATGTTTAGACATCGTGTTGTAATACAACAGAAGAAAATCCTCGAAGCCATCCACCGAATCCAGCATGTGTCCGTCTAAGACATTTAATAGTGGATTAAGGGTTTCGCGAATCATCTCCTCATACAAGCCTTCCTTATTGCCAAAGTAGTAACGGATCATGGAAATATTGGTCTCGGCCTGATCGGCAAGCAGGCGGGTTGTGACCCGGTGATAGTCGTCAGACAGAAAGTTGTCGAGGGCAGCTTTTATTAACCTTTCTCGCACTGAATCAGGCGTAACTTCAGGGGTGATTACCATAAGATTCTCCTGCATTAACTAGGCAGCAGAAGTTTAGCAATAGAATAGGTGGAGGCGCTAATTGTTTCGTCAATCAATTTTTGAGGTTTGATTGAATTAATATTGCTTGGTTTTAATTTTTAAAAATTGTAAGGTAGAGGCTGATTACTAAATGAATTATTCTAAGTTTTTCTTAGGCTATCTACGCTTAGCTTTATATCAGGCTTAGATTCAACTTATAAGTGCAATTCATTTTTAACAGGATTGAATAGACCCCGTGATTGGAAAAAACCATCGAGACGCCTTGTTGACCAGTGGACCGGGTATCCAAATTCACCTTGATCAAGAAAGTTGACAGCAAACATGCGGATGTTTTGTCAGACAAGGAACGGTGACGCTGCTGGAGCCCTATCTGGACAAAGTGTTGGATAACGAGGGCATCGCGGAACAACTCAATGCAGCGGTGTATTTTGCCCACCCATACAGATCTTGGGAACGTGGGTTGAACGAAAACACCAACGCAATACTTTACCAAAGGTAGCAGCTTTGAGCATATAACCGAGAACCAAGTTGAGGATGTCAGGCAAAAACTTAACCACCGGCCTCAAAAATTATGGGGTGTTGCCTCACTACATGGGATTATCTGAGATAATAAAAAACCCGCTAAGTCAGATAACTTGCGGGTTTTGATATTGTATGAAACTGCGTAATGGTGCCCAGGGACGGAATCGAACCGCCGACACGAGGATTTTCAGTCCTCTGCTCTACCGACTGAGCTACCTGGGCTTTTTACGAAGGTTTTTCTACTTACTTATTCTTTAAATAGAGATTTAAAGAATGGTGCCTCAGGCCGGAATCGAACCGGCACGATGTTACCATCGCGGGATTTTAAGTCCCGTGCGTCTACCAGTTCCGCCACCAAGGCATTTTGTGTGTTTCGGTAGAGCTGCACATTATAGGGCTTTGCACTAAAAATTCATA
>JBEBJQ010000012.1:0-77666 GCA_040079795.1 Methylococcales bacterium
GGTTACGTTTGAAGACGTAGGTAATTTCAGGCATAATGCTCGCCTGTAAAATTTTTATATTGTTTTTATAATGCAAACTACAATGCTGAAAGCAAAGCTGCACCGACCTAGCGTAACGCATTCCGAATTAGGTTACGAAGGCTCTTGTGCCATTGATGGTAAGGTTTTAGATCTGTCTGGAATCAGGGAATATGAACAAATACAAATTTACAATGTAAATAATGGTGCGCGTTTTACCACTTATGCGATTCGTGCAGAAGATGGCTCAAGGATTTTTTCAGTGAATGGCGCGGCAGCAAGGTTGGCGGCTGTGGGTGATGTCCTGATTATTTGTACCTATTGCATTCTGCATGAAGCAGAAGTAGAGACGCATAAACCGACTTTAGTGTATTTTAACCAGAACAATGAGGTTATTCGCTCCAGTCATGCCATCCCGGTACAAATGGCTTGAATTGTGGGATGAGGGAGGGAGCTTTTGCAGGTGGCCGTGTCATTTAAAATTTTGTAGCATCTGTGTTCAGATGCTGTTGAGGTTTTCAAACAGTTCAAATAGCCAGGTTGGCAACTAACACTATTGTGTTAGTTGCCAACTCCCGCATTATAATTCAGTCAGTTCAATCGCATTATTTCTTTCGGTTAAAGTAATGCTTTGTTCAACTTCCAGCAATACTTTTTGCATACCGATACGCTCCGCGCTGTTGATAAGGATCGGCGCTTTGATGGAGCCTTTGATAGTTGGTTTATCCAGGTCATCTTTTTGTAGCAAGAGCAATATTAAAATATCTTCCGGGTTATTTAGCTTTAATAAGGCTTGTTCTTTTGCGGTTAGTACAAAATTGTAGTTAAGGTTGAAATGTACGTGGCTGGCAACTGAAAAAACCAGATCGGCATCATCCAGACATTGCAACCAGTAGACGATATGGCTGCCTTCTTGATGAAAAAGTTTGTATCGCGTTTGGGTTTTAAAACCTGGGATACCATTTGGAAAGGTAATGATAGTATCAGGGTCGATTTCTTGTACACCAAAGAGTTTGCTTTTAAAGTCCATATTTATCCCACTTGTGAATGATTTAATTGTTGAAGAACTACCGCTAATGGCTATGGGTCTCATTACTTAGCCAGTTTATGAATTATGAAGGTTGGCTTTTGGGCTGTAGATGAAGTGTGTAACTGGGTAGTTACGAATATAGTTTAAAAGCATGATTTTACAAGTTTGAAGGAGCGTTCAATTATTGCTTTGGGATAATTGCCCTTTTTTCAGCGTGATAATTTTTGGTTAGACAGTGTGTAACGCTGTAATTTAAGCAGGTAGATTGCATCAATACCGGGTTATGTGTATCCTGCAAAGTTATGCAAATACAACTGATCACTGTGGGGAACCGTATGCCCGAATGGGTGCAGGCAGGGTATGATGAGTATGCCAAACGCTTACCACGCGAATGTGAATTAATCTTAAAAGAAATTATGCCGGGTAAACGGGTCAAAAACAGCGATGTTGAACGTATAGTTAAGGAAGAGGGGGAACGGATGTTGACGGCAATCAACCGTGATACGCACATTGTTACGCTGGATATTCCGGGTAAGGCTTGGACCACTGTTGAATTAAGCGCAGCTTTGGCGCGCTGGCTTAAGGGTGGTCAGCATGTAGCATTATTAGTGGGTGGCCCTGAGGGTTTATCGGCTGCCGCCAAACAAAGTGCCCATGAGTCGTGGAGCCTTTCCAGGCTTACTTTGCCGCACCCCTTGGTAAGAGTGATTGTTGCTGAGCAGATCTATCGTGCCTGGAGTATTCTGCAAAATCATCCTTATCATCGTTGACGGGTATGGCACAGATTATTTTGGCTTCAGCTTCCCCAGGGCGGCGTGAATTGTTAGACCAAATTGGCATCCGCTATCGTGTGCAAGCAGCCGATGTGGATGAAACCGCTTTTGCAGGAGAGACGCCTTTAGCCTATGTCGGGCGGATTGCGGCAGCAAAATCGGCTTGGGTGCAATCCTGTCATAAGACTGATTTGCCAATATTGGCAGCCGATACGTCTGTGGTTTGTAACGGCAGAATTTTGGGTAAGCCGCTGGATGAAGCCGATGCTGCCAATATGTTGCAGCACTTATCCGGTTGTACCCATCAGGTTTATACGGCGCTTTCGCTAAGGGCAAGTGCTGAACATTGGCAATCGGTAAGTGTTACAGATGTTACCTTTAAAACCTTGTCAAAAGCGGAAATACGGGCTTACTGGAAAACTGGAGAGCCGGTTGATAAAGCCGGTAGTTATGCGATCCAGGGCTTGGCGAGCGTATTTGTCACTGCTATTCAGGGGAGCTTTTCTGGGGTAGTCGGCTTGCCTATTTTTGAAACAGTCAGTCTTTTAGCGCAGGTCGGGATAAAAATATTACATGACTGAAGAAATTTTAATCAATGTCACACCGCCTGAAACCCGTGTTGCGGTCATTGAAAACGGGGTTTTGCAGGAGCTAATTATTGAACGTACACGGCAGCGGGGGTTGGTCGGTAATATTTATAAAGGGGAGGTGTGCCGGGTATTACCGGGTATGCAGGCAGCGTTTGTGGATATTGGTTTAAATCGCGCGGCGTTTTTACATCTTTCCGATTTGTGTACACGGGACTTGGAAAAAAAAGGTTCTGAAAATATCGAACATTATCTGCGCGAAGGCCAATCGATTATCGTGCAGGTGACCAAAGACTCTCTTGGTACCAAAGGCGCGCGGCTAACGACTGAAATTGCCATACCTTCACGGTTTCAGGTATATATGCCTTATGCCAAAACTTGTGGGGTTTCGCAACGGATTGAAGCAGAACACGAGCGTACGCGTTTACGTGCCTGTTTAGATGCGTATCAAAAGCAGCATAATTGCGGTGGGTTTATAGCCCGCACGGCAGCTGAATGTATTGAAGAGCCGATACTGTGTTCCGATATGACTTTTTTGTTAAAACTGTGGCAGTCAATCGAAGAAAAAATCAAAAATATTTCGGCTAAAGAACTGATCCATAAAGATTTGCCGTTAAGTATCCGTACGCTCAGGGATCTTTATCGGGAAGGTGTTGAACGGGTGCGCGTCGATTCTAAAGAAACTTATTTGCGCTTAGTGGAATTTGCTGAAATTTTTGTGCCAGAAATTGTGCCGGTTATCGAACACTATAGAGGCGACCGTCCGGTATTTGACATTTACAATGTCGAGGATGAAATATCCAAAGCATTGGAGCGTAAAGTAAAATTAAAATCTGGTGGGCATTTGGTGTTTGATCAGACCGAGTCGATGACCACGATTGATGTGAATACCGGCAGTTATGTCGGCGGGCGTAATTTAGAAGAAACCATTTTTAAGACCAATCTGGAAGCTGCGCAAACTATTTCCAGACAGCTAAGGCTGCGTAATTTGGGCGGAATCATTATTATTGATTTTATTGATATGCAAAGTGCCGAGCATAGACGGCAGGTATTAGAAACTTTGAGTGCCCTGTTAGCAAAAGATAACGCCAAAACCAAAATAACCGAAGTATCCGCTTTGGGTTTGGTGGAAATGACCCGCAAGCGCACCCGGGAAAGTCTGGAGCATATCTTATGTGAACCTTGCAGTGCCTGTGGTGGACGGGGCGTTTTAAAAACCGCTGAGTCGATGTGCCTGGAAATTTTCCGTGAGATTATTCGCGAAGTCAGGCAATTTAATGTCCAGCAATTATTAGTACTGGCATCAAATGATGTGGTTGAAATGTTGTTAGATGAAGAAGCAGATACCCTGGCAGAATTAGAAAACTTTTTGAAAGTGGAAATTCGTTTTCGGGCTGAATCCGAATACAACCAGGAACAATATGACGTGGTTTTGCTTTAAGGACTTTGCGCAAATGTTGTTGATGTGTATCGGCCTGTTTTGATTTGTCCACATGATTCATCATATTACCCGAGCCACGCGACACCTGATTTTTTGGGGATTAATTTCGGTTGCGCTTACGCTTACGGTCATTCGCTATACTTTAAGTGTCATCACTATCTATAAAGAAGATCTTGAAGGTATTATTAGTAAGGAAGTCGCTGCGCCAGTCAAAATCGGTCATTTGGGTGCGGGGATGCGGGGATTCAGACCCGAGTTAGTGCTAAAAGAAGTACAGGTTTTAGCCGAAGATAAGTTACAAAAAGCGCCGCTTACGGTACAGGAAATCCGTCTGAGCATGGATTTGTTAAAGAGTTATGGACAGCAACAAATGCTGGCATCTTCCTGGGTAACTTTGGTAGGGGCGCAGGCGACAGTTACCCGTCATCCTGATGGCAGTATCGGGGTGGCAGGCTTAAAAGCGGGCAACTCTGAGCCTCCGGTATGGCTATTACGCACTGCGCAATTTGAATTTTTACAAAGTCAATTAACCTGGCGGGATGAACTGCCCGCATCTGCTGTAAAAGCGTCAACACCGCTTGCGTCGACATCAAAGGCTATCGAAGCTTTGGAGTTTAAGGATGTTAATGTGGTGCTCAAGAATGATCCAGAAAAGGAGCGGCATTTGCTCAATATGCTGGTGCGCTTGCCCAAATATTATGGTGAAGCAATCAGTGTGTCTATGCAGTTGCGCGGTAATTTTTTAGCGCCGCAGGGACTTAGTGGTTTAATTTACGCTGAAGGCAGGCAATTGCAGTTAGCTAAGTTCTTGAGTGGAAGTGCTTTACCCCTGAATCTTACGCTAACTGAGGGACAAGGGACGATACGCTTATGGAGTTATTGGCAGCATTCGCAATTGCAAGCTTTAACCGGGGCGACACAATTACAACAACTGCTATTGCAACGTCCCGCACAACCGGTATTAGCTATTGAGCATTTGCAGAACCGGTTTAACTGGGTCAATCAAAATGGGCAATGGCAATTGCGGGTTGATGGTTTGGACATCAATGCTGATACCGTACAACTGGCAGATACCCGGATAATGCTAGCAGGCGTTAGCAGCCCACAAAACACCTTGAAAAATATCGCAGTACAAACACCCCAACTGGATTTGCAGCAAATGACCCGGTTGAGTAGTTTTTTCGGCGTCACAAGCCCTTTTCCCGCCAAAGCTTTGCAAGGGCAGCTTAAGCCTTTTGCATTTAGGTTAACCCCGGAAACGCAGCAATTTTCCGTAAACACTAAGTTTGAAAAAGTGTCGCTGGCGGCATACCAGGCATTTCCGGGGATAAGTAATCTGAGTGGGCATATTCAAGGCACTCAGCAGAATGGCGTGCTTGAGCTGGCGCTCAATAATGCCGCTTTAGATTTACCCCGAATTTTTGCTAAACCACTCCCTATCACTACATTGCAGGGCCGTTTCGATTGGCAGGAAGAGCCAAATGATTGGATCGTGGAAAGCCCGAATATTAGTATCGCCGTGCCTGATTTACAAGCGAATAGCCGCCTGAAACTGAAAATAAATCGCCAAACCCATGCGGTGTGGATGGATCTTCAAGCGGGATTAAGTGGCAATAGTGATATTAAGTCATTTGGGCGGTATTGGCCAGTGGGCTTGATGGGTAAAGAAGCTGTTGATTGGTTAAATCAGGCGTTCCCTAAGGGACAGGTCAATCCACGCGGGGCCTTATTTTCAGGGGCACTGGCAGATTTTCCGTTTCCACAAAAACAGGGCGTTTTTGAGTTAATCCTTGATTTTAAAGGTACAGATTTACAGTATGCGGCCGATTGGGAACCTTTACGTGGCATTGATGCAGAAGTTAGGTTTTATAATGATGGTATTCATATCGTCTCACAGCAGGCGAGTGTCTATGGCGCAAAATTACAGCAATTTGAGATTAGCGTCCCGTCTTTTCAGACTAGCCCTGATGTTTCGGTTAAAATCCAGGGCAATCCTGACATTAGGCAAGTCTTAGGGTATTTGCAAAAGTCGCCGGTAAAAAACAGTGTTAGCCGGTTGCTGGATGTTATTAATCCGCAAGGGTTGGCGCCTCTTGATTTGACGATTCAAGTACCGCTAGCCGCTGCTGCGCCTTTAACCCTTAAAGGTGCTTTGCAATTACAAAATGTCAATTTAAGCGTGTTGCCATTGTCCCTGCCAGTCAATCGGGTGCAGGGCGTGATTGATTTTGATGAACAAGGGATTACTGAGGGTAAGTTAAAAGCCAAGACCCTTGGCGATGACATCCGGGTTGCCATTCATAATAATGCTGAGCGGATGCACCTGGATGTTCAGGGGCATGTTGATGTTTTGGACTTGCAACAACAATTTAGTGTGCCGGTGTGGCGTTATGTAAAAGGGGATACCGATTATCAACTTAGCTTAATGTTGCCTAATGATCAGCGTAACGCGACGTTGTCTTTAAAATCTGATTTGGCGGGTGTTGCGTTGCGATTGCCTGATGTCCTGGCTAAATCCGCATCCGAAACTAAGCCTTTAACTTTACAAATGAGCTTTGGGGAGCAAGCCTCTTTACCGGTTAATATGCAGTTGGGCACGCAGTTCAGTGCATTTGCCTGGTTAAACGCTAAGGAACAAAAACTGACTGCTGCTGAAGTCTTAGTCGGGGCGGGACAGTTGGTTAGCATCCCTGACTCTGCCAAAGGCGGCGAACTAACCTTAAACTTGCCACAATGCACTTTAGCTGACTGGGTAGCATTGACAGACGCCACGGATAGCAATGCTGAAGTTTCCGGGCCGTTTTTTAGCAGAATAAAATTGCACACGTCGCAACTGCTATGGCAAGGTCAGCCCCTGGGTAATCTGGATGTGCGCATGCACCATGAAGCCCAAGCTTGGCGGATAGCACTCGATAGCCCGTTACTGAAAGGCCAGATTGTTAAACCCACAACCTTAGGGTTAGATAAACCGACTTTAATTGATTTGGATTATGTCAACTTGTCTGGATTAGGCCGCTTAAAAACCAATGTGCCCCCAAAACCAGAGCCGCAAATACTGCCGCTGTTTAAGCTTGCTACTAAGCGGGTATTGTGGGACGGGGTAAATGTGGGTGAGTTAACCGTCGATACAGAACGTATTCCCAACGGCATTACGTTTAAGCAGGTGAATCTGAAAAATGCGCAAGGCGCGTTGAATTTGACCGGTAATTGGCTTGCAACAGCAGTTACACAACAGACCACTGCAACCGGCACTTTCAAAATGCGTAAATTTGGGGATTTTCTAACAAAATTGAATATCAGCAAGGATTTACAGGCTACCGATGCTAATGTTGAGATAGATGTTAACTGGCCTGGCGCGCCTCAGCATTTTGCGTTGGAACATCTACAGGGCAAGGTGGCGGTTGAACTTAATAACGGACGAATCTTAAGTATTGAGCCAGGATTTGGGCGACTGTTGGGATTTTTGGCTTTCGAACAATGGGGACGGCGCTTGCGCTTGGATTTCAGCGATATGTTATCTGAAGGCTTGACCTTTAATCGTATTCACGGGCATTTCGATTTACAACAGGGTGATGCGGTTACGAATAATTTAGTGGTTGATGCAGTACCGGCTGAAGTTAAAATTAATGGTATTGCGCATTTGGCTGAACGTAGCCTGGATTATCGTGCCAAAGTGTTCCCTAAAAGTTCTGCAGCCCTACCTATTGCTGGTACAATTGTTGACAGGGTCGTAACTTTTACCCTGGAAACCATCACTGGCAGTTCGCAAGCAGGGTTCTTGATGGGGTCGGAATATAAAATACTCGGGCCCTGGCAGAATCCGCAGGTAATTCGCTTGCGCGAAAACGATGGTTTACTACAAAAAACCTGGTATGGTTTGACTGATTTTTCCTGGCTACAGAAAAACCTTAAACAAAAATAACCGAGAGTAATGATGGGTCAATGTGCTGCCATACAAATGGCTTCTTCTCCAAATGTAAACTTTAATCTTCTGGAAGCGGATAAACTGATCGCAGAAGCTGCGCGCGCAGGTGCAAAATTAGTAGCTTTACCTGAGAATTTTGCGCTGATGGGTGAAAATATTACCGATAAACTGACCCATAAAGAAGTGGAGGGAAAGGGGCCGATACAGAGTTTTTTAAGTGAAACGGCTAAAAAACATGGCGTGTGGATAGTTGCTGGCACTATACCGCTGGTTGCCGATGCCCCCAATAAAATAAGGGCGGCCTGTTTGGTGTATAACTATCAGGGCGAACAGGTGGCGCGTTATGACAAAGTGCATTTATTTGACGTTAATGTACCAGATACGGATGAAGTGTATCGTGAATCTGACACAATTGAGGCAGGTCGTGATCCGATTGTTATCGATACCCCGTTCGGTAAATTGGGAATCGCCATTTGTTATGACTTACGTTTTCCTGAGATGATCCGTAAAATGCAGGCGCAAGGCTTACAAACTTTGATTGTGCCATCAGCGTTCACCGCACAAACTGGCGCGGCGCATTGGGAAGTGTTGCTCAGGGCGCGGGCGATTGAAAATTTATGTTATGTAATTGCGCCAAACCAAGGCGGTTTTCATTTAAATGGTCGTCAAACTTTTGGGCATAGCATGATTATTGATCCTTGGGGGGTGGTATTGACGTGTCAAAAAACCGGGGGTGGTTTTGTTAGTGAGGATATTGATCTTGAAAAATTGGAGAAAACGCGCGCCGCTTTTCCTGCCTTACAACATCGTCGTTTTTTTACTCAGTAATGGTTATGCAATTAAAAAAAATCATCGCTAGGTTTGGGTTTGTCGTAGCCACAATCTTATTGCAAGCCTGTGGTGGGACAGACCATGTTGATGTTTATGAACAGCTGGAGCGCCCACCGCAACTAGCGATCGTGCCCTCTACTGAAGTTGCTACAATCACGGATGAAACTGTGATTAGCAATGGTTTAGGGGATAATGTCAAGTTAGTCGGTAAAAAGGATGCGCCATTACTTAAACTTAACCTGGATTTCGATAATACTTGGCAAGTGCTTGGAAAAATTTTACATCACCGAAAAATTGCTATTACCGATCATGACCGTGAGCAAGGGCAATATTTGGTGAACTTTGATACCAATAAATATCAAGAAAACAGCGGTTTTTTCGAGGGCTTGGGCGAAAAAATGTTTGCTGATGATTTCGGTTTGCGTAAATACCAGCTTAGCGTCAAGCAAGTAGGTAAGTCTACGATCATCATTCCTAAAGACATGGGGGCTATTACTACTGAAGCTGACCGGGAAGAGCAAGTGGATGAAGTGCTTGACCCTAAACTTAAAGGCCCAGCAGACAGTGAATTCCGATTAATATCCGTGTTGTATAAAAGCTTGCGCGATGGTTTTGTGGAACCAGAAATGCGGCATGAACGGGGTATTTTTAACTAACCTCCACCGCTAGTTTTAAAACTTGGAATGCTGCTTTATACAGTTTAACGTACTGGCTACTACACCTGTGCGGCATTGACATCCTTCTGGTCTGTGGTAAGTTGCCATAACTGCTTTTAAATCATGTTTTTAATTCAACTCTGAGTGCTAATGAACATACTCGATCAAGTTAAACAATCAATTCTTGCGCCATCGGGCATTCAGGAGCAGCATATCGAGCAGATTATGCACAATCTTTTAACTGCCGAGGTCGATGAAGCCGAGCTATATTTTCAATCCAGCCATTTTGAATCCTGGTCGTTGGAAGGGGGGATTGTTAAGGAGGGTAGCCACAGTATTCAACAAGGTGCTGGAGTACGGGTAGTTACCGGAGAAAAGATCGGGTTCGCTTATAGCGAGCGGATAGAGATGCCGATTTTGCTTAGAGCTGCTGACAATGTGAAAGCGATTGTTAAGCAGGGGCAAAGCGGTAGGACTAAAGTACCAACAGCGACAGACTGGCCCAAGTATTACCCACCGTTGAATCCTTTAAAGTCATTAGCTGATCAGGATAAAGTGGCGTTGTTGCAAAAGCTTGATGTGGAAACACGTAAGCTGGATAGCCGCATCGAAGAGGTGATGGTCAGTTTGGTTGGCGCACATGACAGCGTTTTGGTTGCGGCTCAGGATGGCGCGTTAGTGGCGGATATTCGGCCGCTGGTGCGTTTGAATGTGACGGTGATTGTGGTTGCCGCAGACGGTCGACGCGAGCGCGGCAGCATGGGCGGAGGTGCTCGGGCTGATTACGGCATGTTTATAGATCAGGACTTGGCCTTAAGCTACGGTAAAGAGGCCTTACGTCAGGCATTAGTTAACCTGGATGCGGAAGATGCGCCAGCGGGGAATATGACGGTAGTATTGGGTTCCGGCTGGCCGGGTATTTTGTTACATGAAGCGATTGGACATGGCTTGGAAGGAGACTTTAACCGTAAGGGGACGTCCGCGTTTAGTGGGCGGGTAGGCGAACGGGTTGCTTCGGATTTATGTACGGTGGTGGATGATGGCACCTTAATCGGACGGCGAGGTTCGTTAAGTGTTGATGATGAGGGGACACCCACACAAAACACGGTATTAATCGAGAAAGGTATTTTAAAAGGCTATTTGCAGGATAAACTGAATGCCCGTTTAATGGGGGTTAAGTCTACCGGTAATGGTCGACGTGAATCCTACGCGCACATGCCGATGCCGAGAATGACTAATACCTATATGTTGCCTGGTGAGAGCGATCCTGAGGAAATTATCCGCTCGGTTAAAAATGGGCTGTATGCCAAAAACTTTGGTGGCGGCCAAGTGGATATTACCTCGGGGAAATTTGTGTTTTCTGCCAGTGAGGCTTATTTAATTGAAAATGGCAAAATTACCCGTCCAGTAAAAGGGGCGACCCTGATTGGCAACGGTCCCGATGTGTTAACTAAGGTTTCTATGGTTGGTAATGATTTGGCGTTGGATAGCGGTGTGGGGACTTGCGGAAAGGATGGGCAAAGCGTGCCGGTTGGTGTAGGTCAGCCGACGTTAAAAATTGACGGGATTACGGTGGGTGGTACGCGTGTTTGAGTGTCCGGTGGGTTCGTCATGAACCGCAAAGCTTTTGTTTTTTTGTTAAGTAATTCTGTGCGATGCAAGCCACTGATGATTATTAAAAATGCCTAATTTATTGTATTTACCTTAATTAAATAGATAACACCCATGCAAAATCAGGAAGAAATTAACCGCTTAAAAAATATCGTCAACGATTTGCTGAATGAAGCAAAAAAACAGGGTGCATCGGGGGCGGAAGCTGCACTGAGTATTGACGATGGGTTATCGGTTACCGCGCGGTTAGGGGATGTTGAAACCATAGAGTATCATTGCGATCAGGGTTTAGGCGTTACCGTGTATTTCGGTCAGCGTAAAGGCTCTGCCAGCAGCACCGATTTGTCGCCCGATTCCATCCGTGAAACGGTAACGGCGGCGTGTAGCATTGCCCGTTTTGCAAGTGCCGATGAATTTGCCGGTTTGCCGGACCAGGCGGCGTTAGCAACGTTATTCCCGGATTTAGACTTGTGTCATCCTTGGGCGATTAATGCGGAACAGGCAAAAGCACTGGCGATTGAATGTGAGCAGGCGGCGCGGGATTTTCATCCGGATATTAGTAACTCCGAAGGCGCTACAGTTAATTCACATCAGGGTATTAGCGTGTTTGGTAATAGTTTGGGCTTTATTCAAGGCTATGATTCAACCCGGCATTCATTAAGCTGCTCCGTATTAGGGCAGCGGGGTGAAAGCATGCAGCGGGATTATTGGTACAGCGTGGCGCGTAATGCTTTAGATTTAGAGGCAGCTAGTGACATCGGCCGTAAAGCGGGTGACCGTACTATTAAACGCTTGGATGCCCGGCGCATAAGCACCCGTCAATGCCCGGTGTTGTATGCCCCTGAAGTTGCAGGTGGATTGATTGGTGCATTTATAGGCGCCATTAGCGGTGGTAATTTGTATCGGAAAACTTCGTTTTTGCTCGATAGTTTGGGACAACAGGTGTTTCCTGACTTTGTGCGTATTTATGAGCAACCGTTATTAAAAAATGCCCTCGGCAGCTCTGCTTATGACGCGGAAGGGGTCACTACCCAAGCACGGGATATTGTGCATAATGGAGTAGTGCAAGGCTATGTGTTAAGCAGTTATTCAGCGCGTAAGTTGGGGCTTAAAACCACCGGCAATGCGGGTGGTGTGCATAATTTGCAAATCAGTTCAGGGTCTGATGATTTTGCGGCGATTTTAAAGCGTTTGGACACCGGTTTATTGGTTACCGAGTTGATGGGGCAGGGCGTCAATAATGTCACCGGAGATTATTCTCGCGGCGCGTCGGGTTTTTGGGTGGAGCGGGGTGAAATTCAATATCCGGTGGAAGAAATTACCATTGCCGGTAATCTTAAAAACATGTTTAAAAATATGGTGGCCGTAGGCAATGATTTGGATCTGCGCGGCAATATCCGCTGTGGGTCTATTTTGTTGGAACAGATGTCAATTGCGGGCGAATAAGTGGCTCACCCTGGTTCCGTTAGAGACGCAAGGTTTTGCGTCTCTAACGGAACCAGGGTGAGTTTCAGATTAGTATCGGAATCCTACGTTAAGGCTATTCATTTTTCAAATGATCAATTTCCCGAAGCATAAGCACTAACTCAGGAAGATTATCTGCCTGCATTTTGTGCATGATATTGGCCCGATAAATATCAATAGTCCGATTACTGAGCTTTAGCAGTTTGCCGATTTCTTTATTGGAACGGTAGCTGACGACCAATGAAAGCACTTGTTTTTCGCGCGCCGATAACCGGTTCATGCGCTGCTCTAAGATTGCCATTTCAGTGGCTTTTGTTCTTAACTCACGGTCTTTTGTTAAGGCTTCTTTAATGCGTAGTAGTAAAACCTCGTGATTAAAAGGCTTTTGCAGGAAATCAATAGCACCTGCCCGAAAGGCTTTTGCTGAATCTGGAATCTCGGCATTGCCACTGATAAAGATGGTAGGAATGGTGATCGCTTTGCGTAACAATTCTTCCTGTAGCTCAAGTCCCGATAAAGCCGGCATTCTTAAATCCAGGATCAAGCATGACGGTTTATTGGGATCGTAATGTTCTAAAAAGTCGTTGGCGGATTCAAAGCTTTTAACTATAAACCCCGTTGATTCGATTAATAACGTTAATGAATCACGCATGACAAATTCATCATCAACTAAATAAACAATACTCGCCAGTTTATGATCGGCCATGATGGTTTTTCCGTATCGACACAGGTAACGTGAAGTAAAAGGTGGTACCTCTGTTGACTAAGCTATTGAAATGTAATTTGCCTTCGTGTGCTTTGACAATAGAGTGGCAAATGGAAAGTCCCATGCCCATGCCATCCGATTTGGTCGTAAAAAAAGGCATTAATAATTTTTTTTGATCAACAATTTCAATACCCGGGCCATTATCTTTTACCCTAATTTCAATAAGCTGTTCATTGTTGAGGGTGCTTTGGATGCTTAAGTGCCGACGGGTTATGGGCGGCATTGTTTTTAGGGCATCAACCGCATTCCGGATTAAATTGATTAAAACCTGCTGAATCTGGACACTATCAACATTTACTGTCGGTAAGCCATCTGCAAGCATAAAATGCTGGATAATGTTGTTGTGTTTTAAGTCGGCATCGCATAAATCAATACAGATCTGTATCAGGCTGTTAATGTCAACGTTTGAGCGGTAAATGGTTTTAAATTTTACGAAATCCCGCATACGATGGATGATTTTTCCAGCATTGAGGGCTTGTTGCTGTGTTTTGAGTAAAACAGTAGCTAGTTGCTCTAAATCAGGCTGCTCATTTTGCATAAAATTTAAACACACCTGTGTGTAGCTGGTAATGGCTGATAAGGGTTGGTTGATTTCATGGGCAATGCCAGAAGCCATCTCCCCCATTAACCCTAAGCGCGTGACATGTGCCAGTTCATCCAAGAGTGCTTTGTCTTGCCGTTCCTGTTCTTTACGTAAACTGGCATTGCGGATGATGCTGGTGACATAACTTTCGTTATCGAGCGAGAATGCGGAAACAGAAAAATCAATGGGAATTATGGTGCCGTTTTTATGTTCACCATTAATTTCACTAATTTTGCCAATAATCTTGGGGATGCGTTTTGTTAAAAACTTTTTAAAAAAACGGGCATAAAGCTTAATTTTTGTTCGCGGCATCAGTTTGATAATGCTTTTTCCGACCAGCTCTTGATTGCTATAACCAAAAATGTCAGTTATTGCGGCATTAGCGGCGACGATTTTGCCAGTTGAGTCAATGGTAATAATGCCTTCTACCGCGGCATTAAAAATTGAATTGAGCCTGGCTTCCCGCTCTTGAAGTAAGCGTTGGGAATGGTTAAGCTCATTAACTTTTTTTAATAGTTTCTGGCTACTTGCAATCAGCTCTCCAGACTGCTCAAGAATTTTTTTATGCAGATGTTCATTTAGGTAATTAATCCGCTCTTGGGCGCACTTGTGTTCAGATATGTCGTTAACCGTAAGGTGGATTTGTAGATTGGTTGCCTGATTTTTATTAAAGGTATGCTGGCATTCTATATAGATAGATTCATTGTCGGGCGTGTCGGGATCCCTTGCCGCATTCTTGGCTAATTTTGAATCGTGGGGTTTACGTTTATAACCAGGGTTATTTAGTTTGAAGATAAAGCGCTGGTTGGCCGTCTGCTTCGTTGCAGCTTGAATAAAGTTTTGGAACCCCTTCAATTCTTCAGGATAAACAAAGTCGGCTAGATTTTTGTTTTGCAGGGTTTCTTTAGCGCAGCCTAATAAAGCTTCAATAGCTAAGTTAGCGTTTTGAATGGTACCTTTGGGGTCAAGGATAAGATAACCGACCCCGCTGTGGTTATAAATACCGGTGTACTGCTCAAGCGACTTTGTAAGCGCGTTATTTTCCTGGGTTAGCTTTAAATGTTGGTTTTGATAGTCGGTTAATAGTTTTTGCAGATCGGCTTTGGATAAGCTAGATAAGTCTGCGCTTGGGGTAGCCAACTTGATTTCAGAGGGTGTAAGCGCTGTATGCCCAATATTTTCATCGCACTGAATGGCTTTGCTGTTTTGGATGGATTGATGGGACATGGCAATTAATGAAAGCAAGGCAACATTTTAGAAATCTTCAGGACTTTTAGAAAGGGCGCCGGTTGAAAAAATTGCTTTAATCATTCGACAGCCCTGGCTATTAAGGATACTTAAACATTTCGGTCTTAATTAACAAATTCATAACGCCACATTGCCTGTCCAGCGTTTGGTTTTAAGTAATGACAGTCGGCTCAGTTCGACCGGTACGGGTTTTAACTTCGCAAAACTGTTCTGCCAGCGCGATTAAATCGGCGAGGGCTTGTTGCGGTTCTTGGAGGTGCGCGGTCGGGCTTTTTTCAAAACGCTCCAAATAAATTCTCAAGGTTGCCCCCACTGTTCCGGTTCCTGATAAACGGAAGATAATGCGCGAACCATCCGCAAAGCCGATTCGAAGCCCCTGATTTTCACTGATACTGCCATCGACAGGGTCGTGGTAACAAAATTCATCGGCGTAGCTGACGGTATAGCCTACAAACGTTTTTCCCGGTAGGGTGGGCAATAGGCCCCGTAAATGGCTAATCATTGCATCGGCAATTTCATTGGGCACAGCTTCGTAGTCATGACGTGAGTATAGATCACGACCAAATTTTTGCCAGTGTTCGTAAGCAATCTCTGCAACGCTTTGGCGTTTTTTGGCGATGAGGTTAAGCCAGAATAATATTGCCCATAAGCCATCTTTTTCGCGGATATGATTAGAGCTGGAGCCAAAGCTTTCTTCACCACATAAGCTAATATTCCCTGCATCCAATAAATTACCAAAAAATTTCCAGCCAGTAGGGGTTTCATAGCAAGGAATTTTTAAATATTGTGCCACACGATCAACGGCTTGGCTGGTAGGCATGGAACGGGCAACACCGGCAATGCCAGCCGTATAAGCAGGGATTAAATGCGCGTTGGCCGCCATAATCGCTAAGCTATCACTGGGAGTGACAAAAAAATGGTCACCCATAATCATGTTTCGGTCACCGTCGCCATCGGATGCTGCGCCTAGAGTGGGCGCGTGATCACTGTACATTAATTCAGCAAGTTCATGGGCATGGGCAAGATTTGGATCGGGATGGTGGCCGCCAAAATCTTCCAGGGGGATGCCGTTTATTACCGAACCTGCTTTGGCACCCAGGATGTCTTCCAAAATGCGTTTACCGTAAGGGCCGGTAATGGCATGCATGGCATCAAAGCAAAGCGTAACATAGCCAGATTGAAGTGCTTGTTTCAGTAGATTAAAGTCAAATAAGGAGCGCATGAGTTCCGCATAATCGGCAACCGGATCAATAATCGTTATCTTTAGATCGCCTAAGGTTTGTGTACCAATCGTATCCAAATTAATATCATCAGCTTCGCTAATGCGGTAACTGTCAATGACCCGGGTGCGCTGGTATAATGCGTCGGTGAATTTTTCGGGGGCGGGGCCGCCGTTGTCGGTGTTGTATTTAATTCCAAAGTCTTCTTGTGGGCCGCCGGGATTGTGGCTTGCAGATAAAATGATACCGCCCAGGGTTTGGTTTTTTCTAATTAAATGTGACGCTGCGGGGGTTGATAATAATCCACCTTGACCGATAATTAGTTCACCAAAGCCGTTTGCTGCGGCCATTTTGATAATAACTTGTATTGCCTGCCGGTTAAAGTAGCGGCCATCGCCCCCGAGTATCAGGGTTTTTCCGGCAAAATCGTTAAGGCAATCAAAAATGGCTTGAACAAAATTTTCAAGGTAATTCGGTTGCTGAAAAGTGGTTACTTTTTTACGCAATCCAGAAGTCCCTGGTTTTTGGTCATCGTAAGGCTGCGTTGTAATAGTTTTTAGTTGCATCTTTAAATCCCAATAAGACGATTAACGGACTGTTTACGTTACACCAAAATACTTTTTTTTTATAGGTTTTTATGTGCCGAATTTGTATGCTTTTGCTTTTAACCTGGACAGCTTCAATGGCCGTTGCAGGAGAAAATATTTGGTTATTAGTGGATACCAAAGCTTTGAATCTGTCGATTAATCAGGGTGGTAAAACCCTCGAAGTTTTTGATAATATTGCGATTGGTAAGCGCGGCGCGGGTTTTAAACAGCGTACGGGAGATGAAATAACGCCATTGGGCGATTATAAAATTGGCTGGATTGATACCAACAGTACTTACCGTCTGTTTATGGGCATTACTTATCCGTCACTGCACGATGCCAAACAAGCTAGAAAGCGGGGGTTGATTAATGAGCGCCAGTTTAGTGCTATTGCAGACGCTGATGATTGGGGTTATACCCCGCCGCAAAATACGCCACTTGGCGGCAGGATCGGCATTCATGGCTTAGGGCGCGCAGACCCTAAAATTCACGCCTCGATGAACTGGACAAAAGGCTGTATTGCTTTAACAAATGCACAGATTGACCGTTTACGGCATTGGGTTACGCCGGGGACAGTCATAAAAATAAAATAAAACTGGAAAGTTTTTTAAAAAACAGGCATAATTTCGTAGGGTTAAAGCTTTTTAATTTTCGTTGTCAAAATCACCATTTAGTAAGGAAAAAATAATGAATAAAGTATTAAAATTAGCAGTTGTATCTTTTGTAGCAGTTTTAGCAGTTGGCTGTGCCAGCACTTCAGATATCACTAATCTGCAAACCCAAATTGATGACATGAAATCTAGCGTTTCTAAAGCATCTTCTGATGCTGCAAGCGCGTCTAGTGCTGCTTCTGATGCTTCTTCAAGAGCTGCTGCTGCTGAAGCTGCTGCTAACCGCGCTGCATCACTTGCTGAAGATACAAACAGCAAATTGGATCGTATGTTCAAAAAATCAATGATGAAATAAGATTTAGCATTGATCTATAAAAAAGCCCGGTTGACAATGTCAACCGGGCTTTTTTTTGCCTGTTGGATGCGTATTAAGGTGTTAATCTTTTGCGGTGGTTTTTTATATTGCGGATAGTTGTATCTCTAGGCCGATCAGTGGCCATGTTATAAGTCTTTGAAGTAAAAGATTTGCACGGTTTTGCTACAGTAGCCCTTATGACGGTAACTGTATAAAATCGTAGTTACTGTAAAAGCCAATGCAAAAATCACGGGAGGCTGCTTACCGCATCGGATTGTTTGAGACAATAAAAAACCCGCTAAGTCAGATAACTTGCGGGTTTTGATATTGCTTGAGACTGTATGAAACTGCGTAATGGAGGCTGTGGCCGGAATCGAACCGGCTTCATAGGTTTTGCAGACCCGCATAATACCATTATACGACACAGCCTTAAAATGAAAAAAGCCCCAATTAAATGAGGCTTTTAAATATTTGGAGCGGGAAACGAGATTCGAACTCGCGACCCCAACCTTGGCAAGGTTGTGCTCTACCACTGAGCTATTCCCGCAATCAATTTATCCGCTAATTATAAGCATTTTAAAGTTAGCGTCAAGTTGTTTTTAAAAATTGCGTGCATGCTAATATTATCATGCTGCTTGAGTAGTACTCGAATTCTCGATAGGTCAAGCTTACCCGTTCTATGTTATCCAAGATTAAAAACAGCAGATACAGCGTAGTATGCTGTTAAAATGTGCCTTTGTTAAAATATTTAGTTTCTATTAATGGCTAAGCAAGAAAAATCTTTAACTATGACCGTACTAATGACACCGGATATGGTTAATTTTTCAGGGAAAGTACATGGCGGTATTATTTTAAAATTACTGGATCAGGTGGCTTATGTGTGCGCGGCTAAATACGCCAAAAGTTATGTAGTTACGGCATCATTGGATAATGTTTTTTTTAAACAGAGCATTAATGTTGGTGAATTGGTTACGTTTTATGCCCATATTAATTATGTGGGGCGGTCATCTATGGAGGTTGGAATCAAAGTGGTCGCTGCGGATTTGCTGACGGATGCTAAACGCCATACCAATTCTTGTTATTTTACGATGGTAGCGGTTGATGAAAAAGGCGTTTCTGTTGAAGTGCCTCGGTTAGAGGTTGAAACAGAGACAGAGAGGAAACTTTTTGCTGCGGGAGCTTTACGCAAACAAAGACGACAGGAAATTTTAGCTCAAAATCGTGATTTACATGTTGATATTGGAGAGGGAGAGTTTTAGTTGTGGGTATTCAGGAGAACTTTGAACAACTGCCGTTAAAGGATTTTGCCGAAAAAGCGTATCTGGATTATTCCATGTATGTGATTTTAGACCGGGCTTTGCCGCATATTGCGGATGGCTTAAAGCCGGTGCAACGGCGTATCGTGTATGCGATGTCGGAGCTGGGCTTAACCGCCCTGGCCAAATATAAAAAATCCGCACGTACGGTCGGGGATGTGTTGGGTAAATATCACCCTCATGGAGACTCTGCGTGTTATGAGGCCATGGTATTAATGGCACAGGATTTTTCTTACCGTTATCCATTGGTGGATGGGCAGGGAAATTGGGGGTCGCCGGATGACCCTAAATCGTTTGCTGCCATGCGCTATACCGAATCGCGATTAACCGCGTATGCCCAAACTTTATTGAATGAATTGGGGCAGGGTACGGTTGAATGGAAGGATAATTTTGACGGTACGCTTCAAGAGCCTGAGTTACTCCCTGCCCGTTTGCCGAATATTTTACTCAACGGCACAATGGGCATTGCAGTGGGTATGGCGACCGATATTCCGCCACATAATTTACGCGAAGTGGCGGGTGCTTGTATTCAATTACTGGATGAGCCGGAAAGTACATTAGAAACCTTGTTTGAACATATCAAAGGGCCTGACTATCCCACCCAAGCGGAAATCGTGACGTCATCGGCGGATATCCAGAGGGTCTATGCCAGCGGTGGTGGATCTATCAAAATGCGCGCCAAGTATGAGTTGGAAGATGGCAACATTGTAATTACCGCCTTACCCTATCAGGTTTCTGGAGCAAAATTACTGGAACAAATTGCCGCGCAAATGTTGTCTAAAAAATTGCCGATGATTGAGGATTTACGAGATGAGTCCGATCATGAAAATCTCACCCGTCTACTGGTGATCCCGCGTTCTAAAAAAATCGATGTCGAATCGGTAATGTCGCATTTGTTTGCGACTACGGATTTAGAAAAAAGCTATCGCGTCAATATGAACATGATCGGCTTGAGTGGACGTCCACAGGTTAAAGATTTAAAAACCATTTTGGTGGAGTGGTTGACGTTTCGGGTAGAAACCGTCCGCCGCCGTTTGCAATACCGTCTGGATAAAATTTTGGCGCGTTTGCATATTCTCGATGGCTTGTTAATTGCCTATTTGAATATTGATGAAGTCATTGCGATTATTCGTCAGGAAGATAAGCCCAAACCGGTATTAATGGCACGCTTTGGCATCACAGACCTCCAGGCGGAAGCCATTTTGGAATTAAAGCTTAGGCATTTAGCCAAGCTGGAGGAAATGAAAATACGTGGCGAACAAGCGGAACTGGAAAAAGAACGCGAAGGGTTAGAAAAAACTCTAGGCTCCAAACTTCTGTTAAATCGGCTAGTTAAAAAAGAACTGGCAGAGGATGCTGAAAAATATGGGGATGACCGCCGTTCGCCGTTAGTGGCGCGGGATGCTGCGCAGGCATTGGAAACAACGTCATTGATTGCCAATGAACCAGCGACCATTATTTTATCGGCAAAAGGGTGGATTCGTGCCGCTAAAGGTCATGACATTGAAGTCGCCTCATTAAGTTACCGCTCCGGCGATCAATTTTTGGCGGCAGTTAAAGGGCGTACGACGCAGCCGGTTTATATTTTGGATTCAACCGGGCGGGTTTATGCCAGCACAGTGCATGATTTACCTTCTGCCAGAACGCAAGGTGAACCGCTGACCGGACGCCTGAATCCTCCTGCCGGCGCATTATTTATTGGTCTCATGGCGGGTGCGCCTGAAGACTGGTATTTGCTGGCAGGCAATTCCGGTTATGGCTTTAGGGTGCAGCTAAAAGAATTGTTCAGTAAAAATAAAGCTGGTAAAGCCGTACTGAGTTTGCCGCTTGGTGCTGCGGCGTTAAAGCCGGTTGCAATTTTGAATGCCAATGATTTACTAGCGGTAGTGACTTTACAGGGTCGGCTCTTGGTCTTTCCGGTCATGGATTTGCCGGAATTGGCTAAAGGGAAAGGCAATAAAATTATTCAGATTCCAGCATTGGACTTAACCAGTGGTGCGGACAAGGTGGTGGATATGCAAGTCCTGTCTGCCGGTGTTGCGCTTAGAATCGTTTCCGGTAAACGGCAGTTAACCTTAAAAAGCTCGGATATTGCGTTATTTAAGGGCGGGCGGGCGAAACGCGGATTGCCGCTACCTCGCGGATTTCAGCGGGTCGATGCGTTGGGGTTGGATGTTTAAGCTTACTTTGCTGTTTACGCTATTTTCTGGTTTACGCCTTGCTGCGCAAAGCATCGGGAAGCGGAAGTGCTGAATTATCCGGTTTTAAGCAGTATCGGCTTGTTGCTTTGTAGTAATGTCTTTATGACCTTCGCCTGGTACGCGCATTTGAAGGAATTGCACAGTAAACCCTGGATTATCGCTGCACTCTTTAGCTGGGGTATAGCGTTATTTGAGTATTTACTACAAGTTCCGGCAAATCGGATCGGGTTTACGGTATTAAATGTTGGGCAACTTAAAATTATTCAGGAAGTCATTACCTTAGCTATTTTTGTACCGTTCTCGGTGGTTTATTTGCGGGAACCCTTAAAATTGGATTATCTTTGGGCGGGGGTTTGTTTGTTGGGGGCGGTGTATTTTATGTTTAGGGGAAAAGTTTAGGTGGTAGGATAGATTGGCACTTTGCGGAAAACTGGCGCGGATTTTGATGAGGGGCGAGAAATGATTAGTTACGACAAAGATTTTTACAGTTGGACGTATGAGCAAGCCGCATTATTGCGGAATGGACAATTTAAAGATCTGGACATAGCTAATTTAATCGAGGAAATAGAGGCAATGGGGCGCAGCGAAAAACGGGAACTTGAAAGCCGCTTGACTGTCTTGCTCTTGCATCTTTTAAAATGGAAATACCAGGAAGTAAGGCGGGGCAGAAGTTGGCAGCTCTCTATTGATGAGCAACGCATTCAATTTAACAAGACCCTGAAAGATAACCCGGGCTTGAAACCCCTATTAGATGAGCTTATAAAAGATGCTTACAAGCTTGCGGTTATTAAAGCCGCCCAAGAAACAAAAATCAGCAAAAGCATTTTCCCTGAATGCTGTCCCTGGACATTAATACAGCTTATGGATGAAATGTTTTATCCTGATTAAATGCGTTATAGGTTCGTGTGAATTTCAACTTTCAAGGCCGCATTCCTAAACCAGCGTTTGGGAATGCGGATAATTCCGTTGATTATGATGTTATTGACACTTAGCCGCAGTCAACCAACCTGTTAAATCGCCTGCATCTTTTAAAATTCCGTCTGCGCCTAAGTAATACACATGGTTATCGGCAGAGGATACGCCTAAATAGGCATGGGTATTTTTGTAATAGCGATAGGTGTAGGGCGCAAGTGTTTGATTGCTGGCTCCGGAGGGTGCAAATAACGTGGGGTAGTTGGTTTCTGCCCAGTTCATTCAGACTGTGCACTAAAGCCATATGTCAAATGGTTTCCAGAGAAAGAAACAAGATAGGCTTTCGCCCTTGTGTCAGTACTGGAAGCAATTTTAGTCAACGAATCACCGTTTTTAGACATTAAGTAGACTCCTACCTCAGGGTGTAAAAGGTCTAACGGGTTCGTACTGGCACCGGTAAACACGATGTTGTCACCACTAATAAGGAACTTGGGTGATTGAAAAGAACTGGGCAGAAAATTACCTGTTCCGCCTGGAACAGGTGTTTGGGTGTCAACCAGTTTACATATTTTACGGTCTGGGTCTATAGTAGAACTATACAGCCCCCAAAGGTCGTGATTAGTACCAATAATTCCAGGAATACTGATAGGCTTTGCAGCACCAGAGAAAACCACTGTGCCGGCATCAATTTTTGGGAATCCGAAATAGGGGGTTAATATACCCGATCCCTCGGCGTCTGAATCAAATGTTCTTGGATTTGACTCGGTTCCTGGGACAATGTCTTTCTCAGAAGCGATAATGTAAGGAGAAGACAAGTTAAAACAGGTTGGGTCGGAATTAGCCATCTCACTATAGGGCCCGGCAATAATAGCATTTTTAGAAAAGTATTCATCAGAAGTGGCACGCAGTGTTAGCAAGTTATTGTTCATATAATAGGGCTCCGGTATTCCTCCTGCCGGCCTAAAGTGGCAAGCTTCCTGATTAAACATAGATGAAAGAGTGCCAGTGGAGGTATCAAATTTAAAAGATCCCTTGCCAATGTACTCACCGGTTACGGCCAAAATATCACTCCCATTTACATTAAGACTATC
This sequence comes from Methylococcales bacterium, assembly GCA_040079795.1. GTDB lineage: Bacteria > Pseudomonadota > Gammaproteobacteria > Methylococcales > Methylomonadaceae > SXIZ01. The sequence goes on from JBEBJQ010000012.1 coordinate 23,227, forward strand.
GAAAGAGAATGTCCCCAAAAATGTGCCAGGCGCTGCACCTGGTTTTTGAGTACTTTGGTTGAAGAGCATGCTCACCGCTCCGCCGGAAATCGGAACCGAGTAGACGCCTGATTGATGGTCGATCATATCTGTAAAACTAAAATATACATTGTCACCATTAACGGCTACTTGTGTATAAGCAAAAATATCTAAAACATCTTTAGTCGAACTGCCAAAACTACCAATACCCTGGGGAATAGGTGTTTGGCTATCAACTAACTTGGCAAGTGATGGCAAACCCTTGTCTAAGTTCATAGACCATAATCCTCTATAGGGGACAATGCCGAGAGGGTTAGGATAGCGGCCCCTGATAATCGCCATGTTTCCGAATAGCTGCATGGTTCCGAAATTGAGCGTTACGTTTCCTGGCACTTGCTCAGGAGCAGGACTTTCCAGCTTGGTGATAGTCATCGCTTGCGAGCTAGTTGAGAACGACAGTCCGCCACTTAACATCAGCAAACTATAGGCAATAATTCGCTTGAGGCTTGGATGGCGTGAGCCTCAAAAATTCAGTTTTGCTGGGTAAAAAATTGGGTATTGTCATGAGACTACTTAATAGAGTTAAAAGAATCTGAATTCTAAGGTTAAAAATCCAGCTAGACAATGCTTTTCAATAGTTTGCACTGACTTTGTTAGTATTATGCTCAGTGAGTCAATGTGGTGTTACGCCTCTTAGCCTTCCTGGTACGCTTAAAAAATGCTTAGACCTAAGACTGAATTAGGACTAAAATTAATCTAGTTAAATCAAGCAGGAATGGCGCTATGAAGTTTTCATCCCAAATTAAACCGATCAGTTATCTTAAGAGCCACACGGCGGAGATTGTCAGAATTATTTCTGAAAGCCGCGAGCCCTTGTTGATTACCCAAAACGGTGAGGCTAAGCTGGTGGTGATGGATGTGAAAAGCTACGAAGAGCAGGAGCAAACGCTAGCGCTGTTGAAGCTGTTGGCGCTTGGCAACCGGGATATTGAGCAGGGTAAATTTCGGGATTGCGAGCAAGTGTTTGCGGAACTCGATACAGTCGATTAACCATGCGGTTCAATGTTATTATTCTGGAATCAGCTGAGCATGATTTGCGGGAACTCAGGGGCTATATCGTTAAGAACTTCTCTTTGGAAACCTGGCAAAATACTTATGGCAAGCTAAAAGCGGCTATGCGTAACCTGAATACTTTTCCTTATGCAGGTGTTATCCCTGAAGAGCTTGAGAAGCTCAATCTGAGTCAATTTCGGCAGGTTCTCTCCGGGATGAACCGCATCATTTATGAAGTGCGGCAGGATAATGTTTACATCCATATTATTGTCGATGGACGCTGTAACTTGAAGACCCTGCTGACCAGACGACTGTTACGGGTTATCTAAAAATATTTACTGATTGACTAGCGTTGCTAGCATAAGGATTAAACGATGTCCAAGATTACTCAACTATCACAATTAGACTTAAGCAAAACCTATAGCTATGCGGATTATTTGACCTGGCAATTTAATGAAGCTATTGAGCTGATTAAAGGCAAAATCATGTTGATGTCGCCTGCACCGAATGTGAAGCATCAGGATATTTCGGGTAACTTAACGACTTTGTTACATACTTTTTTTAAACATAAAAAATGTCGGGTTTATACCGCACCTTTTGATGTCCGTCTGTATGACCGCAAAAAATCCTTGTTAGCTAGCCAGGACATCCATACGGTGATACAGCCGGATTTATGTGTGATTTGCAACCCTGAGATTTTGGATAAGCAAGGCTGTAATGGTGCGCCGGACTGGATTATTGAAATTCTGTCAAAAGGTAATGCTAAACGGGAAATGAATATTAAGTATGATCTGTATCAAGAAAGCGGCGTAACGGAATACTGGTTGGTTTATCCTGAGCAAGAGGCTATTCATCAATTTGTTTTGGATGAGCAGGGGCGTTATCAGTTAAAGCATATGTTTACGGATGGGATTGCCACGCCGTACTTATTTCCTGAGTTGGCGATTGAGTTGGCTGAGGTGTTTGAAACTTGGGCTGAAGATTAACTATGCAAGAAAGTAGGAGAGTTTTAAATATGCGGAAATTTTTACTGGGATTCGGATGCCTGCTCTTTATACAGGCTGCGGCGCAGGCTGAAAGCGTTATTGTAAGCTTGGAAAAGGATAATGCTTTAGCTATAGTTGATCCGCAGGTGGGTAAATTACTTAAATCTGTCCCAGTTGGGCAACGGCCGCGTGGCATTGCGTTAAGTCCAGACAATAAAACGCTGTTTGTCGCAACCAGTGATGACAATACCATCAAGATGCTGGATGCGGAGTCGTTTAAAGAATTGGGTTCACTGCCTTCCGGTGATGACCCTGAGACCTTTGCGGTAAGCCCGGCGGGTGATCGTTTGTATGTGTCCAATGAAGATGACAGCCAAGTCACCGTCATTGATGTTGTCAAAAAGAAAGTGCTGCAAAAAATTGCCGTGGGGGTAGAGCCGGAAGGCATTGCGGTAAGCCCTCATAATAAATGGGTAGTAAGTGCTTCCGAAACGACTAATATGCTGCATTGGATTGATCCCAAGACCTTAAAGATCGTCGATAATACGCTGGTTGATCCGCGTCCGCGTGCGGTGGCTTTTACGGCGGATAGCCAGCAATTATGGGTAACCTCGGAAATTGCCGGTACTTTGAGTATTTTGGATGTTAAAACCCGGCAAGTGGTTAAGACCGTTAAATTAGCGGTGCAAGGGGTTACCGCTGATAAAATACAACCGGTCGGGGTGGTGATTGATAAAGCGCGGCGCTGGGGCTATGTGGCGATAGGCTCCGCCAATCGGGTAGCGGTGATTAATGCGCGAACATTTGCCATTGAAAAATATTTGCTGGTAGGGCAGCGGGTCTGGAATCTGGCGTTTTCGCCGGATCAAAAAAGACTGTACACCACCAATGGTATCAGCAATGATGTATCGATTATTGAATTGGATAGCCATACGGTGACCAAGTCAGTGGGCGTGGGCCGTTATCCTTGGGGCGTCGCGGTGCGCCCATGACCGCCGCTTTAGTGGTTGAAAATTTAAGTTTTGCGTACAGCGGTAAAAAAGCCCTGGATGACATTGGCTTTACGGTTAATGCGGGGAATTGTACGATTTTATTGGGGCCGAATGGGGCAGGTAAAAGCACCTTGTTTGCTTTAATTACCCGTTTGTATGATACCCATTCGGGCCGTATTCAATTGTGTGGTTTTAATATTAAAAAACAATCATCGCAAGCGCTCAGTAAGTTGGGGGTGGTGTTTCAGCAGTCAACTTTGGATATGGATTTAACGGTGCTACAAAACCTGCGTTATCATGCGGCTTTGCACGGCATGGGAGGGAATTTGGCCGCCCAGCGTATTCAGGAAGAGCTTGAGCGTTTTGGTATGTACGAACGTCGCTTTGAAGCGGTGCGCAAATTAAATGGCGGTCATCGCCGTCGTGTGGAGATTGCCAGAGCTTTGCTGCATAAGCCTGCATTGTTGTTGTTGGATGAGCCTACCGTCGGCCTGGATGTTCCCAGTCGGCAAGTGATTGTTGAGCATGTGCATCATTTGGCGCAACAGCAACAAATCGGGGTGCTGTGGGCGACGCATACCTTTGATGAAATCTATCCTGATGACCGTCTGGTTATTTTGCATCAAGGGCAAATTAAAGCCCAGGGTTTACTGGGCGATGTGACCACTCAAACGGCGACGGCTACTATTCATGCGGCATTTGCAGCCTTAACGCAAAGTGGGGGGCGCGTATGAAGCTATTGCACTACTGGCGTGCGATGTGGGGGATTATCGGGCGGGAGTTATTGCGTTTTGTTAAGCAGCGGGAACGGTTTATTTCGGCTCTGGTCAGGCCGTTACTGTGGTTATTTGTATTTGCGGCAGGCTTTAGGGCGGCGCTGGGGATTGCTATTACGCCGCCCTATGAAACTTATATATTGTATGAGGTTTATATCACCCCCGGTTTAGTCGGGATGATCCAGCTTTTTAACGGCATGCAAAGTTCGTTATCCATGGTGTATGACCGCGAAATGGGCAGTATGCGGATTTTAATGGTGTGCCCCTTACCGCGCTGGTTTTTGCTAATGTCTAAATTAATTGCCGGCGTTGCAGTATCGGTGTTGCAAGTTTACGTGTTTTTGGCGATTGCCTGGGGCTATGAAATCCAAGCGCCCTGGCAAGGCTATTGTTGGGTATTGCCTGCTTTAGTATTGTCGGGTTTAATGTTAGGGGCTTTAGGGTTATTATTGTCCTCATTTATTAAGCAATTGGAAAACTTTGCAGGGGTTATGAATTTTGTGATCTTCCCGATGTTTTTTATGTCGACCGCCCTGTATCCGCTTTGGAAAATTAAAGAATCCAGTGTGTTGCTGCATAATTTGGCGTTGTATAATCCTTTTTCTCAAGCAGTTGAATTAATCCGATTCGCTTTATATGGTCAATTTAACCAGACCGCATTTATTTATACGTTAGTTGCATTTATTATTTTTATGAGTGCCGCAATCTTGGGGTATAACCCTTCAAAAGGCATGATGACCAGTAAAAAAGGAGCAGAATGAAACAGGTTCAAACGATTTTAGTGACGGGTGGGGCAGGGTTTATTGGTGGTAATTTTGTGCATCGCATGGTGCGTAAAGGCAATGTGACGATTATTAATTTAGACGCCTTAACCTATGCCGGCAATTTGGATACGTTGGCGCAGGTCAATAATAATCCCAAGCATCAATTTGTATTAGGGTCGATTGGTGATAAAAGTTTAGTGGATTATTTACTGGCGCGTTACCAACCCGACGCAATTGTGAATTTTGCTGCTGAAAGCCATGTAGACCGCTCGATAGATAACCCTTCTGATTTTATTCAAACCAATGTCGTAGGCACGCATGGCTTGCTTATGTCGGCTAAAAACTATTGGCAGTCATTGTCCGGCGCGGCGCAATCAGAATTTCGGTTTTTGCATGTTTCGACTGATGAGGTTTACGGTTCATTGGGTAAAGAGGGTAAGTTTACCGAAACCACGCCGTATCAGCCCAATTCCCCTTATTCAGCTTCAAAAGCGGCTTCCGATCATTTGGTCAGGGCTTACCACCATACATATGGATTTCCGGTGTTAACAACCAATTGCTCCAATAACTATGGCCCTTATCAATTCCCTGAAAAATTGATTCCCTTGATGATTTTAAATGCCTTGAGCGGTAAACCTTTGCCTATCTATGGTGCTGGTTTGAACGTCCGAGACTGGTTATATGTCGAAGATCATTGCAGTGCGATTGATGCTGTATTGCATAAAGGCAAGTTAGGCGAAGTGTATAACATCGGTGGTAACAATGAAAAAACCAATATTGAAGTGGTAGAAACACTGTGCCAGTTATTGGATGAGTTAACACCGCAATCAGGGTTTAAACCCCATAAAAGTTTGATGAAATTTGTACAAGATCGCCCTGGACATGATTTGCGTTATGCAATTGATGCCAGCAAAATTAAACGGGATTTAGGCTGGGAACCTGCCGAAACCTTTGAAACCGGTTTGCGTAAAACCGTGCAATGGTATCTGGATAATCAAAGCTGGTGGCAAAATGTTTTGGATGGCAGTTATCGTGGTGAACGTTTAGGCCTAAAAGGATAAGCTGATGTCAGGATTAAAAGGTATTATTCTCGCCGGTGGATCGGGTACGCGTTTGCATCCTTTAACCATCGCCATCAGTAAACAATTGTTGCCGGTGTTTGATAAGCCGATGATATATTATCCCTTATCAACCTTGATGCTGGCAAAAATCAGGGACGTGCTGATTATTACTACGCCCCATGATGCGCCGTTATTTGTGAGTGTGTTAGGGGATGGTTCGCAATTTGGCATGAATATTCAATACGCGGTTCAGCCTTCGCCAGATGGGTTGGCACAAGCGTTTATTATTGGTGAGCAGTTTATTGGTTCAGATCGGAGCTGTTTGACCTTGGGTGATAATATTTTTTATGGGCATGGTTTTCAAGATTCCCTATTGAATAGTGTTAAACGTGATCAAGGTGCCAGTGTTTACGGCTATTGGGTTAAAGATCCGGAGCGCTATGGTGTGGCTGAGTTTGATAAGCAAGGTAAGGTGATTGATCTCGTCGAAAAACCTGGGCATCCGAAATCTAATTATGCAGTAACAGGGCTGTATTTTTATGATAACCAAGTCATCGAAATGGCTAAAAATTTGCAGCCTTCGGCGCGGGGTGAACTGGAAATCACGGATCTGAATAAACTCTATTTACAACAAGGGCAATTAACTATTGAAAAATTGGGTCGTGGTATCGCCTGGCTTGATACCGGTACGCACACCTCATTAATGCAAGCCTCCAACTTTATTGAAACGATCGAAGAGCGGCAAGGCTTGAAGGTGTGTTGTCCAGAAGAAATTGCCTTTTTAAATGGGTGGATAAACGCTGAGCAAATTGAAAAACAAGGTTTGGCAATGAAAAAAAATGAATATGGTCAATATCTGCTTAGAATTGCCAAGTTTGGAATTCCCGTATGAAAATAACGCCTACGATATTATCTGAAGTTTTGCTCATTGAGCCTGATGTATTTGGGGATGAGCGGGGCTATTTTTGTGAGTCCTGGCAAAAACAACGCTATGCGGAGTTGGGTTTGGCGGTTGATTTTGTGCAGGATAATGTGTCTTTTTCACAGCAAAATATTTTACGCGGACTGCACGTCCAACACCCTTATGCGCAGGGCAAGTTAGTGCACGTCCTACAGGGAGAGGTGTTTGATGTTGCTGTTGACATTAGACCCGATTCGCCGGATTTCGGGCGTTGGGTTGGGGTTTATTTATCCTCGGATAATCACCTGCAACTTTATGTCCCACCAGGGTTTGCGCATGGTTTTTGCGTTACCAGCGCTACGGCTTTATTTGTTTATAAATGTACTGAACTGTACCACCCTGAAACGGAATTAAGTATCGCCTGGAATGACCCAAATATCGGTATTACTTGGCCTATTGCTCAGCCCAGTTTATCTAAAAAAGATCAAGCAGGATTGTTGTTGCAGGATATAGCTAAGGCCAGATTGCCTGCCAAAGCATGAAGATATTATTGATCGGGCGTTTAGGGCAAGTTGGATGGGAGTTGCACCGGGCGTTAATGTGTTTGGGCGAAGTTGTGGTGGTGGATCGATTGTCGCAGCCGCTCGCGCTGGATTTGACGGATAATGATAGCATTGTGCGTACCGTTGCCGCGGTTAAGCCGAATGTGATTGTGAATGCCGCTGCCTATACGGCGGTCGATAAAGCCGAGCAAGCTGACTTTTCCGCTTTAGCTATGCAAATTAACGGTACGGCTTTGGGGGTTTTAGCGGAAGCTGCGAAACAATGTCAGGCAACATTGGTGCATTATTCGACGGACTATGTTTTTGATGGCAATGCGCAGATGCCATACGTTGAAACAGATATGACTGCACCTAATGGGGTTTATGGCCGTAGTAAGTTAATTGGTGAACAAGCCATTATTGATTCAGGTGTTGATTATTTAATTTTACGTACAGCATGGGTTTATGGGGCGCGGGGACAAAATTTTTTACTGACGATGCTGCGTTTAATGCGGGAGCGGGAAAGTCTAGGGGTCGTAGCGGATCAAATAGGGTCGCCGACCTGGAGTCGTCAAATTGCCTTGGCTACCGCATTGATTCTGGTGCAATGCAAAGGTTCAAAAGGCTTTAAGCTGGATAATAAAAAAGGCATCTATCATTTAACCTGTGCCGGGTCTGCGTCTTGGTATGGGTTTGCCCATGAAATATATCAACAGGCACGGCAGCTGGGCATTTTACAACTGGACGTCATATTGAATCCGATTAACACCGTAGACTATCCAACGCCAGCCCGTCGTCCAGCGTATTCTGTTTTATCCGGTGAAAAATTGCATAAAGTTTTTAACATACAGTTGCCGCCCTGGCAATTGGCGTTAACCTGTTGTTTAGCTGAATATTCGCCGCCCGTTTGAATCTATTAACGTTAATTAATTAAAGATAAATGTGAAGAATTCTTTTTTTTTGATTATTCCGTCTCAGCGAAAAAATCCTGAGCAAATCAAACAATTCACAGAGAATGTATTAAGACATTGGGTTGAAGAGTTGCCTACTGCTAATCCCAGCCTTGCTACACGGCTATTCCATGATTTTATTATCGAATTTAACCAACTGGAAATGGATTCAGCGTTAAGGCTGGAGGCATTAGAAATTCTTAGGCCCAGTTACATTATTATCGAAGATTATTTGCGTTCGCGATTAACGCAGTCGAATTTTCCGAAAACGCCAGGTGATCAGAAGATCATGGATATTTTGTTCAATATCGAAAAGGAATTTACGCTTGGCTATTGGGTAGTGACGCGTGATTTGACGCGTAGAGACAGTAGCTGGTTTCAAAACAAAACTATCGCTTTAGCCATTCAGCGTTGTATTAAAGGGTTGGGTGCGATTGTGGTTACTTTTTGCACGCTTTATCGAGCCATTCCTGACTGGGTATGGATTGATTTGCATTCTTTGTATAAGCTCGGTAAAGCCTTAAATAAACAGGCGGTCAAGGTTCCTGCAGAGTTTAACAATGCAACTAAAACAACAACCCTGGAGCTAAGTTACCAACATATTTTATTGTTCAGCTTGGCGCAACCGGGTCGTTTAATGCAAAAAGAAATTCAACAGGTTTATTCTTTTTTAGAGCAATTAAGCCCTTATATTCGTATCGAAGATAAGCCTATAGCTGAGCTTGACGTGCAATGTGTTTTGCGGATGGATGAGGATAGGCCCCCCTCATTTCAGGCTTATGATGCATTTTTAAATGATTCGGCGGTACGCTACCTTAATTTTGATAAGCTTTTTAAAGTGTTTAAACAAAAAGATAAATTTAGCGACCCTGGATTAACCCGCTTTAGTTCAATTGGAGGACACTCTATAGGATATTCCAAATTATCAATTGATTTGTTGGATTATCTTGAACAGCGCTGGAAGGCTTGCCCTTTGCCTGAATTGATGGTGTTTGCAGATAGGCTGGATCGATATATCGGGTTGGGGCTGGAAGCTGCTTTTAATTTTTTGGACACTTCCAATACACAGCAAGAATCAGAGGTGGAGTATCTTGCGCAGACCGCTTCAGAAAATTGTCTGGTGTGTGATTTTAATAAACCGGGTGTGTTGTCCATTGGCAGTCTGGTTAGTATCAGAAAAATCGACGCCCCTGAGCATAAGCGTGCGCTTGGTGTTGTGAGTCGACTGGTGACATTTAAACAAGACAATAAGCTAAATATTGAAGTGGATATTTTGGCAAGACGGTTTTATGCTGTTGGTTTTGAATATTTAGAAGAAAAAAAACAGTCGTCGCGCAAAAAAGCGTTATTGTATGGCGTGAAAGAGCAGGGAAAAGAAGAGAAAAGTTTTATTATAATTGAGTCTTTCTTATTAAAGGATGGCGATATTATTCGAATGTTTATGCAGAATGAAGACTATCCCATTATTTTAAAAGATCGGACCAATATTGGCTTAGGTTACTGGCAGTTTGAGTGCAGGAGAATGCCGGAGACCGTTAGTAGCATGGCTAAAAAGCAAGGCTATGACTTTATTTAAAATTAAAAGGGTTTGCGCAATTAAATGTTAGTTATTAACAAGGAGGTTATGGCGCTCTTTGAGGGTGTATTGGCGGCAAAGGCAGTAAATGAATAAAAACTTGAAAAGATTTCTTATCATGGTAAGTTGTAGCTTTTATGTAGTATAAAAAATAACAATAATTGAGTGATTGAGGGGATAAAAATATGAGTGATAACGAACAATCTAATGAAACGGTTGAAGGTGCAAAAAAAGCATTAAGTGGCGGTCTTGCGTCGGTGATGGCTTTGAAAAATTCAAACCCGAAAGTATTTATGGGCGGGGCGGCGGCTCTATTGGTGATTTTTGTTTTAATGCTGTCAATGGGTGGGGGTGATGATTCACCCGTAGTTACTGCGGCCGGTGGTACGCCAGCAAAAAATTTAGCCATTGGTCAGAAATATGTTTTACGTAGTCCAAATAGCTATGACGACAAAGCAATCGTTCAATTAGTGCCCGTGCCAGGTGCAATTGCAGCGTTTGATGAAGCGGAAGGTGATGCTAAAAATTCATGTAGTAAGATACCTCAAGGTACGCATGTGTCAGTTATGAATTTTCAGGACGCTTACGGAAAGAAAAATACCTTTGCTCAGGTAAAAATTGAAGAGGGCGAGTGTAAGGATAAAGATGGCTGGGTATTGTCAGTAGATTTACAATAGCAATGACGGTTTTTTGATTTTCATGGGTGATGAGGTGTATTTTTTAAATGTCATCACCCTTTATCAATACGGTTTTCTGTATTCCCTATAATTATTGATAAATTTAGCTACAATTTATTAGTGCATTTAAGCCCTAAATATTATGGGCTCTGGTCTGTCACCCCTCCCCCTGTTTTATCCGCAAGTTGTTTATTAAATCAAATAAATAAAAAATGACTTAGTGTTTGGTTATCTACAGTCGATTTAATAACCTAATTAATTTTCCGCACTCCTTTCTTTGCCCTTGCTTGTCAATAAGTTTGGGTAATTATTGATAGGCAGTGCCGATTGAACACTTCGTAGCAATTTATTGGTACTTTAAAAAACTTAGCTATATTTGCAGACCATAGTTTCGTTTCAGCTTCAATATCAATAGTGGCTTAAAAATATGGCATATACTTGATTGGATTTGTGACTATATTTGTCCTGATTGTTAGGCATAAACATGGCATAATACGCAGGTTTTAAGCATCCTGTATGGTGAATAGATGAAAATAAACGCTGAACAAATACATGCATTGGGTTTAGCGGTTATTCAAGTTGAAATGCAGGCGGTTAAAGCGCTATTGACGCGTGTAGATGCTAATTTTGTTTCCGCCTGTGCATTAATGATTGCCTGCCGTGGGCGGGTCGTGGTTACCGGTATGGGTAAATCCGGGCATATAGCCGGAAAAATTGCCGCTACCTTAGCCAGTACTGGGACCCCCGCTTTTTTTGTGCATTCCGGGGAAGCCAGTCATGGTGATTTAGGCATGATTACCCAGCAGGATGTGGTGTTGGCATTATCCAATTCCGGTGAAACTGCTGAAATTTTGACGTTATTGCCTATAATTAAACGCTTGGGGGTGCCGCTGATTGCAATGACGGGTAATGTACAATCGACCTTGGCCAAGTTTGCCACTGTGCATATAGATGTATCAGTCGAACAAGAAGCCTGTCCTTTGGGGTTGGCTCCAACCGCAAGTACTACTGTAGCTTTGGTAATGGGTGATGCTTTGGCCGTGTCTTTGTTGGAGACCCGCGGTTTTACCAAGGATGACTTTGCGTTATCGCATCCAGGGGGTAGCTTGGGTAAGCGATTGTTGCTACAGGTCAGCGAGATAATGCATAGCGGCGAGCAAATCCCTTGTGTAGCGGAAGATGCTTTGATTAGTGCGGCATTATTAGAAATGACACAAAAAAAATTGGGTATGACTGCGGTAGTCAATAGAAATCAACATTTAGTTGGTATTTTTACCGATGGGGATTTACGGCGTATGTTGGTTAAAAGTATCGATATTCATAAAGATAATATAAGTAGTGTAATGACGCGTGACTGTGTGGCAATCAAACCTGATATTTTAGCCGCTGAAGCGATGCACATTATGGAACAAAAAAAGATTAATGCCCTGTGCGTGGTAGATGATGGGCACTGTTTGATTGGTGCGTTAAATATGCATGATTTAATTCATGCGGGATTAGTGTGATGCACGATTTAGCGGTTAAGCATGAAGTGTCCAAGGTTGCCGGGGATGAGCAGAATGCGCAGGGTTTATATGCTTCCATTTTAACGAAGGCTAAAAAGTTACAGTTATTAATTTTAGATGTCGACGGTGTTTTAACGGATGGTAAGCTTTTCTTTGATGCAGCAGGGGTCGAGTATAAAGCTTTTCATGCGCGGGATGGACATGGCATTAAATTGTTACAGCAATCGGGTGTTAAAGTTGCAATTATTTCAGGGCGAAAATCTGCGTCCGTTGCTTTGCGTATGCAGAGTTTAGGGGTAGGGCTGGTGTATCAGGGCCATGAAAATAAACTGGCGGCATTTAATGAAATTTTGCAACGTTTAACCTTAACACCTGAGCAAGTTGCGTATGTGGGCGATGATATCCTGGATTTGCCGATTATGATTAAAGCAGGTTTGGCCATTGCAGTGCAGGATGCCCACTTTGTTGTTAAGCAACATGCGCACTGGTGTACCCAATTACAGGGCGGCAATGGCGCGGTACGCGAGGTGTGTGATCTGATTATGCAGGCGCAGGGTACTTTTGATGCCGCAGTTAACCAATATCTAATATGTTGATTGGGCGCCACCTGCTTATTTATATTTTTGCGGGTGTTTTAGCTATTGCTTCTTGGTGGTGGTTACAGTTATCTCCCTTAGAACAGGGAAATGAGGCAATGCCTCCGGCGCATAGCGCTGATTATTATAGTTCTGGGTATCAGAAGCGGGAAATGGATGAATTTGGTTTGCTGAAGAGAGAGATACGCGCTGTGAAAATGCTGCATTATAGTGATGATGGTAGTGTGCATTTAGAGTACCCAGAGTTGAAGTTTTTTAAGGATAAATTTCCTCCGTGGGTTATTCAGGCTGAGCGTGGGGTGCTTTCAAATGCTGGAAAGGAATTATGGTTGAATGGATCGGTTTTAGTGACCAGGGCAGCGCTTAAAGGCGGCCGTGCGATCAGCATTAAAACGTCTGATGTCCGTGTGCAGCCTGAAACAAGTTATGCTGAGACAGTTCAATGGGCAGAGTTAAGTAGTCCCCCTAATGTAACGACTGGTGTCGGACTGCAATTATCTTTTGCAGACCCAATTCGTATAACGTTGCTGAATAAGGTTAGAGGAAAATATGAGATTCATTAGTACCGGTTGGGTTCGTGGTATTACGTTTTGTTGTTTGCTGTCAGTTAATCATTGGGCTATGGCGCTGGAGGGCGACTCGGAACAGCCGATAACCATTGATTCCAATAGTGCGACCTACGATGATAAGCAGGGAACCAGCATCTATATTGGTAACGTCGTGGCCATTCAGGGCAGTATGCGTATGGAGGCGGATAAGTTAGTGGTGTTTATTGTTGCTGGTGCTATTGATAAGCTGGTTGCAACCGGTGATCCAGTAAAGTTTAAGCAACTGCCTGATGTGGGTAAGGAAGAGATTAAAGGCAGGTCTTTAACTGCTGAATATTATCCCGCCAAAAAATTGTTGGTATTAATTAAAAAAGCGGTGGTCTGGCAGGGTCAAAATTTATCGTCCAGCGAACTAATCCTTTACGATAGCCGCAATGCAGTCATAAAGGCCGGCGAGACTGCCTCTGATACTAAGCGTGTACATGCAACTTTTCAACCTAAAGAGAAAAAACCACAATAATGGCGACCTTGGCGGCAAAGCACATTGTTAAAGGCTTCGGCAAACGGATGGTGGTTGATGGGGTGTCATTAAGCGTTAATAGCCATGAAGTGGTTGGTTTGTTAGGCCCGAATGGCGCTGGAAAAACCACCAGTTTTTATATGTTAGTTGGTTTGATCAAGGTTGATGCAGGTGATATTTTCCTGGATGAGCAGATTATTACGCATTACCCCATGCATGTTCGGGCAAGATTAGGGGTGGGTTATTTGCCACAAGAACCTTCCGTGTTTCGAAAACTTAGCGTAGCAGATAATTTGCGGGCGGTGTTGCAGATTCGCCCGGACATTAAACCCCGGCGTATTGAGTCGATGATCGATGATTTACTGGGTGAATTTAACATTACCCATTTGCGTGAGCAACTGGCCTTGGGGCTTTCGGGCGGCGAAAGACGGCGGGTTGAGATAGCCAGAGCTTTGGCATCTGAGCCAAAATTTATTTTATTGGATGAGCCGTTTGCAGGGGTTGATCCGCTGTCAATTATAGATATTCAAAAGATTATTGCGCATTTAAAAGATCGTGGCATCGGGGTTTTAATTACTGAACATAATGTTAGGGAAACTTTGGGGATTTGTGATCGGGCTTATATTTTAAATAATGGTAAGGTCATCGCTGAGGGAACCGCCGCCGAGTGCGTGAGTAATCCAGAAGTGCGCAAGGTTTATTTGGGTGAGAGTTTTAGTCTTTAGTTTTTAGCGGGAATGCGTTAACAAGGCGTGATAAACATACTATGAAACAATCTTTACAGCTTCGCTTAGGTCAGCAATTGACAATGACGCCGCAATTACAGCAGGCGATTAAGTTATTGCAATTATCGACTTTGGATTTGCAGCAAGAGATTCAGCAGGCATTGGACTCGAATATGATGCTTGAGGTTATTGAAGATGATGCGGTTCGTCAGGGTGATAGTGAGCTGCTAACGCCTAAGGTTGATACCCATGATCAAGACACTTGTGAAGGTTCACAAACTGATATTCCTGACGAATTAGCGGTTGATACCAGTTGGGAAGATGTTTATGACGGCGCACAGCTGTCCATGAGTAACCCTGTCGCCGAGGTGTATGATTTTGAGGCGCAACGAACCAAATCGGAGACTTTACAGGAGCATTTGTTGTGGCAATTGGAATTAACGCAGTTTTCTGAGCGGGATCTTGAAATAGCGCAATCTATTATTGACTCTATCAATGCCGATGGTTACTTAGTCGGTGGCTTAAATGAGATTTATGCCGGTTTGCAGTCGCAGCTGGAAGATTTGGATTTTGATGAAGTTGAGGCGGTTTTGCACAGTGTGCAGAACTTTGATCCCGCCGGTGTGGCAGCTTTAAATTTGCAGGATTGTTTACGTTTACAGTTGCTGCAGACCCCAGAATCAAATCCTTATCGGCTGAAAGCATTGGAGTTGGTCGTACATTATTTAGATTTATTGGCAGGCCAGGAGCAACCAAAATTATTGAAGCGCTTGGATGTTAATGAACAGGAATTGACGCATATTGTCGCTTTAGTGAGAAGCCTCGATCCTAGGCCAGGTACTAAAATACAGCAGACTGAAGAGGAATATGTTATCCCTGATGTTTTTGTCGTTAAAGCAAATGGCCAATGGCAGGTACAGTTAAATCCTGATATTGCCCCTAAACTACGCATTAATCCGGTGTATTCCGGCATGATTAAGCGTTCGGATAATAGTCAGGATAATGCTTGCATGAAGGATCATTTACAGGAAGCGCGTTGGTTTATAAAAAGTCTACATAGCCGTAATGACACTTTGTTGCGTGTGGCGCGTTGTATTGTTGAAAAACAGGGTGATTTTTTGGAGCATGGATCAATTGCCATGCGACCGATGGTGTTAAAGGATATTGCGGAAGAGCTGGAATTGCATGAATCAACCATATCACGTGTTACAACGCAAAAGTACATGCACACCCCAAATGGTATTGTTGAGTTTAAACATTTTTTTTCAAGTCATGTCGCAACGGATGTGGGGGGTGAATGTTCGGCCACCGCGATTCGTGCTTTCATTAAAGAGTTAATCGCGAGTGAAAATGCAATTAAGCCTTTAAGTGATGATAAAATAGCCAAGCTGTTACAGGATAAAGGTATCATTGTTGCCCGTCGTACCGTTGCAAAATATCGTGAAGCAATGTTTATTCAATCGTCCAGCCAAAGAAAACGAATTATGTGATCTTTTGTGGATATAGTCGCAAGGGGATCTTGGCATTTTGCGATCCTTGTCCATACATGGGCTTTGGTCGCTTACGTCATCCCTGCCTCGCGCGATCCTTGTCCTTCCATGGACTTCGAAAGCCCTATAAATATAATTAAGGAGTTAAAAAATGCAAATTAGCATAACAGGCCATCATTTAGACGTTACAGAATCATTAAAAGCGCATGTTCAATTAAAATTTGAAAAGCTAAAACGCCATTTCGATAATGTTGCGGATGTTCATGTTATTTTGAGTGTGGAAAAGCTCAATCAAAAAGCTGAAGCTACCGTCCAAATTGGTGGCGCGAAAGTGTTTGCTGAAGATGTGCAAGCAGATATGTATGATTCGATTGATAGTGTGGTTGATAAACTGGATCGTCAGATAATAAAGCATAAAGAAAAAACTGGTAGTCATCGGTAATTGAAAGGGCAAGGCTGAAGGTTTTATGGATAATGGCAATAACGTCTTTCGCTTTTTGCTTGGATTAATTAATGAAGTTATTGATTGTTAGTGGGCTTTCCGGCTCAGGTAAGAGTATAGCGCTCGATACCCTAGAAGATTGCGGATATTACTGCATCGATAACTTACCGGTAATGTTGTTGGAAGACTTTATTAGCCATGTCATGCTTGTCGACAAGAATACTTATGCAAAAACCGCTATTGGAATCGATGCCCGTAACCAAACTGAGAGCCTGATTAATTTTTCCGAAAAACTTGATTTCATTCGCAGTAAAGGCATTGATTGTGAAGTGATGTATATGCAGGCGGAAGAAGCGACTTTGTTAAAAAGGTACAGTGAAACGCGGCGTCGACACCCTTTAAGTGATTTACACTTACCACTGAATGAAGCAATTAAGATTGAAAAGGATATGCTGCGCATGGTTGCCAAGCATGCCGATTGTGTGATTGATACCAGCCACACCCATTATCATCAATTACGTGAGTTAATCAAAGTTCAGCTTGGCGAGCGCAATGAACGTTATTTATCGTTGCAGTTTCAGTCTTTTGCCTTTAAACACGGTATCCCGTTAGATGCGGATTTTGTGTTTGATGTACGTAGTTTGCCGAATCCGCATTGGGTACCTGAATTGCGGGGATTAACCGGTAAAGATCAGCCGGTAATTGAGTTTTTGCAGCGTGAAGGTGTTGTTTTGGATATGTTTAACGATATTGCTGCATTTCTGGATCGTTGGGTACCCAGTTTCGAAGAGAATAACCGCAGTTACTTAACCATTGGCATCGGGTGTACTGGGGGGCAGCATCGTTCGGTTTTTTTAGTGGATAAACTGGCCAGACGTTTTGAGGTTCAGGCGTTGAATGTGATCACCCGCCATCGCGAGTTGCACTAAGTTTTTTTAAGTTAAGCGGCTTAATTTTAGATGAATGAGTCTCGACCTAATCTGACATATCAATTTCGAAAAGATGAGATTTATAGGTTTAGATATGGGTGCCGCAACCATAATCAAAGCACAATACGTAGCTCTGATGTTGCATACTAACAACCCCTAATAAAACACAAGGCTGGACTGTTTTGTTAGCTCAGAAGCTGAATAACGCATCCAGAGCTTGCAAAGCTACAGGTGTTTCGCGTGATACGTTTTATCACTATTATGAGTTTTTGGTGGAAGGCGGCGATGATGCGTTTACGATGATAAAAAACCTCTTCAATATTAGGGTTTCAAAATAGTATTTTGCGGTGGCTTACTGGTATCGGTGTTAGGGTAATCGGTTGTAAAGTGTAAGCCGCGGCTCTCTTGGCGCAGTTGGGCGCAGCGAATAATCAATTCGGCGACAATGACCAGATTCCGCAATTCCAGTAAATCGCTGGTGACCCGGAAGTTACCATAGTATTCACTGATTTCCTCTTTGAGCATTTCCACTCTGCGCATCGCTCGGCTAAGGCGCTTGTTGGTACGGACAATGCCGACGTAATCCCACATGGAGCGGCGTAGTTCATCCCAGTTATGGGAAATGACTACTTCCTCATCAGAATCACTGACTTTTGATTCATCCCAGGCGGGGATTGGCGGTGGTAAGGCAGTTTCCGGTAATTGTTGCTGGATTGCTTGGCTTGCGCGTTCGGCAAACACGAAGCACTCCAGTAACGAATTGCTCGCCATACGATTTGCGCCATGTAAGCCGGTACAGGCAACTTCGCCAATGGCGTAAAGATTGTGGATGTCTGTGCGGGCATGGCTATCTGTCAGGACGCCGCCGCAGGTATAATGTGCTGCGGG
Organism: Methylococcales bacterium; assembly: GCA_040079795.1. GTDB lineage: Bacteria > Pseudomonadota > Gammaproteobacteria > Methylococcales > Methylomonadaceae > SXIZ01. The sequence goes on from JBEBJQ010000012.1 coordinate 41,166, forward strand.
TACCACCGGTATCGGCTGGCGGGTAATGTCGAGGCCTAATTTGAGACATTGTTCATAAATACTGGGGAAGTGTTCAATGATAAACGCAGAGGGTTTATGGCTAATATCCAGATAAACACAATCAATACCGCGTTTTTTCATTTCATTATCAATTGCGCGTGCCACAATGTCTCTGGGGGCAAGTTCGGCGCGTGCGTCATAATGTTCCATAAAGCGGCTGCCGTCGGGAAGTATTAAGTGTCCCCCTTCGCCGCGCAGGGCTTCGCTGATTAAAAATGATGGGGCGCCAGGATGATACAGGCAGGTAGGGTGGAATTGCATAAATTCCATATTGGCAACGCGGCAACCGGCGCGCCAGGCAAGTGCGATACCATCACCGCTGGAAGTGTGTGGGTTGGTGGAATATAAATAGACTTTGTTCGCTCCGCCGGTTGCTAGGACCACTATACGTGCGGCTATGGATTCAACTTCCTGGCGCTGGGTGTTAAGCACGTACGCACCCAGGATTTTTTGCTGCTGTGGCTTGTTTTTCTCGCTTAAAATTAAATCAACGACATTGTAGTTTTCGAACAAGTTGATACTGGCGTGTTCGTGTGCCCTTGCTATGAGTGCCTCAGAGATTGCTTTGCCGGTAGCATCGGCATTATGTACCACCCGTCGATGAGAATGCCCGCCTTCACGGGTTAAATGCAGCTGGATTTGTCCGTTTTCGTTTTGTTCTTCGGTAAAACGGACGCCTTGGCTGCGTAACCAATCGATACTCTGCTTGCCGCAGGAAGCGGTTAATTGCACAATTTCAGGGTCACACAGCCCGGCACCGGCATCCAGCGTGTCTGCTATATGTGATGCTATGGAATCCTGTGCATCGACGACTGCTGAGATGCCACCCTGAGCCCAGTAAGTGCTGCCGTCTGTGAGCGACAGTTTGGAAAGTACCGCAATCCGCGCGCAATCAGCCAGTTTTAAGGCTAATGTTAAACCGGCACCACCGCTGCCAATAATGAGGACATCATAAGTTCTAGTGAGCGGTACCATGTGTTTACAGATTCATAATTTAGAGGGTTGAGGAGGCAGATACTCAAAGTTTAAGGTGATTAGCCTTGCACCTTTATCTTACAGCCTTGATAATAACGGTTTTTGAAACGATAGCAATTTTTTTTGCTGCTATCGAACTTCTATAGCTTAACTTTGTCCATTATTGCATAGCGAAAAGGATGACCTTGAACGATAAGCACCTAGCTGGAGAGCAGTTAGATAACGATTTGGTTTTGCGGGTACAGCGAGGCGATAAGCGTGCATTTGATTTGCTGGTTATCAAATACCAGCACAGAATTATACAGCTGGTCAACCGGTATGTAAAAGACCCCAGCGAAGCTCAAGATATAGCCCAAGAAGCCTTTATTAAAGCTTACCGTGCCTTAAAAGATTTTAGGGGGGACAGTGCTTTTTATACCTGGTTGTACCGGATTGCCATCAATACGGCGAAAAATTTTTTGGTCGCCAAATCCCGGCGTAGCAGTGATTATGAAGTAGACATTCAGGATGCAGAGCAAATTGAAAATGCCCCGCAATTACAAGGTATGGATACCCCTGAGCAACTATTACTGAATGATGAAATTTTGCGCATAATCAATAAGGCTATTGAAGAGTTGCCGGAGGATATGCGCATGGCGATTATGATGCGCGAAATAGAAGGCTTAAGTTACGAAGAAATTGCACAGATTATGAATTGCCCGATAGGCACTATACGTTCACGTATATTCAGGGCGCGTGAAGCCATAGATAATAAATTAAACCCTTTACTTACAAATGGAGATTTGTGATGTCTGATCCAATACATCAAAAAATTTCGCAATTTCTCGATGATGACCTCAATCAATTAGAGTCTTTGCAATTATTGAACGCATTGCAACAGCAGCCACACTTGCAAAGTACAATGCAACGGTATTTATTGATAAACCAAGCGTTAAAGTCGAGGCCTGTGCTGGCAGCAAGTGAAGGTTTTGTTGCCCAGATTCAACAGAAGCTTGAACAAGAGCCGGTTTATTTTTTACCCAGGCAGTCCCGCATTTCCCCGCCATTTTTTAAAAAAGCCGCATTGGCGTTGGCCGCTTCAGTAGCGGCAGTAGCCATTATTTTGCCAGTTGGTATGAGGGTGATCAGTATAAACCATACTGGGGTGCTCAACCTGGCTCAACAACAAGCAGTTAAAAGCACAAAACAGGCACTTCTAGGTGCCCATCCTTCCGATGCTGGGCTTTTAGTTTCAAATAATTCTGGGTCGTCCATGCGCATGTACCCGGTTAACCAACGCTTCCAGGATTACCTACAAGCACATAACGGCAGTTTATATACAACAAATGGCGTTGAAAATCTGCAATACCGCGCACAATTGGCGAGTTATGGCAAAGGGGAATGAGCCAGTGTTCAAGTGGTCACTGGGCTTAATTGTTGGTGTTTTGTTTTGCATGGGTAAGGCTTTCGCTGATCCGGTTATGCTCAAGCCGCCGCAATTACTACTGGCAATGCAGCAGTCCATGGCTTCACTTAATTATCATGGTACTTTAGCCATATTGAAGAATGCAAAACTGGATACCTTGCAGTATTTTCATGCGGTGCAAAAGGGTGTTGAGCAAGAGCGGCTATTATCACTAAACTCTCCGTTGCGGGAAGTAATCCGGGATGTTGATGCGGTAAGTTGTATATATAAAGCCTCTCAGCAGGTGGTGATTGACCATAAACCCATTGGGCAGTCATTTTTGCAGGCTTTGCCAGAAATTCCAGCAGTTCTCGATAGTTCCTATGATTTAATTGCTGAAGGTGATGAGCACGTTGCCTTGCAGCCCGTGGATGTTTTGCTGGTAAAACCCCGTGATCAATTTCGCTACGCGCGTAAATTTTGGATAACAAAGCAGACACATTTGCCTTTAAAAATTGAAGTGCAGGATTTTACGGGTGAAACCCTTGAGCAGATTATTTTTACTGATTTACGGGTTGTCGAGCAATTAAGCAGCGTCGCTGTTGAAGTTAAAGATAAAAAAGTACAACATATCCATCAATTTGATGATCTGGGGTTAGATAAGCTGCCTTTGCAATTAAAGCATTTGCCAGTTGGATTTGAAAAAAGAGTGTTTACACGGATGCATTTGCATCCTTCAGATAAAGCAGTTGAGCAATTATTGTTAAGTGATGGCTTGAGTTCAGTGTCGGTATATCTTGAAAAAAATCCCCAAAATTTTCATGCAGGCTTACAAACAGCGGGTGCTGTTAATTCCTTGAGCCGTGTTATCGGGGATTACTCAATTACCGTGATTGGCGACGTGCCCGCTGCAACGGTAGAGCTTATTGTACAGGGCATTTCGTTTTCAAAATCCTAAATAGTGTAAGTTTAGTCAGTCAGGCTTTATTTTTACAGTAAAGCTTGCTAATGATCATGTGTAATCATATGGTAAGGTTAGTTAAGAATAGACGTTCAGGTTAATGTTGCCCGTAGGTATTTGGCTAGTGGTAGTTATTATTACTTTAGGGTAAGCAATTCTGAGTGGCTATGCTATTTTTTTGTTTCGTCGTTTTATAGGAGAGTTTATGCTCAATAAAAAAGTTTGGCCGGTTGCGGTATTGCTGCTGTTTAGTGAAGTGGTCTTGGCACAATTGCCTGACTTTACCGAAATGGTTGAAAAAAATGGCGGTGCAATTGTCAATATCAGTAGTTCACATAATGCGTCTGACAAAAATGCACCGCAAATACAGCAATTGCCTGAAGGTTTGCCGCCAGAAATGGAAGAGTTGTTTAAACATTTTAATCAGGGGCCTAATGGGGATTTGGTGCCTAGAAACTCAAAAGCGCTGGGCTCCGGGTTTATTTTGTCCAACGATGGGTATGTTTTAACTAACCATCATGTAGTGGATGATGCGCAGGAGATCGTTGTTAAATTAGCGGACAGGCGGGAAGTCGTCGCTAAATTGATCGGCTCAGATCCCAGTACCGACATTGCAGTATTGAAAATAAAGGCTGACAATTTGCCAACCGTTGCAATAGGCGACCCTAATAAATTAAAAGTGGGCGAATGGGTTTTGGCGATTGGCTCGCCGTTCGGTTTCGACCAATCGGTGACAGCGGGTATTGTGAGTGCCAAGGGGCGCAGTTTACCGGGTGGGAATTATGTGCCGTTTATTCAAACCGATGTTGCGATTAATCCTGGTAATTCCGGTGGCCCTTTGTTTAACATGGAAGGTAAGGTCGTCGGTATAAATTCGCAAATTTATAGCCAATCCGGCGGCTATATGGGGCTATCTTTTGCTATTCCAATGGATGTGGTCATGAATGTGGTTGACCAGATTAAAGCCAAGGGCAAAGTGTCGCGTGGCTGGTTGGGGGTGCAGATTCAGGATGTCACGCGTGAATTGGCGGAATCATTTGGTATGAGCAAACCACAGGGTGCGTTGGTTGCTAAGGTCATTCCAGATAGCCCTGCTGAAAAAGCCGGCTTACAGATTGGGGATGTGATAGTCGAATTTAACGGGCATGTGATTGAAACTTCCGGTGAACTGCCTCCAATGGTGGGAATGACTCCGATTGATCAGGCTTCAGAAGTTAAATTTATCCGTCAGGGCGATAAGAAAACCGTTCCCATTAAAATTGGTTTGCTACCTGAGGAAGAACAATTGGCCGCTGATACTGCTGCGCCTAAAGTTAAAAGCAGTAATCGTCTTGGTATTACGGTTGCTAATTTGAATGATGAGCAGCGCGAGCAGATGAAATTAAACCAGAATGGGGTTTTGGTGCAGCAAGTGTCAAAAGGTCCTGGTTTGGAAGCGGGTATTCAGCGTGGTGATGTTATTTTAAGGATTCAGAATGCAGTTGTTGATGATGTGACTGAGTTTGAAAAAATTGTTAAAAATCTTCCCGCAGGCAAATCTGTGGCGTTGTTGGTTCAGCGTCGCGGTAGTCCCGTGTTTCTAGCGCTTAAGATTGATAAATAATTTTTACGCTTTAATTACTCTGCCGGGTCTTATTTCCGGCAGAGTATCTTATCTTTCCGTTTAATCCTGTTGATTATCGCGATCTTTGGGTTGCTTGTAATACTTCATCCGCATTTCAGCGTCATCAGTAGTTAAAATGTAACGGGTTTATGCTTTAATAACCCGCTGATTTTAGCGCATTCTTTATGTTTGCTAATCTGCTATAATGAGCAATTTTGAGCGCACCGGTATTAGCTTGCAGGGTTTATTGCTTTGCTTGCTAGTATTAAACAGCCTAATTTTTAATGAGTTAAAATTTAAGTGGATTTAAAACATATCAGAAATTTCTCCATTATTGCGCACATCGATCATGGTAAATCGACCTTGGCTGATCGCTTTATTCAGTTGTGTGGCGGTTTAACGGATCGGGAGATGTCTGCGCAAGTCCTTGACTCTATGGATATAGAGCGCGAGCGTGGTATCACCATAAAGGCACAAAGTGTTACTTTGGATTTTAAATCGAAGGATGGTGAAATTTATCAACTTAATTTTATTGATACCCCGGGGCACGTTGATTTTTCTTACGAAGTTTCGAGGTCATTAGCCGCTTGTGAAGGTGCCTTGTTGGTTGTCGATGCCGCCCAGGGTGTGGAAGCACAGAGTGTAGCGAACTGTTATACCGCTATAGAACAGGGTTTGGAAGTCGTTCCAGTATTGAATAAAATTGACTTGCCCTCGGCTGAGCCGGAGCGGGTAATGAATGAAATTGAAGAGGTGATTGGCATTCCGGCGGATGAGGCGCTTAAAATCAGTGCCAAGACTGGTTTGGGCGTTATGGATGTATTGGAGCAATTGGTGCTCAAAGTGCCACCGCCGAAAGGTAATCTGGAGGGGCCATTGCAGGCACTCATCATAGATTCTTGGTTTGACAGTTATTTAGGGGTAGTGTCTTTGGTGCGGGTTATGCATGGCAGTATTCGTAAAAAACAAAAAATCACCATCATGTCTACCGGTAAATCTTTTATTGCCGAAAAAGTTGGCGTTTTTACCCCTAAGCGGCTTGAGCGGGACAGTTTAAATACCGGGGAAGTCGGCTACGTGGTGGCTGGCATTAAGGATATTTTTGGCGCGCCGGTCGGGGATACCATTACAGCCACGGATAAGCCTGCCAGTGAGCAGTTAAGTGGTTTTCAAAAAGTACAGCCACGGGTTTTTGCGGGTTTGTATCCGGTTAGTACCGATGATTATGAAAGTTTGCGTGAAGCGTTAAATAAACTAAACTTGAACGACGCAGCTTTGGTATTTGAGCCAGAAACCTCGGAAGCCTTGGGCTTTGGTTTTCGTTGTGGATTTTTGGGGATGTTGCACATGGAGATTGTGCAGGAGCGCTTGGAGCGGGAATATGACGTTGATCTGATTACAACTGCGCCGTCGGTTATTTACGAAGTGATTACCCAGAATGATCAGATATTGATGGTGGATAACCCGGCCAAATTACCTGATGTAGGCACAATTAAGGTAATTAGGGAGCCGATTATTCGCGCTAATATTTTAGTGCCGCAAGCGTATTTAGGGAACGTGATTACTTTATGTATCGAAAAGCGTGGGGTACAAAAAGATATGCAGTATGTCGGTCGGCAGGTGTCATTGCATTATGAATTGCCGATGAGTGAAGTAGTGCTGGATTTTTTTGATCGTTTAAAATCGGTCAGCCGTGGCTTTGCTTCTTTTGATTACGAGTTCTTACGTTTTGAAGAAGCCGCTTTGGTTAAATTGGATGTGTTAATTAATGCTGAAAAGGTCGATGCGCTGTCAATCATTGTGCATCGGGATTTAAGCACTATTCGCGGGCGTGAATTAACCGACAAAATGCAGGAATTGATTCCCAGACAAATGTATGACGTTGCTATACAGGCGGCAATTGGTTCTAAGATTATTGCCCGCTCAACGGTTAAGGCGCTACGCAAAAATGTTACCGCTAAATGTTATGGCGGTGATATTAGCCGTAAGAAAAAATTACTCGAAAAACAAAAAGCCGGTAAAAAACGCATGAAGCAGGTGGGTAGTATTGAAATTCCACAAGAAGCATTTTTAGCGGTATTGCAGCTTAATAAAGAATAATGGGGTCTAGAGACGCAAAATATTGCGTCTCTACATGCATTTTGATTTTGGACCTTTCTCCCTTGCAACTATTTAAACAAACAACTCAATAAATAAGCTATGGATATTGATTTTTCTTTTTTTCTGCTCATTGCCACCGTTGTTACCGGTGTTGTCTGGGGCGGCTATCTGCTTTACCTCAAAAAAGTCGGACGTGAATTTGATGAGAAAAACGAACCGGTGCTGGTTGAATATGCACGCTCTTTTTTCCCAATTGTACTGATTGTCTTATTGTTGCGCTCTTTTTTAGTGGAGCCGTTTCGCATTCCTTCAGGTTCCATGATGCCTACCTTGTTAATCGGCGATTTTATTTTGGTTAATAAATTTACCTACGGTATTCGTTTACCGGTTATTAATACTAAAATTATTGAAATGAATTCACCTAAGCGCGGCGATATTGTGGTGTTTCGTTTTCCTAAAGATCCTAGCGTTGATTACATCAAACGGGTTATTGGGGTGCCGGGTGATCGTGTTGCTTATTATGATAAAGTCTTACATATTAATGACCAGCTCATTCCTCAAACGCCAGTAGGTGCTTACCATGGCGTTGGCCAGGGGGCTGACATGAGCGGTACGGAACAAAAGCGGGAAAATTTACAGACGGTAGAACATGAAATGCTCATAAAAACTGGGACACCATCCGTTGAGGGGGTATATCAAGTGCCGCCGGGGCATTATTTTGTCATGGGGGATAATCGTGATAACAGTAATGATAGCCGCTATTGGGGCTTTGTACCCGAACAAAATTTGGTTGGAAAAGCGTTTTTTATCTGGATGAGTTGGGATTGGGATCATAAAGGGGTCGGTTTTGACCGGATCGGAACACACTTAAATTAACAGTTCACTGGGGGCTTGGCTATGCGTTTTACTCCGAAACGGGAAAAAGGCTTAACGTTTATTTCGTTGATATTTGTTTTGGGTATCATTGGTTTTTTTGTGTTGTTGATTTTAAAAATTGCGCCAATATACATGGATCACGCTAAGGTCGTGAATGCTTTAAAAGCCCTGGAGGCTTCTCCTGAACTGCCTACACAATCGGCTGATCAAATTAAAACCAGCATGGCCAAGCGCTTCAGTATGAATTATGTCAATGCCATTACCTATAATGATATTAAGATTACTAAACATGGCAGTTATGTAAAAGTGCAAATTGCGTATGAGGTTGTGGAAAAAATCATAGGTAATGCCAGTGTTTTAGTGCAGTTTGATGATGTCATTGAAGTTGGAGAGAATAGTTAGTGATTAAAGAGGCAGCAGTGCTTTGCGCTCAATTGGGGTTGCATTTTAACGATCCTGAGTTATTTGTGATGGCGCTAACCCACCGGAGTAAAGGCGCTAAAAATAATGAACGACTGGAGTTTTTAGGTGACGCAGTCTTGGGCTTTGTTATCGCCCAAAAATTATATGAGCTTTTTCCCTATGCCAGCGAAGGCGAGTTAAGCCGTTTGCGCGCCAGTCTGGTAAATCAAACCACGCTGGCTAATATAGCCCGTGACCACCATTTGGGAGATTACCTGATTTTAGGCTCTGGAGAATTGAAATCAGGGGGCTTTCGTCGGGACTCGATTTTATCTGATGCGGTTGAGTCGATTATGGGCGCATTAATAAAAGATCAGGGTTTTGAGGTTTGTCAGCAGTGGATATTAAAAGTATTTGAAGAGAAATTGGCGCAATTAACCCTGGAAAATTGGAGTAAAGATCCTAAAACACTCTTACAGGAGTTGATGCAGGCCAAACAACAGGAATTGCCTGAATACCGTTTACTGAGTATGTCGGGCATGGCACATCAACAAACGTTTAAAGTAGAGTGTAAAGTTAAGTTACTCAATGAAACCACCGTTTCTACGGGTATTTCCAGAAAAAAAGCAGAGCAGGCGTCGGCTCAGCAAATGTTGACCTTACTACAAAAGGAACTGCTGCAAGATGAAAAACTCTGCTGATTTGCTGCGTAAGGGATTACGCGTATGAATTGCGGTACTGTCGCCTTGATTGGTCGTCCTAATGTGGGTAAGTCAACCCTGATGAACCATCTGCTAGGACAAAAAATCAGTATCACCTGTAGAAAACCCCAAACCACGCGGCACCGAATATTAGGCATTAATACGACCCCGGCAGGCCAGGCCATTTATATGGATACCCCAGGTATGCATGAAGGGGAAGGGCGCGCCTTAAATCGTTATCTTAACCGTACTGCTGATACCACCTTATTGGGCGTGGATGTTGTGGTGTGGTTGATTGATGGGTTAATGTGGCATGACTATGATGACATCATTTTTAAAAAGCTTGAACAAGCTGGGCTACCGGTTATTTTAGCGGTCAATAAAATAGATAAAATTAAGAATCGTGAGCCGGTTCTGGCTTTTTTTGAAGCCGCACAAAAGCGCTATCCTTTTACGCATATTGTCCCCATTTCTGCCTTAAAAAGAACCAATTTGGAGCAATTGGAAGGGTTATTAATGTCCATGTTACCGGAAGGAGAGTTGATTTATCCTGCCGATCAAATTACCGATAGGCCTGAGCGCTTCTTGTGTGCAGAGATTGTGCGGGAAAAACTAACCCGTCGTTTAGGGGATGAGTTGCCTTATTCCTTAACTGTCGAAATTGAAAAATTTGAAGAACTACCCACGATTTCGAATATTTTTGCGGTGATCTGGGTAGAGCGCTTATCCCAAAAAAGTATTGTCATCGGGGCACAAGGAGAAATGCTTAAAAGCATTGGAACGGATGCCCGTAAAGATATTGAAAAATTGTTAGACCAGAAAGTTTATCTGCAATTATGGGTAAAAGTTAAAAAAGGCTGGTCTGACAATGAACGTGCTTTACAAAGCCTGGGCTTTAATGACTGAAGCTGTGGTGCTTTTACAGCCGGCGTTTATTTTGCAACACCGGCCTTACCGCGAGACCAGTTTAATTTTAGATTTGCTTACGCGTGATTACGGTATTGTGGCAGTTCTAGCGAAAGGTGTCAGAAAAGCTAAGTCTAAAACTGCTGGCTTACTGTTGCCTTTTAAAGCTTTAACTGTCTCTTATTGCGGCAAAGCAGATTTGAAAATGTTGACCCAGGTCGAGCTACAGGCTGGTGCCACTAATTTAACTGGGCTCGCTTTGTATTGTGGGTTTTATGTGAATGAATTGGTCAGTCGGTTTTTGCATAAATACGATCCGCATCCTGAAGTTTATAACGATTATTTCGATTGTTTAACGCAATTGACCTGGGTTATGTCGGCTGATCAATGCAGCGGCTCAAGTTTAACGCCGGTGATGCAATTAGAGGCGGTGTTACGGGTTTTTGAGCTTAATTTAATGCAAAATATTGGCTTGGCGTTATTGACCCAACATGATGCCTATACCGAAACTGCGATTAAACCTGCGGCGACTTATTACTTTCATGCTGAGCTTGGCGTTATTGAGCACAGTGGTACCGGAACAGTTAGCGGTAAGACAATTCTGGCGATGAATGACAAGGATTTTAGTGATGCCCAAACACTGTCTGAAGCTAAGAAAATCATGCGTTCAGTCATCAATTTCCACTTGCAAGGCAAGCCGTTAAAAAGTCGCGCCGTGCTTACTAAAATCTACCGGCAATTCTAAGTTATGCAAGAGAATCTTATTTTATTAGGCGTGAATATTGATCATATTGCCACGGTCAGGCAGGCGCGTGGAACCCTTTATCCTGATCCGGTGCAAGCGGCGTTGATTGCAGAGCAGGCAGGTGCGGATGGCATTACTGCGCATTTGCGCGAAGATCGTCGGCATATTCAGGATAGGGATATTTTTCTTTTAAAAGAGATGCTGCAAACCCGTTTGAATTTAGAGATGGGTGTGACTGATGAAATGTTGGCTATTGCCCTGAGGGTACAGCCTTTTGCGTGTTGTTTGGTACCTGAAAAAAGGGCTGAGTTAACCACAGAAGGCGGTCTGGATGTCATTGCCCATTTCGAGTCAGTTAAGCAGGCTTGTCAGCAATTAGGCGCAGCAGGAATAGAGGTTTCTTTATTTATAGATCCTGTCGCCGCACAAATTGATGCCGCAGTTAAAGCGGGTGCCCCGGTCATCGAACTACACACCGGCGCTTATGCTGACGCCAACGATGCCCAGCAACAGGATTTGGAATTACAACGCATTCAACAGGCTGCCACTTATGCCAAGCAATGTGGCTTACAGGTTAATGCTGGACATGGGTTAAATTTTTATAATGTGGAAGCCATTTGCCGAATTCCTGAAATTGTTGAATTGAATATCGGGCATTCAATTATTGCGCAGGCAGTGTTCTCGGGTTTGGCACAGACTGTAAAAGATTTAAAGCAAGTTATGCGCGCGGTTAGATATTAAACAGGCTTATTTCTGGCTTCAAAGTACAGAGTGTTAGAAATTTGATATGGCGCTACTAAACTATAGCGCTGTGCAGCTATGTATAGTTAGCTCGGCTGTGGATAATGCCGTAAAACACGTTTAACGTAATCGCGTGTTTCTTTATAAGGGGGGATGCCTTTATATTTATCAACAGCACCTTCACCGGCATTATAAGCAGCAGCGACCAGTTCAATATTGCCATGATAGCGGTTTAATAACCAGCGGAGATAGCGTACCCCGCCTTTAACATTTTGACTGGCGTCAAACGCATCTTTTACATTGAAGCGTTCTGCCGTTGCCGGTATCAATTGCATTAAACCCATGGCATTTGCGTTTGATTGGGCGTGGGGCTGGAAATTTGATTCTACACTGACGATGGATAACGCCAATAGTGGGTCAACGTCATGCCATTGCGCGATGCTTTTAATCATATCAACCAGCCAGCGTCGGTTTTTAGGTAAAGATGCCAGCCTATTGCTGAGTGTTTCATTTTGAGCGCTAAATGTTTGCACCGGATGCGGGACGTGCGGAGGGTTGCTGCCTGTTAAAACACAACCGGGCAATTTGTCGGAGCTATAACGGATGGTCTCCAGCATATTGCTTGCTTCTAAATGACCTTGCTGCGCAGCCATTGCTAAAAGGGATGCGGCAACCTCGCGGTCTTCCGGTACGCCTTGTCCAAATGCAAACAGCATAGCTAAACGATATTGCGCTTCTATTGAGCCTTCGCGGGCACCCGTGCAATATAACTTAGCAGCCCCCCAAGGGTCGTGTCGCTCCAATTGGCTGGCTTTTTTTAGTAGTGCCTGTTGCGGTATTATTGGGCTTTCAAGGCTCCCCGTACCCCAGCAGGTGCCAATGGTGGCAAGCATAAGAAATAAGATGACGCGATACATATTAAGGGGAGCTCTCAATGGTAAGTATAATTTGATCGCTACGTCGATCTTCAAAAGCCGGTATTATTTATACGGCTGACTAATTGCTCTGATGCTGAATATTTTACTTAACTCTTAGGTGACTGCGAGTATCAGAAAACGGCGATTTAGTTTCACCTCCAGTATAGTAGTTGTCAAGAAATATTCCATCTGTATAATCTCAAGGTTAGCCTGTTTGGGGTAAATATTTGATCAGATTATTTGTCGAAATGTTGGCAGTGTCCGATTTTATTGTTGTTGCTGTGGGTTTGGATGACAGCATCGTCATGTTAAACCAGGAAATATAATAACTATGGGGATTCTAAGTTTATTGTTATGGACACCGGCATTCGGGGTCTTATTACTCGCCTTGACTCCCGCCCATTACGTTCCAATCCTTCGTGTTATTAGTGGCGGAACAGCCGCACTGACGCTGCTGTTAGCGATTTGCGTTATGGTTCGCTACGATGCTTTTAATTCTGCCCTGCAATTTAGCGAACTGTTTATTTTAAATTCCGATTTAGGGAATACCTATGCCTTGGGAGTAGACGGTTTATCCTTACCTATGGTGTTATTGACAGGCTTGTTGACAGGCACTGCATTACTGTTATCAACCGGTATCACTGAGCACATCAAGACCTATCATATTTGCATTTTATTGCTTGAGTTTGGCTTGTTAGGGGTATTTCTTGCCCAGGATTGGGTGTTGTTTTATTTCTTTTGGGAAGCTACTTTGATCCCCCTGTTTTTTTTAATTGATCGTTGGGGAAGCAAACGGCGACATGGTGCCAGCCTTAATTTTTTATTGTATAACTTGGGCGGTTCTATTTTTATCCTGGTAAGTTTGTTTGCGCTGGGGGAATATATGCCCGAACAAGGGGGCTCACTGATGGGTGCGTTGGGTGAAGCAGCACAGACCATGCCGGAAAATGAGCAGGTTTTGGTATTAATTGGCTTTTTGATTGGTTTTGGCGTCAAAATGGCGTTATTCCCTTTGCATGGTTGGTTACCGTTAGTCCATGTTGCTGCCCCCATGCCCGTTGATATTGTATTGTCTGGGATTTTGCTCAAGATGGGTGCTTATGGCTTGTTGCGGGCGGTGGTGATGTTACCGGTTGCAGTAGAAGCTTTGCAATCGATATTGGTGTTTCTAGCCTTATTCACTATGTTGTATGGCGGTTTATTGGCATGGCGTCAAAGTGATTTAAAAGCAATGCTTGCCTATGCGTCAATTAGTCATATGGGGGTTATTTTACTCGGGATGGTGACCTTAAATTTAACGGGATTGACCGGTGCAGTTTTACAAATGACTGCCCACGGATTAATCTTCGGGGCATTGTTTCTCTTTGTGGGGTTGCTGGCTGAGCGAACCGGTACCAGCAATATTCAGGATTACAGCTCTTTATCACTGGTGATGCCGCGTTTCGCTATTTTAACTACCCTGACTTTGTTGGCAGCAATGGGGTTGCCAGGATCCGTGGGGTTTATAGCAGAATTACATACGCTCATTGGTGGCTTTGAACGCTGGGGTGGTTGGATGGTATTTTTTAGTCTCAGTATTTTAGTTGGTGCTGTTTATACCATTCGTACCATAGGGGCGTTGTTTATGGGGCCGACTAAGCCCAATATGTTGGCACTTGTTGACATCCAAAACCACGAGTTAGTGATTGCCAGTGCCTTAGTCTCAATTATTATGTTGTTGGGTTTTTTCCCTACGGTGCTAATTGATTTATCCGTTGCAACTTTGGCGCAAATCAACAGAATTATGACGGAACGGGTTTTATAAAATGCAGGTTAACGACTTGATAACTCCGGCTTTACGGCAACACATTCAAGTGGCGCTTGCAAAATTGGATCAAGTCTTACCTAAACAAGCGCCTTTGCCCTTGTTTGCCTTTCATAACCCCCTGCACGGCTATCAAGATTTACCTTTTGAGCAAGCATTGGCAGCAGCAAAGACTTTTACCGGGGGTGATGGCTATTTGCCGGAAGTAAAGTTTCGGGAACTGTATCGACAAGGACAAATCACGGATACGGATATTTATGCCGTTTTACAACAAGATGCTACCTTACAGGCACAGGAAATAGTGTTAGCCCCACCCGCTATAACCAAAGCGGCTGTTTATCGTCTTGCTATGTTGTTTGATATGGCGCCAGTCTTACCCAGCGAATTGGCTTGGCAAATTGAAGAATTAAATACCCTGGAAAAATTTCAACCGGATATACCGGCAGCAGTGAGGCAACAGTTTCTGGGCACTGATGAGGGTGTGGCGATTGAAAAAGATCACATTGCGGCACTGTGGCAACTCATTTTAAATAGATTAGAGTTACAACAAACTTACTTACATCCTGAGAACATGTTGGACTTGTCCCTGGATCAGGCTGAAGGGTTGTTGGCACAACATAAAGCTTCACAAAAAAAAGTATCCTTAAAAAAAGCCACTATGCATGAGCGCATGCGCGAAGCGGTTACCAAGACCTTCGCGATGGAGCTGGCACGTTTAGGGGAGGATATGAGTTTACGCAATTTGATGATGGATTTATCCGGTATCGATATTTTAGACTTTGTGCGCCCGCAGATTATCCGATTATGTAGTTCTGGCTTGGATGAGGGCTTAGCGCCCTGGCAATTACCCGGGCGAAACACCGTCGGTATTTACGCTGCCTGGCGGGTAGTGGCAGGTTTGGATATTAATCCGTTCTTACAGGAATTGCCCGACTGGCAGGAGATTATCGCCGAGTTACCCGATAACCCCGAAGCGGCGATTATTCTGCAACTAGCGCATTTTGGAATTCCCCAAACGCAATGGGAAGGCTATTTGCGTTGTTTGGCATTGGAAATACCAGGCTGGGCAGGAATGTTTAACTGGCGCGAACATCATCCTGAATACACGCCTTTAAATGATGCTAAACCAACCCTTGCAGACTATTTAGCGATTCGTCTGACGTTGGATCGCCTATGGCTAAATCAAATTTGTCGTGATACCTGGCAAATTGAAGCGACTCTGGATAGTTTACAAAATTATTTTCGTAAATATTCTTCCGAATATTTGGTGCGTCGATACCTGTTTCGGGGGGAGCTGCCTGAGTATCTGGTTCAACAGGCGGAAGCGCTGGCTTTAAGTGCCGGGAAAGAGCAATATAACCGTAATGATTGGCAAAATCTGGCCGACATCGTCTGGACTTGGCAAGGAAGCGCAATGACCAATAGCCGTCCGATGCACTCGGTGTATGATAGTGCTTGGCAATTATTCCGTTTGTGCCAACACTTAGGGCTAAGCGCCCAACATTTATCTGCGGTTAACAAAGTCGAGTTAGAAAGTTTGCTCATCGCATTGGCAGAGTTTAACCCTGCTCGCCGGAGCCATATATGGCTGAGAGCCTATGAACGGCATTATCGTGAAAACCTATTACAAACCCTGCATATTAATTATGCCCGAAAGCATTGGATAAAAACCGAAAGCAGCTTGGATGCACAGTTTATTACGGGCATGGACAGTCATACAGAAAGCTTGCGCCGGTTGCTGGAGACGGGATGCTCGTCCATTGAGACCTATGGCGTAGCAGGGTTTTTAAGTCGTGTTGAGCCAAAAGTTAGAAGTTCGCATGCTACCGGAACGGAATCTGTATCTGATTCGTCTAAAGTCTATTCCCCCAAATATAATTTATCGCAAATTTTAGGCAGGCTATGGCGTCACAGCCTCAGGGGAAATTTGTTGTTATCGCCTTTGTTAATGGTCATTGCAGCGCCTTTTATGTTCTTGGACTTATTGACAAAGTTTTTTTTGCCGCTTAAGCAACAATCCATTGTGAGTAAGCTTAGCGAGAGTTTTAATGCCATTTTTAAGCCTAATACATTGCTTACTAAAGCAGAATCAGTAAATGCTCAAGTTATAACGCCCGAATCAATCGCTGAACTAGCAACTTTATTACAGACTATTGGGCTCACGAAGCATTTTAGCCCGTTGGTGGTTTTTATGGGGCAGGTATCCAGTAGTGTCAATAATAATTATTTTGCGGCTTATGCGTTTGGGATAGATGCTCTGCAACAAAATGGTAGCAGCGCCGCGGAGATTGCCTCGCTGGCTAATCGTGCTGAGGTTCGGGCGCAGCTGGCCGAGTGCGGCATCATTATCCCTGTGGATACCTGGTTTATTGGGGCAGAATACGCTAGCGGTAGTGAAAGTATGGCCTGGTATAACCTGGACGCATTGCCGGTTGAGGCTCAATTGGCGGCTAAAAAAATACAGGCGGATTGTGAGCTGGCAATCCAGCGATTAGCGCAGGAACGTACCCAACAGATCGCCTCGATGGCTTCAAACCCAAGCACTAAACAAGCTTTGCGGCGGCTAAGAATGCGAGCGGCTGGTTTTTCACAAGTTTGTACTGCTTACGCCTTTACTGGCGTTACTGCGGCGGTTATCGGTAGACGCGCACTTACGCGAGGGCTATTTTTGGATCCTGGCGTTTTTTTAGCGGCGTATGAACCCACTCAGGATATTAAGGGTGATCTTCTAGAGCGGTTATTATTAACAGTTGTACCTGCACTTACCGCAATGAATTTGGCCTATTACTTTGCAAGCGTTGATAACCAAAGGTTCGGTAGTGGCAACACTATTTTGCATAATGCTATAGGCCAATTAGGGGTTATGGAAGGAGCAAGCAGTGATTTACGCGTTGGTTTACCCAAACAAATGACCGGGCAACATACCGCGATGCGATTACAATTGGTGGTTGAATCCAAAATTGAGTTGCTGGAACAGCTGTTCACTCGGCAGCCACACTTACAGCAATTGATTCATAACGGCTGGTTACAATTAAATATGCAAGATCCTGAAACCGGTGTTATTTCGATATTTGGCGTAGATCAACAGTTCAGTCCTTGGCAACCGGATGGGGCTGTTTTACCGGTTTCTGCAAGGGTGACCGAAGCTGATGCGGCTTCTGATCGGCCTTTTAAGTCCGCTTTTTTTATAGCGCCTGCGCATGGATAGTGTCGTTGTTGTTATACCATTACTGCCGTTACTCGCTGCACTAATCATTGGTATAGGTCAACTGCCTGGGATATTTTGCGGGAAGGCGCAGGAAGCATTTACCGCCAAATTGTCTTTAAGTGCCCTGACTTTAGTCCTCCTGGCAAGCTTTAGTTTAATCATTGCGGAACAACTGGGTAAAAGCACTGGGAATTATTTTGCGGGTATTTGGTTAAAGTCTGAAGCTTTAACTATTTCGCTTAATTTTATAACAGCGGGGTTTAATATTCAGGTAACGCTATTCTCTGCGTTGCTACTGTTGCTAATTGTACGCCTTTCAATTAACCAACTTCAGCTTGAGACAGGTTATCACCGCTATTTTATGGCGTTGAATGGTTTTGCCGGGGCGCTGTTCTTATTGCTATTGTCAGATAACCTGTTGCTTATTTTTATCGGCTGGTATGTCACCAGTCTATGCGCTTATATTTTGATTGCTTATGCCTTTGATCAGCCGGTGGCAGCGATTAACGCTACCCGGGTATTTTTAACACATCGACTCGGGGATGCTGGTTTTCTTTTGGGTATTGGTTTAAGTTATAGCTGGATAGGGTCGTTTAATTTGACGGATTTAATTCAAGCGGTGGGTGACTTAGAGCTGAATGAATCGACTATTCTGGCCTTGTGTTTTGCCATTGCAGCTTGTGCCAGATCAGCGCAAATACCCTTTTCCCCCTGGTTGGCTAGGGCTATGGAAGGGCCGACCGCGAGCACCGCGGTTTTTTTTGGTGCCTTATTCACTCACAGTGGCATTTTTTTGCTTATTACTCTGCGCAGTGTGCTGCTGCAATCTCCTATCGCCATGACCATCCTGGTGGTGCTGGGGGCATTGACTGCGCTGTATAGTTGGGTGGTATCCCTAACCCAAACGGATATTAAAAGCGCCTTGAGCTTTGCCATCAGTGGTCAACTGGGTCTCATTGCCGTCGAGTGTGGCCTTGGTTATTGGCAGTTGGCAGTCTTGCACTCCTTGGTGCATATGTTAGTGCGTACTTATCAATTGCTTCATACACCTGGTTTTTTACAACAAACGCAGGGCATTCCGGTCTCACCTTTGATGCCGGTGCTGGCTAAAATGCGCTGGGCTTATGTGGTATCGTTGCAGCGTTTTTGGCTGGATCCTTTAACAGATTGGTTGTTAGTTAATCCAGTTTTACGCCTGGGTAAAGACTTAAGTTATTTTGACGATCACATTGTCAATGTTTTGATGGGTGTTCCTACGCCCGCGATGAATGCTTTAGCCACTTTGGCACAATTGGAAGAACAGCGTATGGGTGTGCAATTGGAAAATGAGGGCGATAGTTTTGCGCGGGGAAACGGTTTGGCGGGTAAGTTGGCTGAAAGCATGGCGTTGATATTACAGTGGATTGAGCAACGCCTAGTGATGCAAGGTTTTCATGGCGGCACTATCCGCTACGGACAGCAGGTAGGGATGATTACCAATCGTATTGAGCAACTTTTAGTACGGCCTCGTTACCTGTCATTGTTTGTCTTCATCACTTTGCTCGTGGTTTTTTAAGGCAGTTATGGATATTACGGTAATGTTTTGGTTCGAATCGGCGCGGGTGCCGATTTTGACCCTAATGACCCTGTTACCCCTTGCAGCCATGATCGCCATCTTGATTGCAGATTCAGCCATACTCACCGTTTTTTTCGCCTATGCGGGTATTCTAAGTACGGGTTTACTAAGCAGCTATTTATTGCTCTTATTCGATGCAGGGAATACTGGCATACAACTTGCCGAACAAGTACATTTTTTGGGTTTAAGTTACAGCGTTGGCGTGGATGGCGCCAATGTATTATTTATTCCATTGACCACCTTACTCACTCTGTTAGCGCTTATTTACCTGCGGAGCACACGTTACGCCACAGACAGCAATATACTTGCCTGCCTGTTGGGCTATGAAACTATCCTGATAGGTGCCTTTTCTGCGCTGAATGCCATGCAATTTTGGATGTGGAGTTGTTTGGAATTAGCCCCGGTAGTGTATTTTACGTTGGCTACAGGTACCGGTAGTCGGCGTCGTGAAGCGGTAAAAATAGTGTTACAGTTTTGGGGAGGTGGTTTATTACTGACCTTGGCGGGTTTTTTATTGTTAGGCTTAGGTCTTGAAAACACTGACGAACCGCTCAGTTTTGATTGGCTGACTTTGGCACAGAATGAAGCGCCCTTTATGAATGAGACGCTCATTTTTATTCTGTTGATGTATGGTTTTGCTGTACGTATGCCTTTGTTTCCATTTCACGCTTGGTTGCCTTTGTTAGCTGAACAAGGGGGGGTTGTGACCAGCGGTATTTTTATCGTTGGTTTAAAATTAGGCGTCTATGCCATTATCCGTTTTGTCATTCCGCTGTTACCGGGGGTTAGTGAAGAATGGTCTGGCTTAGTGGTAGCGATGGGCTTAATAGGGCTTTTTTATGGCGCCATTTTAGGGTTAATGCAAAATAACCTGCGTAGGCTGTTAGCGTTTGTGGTTATTAGCCAAGCCGGCATATTGATACTCGGAGTTTTCAGTTTTGAGGTCGCCGGGGTAGAAGGCAGCTTATTACTGAGTCTCGCCTACGGATTGGCGGGGACCGGTTTGTTGTTCAGTGCCGGATTTATTGCCCAACATACTCAAACCACCTTTTTGTTGCGGTTAGGCGGATTATTTGACAGCTACGCCGTCATGGGCTTGTTATTTTTATTTTCTGCGCTCTGCGCTATGGCAATGCCCGGAACGCCAGGGTTTAATGCCGGGCATATGCTGATTGAAGGGGTTGTAGAAAAGAATGGCTGGATTATTGCCCTGCTTATTGGGATCGGTAATTTTTTGGTGGCGGTGATGCTGTTATGGGCTTTTCAACGGATATTTCTGGTTGAGGCGCAACGTAGCATTAAAGTCAATTATCGCCCGCAAACGGTTAAGTATGAGTGGCTCATTACTGCCATGATCAGTAGCTTATTACTGGCGACCGGTTTTTATAGTGCGCCTTGGCATACTTTAATTGATACTGCCACTGGTACCATTGGTAAATATTTTTATTTTCGTAACGCCATATACAATGATGAGCTGCTTAACAACACCCCAGGCCTTAATGAAATGAGCCTTCCTGACGATGAAGGGATTGAAAGTATCGAGCCGTTGTTAGAGGATAATGCCGTGGATGACAAGGATAGTTCCCATGAGTGAAGCTGGTATGCCCATTTTAAGCACCCTGATTGTATTGCCATTATTAACGGCCATGTCACTTGGCTTTGTGCCTTCCCGGCAACTGGCAAAGCAAATTACCCTCGCCGTAGCAATTATTGAATTATTGTTAACTTTAGGCGTTGTTAAACTTTTTAACGCCCAAAGTGATATTTTGCAATTGGTTGAGCAATATACTTGGATAGAGCTCCTGAATATTCACTTTGAAGTGGGGGTTGATGGTATTTCCATGTTGTTCTTACCCTGCTCAGCCCTTGTAATGCTAATGTTGATTATTTCCGCCTGGAACTCAGTGCAATATTTCCGGCGCTTGCATTTTGCACTCCTAATGGCCTTGGAAGGCATCCTGATGGGGGTGTTTTGTGCAACCGATATGATCTTGTTTTTTTTATTCTGGGAGCTGACTTTACCAGTGATTTTTTTTCTTATCGGTCTCTGGGGAATAGGTCCACAAAGACGGGGAGCCGCCTTAAAATATAGCCTTTTTATGCTATTTGGTAGCGTTCCCTTGCTGATTGCAATCACTATGTTGGCGATAAACCATGCCACTCAGGTTGGGGGTAATATTCCGCAGGATTTGGCGTTTAGCTTTCCAGTGCTCTTGGCAACTCCTGTTGAAGATGGCTTGCAGCCGATTATTTTTTTACTATTGTTAACGGGTTTCGCTATAAAAGCGCCCTTAGTGCCTTTTCACACCTGGTTGCCTACTTTAAGCATGGAAGCGCCTACCCAAATGACGGCCTTATTAGTGGGTTTAAAATTGGGACTGTATGGCATATTGCGTTATGCCATGACTTTAGCGCCCTCCGCAGCAGTTCAATACAGCTGGGTTTTAGGGGTTTTGGGGGCGATAACCCTTATGTATGCTGCCTTTATTGCTTTACAACAATCCAATTTACGCCGCTTGCTCGCATATGCCAGCATTAGTCAGGCGGGCTTAGTGGTCGTCGGGATTACCTCTTTAAATATGCAGGGTATTCAAGGGGCATTGTTACAGTTGTTAAGCTTTACCTTGGTGTCGACTGGCTTGATGTTACTGACAGGGTTTATTCAAAATCGATTGGGAAGTACCGATATTATCCATCTCGGTGGTTTGGCAAAGGTAATACCCAAGCTGACAGGTTTTTATTTTTTGTTTGCATTTGCCACTATTGGTGCTCCCGGTAGCAGCAGTTTTCCAGCTGAATTTCTACTAATGGTTAGTGCGCTTACCTCCCACCCCAGCTTGGGTATCACCGCATTAGTTGCGGCGGTTATCAGCTCCGCCTGTCTGTTGGTGTTTTCTCGGCGTGCATTTTTAGGCCCTATCGTGCATGCCGGTGTTGAAAAGCTACAAGACTTACGTCCGCGTGAATTCATCCTGTTAAGTATTCCAGCCTTACTGTTACTTATTTTTGGGATTTTTCCGGACACCCTTTTAGAATGCCAGAGAGTGACTACCGAAACCTGGTTGTTGCGTTTGGTTAATCAGCCGATTGTTGCTATTGCTGAATAACGCATGTCTGGCTTTTAACGCTCATCTTTTATTGTATCCGCTTGGATTCGTAGATGTGTTATGCCTTGATTAGTAAGCTTTTTAGGCATCCTTATTTCAGGGTTATCTGTTTAACCTTAGATAACTATATTTAGCGCTCAGGTTGCTAATATTTATATAAACCGTGTTTGCAATGGCCAATCCCGGTAATTAAACACTTGTCCGTGTTGCCTAACCGCCGCAATTGAGGGCAGTGAAATATCTGCATAGACCCACTGCACGGCATTCAGTTCGCCGATGGCTAAAATGCCGTTGTCTGGAAAGCCCCTGTCTACAGGCGTATATACGCCAGCTGCCCCAATATTAATATCGACAGCTTCTGACCAGGGTGCGGTGCCTACCACTGAGGCTTGGACGACGTAACACTGATTTTCTAATGCCCGTGCCTGGCAACCGATACGCACCCGATAATAACCGGCCAAGGTATCTGTACAGCTGGGCACTAAAATTAAATCAGCACCTGCTTCAACTTGCTTGCGTGCCAATAATGGGAACTCGCTGTCATAACAGACATCAATAGCGATTTTGCCATACTGGGTGTCGAACACTTTGAGTTCCTTGCCGCTTTTTATAAGCCATTGCTCATTTTCAAAGCGGGTCATTTGTAATTTATCTTGATAGGCATAACGTCCATCTGGCATAAATAAATATGCCCGATTTCGATATTCACCATCAGACAATTGCAGGGGGAAGGTTCCTGGCTGAATGAGGCATTGATATTGTTGGGCAAGGTTTTGGTAAAGTGCAATAAATTTTGTATGCAGACTTTGCATAGCATACAGTTGTTCGCTTAATGAGCTGTAGACCGCTTCGCCAAACAATGAGGCCAGCTCCATGCTGGCGTATTCCGGAAATACTAAGATATTGGCATTGGCAGATATTGCTTCTGTTACCCAGCTTTGGATTTTAGTTTGATATTCAGCCCATTCCTTAAAAAATCCAATATCATATTGGGCACTGGCAATTTTAATGCTCATGTTTGAGCCAAAAAGTCATGGGTTTGGGCGTTTCGTGGGCTTCGTCGAGATCTTTCCATGTGTAAGTGGTTTTTAATTCCGGGTGTTTAAAGTAGCCACGTTTGTTCCAAAAGTTATCTAGCGGCACATAGGTTTCGGGCCGTCGGGGATGATCGCTCGGCCGTTCCACGCAGCAAAAACAAACATGTTTGAACCCACCTAAATCAGTGGCATGCGCTTCCCGTTGTTCAAAAAATTTAACGCCTATACCTAAACCCCGATAGTGTTTGTTTAACACTGATTCACCACAATAAAAAACTTGATCGGGGCTATAGCCGTGTTCTAAAAAAGGCTTTTTGACTTCATCGGTTTCGTATTTCAGGGGGATAGCGGTTGATGCACCAATGATTTTATCGCCATCAAACGCCAGAACGATAACACTCTCAGGACAGTTGATATAGGTTTGCAGATATTTTTCTTCATAGCTTAAATCGCCATCATATAAATACGGAAATTCACGAAAAACTTCAATTCTTAAGCTGGCCAATTCTGGGATATAGCGCTGTAGATCGGCACCGCTTTTACGTTCTATACGAATATTGTTAGACATATGTGCGTTAAGGTTTAGGATTTAAGATTCGAGGATTTGGAAGCATGTTGTTCATGAAAAGTACAGTTAGCGCAATCAATTGCACAGTTTGCCAATGTTAGTGCTTCGTTTTCGTCAACAGATTGTGCTTTAAATTTGGCTACTAAATACACACCGACTATTGCGCCAATGGTATCTGCTACCCAATCTTCATGACTGGAGTCTCGCCCGGCCACGAAGGATTGATGCCATTCATCCGAAACACCGTATAAACTGCAAAATGCAATACTACTGAAAGCCAGTATAATAGGGGATTTAAAGTAATGCTGAAAACAGCGCCAGGCAAATATCCCCATCAGGCCGTAGGCTCCGGCATGGTAAAACTTGTCCTGATGCTCAAACCACATAGGCGCTGGGAGAGACTGGCGACTGGAAACCCAATATATAAAACAGCAGTACAATATTAAAGCCAGAAAATCAAATATCTTTAAGTTCATATTAATAAGGAACAGATGAAAAAGTTAGTGGACATCGCGGAAGCTTGTTTACAGCAAAGTGATATCGCTATTAAATTAAATTTAACCCATACGGCTTGGCAGTTAGCTGAAACCGGACAGTTGAGTTTTAGCGGGACAGCTGCACCGCAGCCTATTATAGCCACCGTTTTTCCTGCGCGCCCAGTGCTGCTAGCCCCTAAATACATGCCAAAACGCCAGTTAAGTACGCCTGCGGGTATGGCGGCATTTTTTCATGCCTTGGCGCATATTGAGTTTATTGCTATCCATTTAGCTTGGGATATTTTATATCGTTTTAGAGGTTTGCCCGAACAGTTTTATGTCGATTGGCTTAAAGTTGCGGATGAAGAAGCGCAACATTTTGAATTACTCAACGCCTATTTAGGTAATTTTGGGCTTACTTATGGTGATTTACCTGCGCATTATGGTTTATGGGCGCATGCTGAAGATACTGTAGAGGATGTATTGGCACGGTTAGCGTTGGTTCCTCTTTGTATGGAAGCGCACGGGCTGGATGTGACGCCGAATATGATTGCAAAATTTGAAGCCCTGAATGATACGGAAAGTGTTGCTATTTTAACCCGGATTTTAACGGATGAAGTAGGTCATGTGGCTTGCGGTTCCAAGTGGTTTAAGCATCTGTGCGCGGATTTGCAATTAGAACCGACTGCACATTATCAACACCTGATAACACGGTATTACAAAGGTGGGAAACCGAAGGGGCCCTTTAATAGAGAATTGCGTATAATGGCGGGATTCTCAAATGCTGACCTTGATTGGCTGGAAAATGCATGATTATGAAACAGAAAATCTTTAATTATCCCTTATTCGCTTTAGGTTTTAGGCCTTTTTTTGTATTAGCAGGCTTATCTGCCTTATTTTTGATGCTGCTGTGGAATGCCATTAGCCACGGTAAAATAGCCGGCCATATTTATTTTCCGGGCGTCTACTGGCACGCACATGAGATGTTAATTGGCTATAGTGCCGCGGTAATCGCGGGTTTTTTATTGACCGCAGTAAAAAATTGGACCGGGCTTGAAACCGTTAGCGGTGATAAATTAGCGGGGCTGTGCTTATTATGGTTATACGGCCGCATCGTGCCATTTTATGCCGATGTATTGCCGGATGCATTGTGTGCGTTGATCGACTTAGCCTTTTTACCGCTATTAGCGGTGCAGTTGGTAAGGGTTATGCTGCAAGCTAAGCAACCGCATAACCTTATTTTTATCGGTCTGTTGGGTATGATGACCCTAGGCAATGCGTTAGTTCATGCACAATTATTAGGGCTCTCCACAAACACCGCCGACACTGGTTTACAATTGGTTATAGCGACTATTATTATCCTGATTTTGATTATTGCAGGCCGGGTCTTCCCTTTTTTTACCGAGCGGGGCTTGCAAGGGTTTATCGCAATTCGTAACCAACAAATAGACCTGTTAGCCATTGCTGCTGCTTTGGGTGTTTTTTGTCTGCAATTATCAGGCGTTTCAGGCACTTGGTTAGCGTTTGTGGCAATATTGGCGGCGGCGCTTAACGGCTTAAGAATGTCTGGTTGGTACGTGCAGCGTATATGGTACGTGCCTCTATTATGGGTTTTATATACCGGTTATGGCTGGATTATTATCGGTTTTGTTTTAACGGCTTTGGCGGCTTATAATTTTATTGCCCGTGATTTAGCTTTGCATGCCTTTACTTTGGGTGGTATTGGCATATTAACCCTGGGTATGATGGCCCGGGTTGCTTTAGGTCATACCGGACGGGCTTTAAAAGTCTCGAATGCTATGGCGATTGCGTTTGTATTGTTAAATCTGGCTGCATTTTGCCGGATAATCTTACCTGCCGGAATACAAAATAGCACCGGCGTATTTATCTACATTGCAACTTTGTTGTGGCTGGGCGCCTTTGCTTTATTTATGTTTGTGTATGTTCCTATCTTGACCCAAGCGCGGATTGACGGGAATAATGGCTAGTGCTGGGTAAGCGGCCTAGTCTTTGTAGTTCTGCCGATGGGTATAGTTAGGTAATAACAAGTTACAATTATTGGAGGTGTGTGTGTTTCTATATAAGATTGGTGGGTTATTATTATTGTCGCTTTTAACCCTGTCTTCCGTACGTGCTGAAGAGGTTATTGGGTATATTAAAACCATGACCCCGCAAGCTTTTCTGGTCGACGGCAGCAAGACCGAACCCGCCGCTGTTGGTAGCCCTGTTCACATAGGTAATATTATTAAAACAGATAATCAAGGGTCTGTGGGACTTACCTTAAAAGACAACACGGTGCTCTCTTTTGGACCTGATACGGAATTTGAAATCAGCGGCTATATGTACCAGCCTGAAGATGATCAATTAAAACTGGATATGAAACTGTTGAAAGGAACCCTGCACTACATTTCGGGCGTAATTGCTAAGCTCAAACCGAATGCTGTGCAATTAAACACCCCCGCCGGAATCATCGCCGTTAGAGGCACGCGTTTTGTTGTGAAAGTTGAAGAATAATCTAGGTGGAACTATGAACTCTAAAAAACCTGCCGCAAAAATAACCCTGTTAATGGTTACTGTCTGGTTGTTAACTGCCTGTGCGCCTGCTACTTATGTCACATTACTGAATAATACTGATGGTAGCGTAGGAGAGGTAATGGTTAAGGGCACCGCGGGCGAGACTATTATTTCCAAAGCGAATACCGGCGCTTTGTTAGATGGCTCAACCAAACAACCTTTTGCTGTTGATCAACAACAATTACAAAACGATTTTGGTCAGGCGCTAAAAGCCCAGCCAGCGTTACCAGAGAGTTTTTTATTATATTTCCAGGAAGGGGGGACAAATCTTACGCCGGAGTCAGAAGCAATGTTGCCAAAAATCTCTGCGACTATAGCGGCGCGTCAAGAGGTCGATATTTCCATTATCGGGCATAGTGATACCACGGAGCCTGCTAAAATAAACGAGAAATTATCCCGTGAACGCGCAGTTTATGTGAGCAGTTTATTTGATCCAGCCAAACTGAAGATTAAAGAAATGACCGTGACGTCGCACGGGGAAAAAAACCTGCTAATCAAAACCGCAGATGAAGTTAGCGAACCCAAGAATAGGCGGGTGGAAGTAACTGTCCGTTAGTATTTTTTGGGGGAATATCATTTTCTGGAGCTATTTTGTCGGTCGGGTTGGTTAAACCCCCGGATGCATGTATGCAGTAAGATTTGCATCGCTTGGGCAATACTGAGCGATGCGCTTCCTTTCGTCAGCGCGTCCTATTGTGCTATTCAGGTTTTTTCAACATCCCGATAATTTCTTTTAAATACTCAATTTCCTTATCTTTTTGGGTGTTGACCGCCTGTTCCTTTTCAAGCTCAGTTTTCAATTGCAGGAATTCCGGCGAACAGGAACCGATATGCCAGTTGCTTTGGTGATTGTTTTCGCCAGCTTGGTTGAATACGATTTTTTCATTCAACTCCAGCAAATCGGACAGCTTGATGCCGAATATTTCCGCGATTTGTTCCAGTCTTGATAAGTTTACGTCTGTTTCGCCTCGTTCGATGCTGCCATAGCCATTCGTCGACATATCAAGTTTACTGGCTACATCTTCCTGCGACCAGCCTTTCAACTGCCGCACCAAACGAATTTTTTCATGGACTGCCATAAATCCTCATCCTATGGGTGAAATAACAAGTGTGGGTTGATTGTATCAAATTGTCAGTGAATTGATAATCTGATTGCAGTATCAATTTTTCCTATTTTCTGATTTTGGGGGATTAAATGAATTACAAGTTTTCTTTATTAAGTGTTTGCTTAATTATTTTTTGTCTAGAAGCGACTGCCGGTGGCATTGATGATGTAGGGCCAATCAAATATGACGGAGGTAAAATACCATGTAATCGCGACACTGGACCTGAAATTAAACAACTACAGCAATACAAGGCTCCGTCTGATCGATTTATTATCGAAGATTCAATTAAGCTGTCAGAAATTTCTGCATGGCCTCAAGATAGGTCTCATGGATGCGATCTTATAGATGTAGTTAAGAAAAAAATTAAAGTAAAAACTGAATATGGTGAAGTAGAAATACCGGTGGTTAGTCAATTTTCATTATATGCTCATGCCGATTGCGGATCAGGCGTGGATAGAAACTCAGGCGGAAAAAACGCATCTGTTGAATGTTCAGTGTTTTATCAAACGCAAAAGTATTCTAATCAATAAATATTTTCTCGTCCCCACGCTTCTGCGTGGGGACGATAGAGCCGAATAGTCGCATTCCATGCATCTTAAAGCGAAAATCTAAAACTTTATCTAAAACCCGGAAATGTATCTTCACGCACCGATGCTTTTTTCTCGTTCCCACGTTCCGTATCACTGCCATTAAGTCTCGTAACGCGGTAAGATGGGCTAAATGGAAAATCACGTAGATATCGTCCGTTTAAATCTCTGCGTAAAATATCACTTCTCACTTCTCACTTCTCACTTCTCACTTCTCACTTAACGCAATCACATTGCCTTGTTCACCACGCTGTAACCGCTTGAGATGAAATCTCACTAAGGCATCATCCGGGCGGGCGGCAGCCTAGGGGCTTTCCTGAAAATTCGGCAATCTACCTTCACGCACCGATGCTTTTGGTGCGTGAAACGCACCCTACTCAATTTGCACATCAGATAGATTTCATCGTTCCCACGCTTCCGCATGGGAATTAAGCCTGCTTCGTTCCAGCGGTGTGGGATGCCACCGAGTAGGAATTTATAGTAGCCCTTTTTGATGTCGTTAAACAATTAGCCTGCCCTAAAGATTAGGTGCGCCATGTTCAATGACAAAAACTTCTTTCCTGCTCAATTTAACTGTATTAATATCTAATACAGTTAGTCTAAAGAGAATGATGTCATGCCTAGAAATACCTCCGTCACCTTGGGTGAACATTTCGATAAATTCGTTGTGGAAAAAATAAATGAAGGCAGGTTTCAGTCTGTCAGTGAAGTGGTGCGCGCGGGTCTGCGCAAACTTGAAGAAGATGAAGCAAAATTGCAGGTTTTACAGCGGAAGCTCCACGCCGGGGAAAATAGCCTGGTAGTTGAAAATTTTGACGGTGAAGAATTTCTGGTAGCCCTGCACAAAAAACACATCAAATGACTGCCCGATACACTTTAAGGCAACTGGCACAAAATGATCTGGAAGAAATCTGGCTTTACACGCTGTAAGAATGGTGCATTGCACAAGTCGATAAATATGTCCTCCGCGCGCTGATTTTCCGTTTTGAATGGCTTGCAGAGAATCCCCATATTGGTAAGTGGTGCGACGACATCAAGCCTGGTTATATTTCCTTTCTTGAAGGGAGCCATGTCATTTTTTACACCCTAACAAACTATGGTATTGATGTTATAGGGATTCCACATCAACGCATGGATGTTATGGGACATCTGGAAGAATAGGGTTAAGCCTAAATTCCGGTAATGAATATTGCCCGGTCACTCATTTCATTGTGTGGCGCATCACTTCTCGCTTAACACAATCACATCGCCTTGTTCACCACGTTGTAACCGCTTGAGATGGAATGCCACTAAGGCATCATCCGGGCGGGCGGCAGCAAGGCCCGCAAATGCTGCTAATGCTTCTGCCGGGTTCACATTTAGCCAGTTATAGGCATGTTCATAGTCGCTATCTGAGGGGAAGAGATTTTGTTGATTGCTGACACCTAGCGGCTCATAAGTTAAAAGCGGCTGTACTTTGCCTTTTAAAAGCAGTCGTCCAATGGGTCTGCTTACGATATTGGTACACCCTTTTAAGGTTGTATCTGCCACACAAATGGCGGTGCCTAAATAGCGATTGGCGCCCTCCAGACGTGATGCAGTGTTTATAGGGTCGCCTAAGGCACGGTAATCAAAAATGGTAGAGCCCCCAAAGTTACCGACTAATACCATGCCCGTATTCACGCCAATACGGGTTTCACAAAATTCCATACCTTGCGTTTTCAGTTGGGAGACATAGTTTTTAGCATAGGCCTGCATTTCCAGGGCGCATTTAACTGCACGTTGACGATGATCTGGTTGATTGATGGGTGCTGAAAACATAATGACAATACCGTCCCCGACAATACGCGTTAACGTGCCATCATAGCGAAAAGCGATTGCAATCATTTGATCTAAGTAAGTATTTAGACGGCTTGCCAGCGCGCTAGGTTCTATTCTTTCCATTAATTCTGTTGAATTAGTCAGGTCTGTCAAAATAAAACTGCATTCAAGACGTTGCCCATGTAACTCCAATTGTTCGGGGTGCGCAATCAGGTAGTTCACTAAATTAGGCGAAACATACCGCGAAAATACGTTGTGAACCCAACGCTGACGCTGTTCGCTACGCGTGTGCCGGATAAAGCTGCAAACCATAAAAATGCTTAGAATCATAAGGGTGGGGGTTAACCCATCCAGCAGCAATCCTTGCGCTTTAAACAGCTGCCAGGAGCCGCCCAGAACTACACTTAATGCAATCAGGGTGAAGCTGGCGGAGTAGAAAATCCGGGAAGTTAAGGTTATGGCGGCTACTAAGAGAGAAATAACGACGAGCACCAATACTTCAAGGCTAATGGCCCAATTTGGACGGATGAGAAAGCGTTGGGTGAGCATTTGTTCCAATAGTTGTGCATGGACTTCAACGCCCGGAATAATTCCTCTCACTGGCGTAAACCGAAGATCGGTGAGGCCGCGCCCTGATGAGCCAATGAGTAGAACTTTATCTTTTAAAGTGTCTGCCGAAACCTCGCCATTGAGAATTTTCCAGGCTGGAATGGTGCGCGTGGCATTGAACGGTGAATAATAAACCCACATTTCGCCCGTATTGGTAGTAGGGATAATGGACGAGCCAACTAACAGTTGTTCAATGCCAGTGTCGCTATCAGCAGTGGTTTTGACCAGATGATTTTTTTGATGTGAGATGACCCGCAATAATTCAAGGGAAAAAGCCGGATATAAATGTTCCTGTATTTTAATGATTAAAGGGACTTTTCTAACCACGCCATCGACATCGGGAATAAAAATAAGCGCTCCATTGCCGGCAACCTGCTTCTCTAAAAGCGGCAGCGAATGAATGGCACTGCTGTAGGAGGGGGAAAAAAGATGAGGTTCGTCCCCTTGGTAAATAAATCTGAATGGTTTCGAGGGTAATATGGTTTTGTTTAGGGAGTTTTCCGCTGAAAACCCCAATACGGTTGGCTGTTTGCTAAGTGCGTTTGCTAACAGTTGATCATGATCGGGTAATGCGTTCAATTGGCTGCCGGCTTCTGGGGAGATTTGCCAGAGCTTTAACATGGACGCAGGGGAGGTATGGTCAGGTTCGGAGAAAATGAAATCGATCCCGATGGCTTTTTGATTGTCGCTTAAACGATTCAGTAAAGTCGCAATACGGGCGCGCGGCCAAGGCCATTGGCCGATTTTTTTTAAACTCTCGTCATCAATATCAATGACCCGCACCCCCACATCTTGATAGGCTCTGGGATGCCATTGCTGGTATTGGTCGAATAAATAATGCCGAATGACTCTGATTGGTAAAGGTGCCGCGACGTAAATCCAGATATTGGCCAGGATGAGTGCCAAAAGCATGAGAGTTGTTAATGAAAGCCGCGTAATACGTAACATAAACTCTTCAAGTGATAAGCCTAAGTCTCAAAAGGGATTTAGTGCTGGTCAAAAAAGTGACTATTTGAAATACTTAACATTAAAGACCTGATTTATTCAAAAAATAAAGTATGGGGACAGCTGGCAAGTAGTTTCTATCGTGACTATATGGTCTGAGTAGTCTTGGTATGTTAATCATCAACAAGCTCATTGTAACGGTATTTTAAGACTGGCATCGCAAAAAATAACCTATATCTATCTAATGATGCGCTTCGACCACATAAATCTTTATAAATAATTCTTATTTTAAGATAGCTTTAAAGCCTTTCTTAACAATGCCTTGGGTCGATATAAGGTTGTTCAATAGAATTTGTACAAGTATTTCCTAGTATTAAAAGCAACTTTTTAGCCTTTGTGAATGTCGATTACCTAGTATTTTAGTCGTCATTATTGCAAAGCATCTTTATAAACGCCTTCGTGACGCCTAAGCAATAGCATTCAATTCTGGATGCTTTTTACTTTGTAGGTAAAGTTTGTTGCTGGTAATGCTTGTACAGATTTTTGATTTGTTATGCGTTATTTAAAAAATCAAGTGCTATTTTTTAAATAATTGATTTTTATTAGATAATTAGAGTTGTAGCCGTTTGTACAGCTGATAAAATAAATTATTTTAAATTTTGTTCATATTTTGTTAATGTATATATTGACGAGTCCTTAACAAGAGAGTATCTTTATTTCACACCGATAAAAAAAGAATAAAGCCAAGAAAGAATTATCAGGATTGATTTTGGCTCAAATAAATTAACATCGCGAGGATATATTATGCTTCATACCAATATTTCAGCTACGCACAAAACCTACCTGTTCAATGATGCCCCTATTGATGTTAATGTTGTATTCCCTGATGTTAAACCGGCTTTTGTGCAGCCGGACGATGTCAAAATTAACCCGCTACCCTCAGTTAGAAGTGATGAAGCTAAATTGTTTGAGGGTCCTGAGCATCAAAATATTCTCTTGGCCAGAGACATCTCAAAGCATCGTAACGAACTTAAAACCAGATTATCTGAAATACCACTGACCGCTCTCTGGTTGTTAAATAAACATGGACAAGAGTGTTACAGTGAAGCTGATGCTTTACTTGATAACGATGCGCCTAATGCAGATGAGTACATCATGGCTCTGTCCGAGGATTACCAAACTGCTTTAGCGAATGCGCACTTTGGATTAACCAGCAATCAATATTTACAAGCGAAAGCGCAGCTTTCTAAAGCTCTAAACAGCTTCCCATTCACTGCTGAACAATTAAAATCCCTATCCACCCTCGTAACGTATGCCTATTTTTTAGTCATCAATCAAAACACGGATAATGCAGAACTGAGTTCTGCAACCCAAGCAGCGGTTTTGAAAAGGATGCAGAAATTAGTGAATATTAACCAAAGTAAATTGCTTAATGAGCTAAAGCAATTAGGTTTGGGGCGTGGTGTTAATCCTTCATTGACAGATTTTTTATTACCCCCTGACAATAAACTTAATTCCTCGTTGCTGCATTTAATCGGTACCGAAGAGCAGTGGCTTGGTGCGCGTCAAAAACTTGCCCAAGCTAATAACCGGTTAGTTTTATATCTGGCTAACCAATACAAGGGGGGGTTTTTAGACTTTAACGATCTGGTACAGGAAGGCCAAAGCGGTTTACTAAAAGCAGTCGATCGCTTCGATTACCGGCGAGGGTTTAAATTTTCTACTTATGCGGTTTATTGGATCAGACAAGGTATTTCACGTTCGCTGACGCGTAATGAACGGGTAGTTCGTTTGCCTTTTGGGCAAATGGCAAACATCAGTAGGATCTATCGTGCCAAAGATACGTTTTATCTCAAAACCGGGCGGGACATGTCGGTGGCAGAACTTGCCCAACAAACTGAACTTTCCGAAACAGAAATCAATACCTTGATTCGTATTGCGCAGACTGCAACCTCTCTTGATACACCGGTAGGTGATGATGAAAATGCGATGACTTTAGCAGACTTCCTTGAACAACAAGTATTTAACGAGCCGTTAAACAAAATTGCTGAACGGGAGTTGTCGCAAGCAGTTCAGAATGCCGTAAAAGGACTTTCAGATAAAGAAGCCAAGGTGATCTGTTGTCGTTTTGGGATTAATTCAGCTAATGAAATGACCTTGGAAGAGATCGGCCACGAGCTGAACTTAACCCGTGAGCGCGTACGGCAGATACAAGTTACGGCAATAAAAAAATTAAAACAACAATTTGGATCAGAACTGGTTAATTTTTTATAAACACGGGTGTTAAATTTAAATGCAGTGCAGAGCAAAATTTTTTTAGCAAAGCTTATAACAGTTCGACAAAAGCGTTAAGAATGTAGTGGCTGTTTTGGTTTTATCTGGACTGTTGATTACATTTTTATAAATTGATTAAGTAAATATTGACCCCCTCCTTTTAGTGAAAGATGGAAAATTAATACTTATTCAAACTAAGATTTTTAAAATCGGAGGGATATATGTACGGTAAAAAGCACAATAAACAAGCTCAAGATGCTGATGGTTCAGAGTCAAAATTTAATGCAGTTGAGCAGTTTTTAAAAAATAATTTCGATGGGTTACACGACTACTACCAAAATGTAACCTCGAAAATTGATCCAAAAACGTTTCTGAAATATTCAGGGGCAGGGTTGCTATTTTTATGGGGTGTCAGTGGCATCTACATTATCGATGAAGGTAATAGAGGCGTCGTAAAACGCTTTGGAGCTTATCTGGAAACTACTGCCCCCGGTCCTCACTGGCATTTGCCTTATCCGATTGAAAGCGCATCGGTAGTCAATGTTGCCAATCAACGATACATAGAAGTCGGTTATAGCTCTGCTAGTGAACGGGGCGCGGGTTCTATTTTGGGTGAATCGTTGATGCTCACGGAAGATGAAAACATTGTTGATATAAAACTGGCAGTCCAATATCAAATTAAAGATGCGAAAAATTATTTATTTAAAGTTGAAGATCAACTGGCGTCTTTAAAGGAAGCGACACAAAGTGCAGAACGTGCCGTGATCGGTAAAAATCGCATGGATTATGTGCTGACTGAAGGTCGTAGTGCGATTGTTGCGCAAATTCAGGAGCAAATTCAGAAAATTATGGATAGTTATGATTCGGGCATAGTAGTGACCAGCGTTAATTTGCAAGATGCCCAGCCGCCCGAACAAGTTCAGGCGGCTTTTGAAGATGCTATTAAAGCGAGGGAAGATAAACAGCGGCTGATTAATGAAGCGGAAGCCTACGCTAATGAAATTGTACCCAGTGCCCGGGGCGGTGCTGCAAGAAAAATTCAGGAAGCCCAAGCTTACAAAGAAAATGTGATCGCTACTGCAACTGGGGATATTAGCCGTTTTAATCAAATGTACAGTGAATATAAAAAATCACCCGCAGTAACTCGCAAACGT
This sequence comes from Methylococcales bacterium, assembly GCA_040079795.1. Classification (GTDB taxonomy): domain Bacteria; phylum Pseudomonadota; class Gammaproteobacteria; order Methylococcales; family Methylomonadaceae; genus SXIZ01. The sequence goes on from JBEBJQ010000012.1 coordinate 76,401, forward strand.
CTACTGATAGAAACCATGGAGTCGGTATTAGGCGATAGTAATGTGGTTATGCTGGATAGCCCGCAAAGCAACAATATGATGTATTTACCGATAGATAAAATGTTGGGTGATCGGCCTAAAAATGCCGATACCGCAGCGCTAAACAATAAGCCGGTATTGAGTAACAAAATCGAGCAAGTCGACCAAATAGAACCCAAATTTAAACGTGCTGAACGGGGGAGAAACTAATGTTAACGCAAACTAAAACCGGTACTGCTTTAGGTGCCTTATTGCTGGTGGGTTATCTCTCAATTTTCACCGTACAGGAATCTGAAAAAGCGATTAAATTTAAATTGGGCGAAATTATCCGTACTGATTTTGAACCTGGCTTACATTTTCAAGTCCCATTCATCAATAACATTAAAAAGTTTAATAACAAAATTTTAACGCTGGATTCCAAGCCTGAGCGTTTCTTAACTTCTGAAAAGAAAAACGTTATTGTCGACTCTTATGTGAAATGGCAGGTAGGGGACGTTAAGCGGTATTACACAGCAGTGGGCGGTGATATGTTTCAAGCCAATCTGCGGTTGGAACAGATTATTAAAGACAACATGCGTAGCGAATTTAGCAAGCGTACGATTAAAGATTTGATTGCAGAAGATCGATTGGAAATGCGTACCATTTTAATAAAAAACGCCGCGCGGCTTGCCGATGAGTTGGGTATAAAAATTGTCGATATTCGAATTAAACGGATTGATTTGCCAAAAGAGGTCAGTACCTCCGTGTATCGACGCATGGATGCTGAAAGAGACCGCGTGGCGCGTGAATTTCGTTCTGAAGGTGCCGAGGCTGCTGAAAGAATTCGTGCTGATGCCGATAAACAACACTCCGTTTTGCTTTCAGAAGCTTATCGTGATGCAGAGAAAATAAGGGGGGAAGGGGATGCGAAAGCAGCAGAAATTTATGCCAGTGGCTATGACAAAGATCCTGAATTTTTTGCACTGTATCGTAGCTTAGGTTCTTATAAAAAGACCTTTAAAAATAAAGATGATGTCATTGTTCTCAACCCAAACTCAGAATATTTCAGGTACTTTGGTAAACAATAACCGCAAAAAAGCAAATTACACAATCATGGGCTAGACTTAATCTAGTAAACAGGTTGGTTATTTAAAACCGTTAACACCACAAACCGAACGGAGACAGTCATGAAGAAGCACATATACAACACGCTCCTCTTTTGCATAATATTTGCGGGACTCTTTTTAATTGGCAGCCGCTTACAGCAAA
>JBEBJQ010000082.1:0-18328 GCA_040079795.1 Methylococcales bacterium
CTCCTAAATGAGCTGTTATTTTCGATCTGCTAAATCTAAATTTCAGCAGGATACGCCACCTAATTCAACTTCGGCATACACCAGATTTATTTATAACTCCAGTTTAATGCCATGATTCGGGTGGTGATCGTCGATGGCCATGCTTTAATCCGTAGCGGCATTCGCGGCCTGTTGGAGTTCACGGCAGATATTGTGGTGGTAGCAGAAGCAAGTGATGGTGAGGAAGCCGTACAGGTAATTACCGCAGTCAATCCGGATGTGGTGCTGTTAGATGTGCGCCTGCCTAAACTTTCTGGACTGCAAGTGTTGGAAAAATTGCACAGTCAGAATGCCCTGCCGCCAACAATTTTATTGACCACCTTCAACGATGACTCAGCATTGCTGCAAGGGATGCGCGCGGGCGCCAAAGGTTTTTTGCTGAAAGATGTTTCCCTAGAACGGCTGGCCGATGCAATCCGTCGGGTGATGATGGGGGAGAGTAGTTTTCGTCCTGCGCTGACCGAACGGACGCTGGAGGGCATTAAAAACATTGTCCAAACCTTCGACAGTTTTGACCCCCCAGCCCTTTAACTCGCCGTGAGCTGGAAGTGTTGGCGTTAATGGCAGGTGGCTACAATAATCTCGAAATCGCCAAAGCACTCGGCACAACCGAGGGAACGGTAAAAAACCATGTGTCTAATATTTTATCTAAACTGGGTGTAAGGGATCGGGTACAGGCGGTGTTTAAGGGGCTGGAGGCTGGATTACTTTGATGGGTAATACGCTAAGTGGCTTTGTTGAAAAATTCAACCCTTAAGGTTTGCGGTGAGGACGAATGGTATCAGAAAAAACATGGTGTTGCGGCTCTGCGCATCTGGCGGCACAAGTAATCGTTCCGCCGCACAAATAAGCGTATTTTTGGCAACACGCTAAAAGCGTGTAAACTACCGCAGTAAAAAGCGGAAGCTTGGGCACAAGTGCCGTTGCGCCCAATCGGATGACAAGCTTAGATGTGCCTGTGCCTTTAAAAATCTAGCGGAATACCGAAATGGGTCTTTGCGGCCAACTTTTGATTTTTTCAACAACACCATAAACCTCCTACTTCGTTATTATTCGTGAAAGAACTCACCGCTTTTTTCAGCCAAGATGGCGACTTATCGCAAGTTGTTGAAGGCTATCTCCCGCGTCCGGCGCAAGTTGAAATGGCGCTGGCCATTCAAAAGGCGATTGCTACTGAACAAAACTTTATAGCTGAGGCCGGCACGGGAACCGGCAAGACTTTTGCTTATTTAGTGCCGGCGATTTTGTCTGGTAAGAAAGTGATTGTGTCGACCGGTACTAAAAATTTGCAAGATCAATTGTTTAATAAAGATTTACCAGTTATTCGGAAGGCGTTAAAAAAACCCTTGATCGCCGCTTTATTAAAAGGTCGCAGTAATTATTTGTGTATTTATCGCCTGAAACAATCACTCGCTACCGCGCAAGGTTTTGAGAAAGCCGATGCCGACGCTTTGGCGAAAATCAGTTCCTGGTCTAAACGGACTAAAAGCGGCGAAATTTCGGAAATGGCTGAGGTGACAGAGTCCAATCCGATCTGGTTTCAGGCAACGTCAAGCGTAGATAATTGTTTGGGGCAGGAGTGCCCCGATTATGCCGAGTGTTATTTGGTGAAGGCACGTAAAAAAGCCCAGGAAGCGGAAGTGTTGGTAGTGAACCATCATTTGTTGTGCGCCGATTGGTCGATACGTGACAACGGTTTTGGGGAATTGTTGCCGGATGCGGAAGTGGTGATTATTGATGAAGCGCATCAACTCGCCGACACTGCGTCCACTTTTTTAGGGGTTAATTTAAGCGCCAAACAACTGAATGATTTAGCCAATGATGCCTTGGCGGAATATTTTACTGATGCTACCGATATTCCTGAATTACGTTCCGCCGCCGAAGATTTGCAGTTTGAGGTTAAAAATCTGCGTCTGGCGTTTGGCACTGAAATCCGGCGCGGCGAATGGCGCGATATTGAAAATAATCCCAAAATACTGGCGGCGTTGGGGGATGTTGCCACACAATTGCGGCGTTTAACGGCAGAGTTGCTACCGGCTTCTGTTAAAACCAAAGGTTTGGAGTCTTGTTTTAAGCGGGCTGAGGAATTATCGCAACAATTGCAAAGCGTGATGGACGATAAAAAGGGCCAATGGATACGCTGGTACGAAACTTATAAGCAAACTTTTACTTTAAGCCGCACCCCGCTGGATATTGCGGCGGAATTTCAGGCGTTTATGCAGCAGCATAAGGCGACCTGGATATTTACATCGGCTACGTTAAGTGTGGCGAATAAGTTTGAGCATTTTTCTAAAAACTTAGGCATAGAGGCAACGTGTAACAGTTGGGGGAGTCCGTTTGATTATGCCAGTCAATGTTTGTTTTATCATCCTAAAGGGTTGCCTCAGCCGTCTGATGCGGATTTTACCGCCAAAATCGTTGACTTTGCTTTACCGGTATTAAACGCCAGCCGGGGCAGGGCGTTTTTTTTATTTACCAGCCATCGCGCCTTGAAACAGGCAGCGGAAATTTTAGCGCATAAAATTAAGTATCCGCTGTTGATTCAAGGTAGCCACCCTAAAACCTTATTGCTGGAAAAGTTTAAACAACAAGGCAATGCGATTTTACTGGGCACGTCCAGTTTTTGGGAAGGCATTGATGTCCGCGGTGAAGCCTTATCCTGTGTAATTATTGATAAATTGCCGTTCGCTTCCCCCGGTGATCCGGTGTTAAAAGCGCGTTTAAATGCGATGGAGCAACAGGGACGTAACCCGTTTTTTGAATATCAATTACCCGCAGCAGTTATTGCCTTAAAGCAGGGCGTTGGGCGATTGATTCGGGATGTAAACGACCGCGGTGTCTTGATGGTTTGCGATCCAAGATTGTTAAAGCGTGCTTATGGGCAATTATTTTTGGACAGTGTGCCAGCAATGAAGCGTAGCCGTGATATAGCCGATGTGGAGGCTTTTTTTAGCAGTGATGAAGCTTAGTTTTCGCGCTGTTGTAATTTATCCGACATTTTAAAACTGGCTGCTCGAACGCGCTTTGAAGCGTTAGATTAAAAACCATACGATCATTATGTTATAGTCTGCATTTCATACTCTTAATAACAATAAAAGGCACACGCTTATGTTTCTTAAAACACTACTATTGGCTCTAACAATGACTGCTTCGGTTACCGCATTGGCCGAGGTTAAATTAACCCAAGCAGATATTGTGGGGACTTGGAAAATTAATAGGGAGTCTATTAATGCGGATGGCACGGATTCAAAAGACTTGTCCTCAGTTTGGACTTTTCGAGATGACGGCACTATGGAAGGGGTTTCAACAGATACCAATAAGCATGCGAGAATCTCTGAGTTTCGGGCGGTCATTAAATATTCCATTGAAGACGGAAAATTGAACAAACAAAATTCACCTGGCCGTTCCAAGTTTGATCTTTGTACGGCAATTGAAAAAAATGGCCCTAATATGACTTTAGAATGTAACCATATTTATTTTTTCATGACCAAAAAATAAGTTTACGCATTCGTGTTGATTTAGCCCGAATTAGCCCGGAGTCGTTTTTTGAATTTTATTTTTGATCTGGGTGGTGTTGTCGTAACTTGGGAGCCAGACAAACTTATAGCCCAACACTTTACCGACCCTGTACTTCAATCTAGGGTGAAGTCTCAGTTTGTTGGTCATGCGGACTGGATTGAACTGGATCGGGGAACATTGCCCAGACAGACTGCCATTGAACGTGCAGCGCAGCGTATTGGCGTAACCGAAGCCGAAATTGCGGGACTGCTAAACAGTGTTCCAGCTGCTTTGGTAGCCATGCCTGGAACCGTTGCTATGCTGTATCGCTTAAAAGCGCAAGGCCACTCACTGTATTGTTTGTCGAATATGCACCGTGAGTTTATAGATTATTTGGAAAAAACCTATGACTTTTGGCCAGTGTTTAACGGTGTGGTCGTCTCCTGCCGGGTGCAACTGTGCAAGCCAGAACCAGCGACTTTTGAATATATTTTAGGTAAATATGCTTTAGATCCTGGCGCTACATTGTTCATTGATGATATGGCGGTTAATCTGTCGGCCGCGGCAACTTTGGGTATTCAGACGCTTCAATTCCAGAATCCGGCACAATGCGGGGCAGGTTTAAAGACATTGGGCTATCTCGATTAATAACAGCCTTCATTAAGCCTTAGGTGCGAACCGATCGCACCTAAATTTGACGGTTATTTTTAGTTAAACTGATCAGGCAACCAGCCGCGCTTTACGCACTCTCTAAAACACCACGCCGGAGTGGTTTCGGTTTTATAGCTCCAAAAGAACCACCCCAAATATTTTTCAAAGGTAGCCAGTTGCGCTGCCGCATAGCCTCTATAGGCAACGTCCATTTGGAAGTCGTCCATTTCCTGCAAGGCGTGATTGAAGTGGCCTTCTGCCCATAGCGATACCACTTTTAAATCAAGCCCTAAACTCCATTCGCCGACATACGTCCATTGTTTTAGTTCGTTAATAATCGCATCCGCCTCATTTTTCCATTCAACCACCGATTTTTCGATATGCTTATAAATATCGCTATCAATGTCTTTACGTTCAAAGCATTGGTAACGGTGAATATCAAAAACGACATTATTAAAATCCGGACGGGTAAGAAAGCCTGTATATTCCTGGAATGAGCGGAAACCATCGTGGAAAACTACAGCTACCTGCTCGGCTTGACAATACTTGCGGATGCGTTGATAGCCTTCCGTGGTGTATTGCTTCAATAGCTTTGTGTCTATGTCCCAACGGGGTTCATTTAACACTTCGATGGCATGCAGGGCAGGGCGTTGATGGTAACGTTCGGCCAAACGTTCCAGTACGCTAAGCGAATGTTCAAGGTAATCGGGTTGGGTGTGCCATTCACACACATCTTTAATACCGCCGTTATCAAAGCCATTTTGACAGCCGGGTGCCGCATGCAGATCCAGCAAGATCAGTAAGCCGAATTCTTCCGCCCACTCAAAAGCGCGATCCAGTATCTCGATACCCCCTAGCACGAAGGGGTGCTGTTGTTCGCCATAGCTTGTATGGTATGGGTAGTCTGATCCGAAAATCCAGTGTCCCAACGGAATACGCACGGCATTTAAACCGGTATTGGCTATCCAGGCAAAATCATCGCGGGTAATAAAGGTATTCCAGTGCTGTTTTAGCCGCGGTTCGGCATCGGCACCCAATTCAGCGCAATAGGTGGTTTCGTCATTTGCATTAAGCCCTTCAAATACACTGGGCGTCATCCATTTCTCTAACACCAGCCAGCCGCCGAGATTAACGCCGCGAACTTTTTTGCCGGCTTTATTTGTGTAGTTTGCATGCATAGTCTTTTCCTGGTTGTTTGTCTAAAGGGCTGGGTTATTCTCTAAACCAATTGGGCGGTTTCAAGGTTGAAATGCAACGATAGTGTCGCTATTTTGCGATGGCTTGTTTTGGGCATCCCAGCCCAATCAAGCGGCAAAAACGACGGCGACAGGCTTTATGCCTCCGGCGGCTTTGACCGTCTCCTGTACCAGTATCGCCCGAGACCCGGCAAGGGGATCGCTACAATCGACTCTACAGCTCATTCGGGAAACAGATTGCTTATTTCCAAGACTCATGCTAAACCGCATTAGTCTTGGAAAACTCAAACTGACCTGCGCCTACCAAAGGCTAAAAATCTTCACTTCGCTCACGCTACGTTTCCACGATTTTCAGCGTACGCATCCCTTAGCTAAAGCTAAATAGCTAATCAAACCAGATTGAAGGGATTGCATGTGCTTTTTGGCTCTATTAAAGGGCGATATGTGGTCGAACGCCTGTTCGGCAAACTTAAATATTACCGCAGAATTGCCACGCATTATGAGAAAAAAGCAATTAATTACATGGGGATGCTGTCATTTCTCTCAGTGCTTTTATGGTTGGGGTAAAATGCCAACAGAACCTAGAGCAAGAAAAATTTTTTCATACACTTTATATTTATTCGTGACGCTGTACGAGGCGGATACAATAAACGGGTGTGGATTCATAATACTTTTCTCAATAGGTAAACATAAAATTATTACTGCTTATACGGACGGTCTTATGTTGTTTGCGGCAATCTTTACGCCTAATCTATATACATATTACTCAATTTCTGTATTTTCAGAAAAAAGCAATACGACAAATCTTATACCAATATCAATCAAACAGCTAATTGTCGCTGATGGGCATTGGCACATTTGCCATTCGGGGTGCAATGATTAGTCACGGTAAGCACGCCGGCGTTGGGTAGTTCTTCAAAAATCATATGGATCATCTGGTCTTCTCCAACCGTATCTAGGGAGTCAAAGGACTCCTGTAGTAAGATCCATTTGGGACGATTTAACAGTAAGCGGACAAATCCCAAACGCTGTTGCTGTTCACGTGATAGGGCTTTCTCCCAGCTATCGGTATGATCCAGTTGTGGGATCAATTCTTTTAGTCCGACACGTTGAAGGTACTGCTCTAACAGGGTTTGATCAAATTTTTTGGCGGACGTTGGATAGCAGATAGCGTTACGCAATGTGCCATCCGGCAGATAGGGTAAGGGGGGCATAAAGAACATGGGGTCACCATCCGGCAGGCTGATACGCCCGCTTCCCCAAGGCCAAAGACCCGCGATGGTTTTAAATAGTTTGGCGCCGTTTGCAACATCACCAAGAATAAGTACGCGCTCACCCAACTGGATATCGGCATTAATGCCTTCGGCAATTACTTCGCCATTATGTTTACGAATACATAAATTTTGAAAACTTAAAACTGAAAACTCGCCTTTTTCAATTTGAATGTGATCCAGACCGGGACGGGCAATTTCCTGTTCTAAATCATCTAATGCCTGCACCAAACTCAATACCCGCTCCACCGATGCTCGCCATTGTGCGACCCCCGCCATGTTATCCACCGGCCAGGACAGGGCGGAGGTTAGTTGCTGAAAAGCTTGTGCTGATTGCATTAAGGCACCGAGGGTAATGCTGCCTAAAATATACCGGGGGGCAGATAATAGAATGGGAAATGCCATTGATAATATGGAATAGCCCGAGGTAAACAGCATGATATTTTTCCAGGCATGCGTTTGCAGACCAAAAGTGCTGACAATATCCCGAAAAAGCCCGGTTAAGCGCTTTCTTTCATTATGTTCGCCGTGGATGAAAGCAATGGCTTGGGCGTTTTCCCGTGCTTTTACGAGGCCAAAGCGGTAATTGGCTTCTGCACTTTGTTTTGCGTTGGTGGCTAAGGTTAATGGTCGCCCGATCCACCAACCCAAACTTGAAGCTGTTAGCGCATAAAGAATGGCAATCCAGACCAGATGCCCCAAAATAGGTATATCAGCGCCGCCTAGATTCAGGGTTACTGTGCCTGAAAGCGTCCAGAGTATTTCGGTAAAGCTGAATAACATAAGTAAACTGTAAAACAGTGAGTGGCAGAGCGCGATGGCATTTTCTGTGGCAACCGCTATATCTTCTGCTATGCGTCCGTCCGGGTTGTCATGCTCTGCGGTGTGGATGTGGGTTACTTGATAGTGACGGCCTTTGTTCATCCATTGACCCGTGACGCGGTTGGTTAACCAACCGCGCCAACCAATTTGCAGACGCCGTTTAATGACCATATGGCTGGACGTTACTGCCATATTGGCTATAAAAATCAAAATGAGTAACGCTATTTGGGTGAATAATCCTGACATCGAACGTTTTTCAAGGGCATTAAACAGCGCGGCATTCCACTCAGTGATAACCACAGCCAGAACAATTTGCAGGATGGTAAGGGTAATTAATGCAATAGATTGTCTACGAATGCGGGTTTTATGCTCAGAATTCCAGAAGGGGCCTGCTAAGCGGATGAATTGAAGGAAAAATCCATTTGAATTGTGCATCGGTAACTCTTTTAAAGGTTGGCTGGTTGTAAATAATACGCATAACGAATACCTGTTATTGTACTATCAAATATAGACCAGTTATTTTGAATCTAAAAGTTGTTACACTTAACAAAGAGTTAATGTGTGATGGATTGAGGATAAAAACGATGTCAAATTTACCAGCAGGGCGTTTAAAAAATACGCCTGCCAGTGCAGTTTTAAACATTGCCCATCGCGGAGCACGGGCATTTGCGCCGGAAAACACCTTAGCAGCCTTTGCAAAAGCCAAACAGTTTGGTTGTGGGATGTTTGAATTGGACGTGCGGCTGTCCAAGGATGGCGAGCTAATCGTGCATCATGACGAATCTTTAAGCCGCTGTACGGACGTTCAATCTAAATTTCCAGAGCTTAACAATTATGAACTCGCCAATTTTACCTATGCGCAATTAAGCCAACTGGACGCAGGTAGCTGGTATATTCAACAATTGTTGCTACCCGCCGGGCAACGGCAGGAGTTCCTGCAAACCTTGACGGATGCAGAAATAGCCCAATTTGTCAGCCCTGAAGATATTACCTATTATCAATCGGGTGCTGTCGGTCTGCCGACCTTAAGCCAGGCATTAGAACTTGCCCAAAGCATGCACATGCTGGTGAATATTGAACTCAAAACCCAACAGGCGTTTGATACAACCCTGCCAGATGCGGTCGTCAATCTGGTAAAAGCAATTGGTATGGAACAACAGGTGATCATTTCAGCGTTTGAGCATGAGCAGTTACGGCGCGTGCGTCATTTGAACCAAGACATTGCGGTTGGCGTTTTGACTGGTGAAGCGTTGGATGATCCGATCGGCTATTGTCGGGCTTTGGATGCTGACGCCTATCATCCTGGCTGTTATCGTGAAAATGCGGAAACGGGCGTCCGTAACCTGGATTTGACCGGATTGAGTATGTTACGGCAGAATGGTTTGGCGGTTAATGTTTGGACATGTAACCGTACAGTTGATATGCGCCAGCTACTTGACGCAGGGGTTAACGGAATAATGTCGGATTTTCCTAACCGGGTGCGGGAGGTTTTAGCCTAAAAAACTAATAGTCGAGTATATGCATATAGGACTTACGCATTGACAGCTTTGGCGCTTCTAATTGCGGTATCTGAAATCATTTTGGCGGTATAAGAATCTTGGTGTTTAAATATGCCGACTGAATTCAAAAACCGCAGGGTATAGGATATTTTCATTGCCTGTGTTGATGGCTTAAAGGGATTTCCTGAAGCTATCGAAACAGCCTATCCCAAAGCCACAGTGCAATTGTGTATTGTGCATAGGGCGCGTAATAGCTTGAACTATGTTGGCTGGAATAAACGCGGACAAGTCGCCGCGGATTTAAAGCTCATTTACAGTGCAGCTACGGTTGAGGGGTCGCGGAGCGCTATCTCACTGAATTCGAAACCAAGTGGAACTCAGCTTATCCACCCATCGCCCAGTCATGGCGCAACAACAGGGGCTGTATTATCCCTTTTTTCGGTTATCCGCATGAAACCAGACGCATTATTTATACCACTAATGCTATTGGATCAGTCAATATGGGCTTACGTAAAGCCACTAAAAACCGGGGTTCGTTCCCAAATGATGAGGCCGTTATGAAATTATTTTATTTAGCCCTAATCAACATCAGTAAAAAATGGACTACGCCACTACGGGAATGGAAACCCGCTTTAAATAGGTTTACTATTCAATTTGGAAGAAGAATGTAACAATGAGCAATTAAACACCGTTTACGCAAAATTCAGGACACCCTCGGTAGTCCCTTATCGTGTTTTGCTTTGCTCTTTTGCCTCGTACATTTTTGCATCCGCTATTCTGAGTAACTCGTTCATTTCCGTGCCCTCATCGGGATAAACTGCAATGCCTAAACTGATACTCACAAAGTGTTTATTGCCTTCGATTATTATCGGTTGGGTCAATTTTCTTTGAATCTTCTTGGCAACCCGTTGGGCATTTTCATAATTCATATCTTCTAGCAAAATAACGAACTCATCGCCGCTAATTCTACTCACCGTATCTTCTTCCCTGATACATTCCTTGAGTATATTGCCCATTGCTTTAAGTAATTGATCGCCAGCTTCGTGGCCATAAGTGTCGTTCACATTTTTAAATCCGTTTAGATCGAGAAACATAATTGAAAAAGTCATGTCCCGGCGCTGGGTCCGTGAGCAGGCCTGGCTAAACCGGTCTGACAAGAGGGTTCTATTGGGCAGCCCTGTTAAGGCATCATGCGTTGCCAGATGCAGTAAATGATTTATCGACTTATTTCTCTTTTCTTCCTGGTGGAAGTAAGCATTCAAAGCAAATACCAAAAGCACTAAGAGTAAGATAGCCACACAAGCTGTTGCACTTACAAGTGGTAAATTAAAATCGGCCCACCCCAGTTGTTTTTCCACCTTTAATGCGAACGGTTGACTTTTACTAATGAGCTTTCTTTCGGCAATTAGTTTGGGAAATAGCCGCGCTTCCAATTTGTCAGGTATGGATGCTGCAATGTGCAACAATGATCCTTCGGATTTATTGCTCGAATAATCAGGGTAGTAAAGATGGAATTCAAGGTTTTCGGCCAAATAAGCGAGTTTTTTTTGAAGCGTATCACTATTGACTAATAATAGCGCCAACGCTTGTTTTCGTTCGAAATGTTGTTCACTCGGCGGATCAGGGACAGGGTGAAATAAGATGTATCCCCGTGCGCCTTCGAGCAGGTTGAACGGGATCGTAGCCGCAGCAGACCGTAATTTCACTGACTGGTTTAGGGCGTCGCTTAAAAAAGATGTCGAGTCCATGTCTGCGCCAATGAGCCCCTCGGTGCTGGGTGACATTGGTTCAGTAAAAATAATGGGGTAGTAGATTGGTTTTTTTTCAAAAGCCTGCTCGCTGCTACGATTATCCCTGTACCGGAAGGGTTTAACCGTGAATTGAGGAAACCAGGTGTGTTTTTGTCTGGCAATAAAAGCTTTTAACTCCTGTTGTTTTACGACAAGTGCGACACCAAGGGTATTTACATGCGCATAGCGGTCAAGAATTTGTCGCGTATAACGGGATGCACTGCCCCTATCGGCGTATTCAATGGCGCTTAGAAATGCCGTAAAGCCTTCGAGAACTGCATCATTATCCCGGGCGATCAGCTCAATACTTTCGTGCAATTGCACAATCCGCTGATTAAATGCAGCCTTAGCTTCATGCAGCACCAGCTTATAAACCAGACCTGCGGTGAGCGAGGCCACTGCAACCCAAGCTAGAAGTGCCAAACTATAAATCCAGAAGAACTTTGTGTTGAACATATTTAACGAATTATTTTTCGTTTCTATTAACTACCTTTTCAGTTTTTTTAGGGGAGCTGCTCATCATTTCGTATTTCCTCTTGATCGGTGCTGGGTTAGTGCTAAGGGATAATTAAGATGGGCGAAAAACTTTTTGGTATTTGGATATTAAAGGGTAACGCTACTGCTTAGTTTATAGGACTTTCCACAAAGTGCCTTAGCCTTTGGAAAAAATACCTATCTGATGCCTAATTTATCAAAAAATTTTCAATCCTACATTTGAGCTTAATCAATATAAGGCATTTTTATGTAAACTAAGTACTTATTTTGACTTGTTGCTTATTTAAGCAGGCAAGCCCTTTTTTATCTGCGGGTATTCATGCTATTTTTTCGTAACCCCAATTTTATCAAGCTACTATTATTTCGCGCCTTAATCGTCCTCGCCTACCAAATGCTGGCGACTGTTGTGGGCTGGCATATCTTCGAACTGACCCATGATACGCTTTCCCTAGGTTTGATAGGACTGGCCGAGGTGATTCCCTATTTCTGCTGCGCGCTATTTGCAGGCTATGCGGTAGATCATCACTCCCGCCGGATGTTTGGGGTGATTGCCTGTCTGCTGCTGTTGTTTAATGCGCTGGTGCTGGTTGCCGTCTCAACAGGCTGGGTAGGCGGCAATCCGGTTTTGTGGATATACAGTGCTATCGCCTTTACTGGAGTGGCCAGGGCATTTATCGGGCCTTCGTATAGTGCACTCTTTGCCTTTATTTTGCCGCGTGATCAATATGCCCAGGCTTCCGGATTCGGTAGTTCGGTGTTTCAGTTTGGATTGGTCATCGGGCCTGCGTTGGGTGGTATTTTGGTAGGTTGGGCAGGCAAAACGGTTGGTTATAGTGTTGCAACTGGCCTTTGCTTTGCAGCTGCAATCGCCTTGCTGTCCCTGCGGATCAAAGAACCACCGCCAGCGGCAAGTGCACCCATTTTTACCAGCATCGCCGAAGGTCTGCGTTTTGTGTTCAGCAATCAGATCATCTTTGGTGCGCAGTCCCTGGATATGTTCGCCGTGCTGTTTGGTGGGGCAGTGTCCATGTTACCAGCATTTATTCACGAGGTTTTTCATTATGGCCCAGAAGGACTGGGGATTCTTCGTGCTGCACCAGCAATTGGTGCGGTGGCTACCGGGCTGTTTATTACCCGCTATCCGATTAATTTGCATGCCGGACGTTGGCTGTTAAGTGCGGTAGCAGGATTCGGCTGTTGTATTATCGGTTTTGCCTTAACTACAAACTTTTGGGTCGCAGGTGTGCTATTGCTGCTTTCAGGTGTTTGTGATGGCGTGTCAGTTGTGTTACGCACGACTATTCTGCAACTGGCGACACCCGATGCCATGCGTGGCAGGGTTTCTGCTATCAATGGTATTTTTATTGGTTCATCCAATGAACTGGGCGCTTTTGAATCGGGTGTTGCGGCGCGCTTAATGGGCCTGGTGCCGTCGGTGTTGTTCGGCGGACTAATGACCCTAACGGTGGTTGCTGCGACGGCAAAATTAGCACCCAAGCTGCGTAGGTTAGAACTTCAGCAACTGCATTAGTCCGTTGAACAAATAGCTGCCAATCAACCCGCAAAATCTGTTAATTTAGCGATTATTGACATCTACCTTAAATAACTGCGCCTGGGACTACACATGTCAAATCATGAATTGCATCATGAAATTTTCGGCTCAATTTTAGATCGGATTGAGCTAAGACCTTATCTTTTATTAGTGGCCAAAGATTACCCTACTGCCCTAAAGCAGACGTCTAAAATGATGGTTAACCGCGGGTTTGATGTCACGGCTAATGGTGATTTGCCTGCCAGCGAAAAAATGCGCGCCAGCATTTACTATCAACAAGCCTTCAAATATTTTCTGCACTGGGTTTACCCTTTTGTTAAAAATCACTTAGAACAATTGTTTGCCCTGAATTCGATTAATGCTAAGCATTATCAGATGTGCCTGGAGGCGCTCAGCAAAATTGAAGTGATTTTGACCGATCCGGAATTTACACAGCTTGTTGAAGCAGATCCACGCCATTTGTTTTTAATGGCAGCTTCCCAAAAATATCCGGATGTTTTTATGGGTTATAAGGATTCCCCAACTCAAGTGCCGATGGCCTGGCAACAAACAGCCTGCGCTTTATTGAAGCTAACCCATTTAATTAAATCGATAGAGGAAGACAGCCAGGATATAAATGACTTTGCGCAATTAGGGCTTTTTTTGGGATCACAACAGCAAAGTTTGCATGATTTGTATTGCTACGACTGGGATAATCCACAACATATTCCGCCAAGTGACTCTGCTCAACAAGGATTTGTGAAAATTTCCAGCTTTTTTCATAAGCTCAAAGAATCTGTGTTTGTTGATGCAGGGCATGGTGATTTGATTTTTGATAGTGGTGATGGTGTGCGCGTTAATATTTTAGAAATAAAAGCACGCCTAAAAAGCCCCGAAAGTATGTTTACCAAATTAGGTAAGGATTTAGAAGGCGAAGCTTTCGATATCCGGGACATTCTGGCTATTACCTTTATATTGCGCGATAAGGATGACACGCTTAAATTATTCCACGCCCTACAAAAACGGGGTGTCATCCTGCAAGAAAATACCACTTCCAGTTCAATCACACAAACCTTATTTGACGATCCTGAGAGCATGCTGGAAGCTGTTCAGCGTTTAATGCTCAGCTTGGCTCAAAGCGAAGGCGATACCGCTTTGCCAGCTTATGAGGCGTTAGTGGCAAATGCTAAAATTTTTTACGAAGCACTCAGCGTTAATGCAGCTAAAAATCAACATTCTTCTCAAGGGCATCGAAAATTTCAGTGCAAAATAGCCTTTTCCTTACCGATCCACCGGACTGTAGATACGCATAAAATTATTATTCCGGGGACATTAACTTACCTCAATCGTCATAACATCGAAAAATCTACGCAACAACATTCTTTAGGGGTTGAGTTGCGCATCTCCGATCAGCAAAGTTGGCAGAATTCCGAACAAAAAGGGGATTCCCATCACGAAGCCTACAAATTTAGGCAGCTCCTAGCTATCATGAACCGGATATTTAAAAATGTATTTAATTTCCCAAGCCAGTGCATTGAGCAGTTACGCATAGATCAGGGAGAATTTTTTAAATAGCAATGATCTTAAAATTGATTTAGCTACATTGAACCGGATAATTGTCTTGGTATATCCGCTATAAGACACGGAGCCTTCCAATTGTTTATTAGCGTTTATTTTTTATAGAGATTGTTTGGAAAATGGGTTATTAGCTTTATCATAGCGGCTTTTATTTCATCAAAATAGGTTTTTTATGCAAATTGCAAATGATAAGGCAGTGTCAATTCATTACACGCTAACCAACGCTGCGGGCGAGTTGTTAGACAGCTCTTCTGATGGCGAGGCGCTGGTTTATCTTCATGGTCAGGGAAATATCATTGCTGGTTTAGAAAATGCGCTGCAAGGAAAGGCCACAGGGGATAAATTTAAGGTATCGATTGCACCGAAAGATGGCTATGGTGAGATTATGGATGACATGATCCAAATTGTTGCGAAAGAAATGTTCGAAGGCGTTGATGACCTGGAAATCGGTATGCAATTTCATGCCGATGTGAGCCATGGTCCTGGCATAGTCACTATTGTGGCGATTGATGGCGACCAAGTTACGCTGGATGGCAACCATCCCTTAGCAGGCGAAACCTTAAACTTCGATGTTGAAGTCGTTGATGTCCGCGATGCAACTTCTGACGAACTTGACCATGGACATGTTCATGGCGCGGGCTGCCATCACTAAATACCGGTTCTGGTGGGGTTATGGTTTTGCAGTTTTATCTGGTTAAAGAGTCAAGGTTAATAGCGGTAAGTTAAGCTTGTTTATTTGTGTAAAACCACATTTGATAAACACTGATGATAATTTGTAACCCCATTGAAAGTCCCATTAAAGCTCCGCTGGCAACCACCACGTACGCAAAGGAAGGAATTGATTTGGTAATAAACCAGGATATTACGTCTAAAAGCATCGCGGCAAATGGAATAACCACTGCCACGCGTTTAACGATGACATTGATGTCGCATAACAAAAAAATCTTTCCGATAAAAAATAGAATAAACGCAATGCCAAATAAATGGATATGTGAAACCCTTATGAGCCGTGGCAACGTGACACCCCCACTATGAGCAACTTCCGCAGCACCTTTGTAATTGGTCAAATCAGGTAGTGAAGGGTTAGCAGCGGGTGAATGGCACAAAATGCAATCACGGTTTAGAATCGGAGCCACCTTTTCAGTATATTCCGGCTCATCCGCACCGTTTTGTATCCAGCGTAAAATGACTTCCTTATCGCTTTTGTATTTAAGGTTAGGTTCCATTACGCCTACAATTGCAGAACCTAAACGGGTTTGATTCTCCGAGCCATGATAGTTGATGATGACATCTTCAATAGATAAGCCAGGTTTGCCATCGTGGCCTTGATGGGTGTAATAAAGATTCGTTAACGCCACCATATAACCTAAGCCAAGTGTGAGTAAAAATACCGTATTTAAAATGCGTTCACTGACGGAAATATCTTTAAAACGGATATAGCGTTCAGGAGTGGCTATTTTTTTGGGGCGGGAATTTACTGACATGAACATTCCAGATTAATGGCGGAAATTAGTTGCTTAGTTTAAGGGCAGCGAACGATAGGTAATTATGGCATGGTTTAAATTATATCTTGAGAGTTTATCAAGGGGATTTTTAATAACGTAAGCCCCAGCTTGGGGCTTACGTTATGTTTATTTAAGGTAACGTTTTGATGCTAAGGATATTGCTATAAGCGGATTTACCGCTTGCATTAGCAGCCCTAACACGGTAGTTGTAGCTGGTATTGCGGCTTAAGCCAGTATTTGCATAAATTGTGATATTAGCACCGACAGAGGCTATTTGGCTGAAGTTGGTGCAGTTTTTTCCTTTGCAGCGTTCAATCAGGTAGTTCAATTCATTCGACGCATTGTCTACCCAAGTTAAAATGATTTGCTTATTCGTTTTAGCATTGCTTATTAAATTGCTGGGTGCTGCGGGGGTTATGTTTGTAGCCGCAGAGGTATTGATAGAAACACTATTAGAGTAAGTTGAGTCGCCCGTAAGGTTGTGTGCCCGTAAGCGATAGCTGTATGAGCTTGCAGGGTTCAAGGCAGTATCGTTATAACTTGTAATATTAGCTGCAAGGGTAGCGATCTGGGTAAAATTAGTGCAGCTTGCACCTTGGCAACGTTCCAGGTATTGTTCGGTTTCGTTAGTCGCGTTGTCTGCCCAGATAAGGTTAATTTGGGTACTGGAGATAGTAATTCCAGTAAGACTAGAAGGCGCCGCAGGCAGGTTAACAGGCGTTGGAGGTGGCAGGCTTGAAGGCTTAAGAAGTACCGTGTGTGTAACGGTTGCCGTATCTATTGCATCGGCCAGTATCATTCCTGTAGTGCTCAGTTTGCGGGCAGAGGTAAGCTTCCAGCCTGCTGGCAAATCTACTGCCAAGGTATTTAGGTCGGTTAGCCCACCACGTGCAGCATCCCCTATAACAGCATTATTGCCAGCAGGTGTGGATTCATGCCCCACGATTTGCCCGCTAGCATTAACATCAGATAATGACCCAAATTTATTGAGGGTAGCAACGTCCCGATAGGTGTTGAGGTTAGTGTCCCAAACCACTGGATGGTGTTGCGGAAAGCCACAACCTTTTCCTCTGACACCGGCTGACATTGCAATGGTATAGTCACCGACCGCTATTCCAGCGTCGCTGATGGCATGCGCCGCACTTGTTTGTTCGCAAGAAGTTAGGGGATTATGCGCTGGCATGCCGCTGGTTTGATTTAAATCTTTCAGGCCAGTAGGTGTGGAGATAAAAGCGCGGCTGGTTTCATGTTGTACCCCGAGAACAAATGTCGGTGCGCTGGTACCAACCACCTGACCGCTTGTATTCATGTCATAGCCGATCGTGAAATCATTGGTCATGGGGTTGCCGTTGCCCAATGAGCCGATTGATTTAAATCCGCCTCCTTGAGTGCTGCCAATAAAGGTAGTGTAAAACTGGTTGTTGTAATAGGGATTCAGCGGGCCGATATTATGCGTGACCACAAGTACCTGACCGCTATCATTTATTGCACGGGCGTCGGTGGGTATGGTCCTTACGATTTGATAGTTAGGATCTGCGATTGAGTAAACTGGGTTGTAAGTTGGGAGGCTCAGATCAATACTGGAACCATCTGCATTTAGGACAAAAACATTTCCACTGTACCCTATTGGCTGGGTGATACCGGGAGTGTAACCGCTCAGCATTTGTGCCGTGCCGACGATTTGTCCGCTGGCATTCATTTGTGCTGGCGCACCAAAAGTACCACCACCTAAGGTAGCCTGAATATCATTTACCATTCCTGTGGCAGGATCGTATAACCTTGGAATGTCCGTGTAGTAGGGAAGAACCGTCGGATAGCCGGGGATTGGATAAGTACTGGTAACAACTCTGGTGGTTCCTAATAGTTTTCCATCGGCATTAAACCTCAAGGGCGTAAAGCCGCCAAGTGTAGTACTAAGATCCGTAATAGTATAGCTGCTGGCGGCTAATGCTTGGGTGCCGCAACCTGCTAATGCCATACCTAAAATCAAAGTGTGTAAAGTTGCATTAAGCTGGTTTATTTTAGAATCCCGCTGATACGTTGAATAAATAAAATTCATTGGTTTCATTATTATTTCCTTCAAGTTTTAAAATTAAATGGCGCGGAGCTGTAAAGTTCGCCTATTGTTCCTGCGCTGGAACTGATTTGTTTTACCAGTTTAGTGTTAGGTCTTGGGCATTAATGGTTTCGGTATTGGCCATTAAGGTTGCAGATATGACTAAGGCTGAAAAAAATTGCAGTTTTCATAGCTATTTTCAGTATTTTTTAAAATTGTAGTTGTTTTTCACAAGAGTATTAAGTAACCCCTAAAATACATAAAGCATTAATCTTGCCATAATATTAAGTTATTGAATATCTGCGCGCCACAGCGCGCCTCATGGAAGATTTTTGGACCTCCCTGTCACAAAAATCGATTCGCCACGCGGCGAATCAATCTAGCCCCGCTTCGTCCT